>CASDVE010000015.1 GCA_949284175.1 uncultured Eubacteriales bacterium
TCATAAACATATGCAAGCATAGTTTCTGACTCGTTGCCTTCGCGTAAAATAGAAATGCAAGCATTTCCGCTTGACTTATGCCTTCCACGCAAATAAAAAAGGTCGACTCTTAGGAGTCGACCTGAAAACTCTATTTTTATAAAGCACAATATTAGAAACTTTCGTCTTATCTTGATCGGAACCTTGTTCTGATCCTATGACTTTCCTAATATTACGCATCCTTCAGGCAGCACTCCATCGTGTTTTGATGACAGTGATACAGCTCTTAACTGCATCCCCAACTTCACAGCGTTGGCATCTTCTGTGAAATTTCGGCACTATTCCCTTTCTCCTGTTTTCAAAGACTGCCTCCATCTCCCACAGGGTACTAATAAATAATGCGCCTCTACCAGCATGATAAACTTTGTATTTTAGAAATTGTTATAATGGTTATGCCTATCATAACACTTCAATATCGAAAAGTCAACCAAATGCAGATGTTTCTTTTGGCTTATTTTTATGATTCTTTTATTGTACTGATCTGGTAAACAAAACCTGCCAGATCTTCTACGGATTTTGGAAGTTCTCTTCCTGTTAAAATAATTTCAATTTGTCCTTCCGCCAGTTCCACTAATTCTTCCATCACATCGATTCCAACAATTTGATGATCGAGTAAACCTAAAATCTCATCCAGCACAAGCACATCACAACTCTTTGTGTCAATGACTTTTCTTGCATAATGAAATCCATTGTGAATATTGACTTCTTGCTCTTGTCTTTGCTCCTCTGTCAAGTTCTCGTAATGACAATCGCTCTTTTCAAATCGAAACACTTTAATTTCTGGTTCTAAACGTTTTAGAAATTCTAATTCTTCAGAACCTTTCCCTTTTAAGAATTGAACAACAACAACTTGCTTTCCCATACTCGCATATTCAATACACTTTCCAATGGATGCAGATGTCTTACCTCTTCCTTCACCGTAATAGATCTGAACATTTGTATTTTCCAAAATTTCCACCTCATATTTTCTTACACTTCGACCTATTGTATCCTATGACTGCTAAGCTCCAATACTTCAATCATATTTATTCTTTCACATAAACAACGATGAGAAACTGATTCGTTGTCTTCGCGTAAATAGAAAATTATTTTATCACAGGAATCTTGTTTATGCAACAGGTAGGTTACGATTCTACTGCTGCATTTTGTTGACTTTCCATTTTACTAATGGAAACTTCATAGGCAGTCTTTGTTATTACTGTATGATCATCTATCTTCTTTTGATACTCTCTACTTTGAATTCTTCCCCATACAGACACTCGTGTTCCCACTGGCAAATTACCAGCATAACGGGCATTTCTTCCCCAACAAATACAAGGAATGTAATCGGATTTTCCGTAAGCTCGATTCACAGCGACTAAAAGATCTGCGATTTCTCTTCCAAGTGGCGTCATACGATATACTGGAGGTTTACAAATAAATCCATCCAAATAAATACTATTTGGTTTCTGACTTTTTTCTCCTTCGTCTAAAAAACGAATTTCTCTCACAAACAATGATAGGATTAAATGATTTTGGTTCTCTTCGTGTTTATTATAAGAACGGAACTGACCTTTTGCCTCCAGCTGTTTTCCTAAAATTGATTCATGTACATTGATCAAACGATCGGATACAAGTAAAGGTACAACATCACCTGCTTCACTCAATCTAGCTACTTTCAAATAGAGTAGATAAAATCCCTCTCCAAATACTTCATGACTGAATTGAAATTCTGATACCGCTTCCCCCGCCAATACCGCTTGGTTGTTTTTAAATAATGGTTCCATACTTTTATTTTCTCCCTTCGTGGTTATGTATAATACTCATTCTATGCTACTCTTTTTTATTTTAGAACAAGTAATCGCCCGACAAAAATCAACCTCTTTTGACTATCCCCATATTTTTTACCCTAATACCTCTTTATTCTTTCTCTAACTATAACACTTATCTTTGAATTTCTCAATTGCCATATGCAAAAATAACTTGTAAGCGTTGTAGGCTTGTGATAGAATGAATACTATTGCTACTACTATTAGTGACATAAGATAAGTAGAAATTCAGTATAGTAAGGAAGGTTTTTATGAAAATCTCAAGAAACGATGTTAGAAATATTGCAATTATTGCCCATGTCGATCATGGAAAAACAACTTTAGTTGATGAACTTTTAAAACAAAGTGGCGTATTCCGCGAAAATCAAGAAGTTCAAGAACGTGTTATGGACTCCAATGATATCGAACGTGAAAGAGGAATTACGATCCTCTCTAAAAACACAGCAATTCATTATAAGGATACAAAAATTAATATCATTGATACACCAGGACATGCTGATTTTGGTGGAGAAGTAGAACGTGTTTTAAAAATGGTAAATGGTGTTATTCTTGTTGTTGATGCTTACGAAGGAGCGATGCCTCAGACTAAATTCGTTATGAAAAAAGCATTAGAATTATCATTGCCTGTTATTTTATGTGTCAATAAAATTGACCGCCCAGAAGGACGTCCGGAAGAAGTCGTAGATGAAGTGCTAGAACTTTTCTTAGAGCTAGAAGCCGATGACTCTCAGCTCGATTGTCCTGTTGTATATGCTTCTGCAAGAAACGGCTATGCAACACTCGACTTAAACGAAGAACCAAAGGATATGAAGCCTTTATTTGAAACCATTATTGACTACATCCCTGCTCCAACAGGAGATCCAGAGGCGGATACACAGATTTTAATTAGCACCATTGATTATAATGAATATGTAGGTCGCATTGGTATTGGTAAAGTGGAAAATGGTTCCATTCGTGTCAATCAAGAATGTTACCTTGTAAATCACCATGAACCTGACAAAAAAATGAAAGTAAAGATCAGTAAGCTCTATGAGTTTGAAGGATTAAATCGTGTGGAAGTACAAGAATCCTCTATTGGTTCTATTGTAGCTGTTTCTGGTATTGCCGATATTCATATTGGAGATACTCTTTGTTCTTTAAATAATCCAGTTGCAATTCCATTTCAAAAAATCAGTGAACCAACAATCGCAATGAATTTCCTTGTAAATGATAGCCCACTAGCTGGACAAGAAGGAAAATTCATCACTTCCCGTCACCTTCGTGAACGTTTATTCCGAGAATTAAATACGGACGTCAGCCTTCGTGTAGAAGAAACAGAATCCGCAGATGTGTTCAAAGTATCCGGTCGTGGTGAACTTCATTTATCCGTATTAATCGAAAATATGCGACGGGAAGGCTACGAATTTGCGGTAAGTAAAGCGGAAGTTCTCTATAAAGAAGATGAACGAGGACATAAATTGGAACCAATGGAAATTGCTACCATCGATGTACCAGACGAATTTTCTGGAAACGTTATCCAAAAATTAAGCCAAAGAAAGGGAGAACTTCAAGGAATGTCCCCAATGAGTGGCGGTTATACTCGTCTTGAATTCTCCATCCCATCTCGTGGTCTTATTGGATATCGTGGGGAATTCTTAACCGATACAAAAGGAAATGGTATCTTAAATACCCTCTTTGATGGTTATGGTCCATATAAAGGCGACATCCAATATAGAAAACAAGGTTCTTTAATTGCTTTTGAATCTGGTGAAACGATCACTTATGGTTTATTTGCAGCTCAAGAACGCGGTACTTTATTTGTCGGTCCTGGTGAAAAAGTTTATGCTGGTATGGTTATTGGTCAAAATGGTAAAGCAGAAGACATTGAAATCAACGCTTGTAAAACGAAAAAACTTACAAACACTCGTGCATCCGGTTCTGATGATGCCTTAAAACTCACTCCACCTAAAGTTCTTTCTTTGGAACAGGCGTTAGAGTTTATTGATACAGACGAATTATTGGAAATCACACCACAAACAATTCGTATTCGTAAAAAAATCTTAGATTCTCGCATGAGAATGAGAGCAAATAGAAAATAACGATGAAAAAAACCTCTGATAGTGCATCTCTTACTATCAGAGGTTTTCTTCTTTTCTTGATTCGTTGATCTTTGCTAGGAAAAAACAATCACTTCTCCTTTTATCATAGCATAATAAAACGTATCCCCTTGTTCTATTTGAATTTTTCCATTGGTTACTTCGATTAAATTCTTCTCAATAAACTCCACTTTTTTTATCGGAACTAAAATTTGCATGGTGACCACATCTGTATAATCACTAGTTTCTATGTGAATCTTTTCATTGCCAAGCAAATATTGAATTTTGCCAATATCATTATAATTGGTTATTAATTGTATTCTTTTTGCTAGTTTTTTTTCAATGACTTCACTATTTTCTATGCCTGCTTTGGTGGCCTGTGTATAAGCTCTAACAAGCCCTCCCGTTCCTAATAATGTTCCACCAAAATACCGCGTCACCACAACAGCAATATTGTGGATTCTTTCTCCTGTAATCACCTCAAGTATCGGCTTTCCCGCTGTTCCACTTGGCTCTCCATCATCACTGCACCGAAGAATGGGCTGTTCCACTCCAACACTAAATGCAAAGCAGTTATGCCTTGCATCGTAATATTTTTTTCTCATCTCTTCAATAAAACATTGAGCTTCTTCTTCTGTCGTTACAGGACGCACATTGGCAATAAAACGAGAACGTTTTTCTATAATTTCCCCTTGTCCTCCATCAAACAGTGCTTGGTACTGCTCTATCAATTTTTTCATTCCTTTCTATCGCAATTTTTTTCAAAACACTCATCTTTTTTTCTATCTCTTCTTTTTTCCAACTGCTTTCTCGAAAAACAGCCTTTTCTTGAGTATATTCTTAATAATTATAACATAATTTTCTTCTTTATAAAACGATATTTCTTTGCTATAATTGTAGGAAGATAAAGGAGGCAATTCATGAATTACAATAAAAATAATATAAAAAATCGTCAGAGGGTTCTAACTTCTAGACTTCCAAAAGTTCGTAAGAAAATTCTTGTTATTTTCTTTAAATATTTCCTTGTGGGATTGATTGCTCTTTTCATCATCGGTGCTGGGACAGCCTTTGGAATGCTAAAAAGTATCATTGACAACGCACCAGATATTGATCCTTCTGATGTACAGCCAGAGGGTTTTTCCACAACCATCTATAATCAAGATGGAGAAAGACTACTTTCTTTGGCTGATTATGATTCCAATCGAATTTATGTAACCATTGATAAGATCCCAAAAAATCTTCAAAATGCCTTTATTGCCATAGAAGATGAACGATTTTACGATCACAATGGTATCGATCCACGGGGAATTATCCGTGCTTTTTTTGTTGGAGCAAAAAACCTGTTCTCTGGTGATGGCGGTTTTTCCGAAGGAGCTAGCACATTGACCCAACAGCTCATTAAGAATAATGTGTTCGCAGCCTACTCAGAACCGAGTTTTATCGTAAAATTAGAACGAAAAATTCAAGAGCAGTATCTAGCCGTTAACTTAGAAAAAGAGTTGACGGAAACTATGAGTAAGTATGATGCAAAGCAACAGATTCTTGAATACTACTTAAACACCATTAACCTCGGTCAAAGCACACTTGGTGTACAAGCTGCTGCCAATCGTTATTTCGACAAAGATGTAAGCGAACTCACCCTATCAGAATCCGCCGTTATTGCAAGCATTACTAAGAATCCAAGTGCCCTTGATCCAGTAAAACATCCAGAAGAAAATGCCACTCGTCGTGCTACGATTTTAAAACGGATGTTGGATCAAGAATTGATCACAAAAAAACAATACAATAAAGCGATGAAGGATCAAGTATACGAGCGAATTGAACAAGTGAATAACAAGCAATCTGATAGCAGTTTTTATTCCTATTTCATGGATGCTTTGATCGTACAAGTCATTGACGACTTGCAAGAACAACTTGGTTATAATCGAACACAGGCATATAATGCCCTTTATCGTGGTGGTCTTAGCATTTATGCTACCCAAGATTCCACCATTCAAGCGATCTGTGATTCTGTGATTTCCGATCCGAATATGTTTCCACAAAGTTCTGATGTTTCTCTTGGCTATCGGCTCTCCATTCAAAAAAAAGACGGAACGACGAAAAATTATTCCGAATATGATGTGGATGCCTACTTAAGAAAAAAACTTGGCACTTCTCGTTCTCAAATGATCTTTTCTAGTGCTGATAAAGCAAAGGAAGCAGCAAAAGAATTTAAAGCGACTGTCTATCATCCTAAGGATGGAGATGTTCTTCTTGGAGAAAAAATTGATACGACCCTACAACCTCAAGTATCCTTTACTTTAATGGATCAAAAGACAGGTTATGTAAAAGCAATCGTTGGTGGTAGAGGGGAAAAAACAGGAAACTTAACTCTCAATCGTGCAACTGATACAACTAGACAACCAGGGTCTACTTTTAAAATTGTATCAACCTATGTGCCAGCTCTTGACACTGCCGGTATCACACTGGCAACTACTTTTGACGATGCTCCATACACATGGCCAAAGACAAACACTTCTGTCAGAAATGCCAACGGACAATATGGAGGTCTTACAACGGTTAGAAAGGCGATACAAAATTCAACCAATATCGTGGCAGCAAAGACAATGGAAGTTGTGACTCCTCAAGTTGCCTATAACTATTTATTAAACCTCGGTTTTACAACTCTTGTGGACAAGCAAGTGAATGCAGATGGTTCTATCTATTCTGATATTCAATATCCAATGTCACTTGGCGGACTTACAAACGGTGTCACAAACCTTGAATTAACTGCCTCTTATGCAGCAATTGCAAATAAAGGGTTGTACACAAAACCAGTGCTTTATACCAAAATTTTAGATCACAGTGGAAACTTACTCTATGATAATACACCTCAGACAAAACAGGTAATGAAAGATTCCACCGCTTGGCTCTTAACCAATGCAATGGAGGATGTTGTAAACTATGGAACAGGAACGGCTACCAAGTTAAATTCTGTACGCTCTGCTGGAAAGACTGGTACAACTTCCAATAATTATGATTTTTGGTTTTCTGGATACACGCCATACTATACCGCTTCTATTTGGTATGGCTATGATGTGAACACCAGCTTTTCCAGTGGAAATACTCATAAAATCATTTGGAAAACCATTATGGACAAAGTGCATTCCCAACTGGGGTTAAAAGATAAAGAATTCCCTCAAAGTTCCTCTATTACAAGAGCCACCATTTGTACAAAATCTGGAAAACTGGCTGTTCCAGGACTTTGTGATCGAGATCCAAGAGGAAGTACTGTTCGAACGGAATATTTTGCAAAGGGTACCGTTCCAACAGAGGAATGTGATGTCCATGTAAAAGTTACGATTTGTAAAGAATCAAAACAGCCAATTAGTAAGTATTGTCCAGAAAGTGATCAAATTTCAACGGTATATATGATCCCACCTGAAAATGCCAGTTCACTAACTGCTGATGCACCATATTATTTACCTACTAACTTCCAAAATGAAGTGTGTCATATCCATAATATCGCATCATCGAAAATCACACCACCCAAAGCGGAACCAGAACAAGTTCCTGACACATCAAACGAAGTGGAAAAACAGCGTTCCCATCTTCCATTGACAGATTCTCTTGATCCGGATGAACAAATTGAAAGCGAAGAATAGAACATACTTTCGGAAGAGATACAATTTTTCTTGTATTTCTTCCGTTTTCTTATTGCTTTCTTAACGTATTTTGGGGTTTTTTAGCATTTTCTTAATATTTTTATCATTTTTCCTTACAAAATGACTAGGAATTTCTTTACTTTTTCTGTATAATTTGATTCGGAGGGAAAGAAATAGTATGAAACATTTATTCAATACCCATATTCTTACAAATGAAAGAAAAAAAGAGCTTCTTAGGAACTTTCTTTCCATGATTCTTATTCTGATTCTTGCAACGCTTGTTGCAGAGTTTGATCATCAGTTTCGGCGTATTAATGTTGTGTCTATTTATTTACTCGCAATTGTCATTATTGCAAGAGTAACTGATGGATATATTTGGGGTGTCATTGCATCTCTTATTGCGGTACTTAGTGTGAATTTTCTTTTCACCTATCCATATCTCTCATTTGATTTCACACTCAATGGTTACCCTATCACATTTCTTATTATGTCTGTCACAGCTCTTCTTGTAAATATTACGACATCTGACTTGAAACGGCACGCTCAAATTGCAATGAATAAGGAAAAAAATGCCGAAGAGCTTTATATCCTTATGAGAGATTTAGTTTCTATTAATACCAAAGAAGAAGTCATCAACATTACAATCTCTCGTTTACAAACCTATTTAAAAACAAATGTAAAATTTGAAAAATCCCATCCTGAAGAAAACTTCAAGGGAATTCATGGATACTGGTATTTTCAACCATTATCCACTTCTTCTGAACATTATGGAATGATTGCTGTTGATATTTCTAATTTGGATATAGAAGCAAAAGAATTTGAACGTTTTTTAGAACTGGCTGTTTCTCGCACTGTTATGATGCTAGAACATTTGCAGCTACAAGAAGTACAACGGCAAACTCTTTTAGAGTCCGAAAAAGAAAAAATGCGTAGTAATCTTCTTCGTGCAGTTTCTCACGACTTACGCACCCCTCTTACCACAATGTTAGGAGCTACTTCTACTTTACTTGATAATGATGAGCTACTTGATAAAGAAGCAAAGACAAAACTGCTCATCAGCATTCGTGATGACTGCGAATGGCTCATCCACATGGTGGAAAATCTTCTTTCCATTACAAGGATTCGAGAAGGGGAAACAAAGTTAAAAACAACGCTAGAACCAGCAGAAGAAATCATCTCTGCTGCTGTAATAAAACTAAAGAAAAGGTGCCCTGATACGCACTTTCGCGTCACAATTCCTAATGAACTACTTATGGTACCAATGGATGCTACATTAATCGAACAGGTAATCATCAATCTATGTGAAAATTCTGTCCATCATTCTGGTTGTCCTTCTCCTATTGATATTACGTTATCACGAGAACACAACTTTGCGGTATTTACCATTCGTGATTATGGTCGAGGACTTCATCCCGATCAGCTAGAACATCTATTTGATGGATACGCTTCCTATTCTAAGGACAGTAGAGATACATACAAAGGAATGGGTATCGGATTGTCCATTTGTATGACAATCGTAAAAGCTCATAAAGGAACTATTCAAGGGTATAATAATAATAACGAGCAAGGAGGAGCAAGTTTTGTCTTCTCTTTGCCTATGGAGGAAAATAGTTATGAATAAGACAACAATTCTCATTGCAGAAGATGAAAAAGGTATCAGCAATTTTATCTCTACTACATTGCTTGCTAATAACTACAAACCATTACAGGCCTATACTGGACAATCCGCTCTTTCTATGATTTCATCTCATTGCCCAGATCTGATTATATTGGATCTTGGTTTGCCAGATATGGATGGTCTTGAAATATTAAAGGAAATTAGAAATTGGACAGGAACTCCTGTTATTGTTGTATCCGCTCGAGATAGAGAACAGGATAAAGTAGAGGCTCTTGACTGTGGGGCTGATGATTATTTGACAAAGCCCTTTGGAACTTATGAATTACTTGCTAGAATCCGCACAGCACTCCGCCATCATCTCTCTTCTGTGACATCAACAAATCTTCCTAAAACTACATATAGCTCAGGAGATCTTTGCATTAACTTTGATAAATATTTAATCACTTTGGGCGGAAAAGAAATTCATTTAACCCAAATTGAATATAAAATCGTAGCATTACTGGCACAAAACGCTGGCAAGGTTATGACATATGAATCCATTATTACACAAATTTGGGGACCTTATGCTTTAAAGGATAATCAAATTTTGCGTGTCAATATGGCAAATATACGCAGAAAAATCGAGAAAAATCCAGGTGAACCAAAATATATTTTTACAGAGGTTGGCGTTGGATACCGTATGGTGGAAGAAGATAATTAACTTCCATCGGATACACACTTCTCATACACGAAAAAAGGAGCTGTTTGACTCATTCTTCGTCAAACAACCCCTTTTTTTATTCTTCCACTTGCTTATCAAGCATAAGATTTAAGATTTCCACATCGGTTTCTTTCATTCCAACTCGTCCAATATATCCCATTCTTTTAATAGTTTCTTCTATATCTTCTGCTACAATTCCTTCTCCTTCCTCAAACGCATGTTGTTTCATGCTCATATGATGTGCCAAAATTGTTGCTTCCACAGCAGATGCAATCTTTGCAGCACAAGAGGATTTCGCCCCATCACACACAATACCTCCAACATTTGCGATGGTGTTCACAATCGTATTGCATACTTGCTCATATGTACCCCCACACATATAAGTAATTCCAGCTCCACTACCACAGGCAGCACTGACCGCACCACAGTAAGCGGAAAGACTTCCAATATATTTTTTTTGATGGATCGCAATGAGATTGCTAACAGCTAAAGCACGATATAATGTTTCTCCACTCACTCCCAATTCTTTTGCATATTCAATCACAGGCAAGGATGCAGTCATCCCTTGATTACCACTACCAGAATTAATCACAACAGGAAGAGAACATCCACTCATGCGAGCATCCGAACCAGCCGCTGTCACTGCCCTTGCTCTCGTCTTAATATCTGTTCCATATACTTCTAACAGTGTTCTTCCAACTTGTGCCCCATAAGAATATAAAAGTCCCTCTCTTGAAATCGCCGTATTCATCTTAATTTGTCGTTCTAATATTGGTTTAATTCTCTCGATTTCCACACAGTTTGCAAATTCTAAAATCTGCTTTACATTGAGTTTTGACTTATCAAAACTTTGATTTTCCTGTTGTTGGATGGATTTCTCATATAAAACTTCTTCGTCTTTTACAATTTTTGCAATCTGTGTATGTTGATTGACAATGGTCACTTCTGCACTGTGTCCCTTTGCTTCCACTTTGGCTACGATATATAAATTTTCCACACCTTCTTGCAAGTGACAAGTACAATATCCCTTCGCAATTAACTCTTTTGCCTGTTCAATATCTTCTTTTGTTACAGTTGTCAGCACCTCTAATTGTTTTTGTGGATCGCCTCCCACAATTCCAAGTACACTAGCAACCTCAATTCCTTTTAACCCTCCAGAATTTGGAACGGTAACTGACTTCACATTTTTTATAATATTTCCACTACACCACATTGTCACAGACTCAGGAAACTCACCTAATACTTCTCTTGCTTTTGCACTACAATAGGCAATGGCAATCGGTTCTGTACACCCAAGAGCAGGCACTAATTCATGTTCTAAAATCGCAATATAATTTTCTATACTTTGTCTATCCATCCATCGATCCTCCATCTTTTCTTTCCACTGGTCTATTTTCTCTGATAATATCAGTAATCATATTAATAATATATTTTAAATATATATTCTTTATCGATATTTGTCAATGGCAAAACCCCATCATTTACTTTTTAACTTGTTTTTGATATGATAAACGATAAGAAACATTATTGACAATATAAGACAAAGAGAGAAAGTTAGGAATCTATGACATGAAAGCAGAAAAAAATTTAAAATCTATTATTTATCAGTCAATTCTTGAGGGTATTTTCTCCGACGAATACAAGCCAAATCAAATATTAAACGAAAAAGAGCTTGTTGAAAAATACGGATGCAGTAAATCTCCTGTTCGGGACGCTTTGATTACCCTTTGTAATGAAGGGATTTTGCGTAGTATTCCTCGATACGGCTATGAGGTAATACGTCTAACAAGGGAAACCGTAGAACAAGTTCTCCAATATCGCCTTATTTTAGAAAGTGGCGCTTTACGCCTTTCTTATCAAAAGATTACAAAAGATCAGATAGAAGAATTAAAAAGAGTGGATGTCCTTTGTAATAAATCAGAAGATGGGATTTTTAATCACTGGGATAGCAATGAAGAGTTTCATCTAAAACTCCTCTCCCTCTCTGGCAATCACTATGCCGTACAAGAATTAAAACGCTCCATGGATTTATTAAAAAGAGCTTATGCCCAGTTTTATTGGGATAAATGGGATAATGCTCTTGTTCCTTCTGATATGAAATGCCACAAAGAGATCATTGCTTGCTTAGAAAACAAAGATATTGAAGGTGCTATTTCTTGTCTTGCAACCGATCTGCAAGACTTTGGAATTTAAAAGTACAAAGGATGAGAAACAAAAAAGAGATTATGAAAAAAGACAATCACTCCGTATCTAAGATTGCTTTTTTCATAATCTCTTTTTATTATTTTTTCATCTTTGGCTGGAAAATAAGACTGGCGATATAGGAAAAGATCAACGCTGCTGATGTTCCTGCTGCTGCTGCTTTAAATCCACCTCGGAATAATCCTAAAAATCCATGAATATCAATCGCCTCTTTTACCCCTTTCCAAAGAGAATATCCAAATCCAGTCAGTGGTACTGTGGCTCCACATCCTGCCCAGTCCACCAATGGCTCATAGATTCCAATGGCTCCCAAAATACATCCTAACACTACAAGTGTAACCATTACTCGCCCTGGCATCATTTTTGTTTTATCCATCAATATTTGAGAAAGAACACAAATAACTCCTCCCACTACAAATGCTTTTATATAGTCCATGATTTCACCATCTCTTCTTTTTGTTCATTCTTATTTTATCAGTGTTTATGCTTGTCGCTCTAAAATCACCGCATGGGCAATTCCTGGAACTGTCTGTCCTTCATTAAAACTGACTGTTGATAGCAAAGCTCCTGTTGGAACAAATAAAATTTTATTCCACTCTTTTTTCATCAGTTGTTCCATGCCGTATCCAGCTAATGTCACTGCACTACAAGCACATCCAGAACCACCAGCATGAGTATCTTGTGATTTATCATCATAGATCTCAATTCCACAATCCATATGAACTTTTGAAATATCATAATGATTATCTTTTAATAGTTTGATAAGAATTTCTTGTCCAACTGTTCCAAGATCTCCTGTTATAATTTTATCATATTCTTCTGGTTGGCAATCAAAATCTTGTAAGTTCTGATAAATGACATCCGCTGCTGCTGGTGCCATCGCCGCTCCCATATTCATGGAATCCTTGATTCCATAGTCTTTGATGACTCCTGTTGTAATTCCCTTTATTCTAACACTTCCTTGTGAAGATGAAACAATAAACGCCCCACTTCCTGTCACTGTCCATGTAGAACTTTTTGGTCTTTGGTTTCCATATTCAAGAGGATAGCGGAAGTTCTTTTCTGCACTGCCCAAATGGCTTGATGTGACCGCTCCAACCTCATCGGCATACCCTGCACTTACAACCATACTTGCCAAAGAAAGTGCCTCTCCCATGGTAGAACAAGCTCCATACAATCCAAAGACAGGAACATTCATATCCCGCATTGCAAATGTTGTTCCAACTAATTGTCCTTGCAAATCTCCTGCGAACAAATAGCGTAATTGGTCTTCCTTTATCTTTCCTTTTTCTAAAGCGATGGTAAGAGCTTCTTGTTGAAACCGGCTCTCTGCAAGTTCCCAATTTTGCTGTCCAAAAAGCGGATCTTCTATCACTTTATCAAAATACTTCCCAAGTGGTCCTTCTGCCTCTTTTTTCCCAACAACAGATGAACAACTTCTAATATAGGGAGTTTTTTCAAATAAAACACTTTGTTTTCCCTGTTGCATAATTTTTTCTCCTTCTCTCTATTATCTCATCATAGCCTTTATAATCATGTAGCCAATGCCCATAATAAAGGATGTAAACACTCCATATAAAATAACAGGACCTGCAATTGTAAAGATTTTAACACCAATACCAAACACTTGTCCTTCTTTTTGATATTCAATGGCTGGAGATGCCACAGAGTTTGCAAACCCTGTAATTGGAACCAATGCTCCTGCCCCTCCAAATTTTACAAGAGGAAAATACAAATTAAATGCTGTTAAGGAAACGCTTAAAAACACAAGGATCAATGTTACATATCCAGAAGCATCATCTTTATTTAATCCAAATACATCTTGTCCAAGCTGAAAAATCCCTTGTCCAATGGTGCAAATAATTCCTCCTACAAAAAATGCACGTATGCAGTTTAAAAAACAGCTATGCACAGGTGTAATTTGCTCCACATACTGATTGTATTCGTTTTTTGTGGGTTCTTTTCTCATAGTAATCTACCTCCCAAAATATAGTTGAACCAATGATCCAATTCCTTTTCCAATAGCAAGGCTTATCACAATAAAAGGAGCTCCTTTTCGCATGGATAGCCGACGAAAAAAAATAGGGAATGTATTAATTGTTTCTGCCAGTGCCATGGCAAGGCATCCAACAAACACACCAGCAAATAAGCCAAATAGAATAAGAAAGGGAAATCCAAAAGGAAGTCTTGGAGAATACAATGAAACAATATTACCAAGCACTACCCCTAGTATCAAAAAATTTTCATATAAAATGGCTCTCTTCATTGTCTTTGTTTCACTGGCAAGTCTTGGAATAACACCTAGCAATGTGATCAGTGCGACAAATCCTCCTGCAACGGTAAGCCCCGCACAGATTCCTAGGAATCCTAAAAATATCTCACGTATCCACATCGATCTCATCCCCTTTTCTTCCAGCTCCCTTTAAAAAGGTATCATTGACATCCCTTTCATATAAACGCATCTGCACTTGAAATGGTGTCGGATCATCGGATAATTTCTTATTGGCTGCATGGTTAAAGAAAACTAAAACACCAATGGTCAAACCAACACAATACATGAAAGTCATAATGGATGGTCCATAGCTCTCCTTGCCCATTACAAGATGATACATGGTGGAAAACACCTGATCTGTATTCACATCATTATTGTAAGTCATAATAGCAAACCCTGCTCCAAAAAAAGCCACTAGACAAATCGCAATCACCTTTGCCCAAAGAAGTATGCGACTCTCATGCTTTGGTGGTTTATAGTAAACAATAAAATCAGATTCTCCCATATTCTCTACTTCAACTTCTGGACATTGCTTTTTTATAAGCTCTATTAGTTTTAAAATAGAAAACATTTCTCTTCCATTTTCCATTTTTTTAAACCGAAACAGTTCCACCTGCCCTGCCTGATAGGCAAGTTCTGGATCACTACAATAAATACTCGCAATATCTTTGATATGAGCAATGGGATTTGTGACACAGACACTCTGTTCTACCTTTAGATAAATGACTGCCATTTCTTCCTCACCTCTTTATTGTTTTATCGTTCTTTTCCTAGTATGGTGATGAATGGCAAATTTTATTCATCCTTTTATGCAGAATTTCCAAGTTCTTTTCGAAGTTTTCCTAACACCTTTTTCTCAATTCTGGAGATTTGCACTTGAGAAACTCCTAGAAGTTTTGCTATCTCTGTTTGGGTTTTTTCTTCAAAATAACGCAGTCTTATAATCTCTTGTTCTCTTTCATCCAACAATTCCATCAGAGTTTTTATCGTCATTTGATTTAACACATGCTCATTGGCATTGTGCTTTTCTTCTAGCTTATCCACAAGGCGGATTTCACTTCCTTCTGACTGATAAATTGTCTTGTAAATGGATTCCACTTCCACATTGGCATCCAAAGCTTCTACGATTTCCTCTTCTGTTAACTCAGAAGCCTTTGCAAGTTCTGATAAGGTGGGTTCTCTTCCATGTTCATGGATGAACTTATCCTGTGCTTGTCTTGCCTTCATCGCATTTTCTTTTAAAGTACGGCTGACTTTAATCATGCCATCATCTCGAAGAAATCGTTTAATCTCTCCTGTTATCATCGGTACTGCATACGTTGAAAATTTTACATCATATGTAATATCAAATTTATCAATACTTTTCATTAGTCCGATACAGCCTATTTGAAAGAGATCTTCTAGTTCATATCCCCGGTTTAGAAATCTTCTCGCAACACTGTACACGAGTCCCATATTTTCTGTTACAAGCAACTCTCTTGCAACTTTATCTCCTTGTACTGCCCGAATTAGAAGTCCCCAATTGTCATCTTGCATTCCGTCCGATACCCTTCTTCATCGTGATGATCGTTCCTTCTCCGGGGGTTGACTTCACTTGCACCGTATCCATAAAGGCTTCCATAAAGGAAAATCCCATTCCTGACCGTTCCATCTCCGGTTTTGACGTATAAAGCGGTTCCATGGCTTGTCCAATATCGGCAATCCCTATGCCAAAATCCTGTATCGTAATATAAATATCACGATGACAAAGGGTGGCCTCTAAAACAATGGTTCCTTCTTTTCCTTCATATCCATGAATAATGCAGTTAGTAACTGCCTCTGATACTGCGGTCTTTACATCATTTAATTCCTCCATATTCGGATCTGCTCCAACTAAAAAAGCTGCGATCACCGTCCGAATAAAACTCTCATTTTCAGATTTACTGTCAAACTCGATTCTCATGTGATTTTTGTTATTCATACTTTCCTCCCAATGGTCGATGGCACCTTCCATCCAATTTTGAAATTTTATTAAAAATTCCCTTGCATCTTTGTATTTTCTTTATTTTTTTATGTTTTTATTCCTTTAAAGCCTCCTCTACGGTATCCTTTAATACCACGATTTTCTCCAATCCCGATAATCTCACCAACCGAAGAAGTCCTTGACTGCATCCAGTGATATAGAGATTGCCTCCTAGTTTTTTTACTTGTTTATAGCGTTTTAATAACATTCCAATCCCTGAACTATCCATAAAACTCACTTCTGTAAAGTCAAAAATCATATTTTTTATTCCTTCCTTTAATAGTCCATAATCAATTCTTCCTCTAATTCGATCCGCCATATGCTGATCCAGTTCTCCTGATAGACCTACAATTAAATAACTTCCATTATATGAAACTTCAATTTCCATATTTCCCTCCTATATTCCACAGTTTTCTATTTGACTTATTCCTTATACACAAACGATGAGAAGCACGCTTTGCGAACTTCTCACGTTCGCAGACAGTCGCCATATGTGAGCATAAATACTCTCACATGGCTCGTTGTCTTTGCGTAAAAAAACGGCAGTGCTCCAGAATTTCTTCTTGCGCACCACCGCATTTCTCTGTCTTTTCTTATGACTCTAAGTATCGTAAATATTCCTGTGCTTTGCTTGCCCTTGATGTTCCTGGGAAGTCAGCAATCAGTTTATCATAGTATTTTTTCGCATTCTTTGTATCGCCTTTGCGATCGTAACATCTTGCGATAAAGTAAAGTGATTCCACATTTTCTGTGTTCATCTTATAGGATTTTTGTAAAATTTCTAACGCTTCATCATAGTTTCCTACATTATATTGATTCCAACCTTGATTGAATAAAGAATTAGAAGCGTATTCCAATGTATTTTCTGCTAAATCTTGATAGACTTGTTTTGCAGTATCAGTTTTTAAATCGGACTCTTTTACACCAATTAATTCTTCTGCTGCAGCCACCCGATCGTTTTCATAGTAATATTGACTTGCCAATAATAGCTTGTCATAAATACTCTTAGAACCATCTGCCTCATATTTTTCCAACTGTTTTTGTAAACTTTTATTTGTAGCTTTTAATGTTTTATTTTCTTCCTCTGCACTGGCTAAAGCAGTTTTTTTCGCAGTCAACTCTTCTGCTACTGTGGCTTGTTCCTTTTTCGCTTGTTCTCTTACGGCATCTTTCATACTTGGAATGACTAAGAACCACATCGCCACCACAGCGATGACAGCACCGATAAAAATGTATACAAGATTTCGCATTCCTGACACTGGCTCTTTGTATTCTCCCACAGGTTTTGCATTGACCCTTGTATCCACTTTCTTCGTTTCCTCTTCTTTTTCTGCTAATTTTCCAGAATTTTGATTTAATTCATTCATGTAACGAAGAGCTGTAATATTATGGGCATCAATTTTTAGAACTTTTTCTAAAGGTTTTTTCGCCTTTTCTGGTGTTCCTGTTTTGATATAAAGCAACGCTAAGAGCAGATGTCCACTGACAAAATTCGGATTCAAACTCAGCACTTTTTTCAATTGAATCAATGCCATATCCTCATTATTTTGTCTTGCATAAGTCAAGGTTTGATTATATTTTTTCACCACTTGATTCACATTTTCAAGACGGGTTGGATTATGTTGAATGTATTCCACATACTCCTTTGCAATATTATCTTCTGGCTGGAAATGAAGGCTTAATACCCATTCACTAAGAGCCAATACAAGTTCTCCCATCTCATAATAGACAAGTCCTAATAAGTTCCTTGCATCCGTCAAGTCCTTTTTGTATTTTAAAGCGATTTTCAGATCCTCAATTGCACCTGTTAGATCTCTCACCTGTGCCTTTTCAAGTCCACAATTATAATAATAGTTCGCCGTATTGTATGCCTTTTTATAAAAAGACATATGCACACCACAGCCTGTGCACACTTGATCTTTTTGAACTGGCGCTCCACATTTGATACAATTCATCACTGTTGCCTCCTAGTCCTCTTTCTTTCCGTCATTTCCTTGTGTTCTACCTGCCAATTCCATCATGATATCTGTCATGTCTTTTAAATCATTTCTGTAAATCGCATCTTCTGCTTGATCAACTTCCAAAGATGGTTTAAATTTTTTTAATTCTTCTTCAAAATTAATCATTTATAACGCTCCTTTTTTCAATTCTTTGCAAAGTTCCCCTGCTAAGTACAAAGAGCCAGCACAATAGAGCATTCTATTTTCTTTCTCTTTTTTCCAAGCAAGTCCTATTTGAAAAGCCTCTTTACTTTTCTTCTTTGCACATACATTATGTTGCCCTTCTAATAAAAATTGTTCTTTTATCCTTTCTTCATTGGAACTTCTCGCTTCATCAACAGAAGTCACAATTACTTTTGAAAAAATATTGTCTTTTGATAAAAGTTCAATCATCTTCTTATAGTCTTTATCTTGTACAACAGCAAATAATAAGGCTGATTCCGCTTTATTTTGTTTCACCGTTTCCATCAAACGCATCACCGCTGGTTCATTATGTGCCCCGTCGATATATACTCCATCCATAATTTCTTCCATGCGACAAGACCATTTCATAGCCTTAATCCCTTCTCTAACCACCTCGCTTTTCACCGTTGGTATCAACTCATGAATCGCTAAGATTGCCAGTGACGCATTTTCCATTTGATATTCTGCACAGGTGTCTATCGTCAGACTATCATATCTAATATAGCGAGTATTGAAACAAAAATCAATATGTTTCTGATCCTTTTTAAGAAATTTAATAAATTCTTTTGATAATTTTATTTCTTTTGCACATTTTTCGACTGCTTTCCTTGAAATAACAGCAGATGCCTCTGTATTCGCAAGATAGACAACTGGCACACCTTCTTTTATAATGCCCGCCTTCTCCTCTGCAATCTGCTCAATGGTATCTCCTAAAAACTGCATATGATCCCGCCCAATGGATGTAATAACCGTAAGACGTGGTATTAAAACATTGGTAGCATCCAACCGTCCACCTAATCCTGTTTCATAAATGGCATAATCAATGGGTGCTCTGGAAAAAATCAAAGCTCCAATGACAAAAACAGCCTCAAAAAAGGATAGATGAGCGTTTCCTTCTTTTACATGAGCATCCATCGCTTGTTTAAAGAGATGAAAACAGCATAAAAATTCTTCTCTTGCTACCACTTCTCCATCCAATCGAAACCGCTCTTCTAAGTCCACAAGATGAGGGGATGTGAACAGCCCTGTATGAAATCCTGCCTTTAATAAAATACTGTTCATATAGGCACAGGTAGAACCTTTTCCATTGGTTCCTGCTACATGGATTGCAGGCTTTTTCTTTTGCGGATCACCAAGTTTTTTTAAAAGAGATAATAAATTATCCTTTGTTGTTTTTTTCGCAAACTTTGGAATATTTAATAGATAATCAACTGCCTGTTCATATGTGTATTGCATGGTATTTCCTCAACTTCCTATGAAAGAAAAAGCGTGTCTTGTTATTTTTCAAAACACGCTTTTTCATCATTCTCTCACTATTTACTCAATTGAGCAAGACGTTCTCTTACTTGTTCTAACATATTTGTATATTTCACAAGTTTTTCTTTTTCTTCATCAATTTTTGCCTGTGGAGCTTTGCTCATAAAACGCTCATTAGAAAGCATTCCTTCTACACGTTTTACTTCTCCAATTAATTTTTTCTCTTCTTTTTCAAGTCGTTCTAATTCTTTTGCAATATCGACAAGTTCTGCAAATGGCATATAGATAACAGCGTTTGGAATCACTGTTGACACAGCATCATCTTCAATTCCTGTTTTATCCTTTTGAACGATAACTTCACTAGCATATCCTAGTGTTTTAAAGAATACATTTCCGTTTTCGAAGATAGAACGGATGTCTTCGCTTTCGGATACAACGAATACTTTTGCTTTCTTGCTAGGTGCTACGTTCATTTCTGCACGAAGATTACGGATATTTCTTACGGCATTTTTAATTGTTTCTACTGCAAATTCATCTTCTTCAAAATTCCATTCTTCTTTATACTCTGGCCATTTTGAAATCATAATGGATTCTTCTTCATCCTGTAATGTGCAGAAAATTTCTTCTGTAATAAATGGCATATATGGATGAAGTAATTTTAAAGACTGAATTAACACATGCTTTAATGTCCAAAGAGCTGCTGCTTTTGTTTCATCCTCATCGTTATAAAGTCTTGGCTTTACCATTTCAATATACCAATCACAGAACTCTTCCCAAATGAAATCATACACTTTTTGTACCGCAATACCAAGTTCAAATTTATCCATATTGTCTGTTACATCTTTTGTCAATGTGTTCACTTTGGATAAGATCCACTTGTCAGCTCCTGTTAATGTGCTTAAATCAATGTCAGTTGGAATTTCCGCTTTTTCAAGATTCATCATAATGAAACGGGATGCGTTCCAAACTTTGTTTGCGAAGTTACGGCTCGCTTCTACACGTTCCCAATAAAAACGCATATCATTTCCTGGAGCATTTCCTGTGATCAGTGTCAAACGAAGAGCATCTGCCCCATATTTGTCGATAACTTCAATTGGATCGATACCATTTCCAAGAGATTTACTCATTTTGCGACCTTGTGAATCTCTAACAAGACCATGAATTAACACGTGTTTAAATGGCACTTCCCCTGTCTGTTCTAATGCAGAAAATACCATACGGATAACCCAGAAGAAAATAATATCATATCCTGTTACTAAAACATCGGTTGGATAGAAATAATTAAGTTCTTCTGTCTGTTCTGGCCAACCAAGTGTTGAAAATGGCCAAAGAGCGGAGCTGAACCATGTATCCAATGTATCCTCATCCTGAACCATATGGTTGCAACCACATTTTGGACAAGTTTCTGGTTTTTCTGTGGAACGAGCTACTACAATCTCACCACATTCTTCACAATAGTAAGCTGGTATTCTATGTCCCCACCATAACTGACGAGAAATACACCAGTCACGAATATTTTCTAACCAATGAAGATAAGTCTTATCAAAACGTTCTGGAATAAATTGTAAATCGCCTTTTTTTAATGCTTCAATGGCTGGTTTTGCCATTTCTTCCATACGAACAAACCATTGTTGTTTGATCAGTGGCTCTACGGTTGTTTTACAACGATCGTGAGTTCCTACATTATGAGCATGATCTTCTACACGAACTAAATATCCGCCTTCTTCTAAATCCTTTACAATGGCTTTTCTCGCATCATAACGTGCCATTCCTTCATATTTTCCACCTTTTTCATTGATAGTGGCATCATCATTCATCACGTTGATCTCTGGAAGGTTATGGCGTCTTCCCACTTCAAAGTCATTTGGGTCATGGGCTGGTGTGATTTTTACTGCTCCTGTACCAAATTCTTTATCCACATAGGAATCTGCAATGATTGGAATTTGACGGTTACACAGTGGAAGTTCTGCCATCTTACCGATTAAATCAGCGTATCTTTCATCATCTGGATGAACGGCAATGGCAGTATCTCCTAATAAGGTTTCTGGTCTTGTTGTGGCAATCTCAATGAATCTTCCTTCTTCTCCTACGATTGGATAGTTAATATGCCAAAAATGTCCTGCTTGATCGGTATGCTCTACTTCGGCGTCAGAAATAGAAGTCTGGCATACTGGACACCAGTTTACAATTCTTGAGCCTTTGTAAATATAGCCTTTTTCGTATAATCTAATAAATACTTCTTCAACAGCCTTAGAACATCCCTCATCCATTGTAAAACGTTCTCTATCCCAGTCAGCAGAAGATCCCATCTTTTTTAACTGATTGATAATTCTTCCACCGTATTCTTCTTTCCATTCCCATGCTTTTTCTAAAAAGCCTTCTCTTCCAAGATCTTCTTTATCGATTCCTTCGGATTTTAATTTCTCAATCACTTTGACTTCTGTGGCAATGGCAGCATGGTCTGTTCCTGGTTGCCATAATGCACTATATCCTTGCATTCTTTTAAAACGAATTAAAATATCCTGCATGGTGTTATCAAGTGCATGCCCCATATGAAGCTGTCCTGTTACATTTGGAGGTGGCATCACAATTGTAAATGGTTTCTTGCTCTTATCCACTTCCGCATGAAAGTATTTTTTATCCATCCAATTTTTATAAATTCTTTCCTCAATTTCTTGAGGGTTATATGTCTTTTCTAATTCTTTTGCCATTTTCTTTCTCCTTTAACATAAAAAAAGCCCCTTGTCCGAAAACAAAGGGCGCTATCGCGCGGTACCACCTTATTTTAATAACAACGACTTCTTGAAGTTGTTATTATCTCTTTGCCTATAACGGGGCATTGCCGTCATATCCTACTTTGAATATATCATTCCTTTGTTCAGATATGCTGTTCAAAAGCTACCTTCTTCCAACTCTTCTTAAAAATACCTTTCAGCCTATGGATATTTCTCTCTTTATAAGGACTTTTGGAATACTCCTCTTTCTCTTCACATTTCATGTTATCACATAACTCGTCCTAAAACAGAACGAAAGATTTCTTTATCATCGTTCCATTGGATCTATTATTTATAGTATAAAATTGTTTGAAAGATGTCAAGAGTAAATTTATACTTCAATACCATATCCTTCTAATGCTGTCTGTGCATATGTTTTTAAATTAGGATGTTTTTTTATTAATTCATTCATTTGTTTCATATCTTCTTTTTGTCCCATAATGTAGAAATACACCCCATCTTCTATGCTCTCTTGCCTTTTATCAATATAGTCTTTTATATAACCAAGTTCCTCTGACTCTATAAAACTGGATGGAAAATTTATGAAAAATTCCGCATGTTCAATTCCTCGTCTTTTCAGTGCTTCTAAGATTCCAACCTGTATGGCTTTTAAGGAATTTTCTTGAATCCCTGTTTTTTCTTCTTCGTATTTTTCATGGAGTTCTTGCATTTCCCGATAACTGTTCACAGCATATTTTAAATATAACTCCTCCAATCGTAACTTCTTTCGAACTTCTTGGATTTTGTCATCCTCTTGAAGAGCTTGAAACCGTCTATCTTGCTTTTTTAACCACTTTTGTTTTTTCCGAATTCCAACTCTTAATTGAAAGAATGTAAAAATGAGTGCAACACCGACCAAAATCGTAAAAGCAATGGGCAACTCATAAGCAAACTCATATAGCTTATGCAAATAGAGATAGATACCACAACTTATTATCATCATAATTCCAATACTTATGGATTCAAAACGATATAAGATATCTCGATCTTGCAATTTTTTTCTCTTATTGCTTAATTCTGTTCTCTCTTGTTCTATACGCTCTTGATCGATCTTGCGATTTAACTGTTCCTCTTCTAATCTCTTTAACTCCTTTGCATCCTCTTCTTGTTCTTTTTCATACGTTCGAAAGATACCATAGGTAATCTTTGACATCTTCTCATTCCCATCCCGATAATTGGGATCGACAATGAGCATAGCACTGATCATGGATAAAATTGTTTTTTTCTCTTCTCCACGCAATCTCGCAATGATTTTAAAGTCTTTCTTGTATGTATTGAATTCAGACTGCTTTTCTAGCATTTCTTTAATACAAAACGAGGCCTCTCCAATGCGATCACATAGAATATCCATATCCTTTTCATACTCTTTTATCTGCATGAAATTTTATCCTCGCTTTCTCTTTTTGGTATTTCCTATTCTTATTTCATTTCATCTCGATAGTCTTGTTTCCACTTTGTCGTAAGTTCTCTCATTTTTTTATGATATTCTTTTGTATAGCCTTGTGCCTTTAGTTGAAACGCTCGTTCCAATTTTTGATAATCTTTATAGTCTTTTATTCGTTCTTCCTTCCGTTCCATCTCTTCAAGAAACTCCGAAAATTTCTCAATTGGCAAATTCGCATTTGCAATATCTTCTTTTATCGCCTCTTGATTTCCTAAAAAATAAAGTGTCATCCAATAATTTTTCCTTGACTGCTCATATCCGCCAAATTCCACAGCCTTTTGAAAACTAATAGAGGCTTCTTGATACTGCATATCCTTTGCAAGACAACTTCCTCTTCCATGCCATACTGCTCCAATCCATTTTTTATTTTCTTCTGTATCAGGAATTTCATCCACAAGATGATCATAAATTTTCTTTGCCTGTTTTGGACAACCTGCTCGATATAGAGCATCTGCATAATATTTTTTTTGAACCCAATCTTCTTTTAATTTCAATAAGTCAAGCCTTTCAATGACTTCTTTTATTGACTTGGCACTCAAATATGGATACGCTTCTAAAATTGTTAAGACAAAAGAACGGCTTTGTACCTGCTCCCTCTTTAAATAACTCAACTTTTCAGCAAGCGAGATAGCTCCAACCTCTTTTGCCAGCCAAGAGATGAGTTCTTCTGTTACAAAGTCTTCTTGAAACAAAGCGGGATACTGACAGATATAATAACAAAATTCCTCATAGGAATAAAAGTTTTGTCCAGTTACCGAAAAACAAAACGGTTTTTTAGCGGTTTTTGTTTCACATAATATTACTTTTCCCATCCACACGCCTCCTTTCCTTTAAGAATCCAATGAAAATTTCCTCACCCAAATTTGATGAGAAGAAGGGTATAATTCTCCAAATCCTAAATCTTTTATTTTAATATATCCTTCACAATCGGATGTATAGGCAATTTCCATCTCAATTTTTGTCGTCATAGGAGGGCGTTTTGGCATTCCATGTAACTCCATAATTTCTTTTTCTAATTCTTTGGTTCGCAAATTCTGATAGATCACTTCAATTTGTTTGCCCTCTTCTAACATCATCTGTGCAGAATTTTTTCTCCCATACCAATCACAGCCACCACCAAGAACCGGTGCAAAACTCTGCTGTCCTTTTATTGTGACCGCAAGCCCAATGTCATAAAGACATAATCCTTGCGCCAACAATTTTGGATTTCGTTTTTCTCCCTCTTCCACAGCAAAATAAAAGGCTCCTTTTGTAAACAGATTCTGACCAACAAAGGCTCTTCGATTATGGCAAAGCACCTTTAATGTCTTCTCCATCCACTCTCCTTCAAATCCATCTCCTGTCAGGTAGACAATTGGAGTTTTATGGCGATAAAAGATATTCACTGCCATCGTGGCAAATTTCTCATCCTTATCTTCCCCCTTTGTCTGTTCCAATTCTTCTGACAAAGAAAATGTCTGGACTTGGAGCATATCCCCTGCTGGTGTTCTTCCAAGATACTGATAGCGGATTTCATCACCATAGTATTCAAACAACCCAACATTTCTCACTCCGCTACATTCTTCTTGATGAAGAGCAAAAGCTGTAAAGGCTGTTTTATGAGAAATTCGATAAAAAAGAAACTCTTTTGTTTTTAACTCCTTCTTTAACATTCCCTCCATCTCTTCAAAAAGTAACTCTTTATCATCTGATGTAACAACAATGCGGGCAAATTGATTGCCGATGTCTAAATTTTTAATATGGAGAGCGAGGAGTTTTACAAAAAGAGTCTTCACTTTATAGATTTCTTTTTGAATTACAACTTTCTCTTCTTTCTTCCACATCTGTTCCCAATCTTTTACTAAAACACCTTCTTCTTCCTCTTGCTTTTTCAAAGCCTTATAACCTGCATACCATTTTTTTGTTTTCTCTCCATAAAACAAAATATTTGGAATGCAAAAATCCCCCTCCCTTTCTTCATGAGATATGGGTTCTTCCATTCCATCAACTCGATAGCTTATCTGCGTAAAGGCTGTGCTGATGTCCATGCTGAGCAGATTTTCTTGTTTGATTGTTTCCATATCGTTCCTCTCTTACAATAATGTCCATTCACAGTCCATAAGCTGTGTTTTTTTTATGTAGTCTTTGGCAAGAGTCTGAATCTGATCATCCTCTCCTTCATACTGGCTATTTAAAATCTGATTTAATACATCAAATCTACTTTCCTTATGACTTGGAAGCGTCTGTTCCGAACATAACGTCTTCATGGTGATCATGCGTTCTGCTTGTTTGGTTCTTTGCCAAATGGAATACTTCACTTCTTCATGATCAAAGACAACCAGATCCATTGTATAGATTCCCGGCATAATCTCTTTCATTTTTATCTCTTTCACGCGTTCCTTTTGATTCATTCCAAGTGTTTTTAAACTGCATCTAACATAATAATAACCATCTCGTTCCCCACGACAACAAAGATATTTTCGAATGATAATATCTGATGGCAAAGCAATAAGAGCGGAAAAATTTTTAAAAAATGGCATAACCATTCCTTGAATTAAAAATTCTTGAATTGCCTTTTGTATCCAAGGTATGAGCTCTTCCTCAATCTGAGTTTGTTCTGATAAATAATATAAAAGTGACATTTTGCTAAAATCATCCGATAATCGCCCTTCTAAAATAGCTGATTTCAGCACCCGATAAAACTCTTCTGGAAATATGCACTCTTTCACAAAACTATCATAGCTCACATATCGTAAAAACGCTCTTCCAAGGACGCTAGTTCCATTTCGTTCAAAAAATGACCCAAACACAGGAAATAGTTCCTCACAAATGTTCTCTTCAAATAAGCTCTGTGCCAGTATATTTTCTTCTAGCTCATGAATGCAAATGGAATTTTCAAATGCCGTTTTCCAAATGGAAAGCATTTCTTTTAAAGAACTGATCATAAATTTTCCTAAATATTCCAAAGAATACGTATCATACCGATTATTTCGGAACGCATACATACACATCTGAAGCAATAAGATATCCTCTTTTACAGCTTCGCTCTTTAGCAAATAGGAAGCTAATCGCAATATTTTCTGAGGATTGATACCATGAAAACCATATTCTTCAACGGCATGTAAAACAGGTGCATACATCTTTCGTTCTATCATATATTCTAATAACTCGCATCGGCTTTTTCCCTCATAGGAGGAAAGATCTACCTTCTTTAAATACTCTTCCAGTAAATCTCCTTCATAGTTTTCATAGTAGTAATCAATGATTAATTTTAAAGAATCCCAGTAGAAATCTTCATCAACGTCTGGAAGTGTAAGCACCGCCTTTGCAACACTCATCGCCCTTGCATCCGACTGCCCATGCTTTAAAGTATGCCGTCCTAATCGGTAAAGAAGCATCGGATGCTCTTTATTGTACTCATAGCAAAGACGCATATAACGGTCATCTTCAAACAACGGTTGTAAATCAAAGGGAATAGAATTTACATAACGTCTTCCCAATTGATCCAGCAATACAACCTGATATTGATCCGTATATAGATCAATATATGCCATCTGATTAACAAGTGGTACATAATCTACCTTTCTTGTTTCTTGATGATAGAGAATTGCTCCTGTAATCAAAGGATGCCGACAAACCAATTTTTTCTTAAATAAAATTCCCGGCAAACTAGAAAGCATTTCCTCACTGATTAAAATATGTTCAAAATTCCTGCGATATAGATAGAATAAATCTTTGCTGATCTTTCCTTTCTTCATCTGTTCTTTTATAAAACTTTGTATTTTTTCACCATATTGGTAAAGAATGCCCTCATATTCTCGCTCATGATATAAAATATTGGCAAATAAATATTCTCTTTCCGTATCTGGAAGAGGCTCTGCATCCACAAAATAAAGTAAAACAGAACGAGGAATGATGCCATATTCACTGTGATCCATGCTACGAATAAATGCTTCACATAGACCGATGAGCTTCAACGATGCCTGAATGCCCATCTCATAATATTTGTGGTATTTTTGTTCCATGCGATCCCCTTTTATTAAAATACTGCATAAAATACTCAAATATTCTTTTAACGGCTCTTGCTCATAAAATTTCTCAGCAAGATGAAACACTTTTAAAGAAAATTGTTTTTCATGGGCTGTCAACTGCATAAACCGATCCAGTAAACGCATGGAAACAAACTGATAACGGCATCCCCATTTTAATGCGGATACTTCTGCATCCCCAAGTTCTGTCAACAGCTCTGTTTCTTCGTTCATATCTTTTAGCATTTCATAATAAAGAAAAGGGCTGTGGAATCCACTTTTATAAAGGGCAAGCAATGCCTTTTTCCTTTTTGCTCGATCTTGTCCTGCTTCCTCTGGAATACGATTCAGCAAATGAACATAATAATCTTCTGGCAAGGTCACCTTTCTTCCGTCTTCTGCCTTTTGTAATTCCAAAGCGAGGTTTCTCTCATTCCTTTTATAATACTCTACGGATAAATGATTCGTTCGATAAAGAAACCAGTTTTCATAGAGTAAAACCATTGTTCTTTTCCACTGTCTTTTTTTACGAAGGTCTTCTCTTTCTTTTTTTCCCTCTTCCAACGCATCATAGACAACTGGAACTTTTACTGTCTGATTTCCACATAAAATTTGCAATTCCACTTCCCAATTGTGAATGGAACGGCTCTTTTCTGAAACCGTAAAAGTAATCTTTGCTACTTGATTGATAAAATCTTCTTCATGTAAAATCTCTTTATCCAAATGAATATAGGCACTACCAGATTTGATAATAGCTCCTACATAGCCATCTCCACTTGCCTGAACCTCCAATTCATATTGTTGTACTTCTTTTGTCACTTGAATGGAGGACTCAAGCGGTGTCAAACGGACAGGAGCTTTTTTTTGAAGATAAATTAAAAATTCTTCCATAGCCTGTGCATGGCTTCTGCTGTCTATCAAAGCGTGATATACTAGTCTATGCTGTCTATTCTTTTTTAAAAGCATTGTTTCAAATTCTGTGGAATAAAACAAGGAAAGAGCCTCTTCTTTATGTGCCATTGCAAACTGTGCAAATTCTGATAAATCTTTTACCTCTTCCATACTTGTTGTTAAGTAAGTTTCTCGAATCGTAGCTTCATATGGAATGGAAAATTCTCCACCATCTGTAATCAAGATAAACTGTCCACTTTCTTTTTGTCCCGCTTCACAGTTTGCCCCATCAAATCGATACGATACTGTATAATTTTCTGATACAAAGTTAGGTTCTGAAAGAATGCCCATACAAGGATTGGTTGAGATCACAAATCCTTTTACTAGCTCTTCATTTTTGGAGAAAATTTGAAATTCTCCTTCAAAGATTCCCCCTTCCTTCACTTCAAACAGTATCGTTTCCACAGAAAGCTCTATCTTTGGCTTTTTATAGTCAAATTTCCCTTCTGACATTTGCCATATTTTTTTTTTCATTCATCTCTCACCTGCCTATTTCACTTATCTATGAGCTGTAATCCCCTATCTATCATGATGGATTCCTTAGAAGGAATACTTCCTATCAAATATTCCATTCCATTATATCAGCATTTCCTAAAAAAACAAAGATATTTTGGCATGGAGTCACAGAAATCGACCTTTTTCCTTGGCTTTTAAAAAGTATAATTCTGTCCGAAATCCATGAGGATTTGCTTTTGTAAAAATCAACTTTCCTCTATGGACTTTTACCACTTGAAAGACAATTCTTAATCCAAGACCTCTTGCATGAGGGAGAGCTTTTATATCCACTTCTTTTTCTCCGTCATCCTCCACTACGATCTGCAACCATTTCTTTTTCTTCCTACAAAAGATCTTGATTTCACAGCCACTAGGATTATGTTTTACGCTATTTTGAACTAAGTTATAAATAGCCCGACTGATCAATTTTTTGTCCCCTTCTATATAATAATTTTCAACTTCCTGCTCCACTTCTAAATCAACAGGATGAAGATCAAGCAATCCTTCATTCACTAGCTCACTTAACAATTCCCGAAGCATCGGTGCTATCCGAAATTTCTCCCAATAAAAAGACTGCATTTGATATTCTAACTTCGTTGTCAAGTTTAAATCCGACACCAGTTCTTTGATTCGCATAGCTTGTGCTTTTACCATTTGTGCTTCTCTTTTTCCATTGGTAGAAATTCCATCTTCTTCTGATAAGGAATCCGCATATCCTAAAATCAACGTAAGGGGTGTTCGAATATCATGGGAAATAAATCGAATCCATTCCGCCCTTGCCTCATCGGTCTTATCCCGCTTTTTCATCTTTTTTTGATGAATCCACTCCATACAAAATCCAAGAAATACGATGATCAAAAAGTCAACTAAAACCGTAAATACTAGCCATGAAAAAAAGACTTGTAATTCTTGAATTGGGTAAATAATCTGATACTTCCAAATAGAATCTTTTGGATAGCCAAGCACTAATAATTCTTTTCCTGCCTCCCATGTAAAGGTTGGATAATCGTGATAATAATATCGACTCAGCTTTGCTACTTCTTGTATGGTGTACTTTTTTTGAAGTGATTTTGGAACTCGTTCTTGCCACACAATCTCTCCTGTTTCATCAAGAAACATGGCAAAAATTTGTTTTTCTTTCAAAAATGCTATATTTTCTTTGCTTATCTTTTTATCCTGCATCCAATCTTTGCTGAACTTTTCACTTAATTCTTTTGGAGTGTAAGTAAATTGTTTCCATAGATTTACCGTTGTCACTCCATTCATTGTTTCCTTAGGTGCTAGTTTCCCATAAATAGAGAAATTGAATATGGGCATCATCAAGGAAATTGCAAATATGAGCATGGACATTTTGACAATAACTGGCATTTGATGGGTTCTCTTCTTTTTTCTCATCCTCTTCTCCTCTTTTCTTTCAAGATGCACAACGATAGATAGAAAAAATCACTTCTTACATCACTGTTTTATTTGGTACCCTAACCCTCTAACTGTCTTTAAATGAACAGGATGTGACGGATCTTCTTCTAGTTTTTCCCTTAATTTTCTAATATGTACCATCAATGTATTTTCGTACCCGTAATACCCATCTCCCCATACAAACTGACACAAACTGTCATAGGTAACAATTCGATTCTTATTTTCGCATAGCTTATACAAAAGAGCGTATTCCTTTGCTGTCATAGAAAATTCTTCTCCCCCTCTTTTAATGGTTCCTTGATTGAAGTCGATCTGTGCGTTTCCAATGAAAACAATGGGCTTTTGTTGCTCTTTATATTCCATATGATCATACACCCTCGTCAATACAGCTCTTAAACGCAAAGTCAATTCTTTTGGTACAAACGGTTTCACAATATAATCATCCGCCCCAAGTCCTAAACCTAAGATGCGATCTTCTTCTTCTCCTCTAGCACTTAAAAAGAGAACGGGAATTTTTGATGTCATACGAATCTGTGACAACAAAGAAAAGCCATCTCCATCTGGCAACATCACATCCAAAATACAGCAATCCGGTTGATTTCCTCGCAACTCATGAAGTGCTTGTTCCACACTGTTTGCCAGAAAAATTCTTGTAAATCCATCTTTTCTTAAAATGGATTCTATAAGATATAAAATCTCTTTCTCATCCTCTACAATTAATATTTTACAGTCTTTTATTTCCATCCGTTTCTCCTCCTAACTCCCTTTTTCTTTGTGTTGTTTTCGTGTATTTTTACCTTTAGTGTATCATAGTTTTTACTTCTTTTGTCATCTGTTCTTCATATTTAAGGTTCTGTTAAGGTTGGTTAAAGATTGCTCTAAGGTTTCTTTGCTATGCTTTTCTCATAAGAAAATAAAACTCTAGGAGGAATGAACCATGAAACAGAATGATTATATAATAGAAACAACCAATCTCACCAAACAATATCAAAATGTAAATCGCGTAGATCACGTAAATTTAAAAGTTCCCTCTTCTTGTATCTATGGATTTCTTGGTCCTAATGGTGCTGGAAAATCGACAACATTAAAAATGTTGCTCGGTCTTACCCCAAAAACTTCTGGCACAATTACCATGTTTGGCATGGAATGGAACGCCAAAAATCGCCTCTCCATTTTAAAAAATGTAGGAGCTTTAATCGAATCTCCGTCTTTTTACGGACATTTAACCGCAAGAGAGAATTTAAGCATTTTATGCTCTTTACAACAGGTGAAAAAAAGTCGTATTGACGAAGTCCTTTCCATCGTTCGCCTTAGAAAACAGGAGAATAAACGAGTATCCCAATTCTCTCTTGGAATGAAACAACGTCTTGGAATCGCAATGGCATTATTAAATGAACCAAAACTTCTCATTTTGGATGAACCGACCAACGGTCTTGACCCTTCCGGCATTACTGAAATGCGTGAGTTACTTTTATCCCTTCCTCAGCAATATGGAATGACAATTGTTATTTCTAGTCACCTTCTGTCAGAAATTGAACAAACAGCCAATGGACTCGGAATTATCTCCAATGGCTCTCTCATTTATCAAGACTCACTGGCTCATCTTCATGAGCAGAACTCTCATGTCATTGCTTATCGCACAGACGATTTAGAATTTTCATTACGATGTTTTGAGAACACGAAATATTCCCCTAAAATCTTAGATGGCTACCTCTTATTTTCTAATTTAAAAGAACAAGAAATTCCTAAGATTAACGAATATCTTCACGCCCATTCCATCACCATCTATCGAATTGAAGAACGGGAAAAAAATTTGGAACAACTATTTTTAGAATTAACAGGAAAGGCGGTGAGTTTATGAAACACTATTTTTTATCCGAGCTAAAAAAATATCGCCATCGTTTTTTATTTTCCACTCTTATCTTAGGTGTTGCTATCCAACTCCTATGGGTTGCATGGGCGATGAACAATTTTTTATCCGATCATTCTCCTAAGCTATTTTTCGGAGTTTTTGAATACAACATCGCTACTTTAAACAGCTTAATTCTCCCTGTTTTATTCGCTGTACTAGCAGGACGAATTACCGATTTAGAAAGCAAAGAAAACACATATCGCCTTTTACTCATCCGAATTGAACCAAAAGTTTTGTATCGGCTCAAAACTTGTACGATGCTTATATTTTCTACCCTCATTGCACTTTTACAAATCTTATTCATTAGCATTTATGAAAAAGTAATGAATAATTCCATCCTATATCCCCACTGGGAAATATGGCATTTTCTTAATGTATTTCTTGTAACAAGTGCCCTTGCCCTATTCAACTTATTTTTTTGTATGAAATTTGAAAATCACTTACTCGCTCTGATTGTAGGACTTTTCTTTGGCTTTATCGGATTTTTAAGCACCTTATTTCCACCCATTGTAAGTCGGCTATTTCTCTTTACTTATTATCATGAACTGTCAGTTGTAGTGCCTCATTACTCTAATAAAGACTTAACCTTTACCTATCGAGCATTTCCGATTCTTCCTTCCATTATCATAATTGGAGCTTGTATCCTGTTTTATATCATTGGGATTCGTGAATTTTGTAAAAGAGAATTTTAGGAGGAACTATTATGCTAAAAAGTGAATTTTTAAAATTAAAACGAAGCCATATTTTTTTCCCTGTTTTTTTACTTCCACTTCTCTCCGCTTTTATGGGAAGCGGAAATTATTGGATGAATACAGAAATTTTAAAAGACGGTTGGTATGATCTTTGGACACAATACACTCTCTTCTTTTCTTTTTTCTTTTATCCTACCATGTCCGCTGTCTATTCCGCTTATCTTTGCCGAATGGAAACGCTACACAACAACTGGAAAACGATTTTATCAAGTCCCATTTCCGTTTGCTCTTTTTATATTACAAAACTGATTGTTCTTTTATCCCTTATGCTTTGTTCCTTGTGCTTTCTCTTTTTCTTGTATGGAATCAGTGGAAACATTATCTTCGATTTACCAAATCTTTTTCCAAAAGAAGCAGGACTATGGTTTCTTGGAAGTATCATAGCAACCATTCCTCTTGCCACTTGCACGTTATTTCTTTCTATTCTCATTAAAAGTTTTACTGTGCCAATTGGAGTTGCCTTTGTCGGAGGAATCAGTGGATTATTTTTCTTATCCAAAGACATTCCCTATCTTAATCCATTCTCCCTCATACCTCTTGCCATGAATTCAAACAATAGCAATCCACTTTCCGTGGCAGAATACGGGATATTAACTGCCTCTGCTTGTTTCTTCACCTTCATTTTCGGAACACTATCTATCATCCTTATCAAAAGAAAATGTCGGTGATATTGCCACTTCCTTCTTGGAACATTTTGTATTATAATAAAGAACAATAACACAAATCAAAACAGAAAAGGGGTTATCTCAATGTTGAAACCAAAAGAACATTTTCATGGAAGCGATCTTGAAAAAATTGAAGAAATTTATCATATTAAAAAAGAAGAGATTACAAGTTTTAGTGCCAACGTGAACCCTCTTGGCATTTCTCCTTTGATGAAAGATAAATTAGCACAAAATATTGATGTGGTAACGTCCTATCCCGATCGAGAATATACAGCTCTTAGAAAAGCAATTGCCTCTTATGTCAATGCAGATTATGAATCCATTTTAGTTGGAAATGGAGCAACAGAGCTTATTTCCTTATTTATCGGACTCCACCATCCAAAAAAAGCGGTATTAATCGCCCCTACCTATTCAGAATATGAAAGAGAAATCACACTATCTGGAGGAATCTGTGAATTTCACTTTTTAAAAGAAGAAGATCAATTTACTCTTCATCTCGATCAGTTAAAAACTCAACTTGCTCAAAATGCTGACTTGCTTATTATTTGTAATCCAAATAATCCAACGTCTACGGCTCTTTCTTCTGAGATGATGACGGAAATTCTTTCTTACTGTAAAGAACATCAGATTTTTGTTGTTGTGGATGAAACGTATGTGGAATTTTCCGATGATATGGAGCATATCACTTCCGTTCCATTGACAAAACAATTCGATAATCTTGTTGTCCTTCGCGGAATCAGCAAATTTTTTGCCTCTCCAGGACTCCGTCTTGGTTATTCCATCTGTGGCAATCAAGAACTACTTTCTTACATAAAAAAAGAAAAAAATCCGTGGACAATTAATTCCCTTGCTTCTTTAGCTGGAGAAGTGATGTTTTCTGATTCTGACTACATAAAGAAAACAAAAGAACTTATTTCCTCAGAAAGAAAACTGGCTTGCGAACGCCTTTCTACTATGAAAAATGTCACCTATTTTGAACCAAAGGCAAATTTCATTTTATGCAAAATAGTACGGGAAGATATGACTGCTTCTGATCTCTTTGACCATTGTATTCGCAAAGGACTTATGATTCGAGATTGCGTTACATTTGAAGGGCTTTCTCCTTACTATTTCCGTTTTTGCCTTATGAGTCCAGAAAAAAATAAGGCATTATTGGATACGATTGAATCTGTTTTAGGTTCTTAACGAAAAAAATCTCTACATGAACTTTTTAAGTCCGTGTAGAGATTTTTTATATCCATCACTAACATTAGAAAATATGAAGGACGTGTTGCATAGCAAGGCTGACAACGGCAATTCCAACCCAACAACAAAATCCCATAAAGATTGGTTTTCCACCTGTTTTTACAAGTTTTACAATGTCCGTATTAAACCCAATGGCACCCATCGCCATAACAATAAAGAACTTACTCAATTCTTTTAATGGTGCTGTAACCGCTGTTGGAAGAGAAAATACCGTTGTAACAACAGAAGCTAATACAAAGAATAGGATGAAGAATGGGAAGATTTTTTTCAAGCTGAATGTAGCACCTGAAGATGTTCCCTCTTTTTTCGCTTTTCTCATTTCCATCACTGCTAACACAAGAGTAATTGGAATGATCGCCAATGTTCTTGTTAATTTTACAATGGTCGCTTGATTTAATACTTCTACCCCAGTGCCATGAATGCCATCCCAAGCAGAAGCAGCGGCAGTAACAGAGGAAGTATCATTAACAGCTGTACCAGCAAAAATACCAAAGCCTTCGTTGCTTAAACCGAGCATTGCCCCAAGCTGTGGGAAAATTAAGGCTGCAATAATATTAAATAAAAAGATAACAGAAATCGCCTGTGCAATCTCTTCATCATCTGCGTCAATGACTGGAGCTGTGGCAGCGATAGCAGAACCACCACAAATGCTAGAACCTACACCAACTAGTGTGGATATTTTTCTTGGAATATGTAATGCTTTACATAATACATAGGAAATAATCAGTGATGTAGAGATTGTTAAAATAATAATTGGAAGAGATTGTTTTCCTTTTGCTAAAATATCAGCAAGGTTCATTCCAAATCCCAATAAAATAACGGCATACTGCAAAATCTTTTTTGATGTATATTTTACACCTGGCTGTAATGCTTCTGTTTTCTTAATAAACAATGCTAATACAATTCCAATTAAAATCGCAAAAACTGGTCCTCCCACAACAGGAAGTAATTTTCCCAAAAACCATGCCGGTATCGCAATTACCAAACAAAAAATCACTCCTGCAAAATTTTCTTTTACTTTACTCATAATTTCTTTCCCCTTTTCTATTTTCATTGCTTACTCAATATAGCAGATTATAACAATAAAATAAAATTATATATTTTTATATGTTAATAAATATATATTATGGTTAACATTCCCTCTTTCTATACAGAACCCAAAAAAATAAATTCTGTTATAGAAGAATCCCCATTGTCTATACGAAAAAAGGTATCGGAATTTCATCTTTCCAATACCTTTTCTTATCGTATTATCGTTTCTATATGAACTTAATTTCCGCAGTGGTGACCACATTCATGGTCATCATGGCTAGCACAGTTTTCATGGTCATGGTCGTGATCATGGTGACTACAAGCCACATCCGCATTGTACTGTAACTTCCCTGCTACATAATCCTGCACACAGTCATCGGCAACTCCAACAACTCCACCGAACAATTGGATGTTCGCTTCTGCTAAAGCATTTTTTGCACCTTGTCCAATACCACCACAGATCAAAACTTCTACGTTGCGAGTTTTTAAGAAATCTGCTAATGCTCCATGACCACTTCCTTCTGTGTCAATCACTTTGGAAGATACGACTTTGTTATCTTCCACTTCATATAATTTGAACTGTTTTGAGTGTCCAAAATGTTGAAATACATTTCCGTTTTCGTAAGTAACTGCTAAAATCATAGGTAATTGCTCCTTTCTTGTTTGTTAGTCTTTGTCCTATGTATTAAATATAGATAGTTTTATTATAGCATATTTTTGATAGTTTTTCACTTCACTTTCATTCCATCATTTTATATTTACTTACAGCTTCATTCCCATATAAATCACATCTTCCATTGGATTCTCATAATATGATTCTATTTCCCGAAATCCACACTTCCTATATAGATGAATTGCACTTTTTAATGGCTGAATCGTATCCAATACCATTTCTTTATAACCATCTTTTCTCGCCAATTCTATAATATTCTTCACCAACTCATAACCTATCTTATGATTTCTATATTCTTTCTTTACATAAAGCCGTTTCATTTCACAACGTTTTCTTGTATGCTCATAAAAAGCTACACATCCTACTACTTCACCTATTTCCGTTATAGCAACTAATAATTCTCCATTAGGTTTTGTATACTTTTCTTTTAAGTGTTCCAATTCATCGGATAAATTTTGGAATGATAAATCTCGATTTAGAAACGTTGTATATTCTATAATTAGCTGTTTTACTTCTTTTAAATAATTGCTACCGTCTATAATTTTCATTTTATTCACACCTATAATCTTTTCCAATTTATATTATTCTCTCTCGTTCTCTGTGCTAGATATTGGATAAATCGGATATTTACCATAATTTGCATCACAATTCCATTCTTCGATAGAAAGCACTTCTATCTTTTCAATGAGGTTTCTACCTGTTCCAATATTTTCTTGTAACATAAATGGCAACTCAAGTTTCAATTTGTTTCTCACTCTTTTACGAGTTATCATGTCACCACTTGGATATTCTAATATATAAATATATTCTACTGGTTTTAATTTATCCAATAAATACAAATAATGTAAAGAATCATAAAATTTGCGTATAACAACAGAAATCTTTTTATCTTCCATAAATATCCTTGACATAGCACTACCTCATTGCTAATACACTTCATCCAATAATTTTTCATCTGCTATCATAATATGATTTGGCTTCAGCTCCTCCATTCTGTACGCAGAATTACTGCAAACAATTTTACTATCTGTTCCAATCCTTGTATTCATAAATAAATTTACCGGATGGATAATCGTTCTGCTTGTACCAAACGCTGTATTAAGATTATCAAGGCAATTTGAGTGTCCCTCTCCATTCTGATAAAAGAAATCATATATCTCTTTACTACAAGATGGAAACAATAGATCATATGCTCCGACATCATCATATTTTACCTTGAACATCGGCTTAATACTGACATCCTTCTCAGTGCATTTTCTCAAAAGTAAATCCATTGTCATTAGCACCTCTTATCTCGTTTAATAACTGCCAAAAGCATTAATACTTTTGAACTATAACATATATTTTCAGCCTTTTCTACAATTTCCTTTCCACACACTTGTATGTTATTCATTCTTTGTGTCCATTTCCAAATACTCCAAACAATACCACAACAATGAGAAACGCGTTTCTGACTCGTTGCCTTCATGTAAACTAAGAAATGTTGGAGCGGAAAACCACCCCAACATCTCTTATTCTCCTTTAACAATTTTTAAAATTTCTTCTTTTGACACTTTAGTCGCTCTTGCTATATCCTCAATAGAAGTTCCAGATTCATAAAAGGCTTTTATCATTTCTATTCTTCCCTTTTCTATTCCGTCCGCATAGCTCGCAGCTTGTAATTTATCAATATCAAACTCTAATGCCAACATATCAAACACCTCACTTCTTCTATTTTTTAAATAGCTTTCTAATGTTCCGGATTTTTGACAATCCTCCATCGCTTTCTCAATCGCCTGCTTCAAACTTATTCTTTCTTTTAAGTAAGTAAAGACTAACTGAATGAAGGTTGCATATTCCTGAATTGTTTTTGATTTTTCACTAAGAATATTGGACTTTAAAATATTATAGCATACGACTTCTAGTTCAAATGACGTTTCCCCTTGAAAACAATCAGAAAGTTTTAATACTTGCTGTTCTTGTGCCTGTTCATTTGTATAAATTACAAAAAATTTGGGTGTTGGTAAAGAAATCAATGTATTACGATATAGGTTTAAATCATTTGCATCAATAATTCTCTTATACTCATCCACCAAATACAACAACATACGAAGTGGCATATTACAGTTTAACGTTGATTGATGTTCAATTAACACAATTAATTCATTTTCTTTTGTCAAAAATGCTAGGTCGTTGTAAATATCTTTCCTCAGCACATTTGATAACGTGACATTTTCAATATCCTCTTCTTTATAATCTGTATTCAAAAGTGCGTTAATCAATTCTACTGAATTTTTTGGAATACTAAAGAGATCTTTAAACATACTATCTTTATATTCTCTATTTTCCATCTTAATGCTCCTTTTGTTTTTTATTTTTATTATACCATAAATACAAAAAATATTCTATTTCCCCTATTCATTATTCTCATACTAAAAAAGGACTGCCCCAGCTAACCACATTTAGCCAACAAGGCAGTCCTTCCTCATTCTAATTAAAATATCAAAAACTTATTTTCAAAAACCTTATCCACAATTTCCACAACAAGAAAGAAATTTTGTGACTCAGGAAGAGTTTTAGAAGTTGTTAGCATTCTGTTAACACCAACAAGGACGCACAGCTAAGCTCCAGTGGATCACATCTGTGCAATTGTGTTTTTTTATAAAACTAAGCTCAGAATACTTAGAACTTCTTAACTCTGGATTGTGGAAATTGCTAGTAATACTTTATAAAATAACTTTTTAAAATTAAAGAAATCCCTCTTAGCGATAAATAATGTCATCTCTTCCTGGTCCATTGGATATCATTGTAATTGGATATCCTAATTTTTCTTCCACGAACTCGATATAGTTTCGGCAGTTTTCTGGAAGATCTTCATATTTTTTAATGCCACGAATATCGCATTTCCAACCTTTTAGTGTTTCAATCACAGGTTTTGCCTTTTCTAGTTTTCCTGTTGTAGGGAAATCATGTATGATTTCTCCATCCACTTCATATGCAACACAAACTGGGATCTCATCTAAATATCCTAATACGTCAAGGACGGTAAATGCCACATCAGTTGCCCCTTGTAAACGGCATCCATAGCGAGAAGCAACACAATCAAACCATCCCATACGTCTTGGACGACCTGTTGTAGCACCGTATTCACCGCCGTCACCACCGCGTCTTCTTAATTCGTCTGCCTCTTCACCAAAAATTTCACTGACAAAAGCTCCTGCTCCAACCGCACTAGAATAGGCTTTTACAACAGTGATAACCTTTTTAATTTCATATGGTGGTATTCCTGCTCCAACTGCACCATAGGCTGCCAATGTGGAAGAAGATGTCACCATTGGATAAATTCCATGATCGGGATCTTTTAATGTACCAAGTTGTCCCTCTAAGAGAAGTTCTTTTCCATCCTTTATTGCCTGATCTAAAAATGCTGATACATCCCCTACATATGGTTCTACCATTTTACGGTATTCGAGCATTGTTTCAAATAATTCGTCTGGATTTAATAATGGTTTATGATATAAATGTTCTAATAACACATTTTTCATTTCGCAAATACGTTCTACTTTTTCACGCAGAGTTTCTTCTTCAAATAATTCACTTACTTGGAAGCCAATTTTTGCGTATTTATCTGAGTAAAAAGGTGCAATTCCTGATTTTGTTGAGCCAAAGGATTTTCCACCTAAACGCTCTTCTTCATACTGATCAAATAAAATATGATATGGCATTACCATTTGTGCTCGATCAGAAATTAAAAGTTTTGGCATTGGTACATTTCTTGAAGTCAGTTCCTTTATCTCATTGAATAATACAGGAATATTCAGTGCTACACCATTCCCGATGACATTTGTAATGTGATCATAGAATACACCGGATGGCAATGTATGCAGTGCAAATTTTCCATAATTATTAATAATTGTATGTCCTGCATTTGCTCCACCTTGAAAGCGAATTACAATATCGGATTCTTTTGCGAGCATATCTGTAATCTTTCCCTTACCTTCGTCACCCCAGTTAGCACCTACAATTGCTTTTACCATTCTATTTTCCTCCTAAACTTTGAATGTATCCATTCATTCCTTTACCAGTTTGTTTTCGAATTCAACTTCATTGTACTATAAGGATTATTATAAGTAAAATTAATATTCTTTATGTCTAACATAAGTTATTATTATATATTTTCTTTGTCATAATACGCAATGGCTTCCCGAATGCGATTTTCTACCAGCTGTGCAATTTCTTTTGACTTCATTCCCTTATACTCTTCATAATAAATGGGTTCTAAAAAATGCACTTGAACCACTGTCTTTCGAATGCTGTTTTCATCAAATGGCACAAAGGAATCAAGCAGTGCTACGGGAACAATGGGACATTTCGCATTCATTGCACTTTTAAAACTCCCTGCTTTAAATTCGCCAATTTGATTCCCTTTCTTAGAACGAGTTCCCTCCGCAAAAATAATATAGTTTCTTCCTTGTAACACTTCTTCTGTCATTTTCTTAATCACTTTTAGTCCCTGACGCACATCTTCTCGATCGATCATCTGGGCTCTTAACACGCGAAATACTTGCTTTAATAAAATGACATTTTTTACTTCTTGTTTTGCCACAACAGAAAATGGACGCTTATGACATTCTAAGAAAGCTAACACATCATATAGTCCTTGATGATTGGGAAACATAATATATCCACTTTCTTTTGGCAAATTTTCTTGTCCATCTGATTGGATAATAACCCGACCAACGCGATTAATATGAGTTGTCATTTTATTCAAAAAATCATATCTCGTTTCTTCATCAAATTTATCACTTCTTCCTAATCGTTCTAATTTGTAAAACCAATACGGAATAAAAGGTAGACAGCGTAATACCATCAAAATAATTCGTTTCATTTCATTTTTCTCCTATCATCATATTGAATAAATTTTTTCCGGCCAAAGAAGCAGAAGTCTTTTTTTGGGATACAAGGCACATGGAGCGAGCTGGAATGGGCTGTTCCAATTTTAATTCAAAAAGTTCTCCTTTTGCAAGAGCCTCCACTGCAAAATCTTTTACAACCGATCCAATTCCAAAGTTTCTTTGTGCAAACTGGATGATCATATCACTTGTGGCAAGTTCAATTTCTGGGCATAACTTCACTTCACTTCTCATCAGCCACTGATCCACATAAGCCCTTGTGCTAGTATTTTGTTCCAGACAAATAATTGGAAACTGCAAAAGATCTTGATATGTGAACGTTTTATTTTTTAAATGTTTAAATTTATTTCCAGCCACAAAGACATCCTCTATTTCCCTTACCTTCCTAACTCGAAATTCCTCCATTTTTTGAAGAGGTTCTGTTACAATTCCAAAATCAATTCTTCCTTCTTTTAAATAAGCAAGTGTTTCCGGAGTAGGGCCATTGGTAACGGATACTTTGATTTTTGGATACTGTTCATGAAATTTTTCAAGATATGGCAAAAGATAATACCGCAATGTCATATCGCTGGCTCCAATATGGATCTCACCACCTTCTAAATTCATAAGTTCACGCAATTTTGCTTCACCGAGTAAGATAGTTTCATATCCCTCTTTTACATACTGATAAAGCACTTCTCCTTCCGTCGTCAGTTTTGTCCCTTTCGGAGTTCGAATAAAAAGTGGCACCCCAAAGTTTTTCTCCATTTGCTTTACTGCTTGACTCACCGCCGGCTGAGAAATACACAATTTTTCTGCTGCACTGGTGATTCCACCATACATAGCGACATAATAAAAAATCTTATAGGCTTCCATACTGCCTTGCACACATTTCACCTTCTTTTCATCTATTTTCAGATTTACTATATCATAAAAAAAGACTCTTGTACAAACAGTCTTTGCACAAAAGTCTTTTTAGTTCCTAATTAAAATTTATACATTAATTTCTGCTGTTAAACCAAGTTCTTCTTTATTTTCTTCCAAAATTGGCATAATCACTTCTTTAATATACTCTTCTGTCTGTTGTGGGGCACGACCTACAAAATTCTCTGGCTTCATAATCTGTTGTAATTGCTCTAACGACATTCCAAACGCATCATCTTTTGCAATTCTTTCAAGAAGATCATTTTCTCCACCCTCTTCTTTGACAACTCTTCCAGCTTCCATAGAATGAATACGAATTCTTTCATGAAGTTCTTGCCGATCTCCACCTGCTTTTACCGCATCCATCATAATGTTCTCTGTTGCCATAAATGGGAGTTCCTTCATTAAATGGTTCGTAATGACTTTTTCATATACAACAAGTCCATCCACCACATTTAAATACAGATCTAAAATACCATCCACTGCTAAAAATGCTTCTGGCACAGAGATTCTCTTATTGGCAGAGTCATCCAGCGTTCTTTCAAACCACTGTGTTGCAGATGTGATGGCTGGATTCAGAGCATCCACCATGACATAATTTGCCAAAGAAGCAATTCTTTCACTTCTCATCGGATTTCTCTTATATGCCATAGCAGAAGAACCAATCTGGTGCTTTTCAAATGGCTCTTCGATCTCCTTTAAATGTTGAAGAAGACGGATATCATTAGAGAATTTATGAGCACTTTGAGCAATTCCACTTAACACATTTAAAATTCTAGCATCCACTTTTCTTGAATAGGTTTGTCCAGATACTGGATAACACTCTTCAAATCCCATTTTCTTTGCGATCATCCCATCAATCTTTCGAATGGTTTTGTGATCTCCATTAAATAATTCTAAAAAGCTAGCCTGTGTTCCTGTGGTACCTTTGGAACCGAGCAATTTTTGCTGGCTGATCATATATTCCAAATCCGCCAAATCAAGTTGCAATTCTTGAATCCATAATGTAGCTCTTTTTCCAACTGTTGTTGGTTGTGCTGGCTGAAAATGTGTAAATCCAAGTGTTGGCATATCTTTATATTTCATGGCAAATTTGGATAGCTCATTGATGACATTAAGGAGCTTTTTACGAACAAGTTTCATCGCCTCTGTCATAATGATGACATCCGTATTATCTCCAACATAACAAGAAGTCGCTCCTAAATGAATAATTCCTTTTGCATTTGGGCACTGTTGACCATACGCATATACATGGGACATCACATCATGACGCACTTCTTTTTCTCTGGCTTTTGCCACGTCATAATTAATATCATCTTTATGAGCCTTTAACTCTTCAATCTGTTCTTTTGTAATACCGAGTCCAAGTTCATGTTCCACTTCTGCTAATGCAATCCAAAGTCTTCTCCAAGTTTTGAATTTCATCTCTGGCGAAAAAATATATTGCATCTCTTTACTCGCATAACGCTCTGATAACGGGCTTTGATATTTGTCATTCATTCTTGTTTCTCCTTATTTCAAAGTTTCTTTTGCTTCCTTTAAATTCTAAATTCCAAGTCGTTTGAATACTTCTTCGTATGCCTCTTCTACCTTTCCTAAGTCCCTTCTGAAACGATCTTTGTCAAGCTTTTCATTTGTCTTTAAGTCCCAAAGCCGGCATGTATCAGGAGAAATCTCATCTGCTAAAATAATTTCACCTTTATAGCGACCAAATTCTACTTTAAAGTCAATTAAACGAATGCCTTTCTCTGCAAAAAATGCTTTTAACTCTTCATTAATTTTAAAAACCAGTTCTGTAATCTTTTCTATCTCTTCTCTTGTGGCAATCCCTAAAGCGATTGCATAATAATCATTGATGAATGGATCTCCTAGTTCATCATTTTTATAACTAAATTCTAATGTTGGAGCTTTTAATGCAATGCCTTCTTCTATTCCAAGTTTTTTAGCAAAACTTCCAGCAGACACATTGCGAACAATCACTTCAAGAGGAACGATTTCAACCCTTTTCACTTCTGTCTCACGATCATTTAATTCTTTGACATAGTGTGTCGGAATCCCTTTTTCCTCTAACATTTTGAAAATGTAGTTTGTCATACGATTGTTGACAACCCCTTTTCCAACAATTGTTCCCTTTTTCTCACCATTAAATGCAGTGGCATCATCCTTATAAGATACAATTAATACATCTGGATTCTTTGTTGTAAATACTTTTTTGGCTTTGCCTTCATAGAGTAAATCAAGTTTTGACATCGTTCCCACCTGTTCTTTCTTAGATTTTTCAGTTTCATTCTACCACTTTTCCATAGCTCTCGACAATATGAAGTTAAAATTTCCTCAAATTATACAAAAAGTCCCGTCTATTTATATAAATTTTATAAAAATAAACGGAACTTTTGCACAATTTTGTTCGATTGCTCAATACATTTTCTTCTATTCTTCTGTTGTACTAGCCTTAGCTTTTGTTACCTCTTTCTTTTTCTCTGGATTTTTTTTATCCATTTTCTCTTGCTCTGTTGTGGACTCAACAGCAGTTGTCGCTTCTTCCTCTTCTGTTGCCTTCACTGGCTCAAGAAGGGGATCTTCTAAGGATATCACGCCTCTTAAAATCTTTATTTTCAAGATTCTTGTGACGGATTCATCAATTCGTTTTTCATCCAATTTTCCCTCTAAAACCGCTTGATAAACGGCATCAAAGGCTTCTTCTAAATTCTCTGGCATAAGAAGAAGATCAGCCCCTGCATTGATTGCAGTTACACAGGCTTCTCCTGGTGTATAAAATTTGGTAATCGCCTTCATATTGAGGGCATCTGTAATGACTAAATTTTGATATCCTAATTCATTGCGAAGAATCTCTGTAATAATAAGAGAAGACATGGAAGCTGGGGTTTTATTATCCGTTACACTTGTAATGGCGAGATGAGATACCATGATTAAATCCGCCCCCGCTTCAATTCCCGCTTGAAAGGGAACGAACTCCACTTCTCGCAATTGCTTAATGGACTGTGTAATATTGGCATATCCTTTATGGGTATCCGCAGAAGCACTTCCATGTCCTGGAAAATGCTTTAATGTAGCACTGACATTTTGTCCCTGCAACCCTTTTACCACCTGTGCTACCATCTTTCCTGCAACTTCTGGATCATCACTAAATGCCCGATTTCCAATCTCTGGACTATCTGGATTGGTTTCCAAATCAGCTACTGGAGCAAAATCGAGATTAAAACCTAAAGCGTGGATTTCTCTTCCAATGGTATCTCCAACTTCAAAGGCTTTTTCCTCATCGCCTGTGGCTCCGATCTCCGCCATCGGTGGAAACTTCGTCGTTTTCATTTTGGGATTGTTAGCAATTCTCGCTATCTCTCCTCCCTCTTCATCTACTGACACAAAAAGAGGGTACTTGCTCACTTTTTGCAATCTGCGAATAAATGTCTTTGTTTGCTTTGGTGTTTGAATATTTCTTGAGAAAAAAATCACTCCACCAACGGGATAATTTTTTAGTGTATCCTTCATTTTCTTTGTGATTTTTTGATAATCATAACTTTCTGGTGAGGCTGGATCGAGCAATTCGATGTTAGCAATAAACATCTGCCCTATTTTCTCTTCTATGGTCATTTTATTGAGGGCATTTTGTATCAATTCATCCACAACAGTTTCCTCTAACTGTGTGGGTTCTATCTGTGTTGTTACTTCTTGCTCCGTAGTTGTTGTTTCCTCATTTGTCGTAGCCTCTTCTTGTGTTGTCGCTTCTTCTGTCGTGCTTTTTTCTGTTGCAGTGGTGGCTTCTTCCGTCTTTCCACTGCATCCAACTAGCATAAGAACTGCCATGAATACAGCAATCATTCGATATGTTCGTTTCATAGTATTTTCATTACCTTTCTTTGAGCGTACCATCTTTATAAGCCTCTAATAGCACTTCTAAATCTTTTATCTTTTCTTTTAATACCTTTCCACTATCAGTATCTGCCACTTTTTTTCGTCTATGCACTTGTTCCACTACAATAAACTCAGAATGAATATCGCTTTCTTGTGCAACAACATCTTCAATGGAACTATATGGCTCATGAGATACCAGTCGCAATCCCCAAGAATTATAAATCAGCGTATAGCCAGCGATTCCCGTTCTTCCCCGATATGCCTTAGAAAATCCTCCGTCAATGATCAAAGCTCTTCCATTGCATTTCACTGGTGTTTCTCCTTTTTTCAGTTCCACAGGCATATGCCCATTGATAATATGGGACTGATCTTTATCCATTCCAAAATCCAATAAAATGCGTTCTACAACATCTTCTCTTTCAATCAATTGATAATAATAATCTTTTCTTTCTTCTTGCAAATTTTTATCATCTACAAAATATCGTTCAAATGTTGCCATCTTTTCTTTTCCATAAACAGGAGAATCTTCACTTGACCAAATATACCACATCATATCCTGTCCAAGCAATTTCTTCTCTTCATCCCCCTGTGCATAATAACCGATTCTGGCATGCTGTTCTAATATATCATAGAGTGCTTTTCCTGTATAGGCTTTTTCTCCAATATACACTTTACGAAAACTTCCATCTTCATTCAATGGTACACATCCATGATATAAAAGATTTGAGTTAAATCGCAAATAAAGACTTCCATGTGTAAATAAAAATCGAACATGCTCTTGCAATTTTTCACAGTTTAAAAATGATTGCCTAATTCGCTTCATCACTTCTTCTTCTTCCACTGTAAGAGCATATGGATCATCTGGATTGATGGTAGGAAAATTGGTATCATTCAATGGATAATTTACGCCATTTACCAAAATACTTCCATTCTCATAATCAATTTTATCAAGAAGCAACCGAGAATCCATGTTAAATTCTGGACGTCTTTTTATGAGTTGACCTTCTAATTTAAATTGAATAATGGCGATTGCCTTGTGCATTTTCCTATCCAATTCTAAATCATGGGCATTATAAGTGGCTTCATCATAGTGAATATCAAATACTTTACATTCATCCTCTTCATATTGCTTTAAGGCAAAAGATGCTAAAGGAATTAGATTAATTCCATATCCTTCCTCTAAAGTATCCAAATTGCCATAGCGTGCAGATAAGCGAAGAACATTGGCAATACAAGCCGGATGCCCAGATGCAGCTCCCATCCATAGCACATCATGATTGCCCCATTGAATATCCACAGAATGATACTTCATCAACATATCCATAATCAAGTGAGGAGAAGAACCTCGATCAAAAATATCTCCCACAATATGTAAATGATCAATGACCAATCTCTGAATCAAGTTGCCCAGTGCAACAATAAAATGATCCGCCCGTCCAATCCGAATGATCGTTGCTAAAATTTCGCTATAATACTCCTCTTTATCGTATACTCCCTCTTTTTCATAGATCAACTCTTCTAATACATACGCATAATCTTTTGGAAGAGCTTTTCTCACTTTGGATCTTGTATACTTTGAGGCACTCTTTGCCGCAATATGGATCAAACGGTTTAGTGTAACCCGATACCAATCATCCATATTTTCGCCCTCTTCTTTTACCAGTTTTAACTTCTGCTCTGGATAGTAAATGAGGGTTGCCAATTGCTTTTTATCCTTTTTGCTCAGCGTTCTTCCATAGACATCATTGATCTTTCTTCGAATCGCTCCTGAACCATTATGAAGAATGTGCATAAATTGTCCATACTCTCCATGAATATCTGACACAAAATGCTCCGTTCCCTTTGGCAGATTCAAAATAGACGATAAGTTAATAATCTCTGTGGAAGCCTCCGCTATGGATGGATATTGATCTGAAAGACTTTTTAAATATTTTTCTTGATGATTCATAGCTCTTCCTTTCTTTACTCTTCCAAACATTTTATAAATGTTTCAAGTACCGTAACCACACCTTCTATTCCAATTTCCCCGCTATCCAAAATCATATGATATTGTTCTCGCTTTCCCCAAGTTCCTCTTCCAAATTTACTATGAAAGGCAGAACGTTTTTTATCATTTTTTACAATCATTTCTCGTGCTTGGGCAGGAGATACTTGATACCGATTTACAATACGTTCTATTCTTTTTACCATTCTCGCTTGAATAAACACATGGAAACAATCGGGAAAATCGCTTAAAATCGTATCCGCACAACGCCCAATAATAATGCAAGAACCTTCCTTAGCATAATGCCTTATAATCGCTCGCTCTTCTTCAAACAATCGGTAAGAAATATCCTCTTTTTGTTTCGCTCCCAAAGAAACGGTCATTCCATTGGCAATAGAATATAAAAGGCTATGCTTTGCGGATTCCTCATGTTCAGCGAGATCGTACTCTGATAGATGCAAATTCTTTTTTGCTTCTTCCCGAATCTGCTGATCATAATAAGGGATTCCTAATCGTTCTGAGAGCAAAACTCCAATTTCATGCCCACCGCTTCCAAATTCTCTTGATATTGTGATAATAATGTTACATCACCTCTTTTTCAAACTCCTTTGCCTTTCACACAAACGATGAAAAACATGACAAAACGACAGGCTTATTCTGCCTGCCGTTCTTCCGTCATCCTATGCTGTAAGCCCTCTATCTTTGATCACTTGCACAATTTTTTCTACACATTCTTTGCAAAGTTCATCCGTTCCAGCCTCTACCATAACACGAATCACTGGTTCTGTACCGCTCTCACGAACAAGCACTCTTCCATCATCACCAAGCTGTTTTTCCACTTCTTCAATGGCAGCTATAACCGCTTCATCCGCTCTTGTTTCCGCTTTATCTCTTACACGAACATTTTGTAAAAGCTGTGGATAAATGCGAACTTCTTTTGCTAATGTTGCAAGATCTTGTTTTTTCTCAGTAATCGCTTCCATAACACGAATGGATGTCATAATGCCATCTCCAGTCGTTCCATATTTGCTAAAAATAATATGTCCAGACTGCTCTCCACCAAGACAGTGTCCATTTTCCATCATATTTTGGAATACATACTTATCTCCAACGGCTGTCTTTTCATACTGAATGCCCGCTTTATCAAATGCCTTATAAAGTCCCATGTTGCTCATAATAGTTGTCACAACGGTATCATTAACAAGTGCACCTTTTTCTTTTAAATATTTTCCACAAACATAGAGAATTAAATCTCCATCCACAACATTTCCTTCATTATCAATAGCGATACAGCGATCCGCATCCCCATCATAGGCAAATCCAACATCCAATTTTTTCTCTTTTACAAACTGGCTCAACACTTCAATATGAGTGGAACCACAATTGGTATTGATATTGAATCCATCTGGCTCATTGTTAATTACATAAGTCTTTGCTCCAAGGGCATCAAATACGCTCTTTGCAATGGAACTTGCAGAACCATTTGCACAATCAAGACCAATGCGAAAATCTTTAAAAGAGCGAGTTGCTGTGGAAATTAAATAGCCAATATAATGATTTCTTCCTGCGGAGTGATCGATGGTTCTTCCGATCTCATCTCTTGTTGCCAATGGAAGTTCTTCTATCTCGCCATCGATATACTGTTCAATTTTCTCTTCCACTTCCGCTTCCATCTTATATCCATTTTCATTAATGATCTTAATTCCATTGTCATAATATGGATTATGGCTTGCAGAAATCATAATACCACAATCGAATCCTTCTGTACGAACAACAAAGGAAACGCTTGGTGTTGTCGTTACATGTAACAGTGATACATCAGCTCCACTTGCTGTTAAACCAGACACCAACGAATATTCAAACATATAACTACTTCTTCTTGTATCTTTTCCAATGACAATCTTGGCTTTTTTATTAAGACGTTTTCCATAATACCATCCGAGATAACGACCAATTTTGTATGCGTGTTCTACATTCAAATCAACGTTTGCTTCTCCACGAAAGCCGTCTGTACCAAAATATTTCATAGTGTTTCTCCTTATATCTGTCTTATAATTATTTCTTACTATGTATGCTTTATCATTATACCAAAGGCATCCTTTTGGTGCAACTAAAGATCAACTTTCCTTTAAAAGAGAAATTTTTGATTTATGGGTGGACCCTTTCGCCTTTAATGGAATTGTAAAATCAGCCTGAACCGTTTCTGTTTTCTCAATGCCTGCTCTATCACGAATATATACCGTATAAGTTCCCGGTTCTTTTATCTTATATTGTTGCACCTTATCAAGTTTTAATGCTGTTCCACCTTTTTGTTTTTGAAATTCCTCTAAAGAAATCTCTCCTTTTTGAATACGCACCTCCACAAGGTCGCGTTTGCTATCCACATTAATGTTCAAGTTTTTCCCGTAAGAGCCTTCAAGTTCTCCTAAACTGAGGGTGAGTTCTGTTTCCTTATGCTCTGTGGATGGGGTATAAGGAGTTTTTAACATAGCCTCTATATCGAGCATTCCTCCTGTTTTTACCTTCCCACTTAATGTGGATAATTTTTTTGTAGAATTTAAAATAATATTTTTTGCATCCTGTGCTGTCATATTCTCATAAAAACTGTATAAGAGTGCACTAGCACCTGTTACCATGGGAGCTGCCATGGAAGTCCCTGTCATTCTTCCATAGTCATTTCCTACCAATGTACTGACAATCTCTGAACCGGGTGCTGCTAAATCCACCGATTGCACTCCATAATTGGAACTAGCAGCAAGCGTTCCATCACTGTTGATATTCGCCACAGAAATTACATTTGGCAACTCATAACTGGCAGGATAGATCGGCTTTTTATCTGTATCTTGTCCATCATTTCCGCTAGCACAAATAAAGAGCATATTAGACTCTTTCATCACCTGTTTCAGTGCAGAATCTTCTTCATCGCCTCCAAAACTTAAATTGCAGATTTGGGCTCCCATTTTCTCTGCATAATTAATGGCTTGTACAATAGAAGAGGTGAGTCCTGTTCCCGCATCCTCTCCTTCTTTCCCACCAAGAGCTTTTATAATCATCAATTTAACATTGGCATCACCAGCAATACCAGCAACACCGATTCCATTGTTTGGCGTAGCCACAATCGTTCCCGCACAATGGGTACCATGATCGTCCTCATATTCTTGATATTCTTCATCAAAGCTAGCATAATTACATAAATATTTGCTATTATCATAAAAATTCCAGCCATTAATGTCATCCTTTAATCCATTGGCATCATCATCCTTTTTATTTTCCTTTTCCAATTCATTGATCCAAAGATGCCCTTGTAAATCTTCTTGTTTTGTATCCACACCTGTGTCAATAATAGCCACAATAATCGGACGATTTACTGCATGTTCCTTATAATAAGCAAGACCTTTTTCTAAACCAATATCCACTCCAGCTTTTGAATAAATCGTTTTCCCATAATATCCAGATGGAAGTATCTCTTTATATTTAAAAATCCCTGTATTATCAAATGCCCATTGGTATTTCGCAAATGGATCATTTGTAAGTTGAAAGGTATGATATACATATTCTTTTTTTACTTCCACATTCAGATAATCATTTCCCTCATCCTCTGTCTTAGCTTGAATCGTTATTGGTGTAAACAAATTTGCACATAGTAACGCAGATAGTGCAAGTGCAACACCCTTTTGATCCCATTTTCTCATCTTGCTTCCTTTCTATTTCTATTTATTTCCATTGTATCTTTTTTTATTATACAAGATTTTTATAAAATTTTCCATTGTATATAAAAATAATTCAAAGAACGATAAAAAGCAAGACACTTTTGCCCCGTGTCTTGCTTTTTATCTTTTTATAATCCTTTGATTCTTTCAATGGCGGATACGGTATTTTCATAGCTTCCAAAAGCAGTCAGACGAAAATACCCTTCTCCGCTCGGTCCAAATCCTGATCCTGGTGTTCCTACCACGTTAGCTTTTTCAAGCAAATAATCAAAAAACTCCCATGATGTCATATTGTTTGGAGTCTTTAACCAAATATAAGGTGCATTGACCCCACCAACAACACGATACCCCGCTTCCATCAAGCCAGTTTTAATGGTATGAGCATTTTTCATATAATAAGCGATCTGCTGTTTTAACTCTCTTTGTCCTTCCTCTGAGTAGACAGCTTCTCCTGCTCGTTGCACGATATAAGGAGCACCATTATATTTTGTTCCATGTCGTCTTGCCCAAAGGGAATGTAACGTCACTCCATTACATACAATATCTTTTGGAATTACGGTTGCCCCAAGGCGAACTCCGGTAAAGCCTGCATTTTTTGAAAAAGAACGTAATTCAATGGCACAAGTTCTTGCACCATCGCATTCATAAATGGTATGAGGCACATCTTCCTCTGTTATATAGGCTTCATAGGCGGAATCATAAATAATAATTGCTCCTACTTGATTTGCATAATCCACCCACACTTGCAATTGTTCTTTTGTAATGGTTGTGCCAGTTGGATTATTGGGATAGCATAGATAGATTAAATCTGGGGTTTTCTTTGGAAGTTCTGGAATAAAATTATTTTCTTCCACACATGGCATATAGATAACATCACTCCAAATTTCCGTTATTCTATCATAAGTTCCTGTTCTTCCAGCCATTACGTTGCTATCCACATAAACAGGATATACGGGATCACAAACAGCAATCTTATTGTCCTTTCCAAATATCTCTTGAATGTTAGCGGAATCACTTTTCGCACCATCACTAATAAAGATTTCATCTGCTGAAATCTTAGCACCTCGTTTTTCATAGTCATTCTTCGCCATTGCACTTCTTAAAAATTCATATCCAAGATCTGGTGCATATCCATGAAATGTTTTTTCACAAGCCATTTCATCCACCGCTTTATGAAGAGCTTTTACAATAGTTGGTGCAAGGGGTTGTGTTACATCTCCAATTCCAAGACGGATAATAGACTTGTCCTGATTTTTTTCTTGAAACTCATTCACCTTTTTTGCAATTGTGGAAAACAAATAACTGCCAGGTAATTTTAGATAATTTTCGTTAATCTGATACATATTTTTTCTCCCTTTCTTTCAAAAAATAATCCCTCTTTTTCTTTTAACTTCCTAATTAAATCTCTATTTCTCCAGTGAATACCGTTGTGGCAGCCCCTGTCATATAGACGTGATTGTCCTCTTTCCATTCAATCAACAGATCGCCTCCAAGTAGATGAACAAGAGTTTTTCGTTCTAAAAGACCATTTAAAACACCTGCTACCACACTGGCACACGTTCCTGTTCCACAAGCAAGTGTTTCTCCAGATCCCCTTTCCCATACACGCATATTAGCTGTTGTTTTATTCAGCACTTCTACAAATTCAATGTTAGCTCTTCTTGGAAAAATCTCATGTACTTCTAATACTTTTCCCACTTCATGTACAGGAAAATCTTTCACATTTTCCACAAAAATAACCCCATGGGGATTGCCCATGGAAACTCCTGTCATGTTATACACCTGTCCTAATGCTTGAACCGGCTGGTTGATAAATTGCTCTTCCTGACTTAAAACTGGAATCTCTTTTGCCTCTAAGATTGGACACCCCATATCCACAGTCACCGTTTCCACTTTATTATCTTTTACATGAAGTGTTAAATATTTAATCCCTGCTAAGGTATCAATTGCAACTTCTGTTTTCTTTGTCAGACCAAAGTCATAAACATATTTTCCAACACAACGGATTCCATTTCCGCACATTTCAGACTGAGAACCATCCGCATTATACATTTCCATAAAAAAATCTGCTTTATCTGAAGGTTTAATTAAAATAAGCCCATCACTTCCGATTCCAAAATGTCGATCACTTACTTTAATCGCTATTTCTTTTGGATTTTCTACCACCTCTTCCAAACAGTTCACATACACATAATCATTCCCTAACCCTTGCATCTTCGTAAATTTCATGATAAATATCCTCCTTAACTCCTTTATCCTTGTATCTATTTTTTACATATTTATGCAAATAGTAACAAGTTTCTTTTTTCTTGTCAATGACACCTTATTTTTTCATTATGAACGCAAAAAGCCAACCATGAACTTTCCTTCATGATTGGCCTCTTTGCCTTACTTCCTATTTCAATTGTCTATTTTTGTGCCATTTTCATCATATCGATAAATTCGCCAAATAAAAATTCAGAATCCTTTGGCCCTGCACACGCCTCTGGATGGAACTGCACAGTTAAAATATTCTTTCCAACATAGCGAAGTCCCTCAATTGTTTTGTCGTTGACATTATAAAATGCTGGTACGGCAATATTTTTATCAAGAGAATCTTCTTTTACAACATAACCATGATTTTGTGTAGAAATATACACTTTTCCAGTTTTTGTATCTTTTACTGGATGGTTTGCTCCACGATGTCCATAACGCATTTTTTCTGTATCAGCACCAGTAGCTAACGCCATAAGCTGATGACCTAAACAAATGGCAAAGATTGTCACATCGGATTCATATAATTTCTTTAACTCCTCAATAATCTCCACACATTCTTTTGGATCTCCAGGGCCATTTGACAACATAATTCCATCTGGATTTTCCGCTAAAATTGTTTCTGCCTTTGTATCCTGTGGATAAACCGTTACATCACATCCCATTTTTAATAGGGACTGTGCGATGTTATCTTTCGCACCAAAGTCCATTAAAGCAACTTTGTATGGTCTTTCTGCACGATATGAAAGTGGATGAATCCCATTCCATGTTTTTTCATTTAATTCTGGTTTATAGGCTTCTGTACAAGAAGTGGCTTTTACAACACCTGTGACACAATATTCACGAATGTTTGGGAGAACTTCATCTAAATTGAAGTTCTCATTTGTTGTAATCATACCATTCATTGTGCCTTTTTCTCTTAAAATTCTTGTAAGAGCACGTGTATCAATTCCTTCAATACCCGCAATTCCATTTTCTTTCATAAATTCTTCTAATGATTCATTGTTTCTAAAATTGCTGGCTCTTCTTGATACTTCACGAACGATCATGGCATCACACCATGCCTTCTTTGACTCCATATCCTCTTTGCAAACACCATAGTTTCCAATTAATGGATAGGTCATAGTAACTGCCTGTCCTGCATAAGAAGGATCCGTTAACACTTCTAAATATCCTGTCATAGAAGTATTAAATACAATTTCACTAATGACTTCTTTTACTGCTCCAAAACTCTTTCCTTTTAATACCGTTCCGTCTTCTAAAATTAAATATGCGTTCATATAAAAGTTCCTTTCTATCCTATCTATTGCGTCCTACACTATCATCTCTAACTTTTATTGTTCTTCCACAGAATCAATTTCTGCAATATCGACGATGGAAAGTTCTGCTAAATTCGCTGTTTCAAGACTTGTTAAAAGTGCATTTGCTGTATCCAGTGATGTTAAGCAAGTAACACCTGTTTCAATGGCATGACGGCGGATTAAGAAACCATCCTTGCTTCTGTCAACACCCTGTGATGGCGTGTCAATAACTAAATCAATTTCATGTCCTAAAATTAAATCAAGAAGTGTTGGTGCTGGTTCTTCAATCTTATTTACCGTTTTTGCATGAACACCATTTTCATTCAATACTCTTGCTGTATTCTTTGTGGAATAAATGGTGTAACCAAGTGCTTCAAATCTTCTTCCGATTTCCACAGCTTCTAACTTATCGGAATCTTTTACTGTAAGCACCATTTTCTTATGTTTTGGTAAACGAACACCTGCTCCTAAAAAGGCTTTATATAATGCTTCATTATAATTTTTAGAAATACCTAAACATTCTCCTGTTGATTTCATTTCTGGTCCTAATGAAATTTCCGCTCCACGAAGTTTTTCAAAAGAGAACACAGGCATTTTAATTGCAAAATATTCGGATTCTTTTTGTAATCCTGGTGTATATCCTAAGTCTTTTAACTTACTTCCTGTCATAACTTTTGACGCTAAGTCTACAATTGGAATCCCTGTCACCTTGCTGATATAAGGAACGGTACGAGAAGAACGAGGATTTACTTCAATAACATAGACTTCATCTTCATGCACAATAAACTGAATATTGATGAGTCCAATGACGTGTAAAGAACGAGCAAGTTTTCTTGTGTAATCTTCAATCACTCTCTTAATCTTTGGAGAAACGCTCTGTGCTGGATAAACAGAAATACTATCACCGGAGTGAATACCAGCTCGTTCCACGTGTTCCATAATACCTGGAATGACAATGTCTTCTCCATCGCATACCGCATCCACTTCCACTTCTTTTCCCATTAAATATTTATCAACGAGAATTGGGTGTTCTTGTACGGTACGATTAATAATTCCCATAAATTCAATGATGTCTTCATCAGAAATCGCAATCTGCATTCCCTGTCCACCAAGAACGTAAGAAGGTCTTACAAGCACTGGATAACCGAGTTCATGAGCCGCTTTTAATGCTTCTTCACAAGTAAATACCGTTGTTCCCTTTGGTCTTGGAATACAACATTCTTCTAAGATAGCATCAAATAATTCTCTATCTTCTGCTGCATCCACATTTTCTGCACTAGTTCCTAGAATATTGACACCCATTTTAAGAAGTGCTTCTGTTAATTTAATCGCTGTCTGTCCACCGAACTGAACAACTGCACCATCTGGTTTTTCTAAGTTCACAATGGCTTCTACATCTTCTGCTGTCAATGGTTCAAAATAGAGTTTATCCGCAATATCAAAGTCTGTGGACACAGTTTCTGGGTTGTTATTTACGATAATTGTTTCATATCCTTGTGCTTTAAACGCCCATACGCTGTGTACAGAACAATAGTCAAATTCAATTCCCTGACCGATGCGGATTGGACCAGAACCAAGAACTAAAATCTTTTTCTTATCTTTTGTTTCTTTTACTTCATTTTCGCTTCCATAGCAAGAATAGTAATATGGTGTCTGTGCTTCAAACTCTGCTGCACAAGTATCTACCACTTTATAAGCAGGAATGATGCCATACTCATAACGCATTGCTTTTACTTCTTCTTCTGTTTTACCAACTAAGTTGGCAATCACGTTATCTGGAAATTCTAAGCGTTTGGCTTGTTCAAGAACTTCTCTTGTAAGCCCTTTTTCCTTCATTTCTTTCTCTGCTTCGACTAAAATAAGAATTTTATCTAAGAACCAAGGATCGATCTTTGTAATTTCATTGATAGTTTCAATAGAAATTCCTCTTCTTAATGCTTCTGCTACGACGAAGATACGTCTATCATCCACACGATGAAGTTTTTCCATAATATCTTCATCACTATCCTTTGAATAATCTCCATGAATTAAGCTATCCACGTGTTGTTCTAAAGAACGAAGCGATTTCATTAAGGCACTTTCAAAGTTTGTACAAATACTCATAACCTCTCCCGTTGCCTTCATCTGCGTTGTAAGCGTTCTCTTAGCAGAAATAAATTTATCAAATGGAAGTCTTGGGAATTTTACAACACAGTAGTCAAGGGCTGGTTCAAAACTTGCATAAGTCTTACCTGTTACTGCATTCATAATTTCATCAAGGTCATATCCAAGAGCAATCTTTGCTGTTACTTTTGCAATTGGATAACCAGTTGCTTTTGATGCAAGAGCAGAAGAACGGCTAACACGAGGATTTACTTCGATAACGCAGTATTCAAAGGAATCTGGATTTAAAGCATACTGTACGTTACATCCACCTGTGATGTTTAATTCATCAATGATTTTTAATGCAGATGTACGGAGCATCTGATGTTCTTTATCACTTAATGTCTGTGTTGGAGCAACAACGATACTATCCCCTGTATGAACACCAACTGGGTCAATATTTTCCATGTTACAGATGGTAATACAAGTTCCATTAGCATCACGCATTACTTCGTATTCGATTTCTTTCCAACCAGCGATACAACGCTCTACTAATACTTGTCCTACACGGCTTAAACGAAGTCCGTTCTCTAAAATTTCCACAAACTCTTCTTCATTTGAAGCGATACCACCACCGCTTCCACCCATTGTGTAGGCTGGACGAAGTACAATTGGATATCCGATCTTTTCTACGAAAGCAAGACCATCCTCGATATTTGTTACAACCGTAGAAGCTGCGATTGGCTCACCAATTTTCTCCATTGTTGTTTTAAATTCCTGACGATCTTCTGCTTTTTTAATTGTCATAGAAGTTGTACCGATAAGACGGATATTGTTTTCTTTTAAAAATCCTATCTCCTCTAATTCCATGGCAATGTTAAGTGCTGCCTGTCCACCCAGTGTAGGAAGAACGCTGTCTGGCTTTTCTTTCAGCATAATCTTCTTCACAACTTCAATGTCAAGAGGTTCAATATACACTTTATCTGCGATATTTTTATCTGTCATAATCGTTGCAGGATTGGAGTTGACAAGCACAACCTGTACTCCTTCTTCTTTTAACGCACGACACGCTTGTGTTCCCGCATAGTCGAACTCTGCTGCCTGTCCGATAATAATAGGTCCTGAACCGATTACTAATACTTTTTTAATGTCCTTATTCTTTGGCATTATTTTGATACCTCCATCATTGCTTTTTAAAATCTTATCTATGTTTATCTGTTTTTTCCCAAAAAAAAAAGACACGTACCCTAGGAAAATATCATATGGACTTTTATCCACATTTATTCCCACGGTGTTATCTTTCTTTCAAATTGTACAAATTCTAACACAAATTTTTTCTGGACACAAGTAGTTTTCTCGAAAAAAAAGACAAATCAAGTTTTTTAATTAGATTAATCAATCTATTTTCAGAATTTTGTACAAATAGTATTCAAAAAAACTACTTCTTCTGTATGGAATTGTCTATGCACATGACAGAATCTGGTTATGCCCTCACTAGAATCACTATTTCTTCTTAAAAATAACTTTATTATTTTTTTCAATATAAACCTACTCTAAATCATTGTTCTCATGTTCGTAATCGACGTCAAACGAAAAAAAGAAAAACCCAGCCTGCATCTGTTTTTTAAGATCCTCACTGAGTTTTTCTTTTAACACCCTTATTATTTTTTCTCTATTGCTTTTTGAAATTCTACTTTTCTTTTTTGTTCTTCTCTCTCCATTTTGGAATAGACGCATCCACAATAGTCCTGTCGATACATTCCATATTCGGAAGATAATTCCACAGAACGTTTGTATCCATTTTTCTTTTTAAAATCAGATGGTAAATACTTCACATGTTTCCCTTCACATAAGCGATCACCAATCTCATTTAACCACTTGGAATTTTTATACGGGCTGATGGAAAGCGTTGTTGTATAATAATCAAATCCGCCTTCTTCCGCAATTTCCATTGCTTCTCTCAATCGAAGTTCATAACAATGATAACATCGCTCACCGCCCTCTGGATCGGTTTCATGTCCCTTTACCGCATCATAGAAACGCTTTGTATCATAAATCCCTTCCACAAAATGAATTGGATATTTTTGTGGAATGCGTTCAATAAACTCTTTTTGTTCTTGCACTCTATGGTGATACTCCACTTCTGGAAAAATATTTGGATTATAGTAAAAAACCGTAATCTCAAAATAGTTTGACAAATATTCTAATACATAACTGCTACAAGGTGCACAACAGCTATGAAGCAATAAAGTAGGAATTTTCTCTTCCGTTTCCATCATGTCCAAAAGGCCATCTAATTCCTTTTGATAATTCCGGTTCATACTCTCATCCTTTCTCATACCCTGACTCCTGATTCACAACTAGATTGCGGAGCCATTTCTTCTTTTTATAGCGAAGAAATCCAAAAATTGTCTTATAAATTTCCTCTGATAATACCATCGCATACACGATATAAATTGGCACTTTTAGTACAAACCCACCGAGAATCGCCATTGGGATTCCAATACACCATACCCCTGTTGTATCAAGAACTAGGCAAGAAATGGTATCTCCACCACTTCTAAGCACCCCAACAATATTGACATAATTAAACATCTTTGAAGGCATATAACAAATAAAAGAAAGAAAGCAAAGTGCAACATAGCGTCCTACTTCTGGTGTGACATTATATAAACTGATAATTGGCCATCTCATAAAATAAAGAATTGTACCTACCACCAGCGTTAGTGCCACCTGTAAAAACATAAAATTCTTTGCATATTCTTCTGCTTTATCCAAACGATTCGCTCCCATCTCATTTCCTAAAATAACTGCGGTGGATGCAGAAATACTCTGGAACACAACAGTAAATAACTGTTCAAATGTCTGGGTGATCGTAATCGCTGCCACAGCCTCATCTCCCATTCGACCATACACAAGGGAATACATCGTAACACCTAATCCCCACATAAATTCATTTACAATGACAGGAAGCGTTGTTTTTACAAAATGAACAACAAACTCCTTTTCCATTAAAAATAGCTCTCGTATTCTTCCAACAAGAGGATGTTTTTGAATGTGTAAAACAAGTAAAATAGCTAGACATTCGAAAATCCTTGCAACTAATGTGCCGATGGCTGCCCCTGGTGCTCCAAGTTCTGGTGCTCCAAACTTTCCAAAGATCAAAATATAGTTAATTCCTGCATTCACAAACAAAGAAATAAAACTAATGATCACAGGAGCTTTTACTTGATTCATACTCCGTAGAATGGTAATGTAACATTGACTCACTGCATTAATTGGATACGAAAATGCTACAATTGCAAGATACGAAGCACCAATGACAATGGTTTCCTCCTTCGGTGTAAAAATTCTCATAACCATTTCTGGCATGAGAATCGATGGCAATGCAATACAAAGCGAACCAATAATACTGAAAATAAGTGAAATACCAAGTACCCTTTTTATATGTATGATATCCTTCTTTCCCCAATATTGCGAACTTAAAACACTAGAACCACTACAAATCCCAAAGCTCAACAGGGAAAACACAAAAAACACCTTATTGGCCAATCCCACTGCTGCAATTGGCGTTTCTCCAAGAGAACCAATCATTAGGCTATCAATCATATTTAAAATATTATTCAAAAACCCTTGTACAGCAACAGGACCAGCTAACATCATCGTTTTTCTTAAAAAGGCATGATCTTGACGAATTGATCTTATTCTTGCTGATATCATTTTCTCTCCCAACCTTCTCTTTTTTATTCTCCTAGCTTTATACCTAACCTTTTTTACTTAGGCATATTTTCTTTCACAACACGAAAAAGTGTCTGAACCATGCAGACACTTTTCACCTGTTTTTAGTGATACCTTTGACAGTATACCATAAATTTGAGATTTTAAAAGACATTTTTACACAGAAAATACATTTTCTTCGATCCAATCGTACACTTTCATACATGGCACTGTCAAAAAGAACCAAAATACACTATATTTTAAACAAATCTGACCAAGAAGATTCATAGGAACATCTGAATAATCCCATACATTGAGATGTAGCCAAAGATTCACGATAGCTCCTGTTAAAAATTCAATTATGGTAATAGTACAAGAACCTATGAACATCTGCATCAAAAGTGACACTTTATTTTTTAAAAAAGAGGTGATCCTTCCAACCGATACGAAGCAACATCCCCCACATAACACCATGGATATATGCGAAAATCCCCTCCAAAGAACTTCTATATAATAATAAGCAAATCCTCCTAATAAAAAGAGCAAGAAATTCTCTTTTAATAATCGTTTCATTTCATTTCTCCTTCATCCTTATCAAGTGTAAGATAACACTAACATTAACAGTATCTTCATTTATTTCTTATCCTTTAGTATTTACAAGAAACATTGTTTCATTCATAAATATCCCGCTCTTATAAGAGGAACATTATGGAAGGAACAGAAAAGGAGGATTGCTTAAATACTTCATTTTGGATATAATATTATAAAAAGAACGTCTGTTTGTCTTTTTGTTTTATAACTCTGAACAATAGACAACTTCTTTTTTTGCATTCTAACTACTCATCAAAGGAGGAAATATCATGGCAAGTTCTCATGATACTGTCATTTTTCATGTGGATGTAAATTCCGCATATTTGAGCTGGGAATCTTGTGAACGTCTAAAACAGAATCCAAAAGCAGAAGATCTACGGTTGATTCCCTCTGCAATTGGAGGGGATCAGGCAAAACGGCGTGGAATTATTTTGGCAAAATCCATGCTAGCAAAATCTTATGGGATTTACACCAGTGAACCCATTCATTCTGCCCTTTCAAAATGCCCAAATCTTGTTCTTGTTCCACCCAACCATGCTCTATATAAAAAATATTCCAATCAACTTATGACTCTTTTAAAACGTTATGCTCCACAAGTAGAACAGTTTTCTATTGATGAAGCCTTTTGTGATATGAGCCATACAGAACTTGTCTATGGCGATCCTATCACCAGTGCCAATCGGCTGAGGCAAATGATTAAGGAAGAACTGGGGTTCACCGTCAATATTGGTATTTCCTCTAACAAAGTTCTGGCTAAAATGGCATCTGATTTTGAAAAACCAGATAAAATTCATACATTGTTCCCAGAAGAAGTGGAGGAAAAAATTTGGAATCTCCCTGTTAGACGCCTTTTCTCTGTTGGACGGGCAACAGAGCGAAAATTAAAGGAACTGGGAATCTATACCATTGGAGAACTGGCAAGAACAGATATTAAATTTTTAAAATCACATTTAAAGAAGCATGGAGAAGTATTGCATGAATACGCCAATGGAACTGCCAAATCCTTTTTAGATAAAAACTCAGATTCTGCCAAAGGATATAGCAACGAAACAACGATTCCCTTTGATGTGGAAGACGAAAAAAGTGCCAAATGGATCCTACTCTCCCTTTCAGAGAGTGTCTGCCAAAGAATGCGAGTAGCCAACGTTCTTGGAGTAACTATTGCTGTCACCATTACGTATCAAGATTTCACCCATGTAACCCACCAAAGAACTATTTTAACCCCTACCAACACAACTGGTATTTTTTATGATGTAGTTTGTCAACTCTTCGATGAATTGTGGACAGGAAAGCCAATTCGTTTACTTGGCTGTGGAGCTTCTAAAATTACGGATACCATGTCAGAACAGCTTAATTTATTCGATACAGAGCGATCAGAAAAGTTAAAAAAACTAGACGGGGCTTTAGATACCATCAGAAATAAGTTTGGGAACGACTCTGTTGTAAGAGCTAGCTTTATGAAACGATAACAAATATAAGTCACTAATAAAATTCTATTTCACTAATACAAGTATCGTCATACTTTTCCCCAGTCTTGGCTTTTAAAACGCTCACTTTCACATAAGAAGTCTTATGAATTTTTGGGAAAAGCATAATTGTTTTTCCCTCTCCCATATAATAATTGGTATAGGCTGTTGTATCTAAAATCTCCGTTGTCTTATCAGAAAATTGAAGTTTTATTTTATCAGGTATCCCATTATTTCTAAAAGTTTCTTCGGATTTTTGGTATCCTCCATATAAAATGATTGCAGATACTTTCGTCTGATTGGGAAATTGTATTTTCAACCACTGTCCTTTTCCATCCCCTTTTACCCCCTCACTCCAAGTCGTTTTTAAATCTCGATCGACTACATTTTTGGGGGTATAGGATAACTTAGAACCTTCCTTTGTTTTTAAATAGGAAGATGCTGTCACTTCTTTTATAGGTTTTAATTGACTCTTTTTCTTTTTAATAGAACCAATTCTATATCCTAATGGACTTTTTTCATTCTCAATTAACATCGCTTGGTAATTTCCATAAAAAGAATCCTTTGTTTTAGTTACTTTTACGGCGGAAAAGGTAACTTCCATCCCTTCTTCTTTTTGCTGTATCCCATTAATGCAAGCCATTCCCATTGTTTCATCCTCTTTTTTTACCATTTCATAGCCAGAGCCATATATGGTTTCATGTCGATACCATATGCTTGTTGTTCCATCTTGAAGTTTTGTTCCAAACAGCTCTTTTACAATCTCATCCATCTCATCCACTGTTATAAACTCTGGACTATATTCTTTTTCTAATAGAATCTGATGCTTTGCAGGTATTTCATGATAGGTTTCATTCATATGCCATATTGCCTCCAACAAAAGTTCATCCGATAACTGATTGGGCATTTGCAGATTTTCCTGCTCCCCATGTTCTTCTGCTAAATAGATAACTTCCCCTAACAGATGCTCCATCGCCTCTTGTCCTTCAAAATATTCCATCTTCTTTGTTTCTCTCAACTTGTATTTTATCTCCTGTTGTTTTAACCAAACTAACAGCTTATCTACCCTTTCCATCTGTTCTGTAAAAAGAGGTCTATGATTTAGAATGCTATCCTTCACATTTTCATCCCTCTTTGTTGACACCAAACTTTTTTTACTCTGAACAGAAACCATTGTTGCAACTTGTTCTTTTCTTTCTTCTAATTGCTGTTTTTTTCTTTTCTTCTCTTGAACATATTCCTTTACCTTCAAAACCGTTTCCTGTTTTGCCACCTTTTTTTCTACATCTGCTACCATCCCTTGAACCCTTTGTGTTCTCTCTAACACGTTCTCTATATTCCATCCCCATAATAAGAAAAAAATCCCTCCAAACAATAGAACTTTTTTCCATCTATGGGATTTTTTCTTTTTATCTATCTTATGTTGACTTGCTTTCATACTGCCCTCCATTCCGTATTATCCATGTTTCGATCTATGTTATATATCCTTTATTCTTTGCAATATCTTATAACTTATACAATCTGTCATACAAAGAGTTATGCCTTCTATTCCTATAAACGCAACTAACCTGGACACATCATTATGGAGAGCAAGTGAAGATCGCTGAAAGAAAAACCAGACGGAACTTTTCAAATCCTCTAGCATATACTGATACCAAATCAATCTACGAGGATTTTTTATGCCCCAATCTAATTCTAACAATATTGATACCGGTCGCCTTCAGGTACGCGTCAATTCTTCCATTGGCACTTTGCCAGTTGAAAACGCTTCTATTCAAGTATCTCTTAGTGGAGATCCAGAGTCCCCTGTTGAAAATCTAACAACAAATAATGATGGACAATCAGAAGTCTTAGATTTACCTGCACCACCTTTGGAATACAGCATGGAACCTAGTACAGAACAACCTTATGCGGAATACACAATCCGAGTCAGTGCTGATGGATATGAACCTGCAACTTTTACAGGCTCTCAGATCCTTCCTGATGTAACTGCCTTACAAAATGTTGTTCTCACTCCTGTCACCTCTCCAAATTCCCAGCCAGAATCTTTTGTTATTGGGCCTCACACATTGTTTGGAGATTATCCTCCCAAAATTGCAGAAGCTGAGATCAAACCAGTAAATGAAACCGGTGAGATCGTATTAAGTCGTGTTGTAATTCCAGAATTTATCGTTGTCCATGATGGTCCAATTAGTGATGCTTCTGCTCAAAATCACTATGTCCGCTATCGTGACTACATTAAAAATGTGGCTTCTTGTGAAATTTATGCCACTTGGCCTGAAAGCACAATTATGGCAAACGTCCTTGCTATTATGTCCTTTACTTTAAATCGTGTCTATACTGAATGGTATCGAAATAAAGGTTATAACTTTACGATTACATCTTCTACCGCCTATGACCATAAATGGATTCCTGGAAAAAATGTATTTGATAGCATCGATCGTGTCGTAGATACTCTATTTGGAAATTATTTATCTCGTCCAGGAGTCAAACAACCAATTTTAACCCAGTATTGTGACGGAAAAAAAGTGACCTGTCCGAATTGGATGACCTAAGTGTAATAACAGAGATACTAAAAATATCCACCATTTAACCCTAACATGGATAAATGGTGGATATTCTTTCTTTGCATAAAAGCAATATTCTATACAAGTTTATTATCTATATGATTTTCTATATTTAAGATTTGACGAGCATTTTCCATTCGCTCATTTGTTGGTGGCAATATCCCCTCTAATGGATATTTCAGTCCTAGTTCTTCCCACTTAAAAATACCCATTGTATGATATGGTAATACTTCTACCCGTTGTATATTATGAAGAGTTTTTAAAAAAGCTGAAAGCTCTTTTAAATCCTCATCGTTGTCACTATGAGATGGTACAAGGACATGACGAATCCATACAGGTTTTCCAATTTCTGATAAATATTTGGCCATATCAAGAATATTACTATTTGTAACCCCTGTTAAATTTTTATGCTTTTTATCATCGATTTCTTTCACATCCAAAAGAATCAGATCCGTAACTGCCATTAATTCCTGAAATTTTCCAAAGAATGGTTCTTCTCTTGTAAATGGATTTCCAGCTGTATCAATCACTGTATGCACATTCTGTGCCTTAGCTTTTTTAAAAAATTCAATGAGGAAGTCTATCTGTAATAGCGGTTCTCCACCACTGACAGTAATTCCACCCTTTTCTCCCCAGTATCTTCTATATCGGAGTGCTTTTTCCAAAAGCTCATCTGCTGTATAAGACTGCCCAGATGTCATATCCCATGTATCAGGATTATGGCAAAACTGACATCGCATTTTACAGCCTTGCATAAAAATAACATAGCGTACACCAGGGCCATCTACGGAACCAAAACTTTCCAATGAATGTACATATCCTTCCATACGATTACATCCTATTATGACAAGTTCTAGAAATAACGTCTAACTGTTGTTCTTTTGTTAAGTCAATAAACTTAACTGCATATCCAGATACACGGATTGTAAAGTTTGCATATTCTTCTTTTTCTGGATGTTCCATAGCATCAATCAATTTTTCTGTCCCAAATACATTGACATTTAAATGGTGAGCCCCTTGATCGAAGTAACCATCCATAATTTGAACAAGATTGTTCTTTTGTTCATTCTCATCATGACCTAGAGAGCTTGGATTGATTGTCTGTGTATTTGAAATTCCATCCAGTGCATATTCATATGGAAGTTTTGCAACAGAGTTTAATGATGCTAACAGACCATTTTCCTCTGCACCATAGCTTGGATTTCCACCGGGAGCCAATGGTGTACCTGCTCTTCTTCCGTCTGGCATATTTCCTGTTGCCTTTCCATAAACAACATTGGAAGTGATAGTCAGAATGGATGTTGTTGGTTCTGAATTTCTGTAAGTATGTCTTTTCTTAATTTTTTCAAGGAATGTTTTTAATAACCAAACAGCGATGTCATCCGCTCTATCATCATCATTACCATATTTAGGGAATTTTCCAGTTGTTTCAAAATCCACAATCATTCCCTCTTCATTACGGATTGCTTTTACTTTTGCATATTTAATTGCACTTAAAGAATCGACGACATGAGAGAAACCAGCTATACCTGTTGCAAATGTACGTCTTACATCAGTATCAATTAATGCCATTAATGCTGATTCATAGTAATATTTATCATGCATATAGTGAATTAAGTTCAATGTATTGACATACAGTCCAGCTAACCAGTCCATCATAATATCAAATTTGTGCATCACTTCATCATAATCTAAATATTCAGAAGTGATAGGTGCAATTTCTGGTCCTACTTGCTCTTTTGTTTCCGTATCACGTCCACCAGTCATAGCATAAAGAAGACATTTTGCAAGGTTTGCACGAGCTCCAAAGAACTGCATTTCTTTTCCTGTCTGTGTTGCAGATACACAACAACAGATAGAGTAATCATCTCCCCAAACTGGACGCATGACATCGTCATTTTCGTATTGGATAGAGCTTGTACGAACAGAAATAACTGCTGCATATTTTTTGAAGTTTTCTGGCAATTTTGAAGAGTATAATACAGTAAGGTTTGGTTCTGGTGATGGTCCCATATTTTCCAATGTATGAAGGAAACGGTAGTCTGTCTTTGTAACCATGTGACGACCATCTACACCAATACCAGCAACTTCTAGTGTAGCCCAAACGGGATCTCCTGAGAAAAGCTGATTATAAGATGGAATTCTACCAAACTTAACCATACGACATTTCATAACAAAATGGTCAATTAACTCTTGTGCCTCAGCTTCTGTTAATATGCCATTTTTTAAATCTCTTTCAATATAAATATCAAGGAAAGTAGCAATACGTCCAACACTCATAGCCGCACCATTTTGTGTTTTAATCGCTGCTAAATATCCAAAATATAGCCATTGAACTGCTTCTTTTGCATTTTTCGCTGGAACAGAAATGTCATATCCATAGATTTTTCCTAATTCCTTCATCTCTTTTAATGCACGAATCTGTTCTGCAATTTCTTCACGAAGACGAATCACTTCATCAAACATTGTTCCATCGCCACAATTTAATAAATCTTTTTGTTTTTCTTCGATTAAGAAATCAATTCCATATAAAGCAATTCTTCTATAATCACCGACAATTCTACCTCTACCATAAGTATCTGGAAGCCCTGTAATAATGTGATTATGTCTTGCTTTTAACATTTCTGGTGTATAAGCATCAAACACCGCTTGATTGTGTGTTTTATGATATTCCGTAAAAATCTTATGAAGTTCAGAATCTACCTCGTATCCATAAGTCTTGCAGGCTTGTTCCGCTGTCCTAATACCGCCAAAAGGCATAAAGGCTCTCTTTAAAGGTTTATCTGTCTGTAATCCCACAACTTGCTCTAAATCCTTCATTTCATCATTAATGTAAGCTGCTGGATAAGCAGTAATTTTAGAAACAACCTTTGTTTCCATATCAAGAACGCCACCCTTTGCACGCTCTTCTTTTTGGAGTTTTTGTAATTCACCCCAGAGCTTATCTGTTGCTTCTGTCGGCTCTGCTAAGAAAGATTCATCTCCCTCATATTGTGTATAGTTATTTTGAATGAAGTCACGCATATCAACTTCTGTTTTCCATTTTTTCCCGTTAAATCCTGTCCATGCTTCATATTGTGACATTCTAAAACCACCTTTCTGAAAAATATTGTAATTATGATTATGATTAGAAATCTACTATTTCCATAATTTGGTTAGTCTTAACTAACTCGTCAGTAATCATACCACTATGCAACATAAATAGCAACTATTTCTTCTCTTGTTTTTATTTTTGTACACAAAAATGGCTGAAAGTTGAAACTACTCTCAGCCATATAAAACTGTTATTATTTTAACTCCCTTATTTCCTCTGCTATCCTAGCCTTTATTCCAACGGCTGAAAATGCCCTGATATTCATCTGTGTAGCAAATTCTTTCCTTTCTTCTGATGTCAAACTATCCAATGGGATAATAGTTCCATCCCTCTGTTGAATCACAGATGGTAATAACGTTAACTCTTTTTGGGGCATAACTTTCTCCCTTTCCTCATTGTGTATTTCTAATATATGTACAACTGGTTTGTCCACTTGCACTCCTATTGTATTATAAAAAACCATCTATTTATATGGGTGTTATTTTTATATTCATTTTTTAATAGAATACAACATAGAAGAAAGGAAGATACAATATGAATGCAATGAATCAGCCCCGTTCTGGAGCATTATATATTCGCGTCAGCACGGATAAACAAGAAGAACTATCACCAGACGCCCAAAAACGTCTTTTATTAGACTATGCAAAGAAAAATAACATACTAATTTCCAATGAATACATTTATATAGAAAATGGTATTTCTGGTCGAAAAGCTGAAAAACGTCCAAAGTTTATGAAAATGATCGCCACTGCAAAATCAAAGCCAAAACCATTTGATGTTATCCTTATTTGGAAATTCTCTCGCTTTGCTCGTAATCAAGAGGAATCTATCCTCTACAAATCCCTACTTCGAAAACAGTGCAACATTGACGTGATCTCTATATCGGAACCGCTTGTTGACGGACCTTTTGGTTCCCTTATTGAACGGATCATAGAATGGATGGATGAATACTACTCCACTCGTCTTTCTGGAGAAGTATTTCGTGGAATGACTGAAAAGGCATTACGAGGTGGCTATCAAGCTCGTCCACCTCTTGGTTATCGTATAGAACGCAGTGGCGAACCACCTGTTGTTATGGAAGAAGAAGCTAAGATTGTAAGGTTGATTTTTCACAAATTTGTTTTCGAATCTGCTTCTTACTATACCATAGCTCGTTATCTAAACTCCTTTGGATATAAAACTAATAGTGGAAAAGATTTTGAACGCCGTAGTATTGAATACATTTTACAAAACCCAACATATATTGGAAAGATTCGATGGAATCGGACAGAGAATACGACATCACAAATCAAACCTAAAGATGAATGGATCATCACAGATGGAACTCATCCAGCTATTATTTCAGAAGAATTATTTAATCAGGCTCAAGAACTGATTGATTCACGAAGACAACCTAAAAAATCACGTCCTGCTTCTACTTACAAACATTGGGCATCTGGACTTGTGAAATGCTCTGCTTGTGGTAGAACTCTGACGATTAGTACCCATTACAAAACTAAAAAAGATGGAAGTAAAACCCCCTACTATTCTTTTAATTGCTATGGCTATGCAAAAGGAAAGTGTCTTATCTCCCACTCTATCTCCTCTCGCAAACTAGAAAAGGCTATTTTAAGCATGTTATACCGAGATTTGCAATTATCTGATCCTAATGCTTTGGAGTTCGATTCTATGGAAACTATTCCATCCAATGAAATAAACGAAACTGATTATATTCAAGAACGTTTTAAAGACTTAAAGGTAAAGGAAAAGCGTATTAAGGAAGCATATCGGGAAGGAATCGATACTTTATCAGAATATAAAGAAAATAAAATGATCTTACAAAGGGAAAGAAATATATTACAAAAGACACTAAACACATTCAAAAAAACTTCTAAAAAAAAGCCGACCCAATCTTGTCAAGAAGTTCTCCACTCTTTATGCGATATACTGGAAAGTGATTTTTTCTCTATCGAACAGAAGAATCATGCTACTACTTCTATTATTTCACACATTATCTTTGATAGACCCAATAATAGCTTGAAGATCTATTATAAATCTATTTTTTAATTTCAAGACTATTTCCTTTTAGCATAAACTTAGCTTTTTGGGATATACTTGTAAATAAACAGAATTAACTTATTAAAAACATAATAATTTTAATAAGTTAATTCCATTTTTCTCTTTCTTTTTATAAAAAAATGCTGTATAATGCTTTTAATATTGTATCACGACAAACGGTGATACCTTATTTAAATTTCTGTAATAAAACCATAATTAGGAGGTCTTGTATGAACTATGCTCCATTAAATAAACTATATTATAAAGATAAAGCCCATTACGAGGAGATCTATCAAAACCGTATCAATTCGGAAAGCTCTGTTCGCCTCAATTTCCCCATCGCAGATCATCCAGCATTTTTTCAATACAACAATGAAATGCTGTTACTCACTTCTGCTATTTACCAAAAAAATGCGGAACTGCTCCAATTAAAACACGCTCTTCCTCCCATCGCTTTGGAGCAATTCCGCCTCAGTTGCTTGATTGATGAAATTAAACTCACCAACGAAATTGAAGGTGTGCATAGCACTCGCAAAGAAATCAACGATATTTTACAGGCAAAAGTTGAAAACTCCTTAAATCAACGCCTTTTTGGACTTGTGAAAAAATATGATCTATTATCCGTTGATGATCTTTCTATTTCAACTTGTGCTGATATTCGGAATATTTACAATGAACTTGTCCTTCCAGAAGTCACCTCCGATGATAGCGATAATATCCCCGATGGACTTTACTTTCGGCAAAACGGTGTTATGGTATACGATGAGCATATGAAGTGCATTCATCGTGGAATCGTGCCTGAGGCAAATATCATCGCTTTAATGGATGAATCCTTAAAAACCTTGAACGATGCAAAAACTCCACTTCTTGTAGGCGTTTCTTTCTTTCACTATATGTTTGGATACATTCATCCATTTTATGATGGCAACGGTCGAACAAGCCGTTTTATCAGTAGCTATTTGCTTTCAAAAGTGCTAGATTCTCTTGTGAGTTACAATCTATCCTATACGATTAAAAAAAATATTAAGCAGTATTATCGTGCTTTTCAGACAGTAAATGATCCAAAAAACAAAGGTGACATCACCCCTTTTATCCTCTCTTTCTTGGAGATACTCTTAGAAGCAGTCACAAATCTATGTGAGCGATTAACAGATAAAAATGAAAAATTTGCTTACTATATGGAACAGATTCAAACTCTATCAAAAGATCAGACCACATATGCTATCATGCAGATTTTGATTCAAAACACATTATTTGGATTTCAGGGAATTTCCGTATCCGCACTCAGCAACATATGTGGGTATAGCGAAAGCACTGTAAGAAACACCTTGAAACTATTAGGAGAACAGCAACTCCTTCGCACTTCAAAAGATGGAAGAAAGTTGCTGTATGATTTGGATTTGGATATTTTAGGTGAATAATGATACTGTTAAATAATTTAACTCGTTGTGCTAGTTCAAATACAGTAAACTTCTCAGCCTTTAAAGGTGCAGAAAGTCCCTATATTTGATTCGACAGTTTTTTTAAAAAATCAGT
>CASDVE010000016.1 GCA_949284175.1 uncultured Eubacteriales bacterium
CTGATTTTTTAAAAAAATGCCGAATCAAATATAGGGACTTTCTGCGCCTTTAAGGGCTGAGAGGTTTACTGTATTTGAACTAGCACAACGAGTTAATTATGATCTTTACTTAAAAGATGAATTATTAGAAGAAGGTTATAAACTCCCAACAGATTGTTTAGTAACATTTAAACAAGACGGAAAAATCATCAAACAATTTGATCTTGATGTAGATAAGAGATTAGATCATGAATCTTTTAAATTCTACAATAAGAGCGATTCTCCAGTGATCGTATCAACACAAACAGATAACTGGTTTGTGGGAGATGTAGGATACACAGCACACAAAGCCAATAAAGATATTACAAACAAAGACTGGTCTTTCTCATTTATGAAGAAGAAAACTTTCATCGCCACAACAGATGTTGGTAAGGGATATAACAAAAATGCTGTAATTGGTATTGTAACTTCCGACGGAAAACCAGTAACAGCTACAGTCACAAAGAATGGGAAATTTATTTCCAAGAAGATAATCAAATCAGGATCTTATACAGTAGTTAAAATGCCTAAACAAGGAAAATATAAAGTTACTATTAAATCTAATTCTGATTTCTTTAATATTATTGCTTATGGTGGATCATATTCAAGCAATAATAACAATAAATCTCAGTTAGTAATTCCTAGAAATTATAATAATGGTTTATCTGCAGATGCTTCACCAAATTACGGAGTCTATACTAATAGAAGAGATTTCTTATTTGCTTCTAGTGGCACAGGAACTTATATTCAAGGAGCTAATAATGGAGGTACTTATAACGATAACTATTTATGCTCATTTAATAAATTCTTAGAATCTAACAATAAGTCAGATGCTATTAGTGTTAACAGAAAAGTTGATGGACTTAAATCTAAAGGTAACGGTTGGTTATATGCTGTTCAGCAAAACGGAAGCAAATTAGCTTACGACAGATTATCTTGGTAAATAAAAAGTAAGCTATGAAAACTATCGTTTTCATAGCTTACTTTTTATTATTTGTCGCAAGGATTTTATGTACTGGCTACACTAAAGTATTTGGCTATTTTAAAGCATTTTTGTGTCATGTTCCAATTTGGAGACAGTGCATTTTCCTTTCATATTTTTTAAGGCGGATCAAGGATTACGAATCTCCTCTAGGTTCGAATAACTGTATCCTTTTTATTTGCAATAAATATTATTATTTCCAAAAAAATACATAAAGATCTATTTATACATATTGATTTTAATAAAATAATATAGTAAATTATAAAAGTAATCTTAGTACATTGAAAATTAAATGAGGGTAAAATTCAAGGAGGATTCAAATATGAAATTTAGAAAATTATTAGCATTAGCTTTAACAGGTGTAACTTTATTATCAACAGTACCAGTTCACGCTCAAACAACTAATTCTATTGGATATACAAACTTCCTCTTCCCAGAAGATGGAAACAATTACTTTATCAACGCTGAACATAAATTCTTAGGAAACTTAAAAGTTAGAGATGAAGACACTCTTAAATACTATGTAACAGATATTAACAACCAAGAAGTTAATCTTCCAATCAAAACTTGGGTTTCTTTTGACGTTACATCATTAATGTATGACTTTGATTTAGAAGATAAAGAATTGAAAGGATTAGAATACAGAGATTATAGCGCAATTACTGAATTAGTAGACTATAACAATGATTTTGTATCAGAAAAATATGATTACTATTTACGTACTGCATTCTCAGATACTGACTCTATTAAACCATCAGAAACAGCAACAGTAACTTTCACACAAGATGGTAAACAATTAGCAAAATTTACACTTAACAAAAATGTATTAGCAGATAACAAACATTTCAGCTTTTACAATAAAAGCACATCACCAGTAAAAGTAACTGTTGATACAGATTCTTGGTTCGCAATGGATTTAGGATACACAGCTCACAAAGCAAATAAGAAATATATAAGTAATTCAAATTGGACATTCTCAACACAAAAGGAAAAGACATTCATTGCTAAAGTAACACCTGATGTTGAGTATCCTTATTATTATGAAAATATTTATGGAATCATTGATTATATCTCAGTAGATAATAAACCAGCTACAATTAGAATCTATCAGAAAGGTAAATTAATACAGACTAAAACAGTTAAATCTAATACATCATTTACTACAAAGAAAATTAAGAAAGGTAAATATACTATCAAAGTAAGTACAAAATCTTCTGGATACAACTTACTTGCTGATGATGTCTTCAATCGTAATTACACAAATTATAACAAGAAATCAAGTCTTGCCTTAGCAGACACTCCTAGGGTATTGGATAACCACTTTTTTAAGAATAAAGGTTATGTGTTTATTAATGTAGTTCCTACGTATGGCTCCATACGTTATATGTTAGATTATAGAATTTTTACGGCATGGGATAAGGCTTCTACCCCATTTTACGATTCAGGAGTTTCACGTAGTTGTAGTTTACTTGCGCTAGCATACGATGATAATACAAATGGTTATGGTATTGGAGTAAATGGAAAATCATTAGCAAATTTAAATTTCGACAGATTATCTTGGTAAATAAAAAGGAAACCATGAAAACTATCGTTTTCATGATTTCCTTTTTATTATTTGTCGCAAGGATTTTATGTACTGGCTACACTAAAGTATTTGGCTATTTTAAAGCATTTTTGTGTCATGTTCCAATTTGGAGACACTTTTGGAGACAGTGTATTTTCCTTTCCTATTTTTTAAGGCAGATCAAGGATTGCGAATCTCCTCTAGGTTCGAATCCCGTCTCGTGCTTTTTTTAAACAATCCTTCGGGGTTGTATTTTTTTATCCTTTTTTATGTTATACTTAAAAGAATTAGGATACAAAATATGGAGAATGATTTATGGAAACACTATTACAACAAGTATTAAGCATTTTTATTTTATTTTTACTTCTTCTTTTAGGATTTCGGCTGATCGTATTTGCTTTTCAGCTACTTTTGCGTCTGCTCTCTTTTCTCCTGCAAGGAAAGGGAGCATCCCATCATCAAAAACGCCCCGTTAAGAGGAAACAAAAGCAACCACTATCCGCTGAACAAAAAGGCAAGCTAGGAGAAGATATGACCTTTGCCTCCCTTCGTCAGTTACCCTACTATCATAAAATATATCGAAATATTATTATTCCAAAAGGCAACTCGGATACAACAGAAATCGATCTAATCGTCATTACCCAATATGGAATCATTGTCATAGAGAATAAAAATTATTCTGGATATATTTTAGGCAGAGAAAATGACATGAAATGGTGCCAATCCTTCTCTTCCCAGAAATTCTTCTTCTACAATCCAATCAAGCAAAACAAAACCCATATCCATGCTCTTTCAAAACTTTTATATTCCAATGGGATATTTGATACTTCTATGATCTCTGTTGTTTGCTTTAATAATCAAGCAGATCTGAAAAAAGTTCCAAAAAACAGTGATACCATCGTTGTCAATGAAAGAGAACTTTTAGAGAAACTAAAACAGAGATTATCCCTTGAAAAATCCCATTATAATAAACAGACCATGCAAAAAATCTGTTCCATTATTGAACGGGAGGATCTTTCAAAAACTCATCGCCAATTACATATCAAAACGGTAAAGCAAAAATACCAGCACTAAAGCAAAAAACGATGAAAAGCTAACACTAGCTCCTCATCGTTTTTTATACTTGGAGAACGCAAAACTCTTATTTTCATTCCGCTTTTTTTTCTTTATAGAGATCAATGACATTTAACATAATCTGTACGGCTAAATCCATACCTTCTACTGTAATATGTTCATATTCCCCATGATAACCATATCCGCCTGTTCCAAGATTTGGACAAGGAATGCCCATGTAGCTAAGTCTTGCTCCATCTGTACCACCACGAATTGGTTGTACCATTGGAGTAACTCCTGCTTCTTCTGTGGCTTTAATCGCGTTTTCAATTAAATGAAAATGTGGTTTTACCATGCGTGCCATATTATAGTAATTGTCTTTAATTTCTACTTCTACGGTTCCTTCTCCATATTTTTCATTGAGAATTTTTTGAATATGAAGAGCGGTTTTTTTCTTTGCTTCAAATAACTCATCACTATGATCACGAATGATGTACTCAAGTGTAGCTTCCTGCACATCCCCTTTTATCTCACATAAATGATAAAATCCTTCATATCCTTCTGTTAAAGCTGGTGTTTCTGCCGATGGCAACATACTATTGAACTCACATCCAACGAGTCCTGCATTTACCATTGTATTTTTAGAGCTTCCTGGATGAACAGAAAAACCATGAATCGTAACCATCATAGAAGCTGCATTGAAGCATTCGTATTCAATTTCCCCTTCTGGACCGCCATCCATTGTATAGGCAACTTTCGGTGTAAAATGAGATAAATTCACCTTATCCATGCCTCTTCCAATTTCTTCATCTGGAGAGAACATAATTTGAATCCCACCATGTGGAATGTTTTCTTTTATTAAAGTTTCACAAGCCGTCATGATTTCAGCAATCCCAGCCTTATCATCCGCACCTAACAATGTAGTTCCATCTGTTGTAATTAATGTTCTTCCAATTAATGTTTCTAAATGTGGAAAGTTTTCTTTTTTTAATACTTTCTTACTTGTTCCAAGAACAATATCTTCCCCTTGATAGTTTTCATGAATGATAGGATTCACATTTTCTCCAGAAGCATCTGGGCTTGTATCCATATGGGACAAAAATCCAATCTCTAACCGATCTTCATACCCTTTTGTGGCTGGAAGTTTCCCATATACATATCCATTTTCATCAATCAGCACATCAACAAGACCTAATTCTTTCATTTCTTGTTCTAAAACACGTGCTAGATCAAGCTGACGGCTTGTACTTGGGCAGGTTGTTGAAGTTTCATCAGATGTTGTGTATATCTTTACATAGTTTAACAGTCTTTCATATGCTCTCATTTTATCATTCCTTTCTTTTTATCTTATTATTTTGAATGGCTGTCTTTTCCATTTCTTTCGTTGTCTATCTTATCATGTTTTACTTTTAGAAACAATATTCATTCTCTCTTTCTTCCAATTGATTTTTTGTTTCGCTCGTATTACAATAGAATTATACACTTTTATATTAATCGTAATACTATTACTTTATGAAAAGGAGATAACTTATGAAAAGAAATAGTTTTATCAAAACTTTTATGCGAATTTTTGCCCTTCTCGCTTCCATTGGCGGTGTTATTTTTTTATTCCGCGACAAAATCCTTTCTTGTCCAAAGCTCCGCAACTATATGGAATCCCATCCTGACTGTCCACTTTGTTCCAAATTAAAACAACACATTCCTGATCAAAAAGAAGATACATTGGATGACGAAGACGAAGACTTTGAACACGCCTTTGATGAAGATCCAACAACAGCTCGTGAATATGTTTCTTTAAATATCAATCCTCATGTAGAAACTGATAACGACAATACAAAAAACCAATCACAAGAATAAGAAAATTATAAAAGAAAAAAGATTGTAAAAAAGAATTTTGGCATCCATCGCCTTTCTTTTTCACAATCTTTTTTTATGTAAAATTTTATTCTATGAACATTAAGTTGGAGGCTCCTATCATTCCAGCTTCATTTCCTAAAGATGCTGTTTTTATCTCTGGAACTTCTGTATACGCCCCACCAAAACTTTGTTTTTTTACTTCTTCTCTCACTGGAGCTAAAAGAACTTCTCCTTGTCCTGAAATACCACCACCAATTAATATCACTTCTGGTCTAAAAATATTGACATAGTTGGCAATACCAAGTGCTAACTTTTTACGGTATTCATCCAGAACATTCTTAGCTGTTTCATCGCCTTCTTTTTCCGCTTCAAAGATCATTTTAGGATTTAATGTGTCAATCTCTCCATTGCATAATTGGAAAAGAAGACTGTCTTTGTTCTGCTCTACGGCTTTTTTTCCATTTCGGATGAGAGCCGTAGCGGAAGCATATGCCTCAAAACATCCCTTTCTTCCACAAGTACAAGGCTCACCATCTTCTACGATGACGCAATGACCGAGTTCACTTCCACCAATCATTCTTCCATCATAGAGTTTTCCATCGATGATAACCCCTCCACCAACTCCAGTTCCTAAGGTTAGCATCACTGCATTTTGATACTCTTTTCCGCTTCCAGCAACCATTTCTCCCAATGCTGCACAGTCTGCATCGTTTGCCACTGCAATTGGAATCGGAAGATATTTTTCTAATTCTTCTTTTAATGGAATCTTTTCCCAAGCGATATTATTGGAATAGAGAACAGTTCCTGTCTTCTTATCCACCGTTCCAGGAACTCCTACTCCAGCAAAAAGACATTGGTCAATGGTCATGTTTTTACTTTCTAATAATGCCAATGTTGCTTGACCGATGGATTTGATCACAGTCTGCCAGCTTTCTTTTGCATTGGTAGGGATCACGCTATTGGCAATTAATTCATTTTGCTCATTGACCAGTCCAATTTTTGTATCGGTACCACCAATATCAATTCCAACACGAACTGGATTTTCTCTTTCTCCAACGGTTGTGACAAGGGCTTCACATCTTCCTTTTATTTCATAAGTACCACTATTTGCCTCTAAGAAGAAACTATCTCCTTTTTTATAAGAAAGCACCGTATCTTCACATTGTATTGTGCCTTCTCCTTCCATAATTAAAATACTTGCAAAAGACTCTTTTCCTACAACTCCTGTCATCTGTTTCATGACTTTTCCATCCAGATTCAACCGATCCACAGTAAAGTAGTCACATTGTGCAATATGAGGATAACTGCTCTTGCTCTTTTTTATTGGTATACGATTGGTTACTGCCAACGCTTTTTCAATATGAAGATCCCTTTTTTTTCCATCTTTTCCGACACGACCGTAGTCATAGACACGATAGGTAACATTGGAATTTTGCTGGATTTCTGCAATAATAATATCTTTTCCAATTGCATGAATCGTTCCTGCTTCAATGAAAAGAACATCACCTTTTTGTACATACACTTTATTTAATACTTCTAACAGAGTGTCTTCTTCAATTCTCTTTGCAAATTCCTCTTTTGTAATCTCTTCTTTAAATCCATAGTATAAGTATGCTCCTGGTTTACAGTCCATAATATACCACATTTCTGTCTTACCATATTGTCCTTCATTTTTTAGAGCATACGTATTGTCTGGATGGACTTGAATGGACAAATTATCTTTTGCATCAATGAATTTAATTAGAATTGGAAAATTTAAAAATCTCTTGCAATGCTCGCCAAGAATGTTCTTCCCTTTTGTTTCAATATACTTTGGAAGGCTCATTCCCATATAAGCTCCGTTTGCAATGGTAGATGCCCCATCTGGATGACAAGAAAGTTCCCAACTTTCTGCCAATACATCACCTGTATAATTTTTATTATACTCTTCTACAAGACGGTGTCCTCCCCACAGATAATCCTTATAGCTTGGTGTCAATTTCAACAATGCCATTTTTTCATCTCCTGTTATTCCATTATACTTTTTTGATTTTCCCAAACCAACAAATCTTTATACCAACTCAGCACCATTTGTTTTTATTAGGTTTTGATACCAAAACGCTGAATCTTTTAAAATGCGTTTTTGTGTTTCATAATCCACATAGATTAGCCCAAATCGCTCATTATATCCACATGCCCATTCAAAATTATCCATAAGCGACCATTGGAAATACCCTCTAATATCAATCCCGTCTTGTTTTGCATGTTTTACTTGTGTTAAATATCTTGCTAAGAAATCAATTCTATTTGGATCATGAACCTTTCCGTCCAATGATACTACATCATGGCAGGAAAGACCATTTTCTGTGATATAAATTGGTTTTTTATAGCGTTCATATAAAAACTTTGGTCCCCAATATAAACACTCTGGCGTAATCGGCCATCCCATTGCTGTCTTTGGGAATCCTTCGTATCGTTTCACCTCTTCTGGTTTTCCATCTTCTCCCATACGAATACATTTTCCATTATAAATATTTTGACCGTAGAAATCAATCGGTTCTGAAATTAATTTTAAATCACTTTCTTTTATCTTTGGTAGGTACTCTTTATAAAGCTCCATTCCCTCTTCTGGATATTGCCCTTTCATAACAGGATCAGACCACCAAGCCACATTCCAAGTCCAGTTGCTTACGTCTTTGTTCATTCCAAATAAATGTTGCCTTGCCGCTTCTATGTCTTCTTTGGAGTTGGTTTCTGGATAGCTCATCGTTCCCGTTGGTGCATAGCCAATTTGAATCTCTTGTTTTGCATATTCTCGTAACATCTGAACGGCTCTACCATGTGCCATCAGTGCATGATGTGCCATTAAGAACGTATCTTTTACTGGCACTTTTAACCCTGGAGCGTGTTCTCCTGTTAAAAATCCAAGTCCTACAAAACACTGTGGCTCATTTAACGTGAAAAAGTATTTCACTTGATCACTAAAGTTTTCTGCCACCACTTTTGCATAATAGCCAAACCATTCAACAAAATCAGGATTCATAAATCCGCCTTTTTTGTATAACTCATAAGGGAGTTCCCAATGATACAATGTAATATATGGCTCTATTCCAGCTTTTTTTAACTCTTCAATCAGCTCCTTATAAAAGCGGATTCCCTCTTCATTCACCGCTCCAATGCCCTCTGGAAGAATTCTAGCCCAATTAATAGAAAAACGATATGCTTGTAATCCAATTTTTTTCATAAGGGCAACATCTTCACGAAAACGGTGATAGTGATCACAAGCCACATCTCCTGTATGTCCTCCATATATCTTGCCTTGTTCCCTTACATAAACATCCCAAATATTCAATCCTTTTCCTGCTTCTTTATAAGCTCCTTCAATTTGATAAGAACTTGTAGCTGCACCCCAAACAAATGGCTCTTTCATGATAGTCCCCCCTTAACATTCATCATTATTTTGTTAATTCTTTAACAGCTTGTGTAAGACGGGATAACTTTTCTTTTGCGTCTTCAAAATCCATCCCTCTTACCCCGATATAAAACTTAATTTTTGGTTCTGTTCCAGACGGACGAACACAGCACCATGCTCCTTCTTCCAATTGGAAATACAATACATTGGATTTTGGAAGTCCCGTATCACTCTTTGTTCCATCTGACATCTTTTGCACAATACCTTCTTTATAATCCCGAAACTCTTCCACTTGGTAATCGCCAACTTTCATTGGTGGCTGATTTCTAATCTGTTCCATCATGGACTGAATCTTCTTTGCTCCATCCTGTCCTTTTAATGTCACAGTGACAAGATCTTCTTGATAGTATCCATAAGTCTGATATAAATTTCTCATTTGTTCACAAAGATCAATCCCTTTGTCCTTATAATACGCAGCTGTTTCACAAAGTGCCATCACCGCAACAACTGCATCTTTATCCCTAGCATGGGTTCCAATTAAGCAACCATAGCTTTCTTCATATCCAAATAAAAATTCATGACTTTTGTTTTGTTCAAAGAATTTGATTTGTTCTCCTATGTATTTAAATCCTGTTAATGTTTCAATCAAAGTTACTCCATAGGCTTTTGCAATTTCTTTTGCCATCTTTCCTGATACAATGGTTGTTACAACGGCTCCATTTTCTGGCAACTGTCCGAGTTCTTTTCTTCTTGCCAGTTCATATTCTAAAATAAGCATTCCAGACATATTTCCTGTAAAGCTCATATATTCGCCAGTCTTTGTATCCTTTGCATAGATTCCAAGACGATCGGCATCTGGGTCTGTGGCAAGGACAATATCCGCATCCACTTCTTTTGCAAGTTTTAACGCCAGTTCAAAAGCTTTTTTATCTTCTGGATTCGGATAGCCTACGGTGCTAAAGTTTCCATCTGGAAGCTCTTGCTCTTTTACCACCCAAACTTGTTCAAATCCAAGTTCTTTTAAAATTCTTCTCACTGGAAGATTTCCCGTTCCATGAAGTGGTGTATAGACAATTTTTAAGTTTTTAGCTTGATTTTTAATGGCTTGTGGACTAAGCACCAATTGTTTCAATGCTTCCATATAGCGATCATCCATCTCACTTCCGATGATTTCCAAAAGCCCTTTTTCTTTTGCCTCTTCTTCGCTCATAGTCTTAACGCTTGCATAGTCCACAACTTGATTCACTTCTGCAATGATCTGTTCATCTTTTGGATAGGTAATTTGTGCACCATCTTCCCAATACACTTTATATCCATTATACTCTGCTGGATTATGACTAGCTGTAATAACAACACCTGCAATACAACCAAGCTGTCTTAAGGCAAAGGATAACTCTGGCGTCGGTCTTAAAGATGGGAATAAATAGGCCTTAATTCCATTTCCAGCCATACAAAGGGCAGTTTCCTTTGCAAACTCTGGTGACATATTTCTAGAATCATAGGCAATGGCAATTCCCTTTTTTTCTCCCTGTTCTTTTAAAATATAATTGGCAAGCCCTTGTGTTGCCTTTCTCACTGTGTAAATGTTCATACGGTTTGTACCAGCACCGATGACACCACGAAGTCCACCTGTTCCAAATTCTAAGTCTTTATAAAAACGATCTTCGATTTCTTTTTCATCTGTTATCGCCTTTAATTCCTTTTTTGTATCTTCATCAAAATAAGGTGATTCACACCAAAATTCGTATTGTTTCTTTGCTGTCATATGACGACTCCTTTCTACCACAGTTCTTTTATCACTTTTTTCTATACTGTCTTATGCACCAATGATAGACAATAAATAAAATGGAGATTGATCCTCATTTGTGGATGTTATAATCTGAATCGAAACGGTATGCTTTTTTCGTTCTCCATGATGTAAAATAGGTTCAAGATAAAGACAATCGCCCCAATCCTCTGCAAAATTGCTATCCAATATTATAGCATTCTCCTCATCGCCATCAAGGATCACCTTTGCAATAGGGGCTGGCTTTTTGATGGTTTTTCGATACTGAATGGCAATACAACTTCCCTCTACCATAAAGGTAATGGAATCCCCTTCTTTTTTTCCAATCCATCCATTTTTAAAGAAATCAAGATGCCCTTTTTTCTCTTCGGTATCCACATGAAATCCCTCTAATGCTGGAATGCTATTTTGAATGGTCAAGCGATAAGCGTGTTCATATCCATTCTGTGTCAACGGATTTTTTAATAACTCCACTTTACTCTGCTCTTTCATTCCCTGTTTTTTTATGCTCTCCAAAAATTTAATTAATTCCTTTGCAACCAATTCATGCCCTTTGTCATTGGGATGTAAACCATCAGGTGTTATTTCCTCTCTTGTATACACCCCTTTTTTTATTTGCTCATAGAGTGTATCTTTTATGCTAATATGAGGAATTCCGTAATAATCCCCAACTGCATTATGATATTCTTGTGCATTATGCCCATCATCATAAAACACATTATTTAGTAAAAGGATTGCTGGCTCTGAATGCCAACAAAGTAGTTGCCGTAATACCCCTTCATACGTTTCTTGGAAAAATTCTTCCGCCTCATCATTGACACTAAAATCCACAAACACAACATCTGGTTGATAGATTAACAGATCTCTCTTGACTCTTGCCGTACCAAAATGAGAACTTGTTCCACCAATTCCTGCATTGACATAGTGAATCTCTGCCTCTTTAAATGTGTCCTTCCACCACTGATACACACGATAAGCATAACAACTTTCTTCTGTTGACGCAAGACTTCCTTGTGTAATGGAACCTCCAAAAAAACCAATAGTGATTTCTTCTCCTTCACTGGCTCTTTTCATGCAATTTTTTAGACGCCATAGGTTATTTTTTATTTCCACAGCTCCCATCTCCCATTCCTATTTTTTATATTTTTTCCACCTTTTTTATTGTGTTTCTTTCTCTTTCCATATGGAAATTTTTTGATCCAAGTTTTCTATATACTGTGATAGTTCTTGTGCCATCTCTTCTGCCTCAGATCCTCTAATATGTCCAGGTGTTCCACATCCATTTTTTGAATATAGGAAATGAAAGATTTTATCATCCTTTAATTCTTCACAGATCCGCTCAATGGAACGATCCCAGTTTTTATCATGGCATAAAATTGTGGTTGTCAAAAGAATGACTGCCTTAGGGTAAGTCTTTCTAATACTCTCAATCCATCTTTTATAATGAGTCCTCCATCGAATGGCTTTTTCACACTCCATATCTTCTTTCATATAATCTTCTGGATGGTTATCATTTTGTCCAATTGCTACAATCACAACATCTGGAGTATAGCGACTAAAATCCCATGTTGTCATCGGACTAATTTCTGGATTATAATGCACCTTATCCCATACGCTCTCCATCCCTAAAAACTCTGGATCACAAAACCAACCTGTTCCATCCAACAGGGCGATACCACCTTGTGCAATATCGTGAATCTGAGCATTTAATTTTCTTGCCGTTATCCACCCATAGGAATACCAACTGTTAGAATACTCTCCATTATGTTCTGGATCTACCTGTCCTCGATATTCTTCTGCCTCTGATACCTCTCCTGCTGATACAGAATCCCCATAGACTTCTATTTTTCTCTTTGGTTTTTGTGGCATTTCAAGCAATTGGCTTCCTTCTGACAATGTCAGTTCCTCTAATATCAGTTCATGACAGCTATCCATCCGTTTAAAAAATAAAACTTCATGTTCTCTCTCTTCTCCATCAACCAGTAATAACTCGGTCATGCCTTCATCCTTAAGTTCAAAGGTCTTTTGTTCTCCATCGACAATAGCTCCAACATAATTCTTCCAATACACTCTTTTATTTTGCACTTTTAATGTGGCCGTTCTCCCAAAGAATCGAAATCCAAGAGATGTGGCTGGAAAAATAAATTGTGGTCGCTTTGGATCGCTATCATCAATTCTTCCACTATATTGTAACTTCTGATTATCAAGTGCAACCTTCATTATTTCTGTCCTCCATATCCATGTAAATAATGATAAAAAAGCCAAACCACTTGAGCCTTCTTCTACCACAAGACTCAAGCAGTTCAGCTCAAAAATGTCCTTATTCTTGTTTCAATAATTCTAAGTTTTTATCAATCAGTTCTATCCGCTGTTTTACACAGTCTGGAGAGCGAAGTGGATCTTTTGGTGTGTTATATAAGTAATCTTCTAACTGATCAATGGTCGTTGTTGCCACGTGCATTCTTGTGTCGCTGGACGCATAGTAGATATAGACATCCCCATTGTCTTTTGCAATAGCACCGTTGGTAAATACAACGTTTGATACATCACCAACTCTTTCTTTTCCAAGAGGTACTAAGAAGACGCCAGATGGCTCTGCAATGACTTTTGTTGGCTCATGAAAATCTGTTGCAAAGGCGTATAAAACATAGCGAAGTCCTGCTGCCGTATTTCTTACCCCATGGGCAATATGAATCCAGCCTTTTTTTCCTTTAAAAGGAACTGCTCCTGCACCATTTTTTGCCTCCGTTAAAGTATGGTACACACGTCTACTAATAATGGTTTCTTCATCAATCACTGCGTGTTCTATATCATCACACAAACCAAAACCAATTCCTCCACCACTTCCTGTTTCAATGAAGCCATCCATTGGTCTTGTGTAGAATGCGTATTTTCCATTGACAAATTCTGGGTGAAGCACCACATTTCTCTGCTGAGGAGAACGAAGTGTTTTTAAATTATCAAGGCGTTCCCAAGTTTTTAAGTCCTTTGTTCTCACAATGCCAGCTTCTGCAACCGCAGCGGACAAATCCGCATTTTCTCTATCTTTGCTTTCAGAACAAAACACTCCATAGATCCATCCATCTTCATGCTTTGTCAAACGCATATCATATACATTGGTTTCTTCTTTACAAGTATCAGGTAACACAACTGGATGATCCCAAAAACGGAATCCGTCAATTCCATTTTCACTCTCTGCCACAGCAAAAAATGATTTTCTGTCATTTCCTTCCACACGAGCCACAAGATAATATTTTCCATTTAACTCAATAGCTCCAGAATTCATAACCGCATTAATACCAAGGCGTTCCATAAAAAATGGATTCGTTGTTTCATCTAAGTCATATCTCCAATGAATGGGAGCATGATCTCTTGTTAATACAGGATTTTTATAGCGAGTATAGATACCATTATAAAAATCTGCTTTTTCATTTTTTCTCTCAATCAGCTTTTCATACTTTGCAAGCTCCACATAGTATTGTTTATGTATCATGAATGTTCAAGCCTCCTAATTACTTCTATACACATTCTTCCATTGTGATATGGACATTTCCACGGTTCCACAATCGGTCTTTTCAGCGGATTATGATCGGCATCCAATGCCCAAAACCACTCTGATCCATTTCGTTTATCGATCAAATACTCCTTAATGTAGTTCCAAACATCAACAGCTCCCTCATAGAATTTTTCCATGCCACTCTTTTGCCAAGCATTTAAAAATCCTACAACAGTTTCAGCCTGTACCCACCAAATTCTCGTCTGATCCACAACGCCATTTTCTGCTTCATTAACTAAAGAGTGAGCGATGTATGCACGTTGATAAATATTATCCGCAATCACAGCCGTTACGTTTGATACTTTTTCTGTATATTCGTTATCTTCTAAAACCTCTGTTCCTCGATCCATTAACCAAGAAGTTTCAATATCATGTCCATAGGAATACAGATCGATTAAGGTGTTCCAATGTTTATCAAAGAATACTTCTTGTCTTCCTAACTCTTTGTTGAATACTTTATTCACAAACAAGTCCATCATGAATCGAAGTCTTGCTCCTACTTCTTCATCCTTTGTGACACGATAAAGTTCTGTGTACGCTTCAAAAACATGGAGTAATGTATTCATTGTCTTTTCTGCGATGACTCCATTTTCTGATAACTTTTCATTGGATTCTGGCAGAAAATCAACCGTAAATGCCTCCAAATATCCTTCTTCATCCCGACATTTTGTTTCAATTAATTGATACAGTTCCTTTGCAATCTTTAAGGCTTCTTCCTCTTTTGTTACAGCATAGTAAGAAGAAAGTGCATAAATGGCAAAGGCTTGATTATAGGTATGTTTTGTTCCGTCAAGAACCGAGCCATCAGACTGTAAAGACCAGTAGACACCGCCATACTTTTTATCAAGACAGTGATCTTTTAAAAAAGAATAGGCGTGTTTTGCACTGTCTAACAAATGCTCTTCTTTCAATAAATCATAGGCATTTGAGAAAAACCATAAAATTCTGCTATTTAAAATACAACCTTTTTCCGCTTTTTGATCCACTTCTAAATCATAGCCCATGTAGCCATAATAGCCACCATTTTTTTTATCTTTTAGCCCCTCCCAAAATGGGATGAGGGCTTTTGTTAAGTGTTCTTTTACTTCTGATACCAATTGTTTTGTTTCCACTTTCTATGTCAGACTCCCTTACTTTTTCTAATTATCTTCTTCCAATCTCTGTATCTGTTTGTGTGACAACACTATGTTCTTTAATATAATTTACAACTTCATTCACTTCTGTAAATGCAAGACCTACATAAGAATCCGCTGCTCCATAATAGATAGCGATTTTTCCGGATTCAGAATCATGAATCGTTGCACATGGGAATGTAACATTAGGTACAAAGCCTCTTTCTTCATACCACTCTTCTGGTGTTAATAAGAAGTTTTCACAGCGATATTTCACGATGGATGGATTGTCAATATCAAGAATTGCTCCACCAATGCTATATACATATCCATTACAAGTTCCACTCACACCATGATAGAATAAGAGCCATCCTTCTGTTGTTTCAATTGGAGCTGCCCCTCCACCGATCTTTAAGGATTCCCACCATTCATTTCCTTTGCCCATCACATGGCGATGTTTTCCCCAGAATACAAGGTCTGGACTTTCAGATAAGAAAATATCTCCAAATGGTGTATGTCCGCTATCGCTTGGTCTTGAAAGCATAACAAAGTTTCCATTAATTTTTCTTGGGAACAAGACTGCGTTTCTATTAAATGGAAGGAATGGGTTTTCCACACGGATAAATGTTTTAAAGTCTGTTGTTTTTGCCATACCGATGGCTGCTCCATAAAAATCTTGGCACCAAATGATATAATAGGTATCTTCCACTTTTACAAGACGTGGATCATAGGCATAAATTGGCATAAAACTTTCACCATTTTCATCCACAAACGGAATCTTTTCTTTGTCAAATTCCCAATGAATGGCATCCTTACTTCTTCCTAAATAGATGTATGGAATTCCATTTGTCTGTTCTCCACGAAATACCCCAATAAATCCGTCTTCATAAGGCATAACCGCACTGTTGAAAATTCTTGCAACCCCTTCTACCGGATTGCGATCAATAATTGGATTTTCACTATATCTCCAAACTGGCATCCATTCTTTACTATTTGCTGGTCTATCCTGCCATGGTACATTTGGCACCTTTGGTCCAATAATCTTTACATTGCTCATATAATATTTCCTCCAAATTTTCTTTTTTGTAATTCTTACTGCAATCAACTCAACCTTTGACTGCTCCTTGAGTTAATCCACTATAAATCTGCTTTTGACATAAGATAAAGATAATTAACGCTGGAAGCATTGTGATAATAACACCAGCACAGATATAGTTATATTGATTACCAAGTGGTCCTGTAAACTTAAATAAAGAAGTCGCAACCGTTACATATTTATTCTTATCCTGTAAGTACAAGTTTGCTGTATAGTATTCGTTATATGTACCAACACCCTTTAAAATCATAACTGTTACAACGGCTGGTTTTAAAAGTGGGAATAAAATCTTAAAGAAGATTCCAAAATAAGTACATCCATCAAGAATCGCTGATTCATCCAATGACGTTGGAATATTTTCAAAAAACTGAATGAAAATATAAATGGAAATAACATCTGTACCGCACATCAAAATAATATATCCCGGAAGACTATTAATTAAATGAAGAGAATACATAATTTGGTATACGGATACTTGCATCGCAATTCCTGGAAGTAAGGATGCAAATAGGAACAGATTACGAATGATTCCATTTCCAAAAAATTTAAAGCGATTTAAAATATAAGCAAGCATAGAACCTGTTAGAATAGATCCAATTAAAACAAAGAATAGAATAATAATTGAGTTTCTAAATGCAAGCCCCATATTCGCTTTTTGCCACGCTTCGATAAAATTATCAAAATAAGTCCAACTTTGTGGAAGTGTCATAACATTAGTAGAAGCATATTCTTCTGGTGTTTTAAATGCAGTAATAACACAGACAACAACTGGTAAGACCGAAATAAACGCACCTAAGATCAAAGTGGCATATTTAAAAAGAATCCAAATAATTTTTTTCACTTTTGCTACATTCATTGGTTATCTGCCTTCCTTTCCTGCTACTTCCACCGCCTGTTTCGCTTTTAACGCCTTTTCACGTTTTCTCACAGTACGAATCGCCTCTTTGTCCCCTTCTCCAAAGAAATAGGCAAAGAATATTTTTTGAAGCACAGTTGCTATGATAATAATGATTAAAAGGACAATTGCCATAGCAGAAGCCAATCCAACCTTTTGACTTTCATGTGCTAATTTATTCATAATAACAAAGTACGTGCCTGTTCCAAAGTTACCACCTGTGATAACATATGGTGGTTCAAAAGCACTTAAAGACCCTGTAATGGACAAAATCATATTCAACACAATAATGGTTTTAATACTTGGGAAAATGATATAGCGGAATTTTTGCCATCCATTTACTCCATCAATATCTGCTGCTTCATATAAAGTGGAATCCACAGACATAATAGCACCAGCAAACAATACCATATTCTGTCCCATATATCTCCAAATGGATGTTGCTGCAATGGAAACATTATTAATACTTGTATCTTTTAACCAATAAGGAAGATTTTCTAAATCAAATCCGCACCATTGAAGAACGGTATCAAGAACAAATCCTCTTGTGTAGAAAAACTTAAAAATAAATCCAACAGCAATACCACATACCAAATATGGGAAGAACATAAATCCTTTAAAAACTCCTCCCGCTCTTGTTTTAAAACTTAAAATAGAGGCAAAGTATAAAGCTAAACCAAGCTGAATAAAGGAAGCGCCAATGTAATATAAACTTAGCCTTAATGCTCGAAAACAGTCATCTCTTGTAAATACTTGAATATAATTTTTTAGCCCTACAAATTCCCTTTCTCCAATATATTTCATATCATAGAAACTGAACTGAATCATTTTAGCAAAAGGAAGATAGGTGAAGGTAAATAATAAAAGCAATGGCACAATCATGAATGTGAACATAACAAGTCTTCGATTTATTTTTTCTTTTCCAAGCCACTTAAATAAATTAAATGATTGTTTTTTGCCCTCCATTAAAACTCTCCTTTCTTTTTTTACATTTGTGATAAGAAAAGGCTGTTACTAGTGCTTCTCGTAACAGCCCCTCCTATTTACTTGTTTATCTCACGTCTTAACACTTATTGTGGAGTAATTCCATTGGATTCTTGAGCAGCTGTCCAAGCAGCATTCCACTCATCAGACATTTCTTTCATTGTCTTTGTTCCACTTGTCGCTTCTTCTACAATCTGTTTTGGAATTGCACCAGACACATTTAATCCAAGCTCAGATTCGTTATTTACATCCCCAAATAATGTTTCTTCTCCTTCAGGTGCTGGATTATCAACAACTAAATCAACACCATTGAAATCTTTTAATACTTCTGGTAATTCGGAACCTTTTACAACAGAAATAGCACCTGCTGCTTGTGCATAATCGGATTGTTCTACTAAATATTTGATGTAACACATCGCTGCAATCTTATTATCGTTAGAGCTATTAACATTGATACCGTAGCAGTAGTCAGGACCTGCTGTTGCATATTGCTTACCATTTACTGTAATAGGGAATGGCATATAACCAATATCATCCGCATTTTCCCCTGCTTGTTGCATTTGAATTACAGCCCATGAACCAAGCACCATTGTTCCAATTTTTCCTTGATTGATCATTCCTTTTGAACCTTCCCAATCGGTTGTAGTTGGGTCATCTTCTGTAAGACCTTGTTTTACCGCTTCATAAAGCACATTGTACACTGCATAAGGACCTGTTCCATCTCCTCTATCTGAGAATGGATTTTTACCTTTTAACATTCCAACATTCATAAAGTCTGGATCTCCAGTAGCACTTCCTGAAATATAAGCATCCCAAGCACTCATTGTCCAGTCTGCTGCAAAGTTTGTATACATTGGAATCGCATCTGTTTTTTCTTTAATTAATTTTAAATCTGCAATGAATTCATCTGGTGTCTTTGGAACTTCTGTAATTCCTGCTTGTTCAAACACTTTTTTGTTATAAACAATTCCTTGTGCATTCGCCATAGATGGAATTCCGTACACATCTTCTCCATAACGATAGTTGTTTAACATATCATAACTACTAGATAACGCATCATACTTTCCAAATGTTTGAAAATAATTACCAAGTTCATCTTTATCAACCGTTGTTGGTATCATACAGATGTCTCCCCAGTCGCCTGTTGATAATCGAGTAGTAACATCATTCGCATAATCAGTAATTCCTTCATATGTAATATTGATATTTGGATACATCTTGTTAAATTCTTCTTTATATTTCTCAAAGTCCGTATCTACAATATCAGTCCTATGTGTCAGAAATTTTAAATCTGCTTTAATATCCGTATAGTCTTCTCCTAATTTAATCTGATCCATAGTAACATCCAGAGGTTCGTCTGACGTTTTCTTTGATCCCCCAGAACCTGAACTACCACATGCTACCATAGAAAACGCCATGACCGCTGACATAGAAACAGCAAAAAGTTTTTTAAGTGACTTTCTTCTCATATTTATTTCCTCCTTTTTTAATCGTTTTTAAGTTATTTTAATCTTATCATTTTGTACATTTTTTTGCAATACATTTTTATTCAATATTTACTTTTCTACAATTTATACAGTTTTTAATATATATATTTATGCAATTTTTACACCTATCTTCTTTTCCCCTTTACTTAATTACATTTAATTACATTTAATCAAAATTAATTTTTTAATTTATTTTAGTTTATTACTTATATTTTTTAATTTATTCTTGATTTTTTTAAATTATATGTTAATCTATGATCAGATGGATTCTTTATATTGATAGGAGGTCTTGTTATGTCATTAACACCAGATAATCGTTTCTTTTCTTTTATGTCAAAGCTAGGAGATTTCATTGTTTTAAATGTTATATTCTTATTTACTTGCATTCCAATCGTTACAATCGGAGCTTCCTGTTGTGCTCTTTATAGCTGTATCAAAAAACGACTAAAGAACGAAGAAGCCACTGTTTTATACGATTATAAAAAAGCGTGGAAAGAGAATTTTATTCCTGCAACAACCATTTCCATTGTTTATATCATCGGGTTTGTCATCCTCTTCTTTTTCTCCCGCTATATGGCAAATCACATTGAGAATTTCATTTTCCTCATTCTCTATATGATTGTGTTCGTTGTGATTACTTTTTCTTTATTATACGTTTTTCCATTGCAGACAACCTTTGTAAACGAACCTCTCACCATTATAAAAAATAGCTTTCTAACTGCAATTCGCCACTTTCCTTATACTTTAGGATTGTTTGCTTGTACTTATCTTCCCCTTGCAATTACATGGCTATTTCCTCAGATTTTTTACTACACCTTTGCTTACTGGGTATTTATTGGTTGTTCCCTTTGTGCTTGTTGTTCTGTTTTATTGACAAAACAAGTATTCAGATCCTATATTCCAGATGAAAAAGAAGTATCCCCTTCGACAAGAGGATAAAAAAACAGCACTTTATATGATGTTTTTATCATATAAAGTGCTGTTTTTTATGTGTCAGAAGGTAATCTATCTAATACCTTTACACTACTTCTCTCCACAATCTGACTGTCAATATACCGGATTCCATGATGCAAACTAAAACCTCTTACCCGTTTTAATAAAATACCCACTGCTTCTTTTGCCATCTCTTCCATATCTACATTATAAGTTGTAATTTCTTGTGCAAAAGAATCTCCATACAAATAATTATCATATCCAACAATGGAAATATCCTCTGGAACTTCATATCCCATTCTTTCTAACTCTTTATGTAAAATACTCCCTGCCAAATCACAATTGCATACAAAAGCCGTTGGCATTTCTTTTGGATACTCTATTTCCATTTCATTGCTGGCAATATCACGATCTTTTAATACCCACTCTGCCCTTACAGGAATTTCCCACTCCTGCATTGCCTTTCGGTACCCAAAATATCGATCCATAATATTTTCATTGGCATAAATCGATCCAACAAAAGCGATATCTCGATGTCCCCGTTCCAACAAATATCTTGTCATTTTATACATTCCAACATAGTTATTGGAAATCACAGCATCGCACTCAATATCATCAATATGAAAATCCAATAGAACCACTGGAATTTTCGTAGCGGATAGCATTCTCTTAACATAATCATGCTCTAACCACCCTACAATAATAAGACCATCGATCCCACCTTCTGATAATAACTTTGGCATTTTCCCTTGCTCTATTGTTTCTTCCTCTAATACTTCAAATACAGTAAAACCATTTTTTTTAGAAGCAACATAGGCAACTTGTTGATATAAAGACCAATAAAAAGAAGCTCCTACCTCCAAATATTTATCCGATACCAAAACTCCAACTTTAATGGCACTTTCTTCTTTTTTTTGATATTTTGACATATCATACCCTAGCTCTTCCGCCTTTTGAATCACTTTAGTACGAACTTCTTCACTAACTCCTTTTTTTCCAGATAAAGCATTGGATACTGTGACAACACTAACACCAAGTTCTTTTGCAATATCTTTTAACTTTACTTCTCTTGCCACAGCTTATCCTCCCTTTCTTTTAAGGCACGAATGGTGTTACCTTTTACCAATCTTCCTTCTACAATTCGAATCTCTCCACAATTTCTTTTTCCCTCAATCCGTTTCATCAAAATATTAACACTGATTTGAGCAATCGCTTTTTCATCATTTTCATAGGTTACAAGTTTTCGACTATTGCGATTTTGATACCCATAGTAATCGAATCCAGCAACCGAAATATCCTCTGGAACGCGGTATCCCATCTGTTCCAATTGTTCAATTAAATAATAAGCTGTTTTATCGCAGTTACATACAAAGGCTGTGGGCATCTTATTTGGAAGTTCAAATTCCATTTGATAATTATATCCATCTTTACTGCGATCAGCGATAATCCATTCCGCCTTTTCCGGAAGCCGATTCTTCATCAACGCTTTACAATATCCTTGATAACGATCCATAATACTATTGGTCGCTTCTACTGTGCCTACAAAGGCGATTTCCTTATGCCCTTGCTCGATCACATATTGGGTCACTTCTTGCATTCCCCCATAGCTATCTGTCACAACATAATCCACGTCTTTATCCATGCCATAGTAATCCACACATACAACAGGAACTTGACAAGTAGCTGTAACAGTTCTTATATAATCGGGATTCATTTCTCCAATAATAATAAGGCCATCAAGTTTCACCTCAGAAAAAAATGTTATATTTTGGCAGAGTTTTTCTTTTTCTTCATTGACAATTTCAAGAATTGTAAAACTCCCTCTCTTTGTAGTTTCTTGTGCAATCCGTTTATAAATGTCCATATAAAAAGAAGGAAATTCTTTAATATAGCGTTCTGCAACGATAACTCCAATATAATATTTCTTTTTTTCTACCTTTTTATCTGCATCTTGTTTTATGTGATACCCAAGCTCTTTTGCTTTTTTCAACACCTTTTCCCTTAGAGCTTCACTCACACCTTTTTTCCCTTTTAAGGCATTAGATACGCTAACAATACTAATTTGAAGCTCCTCTGCTATATCTTCAAGTTTTACTTCTTTTTTTTGTGCCATTGTTATTCTCCTTCAAATAATAGCACTCTGCTTTTAAAATCTCCTTGTTCTGCTGGAATTAAAATTCCCGCATTCATCAAAGTAGAACCGGTATAAGATTGTCCATTCATCCTATATGTTTTCTGTTCATCAAGTCCCTTCAACCGTAACTTTCTACTTCTTCTATTCGGTCTTGCAAGAACCTGAATATCAAAAAGCAGAGCTTTTGTTTTCTCCTTATTTACTATCATAAAACTATCATAGTATTTATTTTCTGAATAAGATACTAAACGATAGTAATCCCCACTACGAATGATTTCGTTATAGTTATGATAATCTGCAACTTGCTGTTTGACAATGTCTTTTTCTTCTTTTGTCAACTTTGTAATATCAAGTTCATATCCAAACGTTCCACACAGTGCAACATTTCCCCTTGTTTCAAACAAAGTATTCCTTCCAACCGTATGGTTTGGGCAAACACTGACATGGGCTCCGATACAAGAAATTGGATACACTAAGGCTGTTCCCTCTTGAATCAACAATCTCTCCACCGCATCGGTGTCATCAGAACACCAGATCTGAGGGCTATAATACAACATTCCCGCATCAAATCTCGCTCCACCTCCAGAACAATTTTCCAATAATAATTCTGGAAACTCTGTGATAAGACGCTCTTGCAGTTCATACACACCGAGCATATAGCGATGGTACAATTCCCCTTGTCGATCCGCTGGAAGTTTTACACTTCCTATGGTGGTGAGCTGTCGGTTCATATCCCACTTTACATAGGCAATATTGGCACTTCGTAAAATAGAAGCTACCGCTTCGTATACATAGTCCACCACTTCTTTTCTTGATAAATCAAGCACATATTGGGCACGACTTTGTGTGATTTCACGATTTGGAATCTGAATCGCCCAATCTGGATGTTCACGAAATAGATTAGAATCCGGAGAAATCATTTCTGGTTCAAACCAGATTCCAAATTGTAACCCTAGTGCATTTACCTGCTCCACTAGCGGTTGCAATCCTCCCTTTAATTTTTCTTCATTGACAACCCAGTCCCCTAAAGAACTGTCATCGGAACTTCTCTTTCCAAACCAACCATCATCCATTACAAGCATTTCGATCCCAAGCTCTTTTGCTTCTTTTGCAATGGAAAGCAACTTTTTCTCATCAAAATCAAAATACGTCGCCTCCCAGTTATTAATTAAAATTGGACGCTTTTTGTCTTTATACGGACTGCGAATCAAATGATTTCTATAAAAATCATGATAGATTCTCGTCATTTTTCCAAGCCCTTCATCAGAATACACAAGAACAACTTCTGGAGCTATAAAATGTTCTCCTGTTTCTAACTTCCATGAAAAACCATCTGGGTGGATTCCCATTGTCATGCGAATCATATCGAATTGATCTTTTTCCACCTGTGCTTTAAAATTGCCAGAGTAGACAAAATTCATACTATACACTTCTCCAAAATCTTGACTTGTTCCATTGGTCACCAGTGCGATAAATGGATGCTCTTGGTGACTGGATTCTCCTCGAAAGGAGGCGATATTTTGTCTACCATATCCAATCGGCACCACTTGTATATGGCGTTCTCTCGCCCAAGAGCCATGCAAGCTCAACAATTGAAAATTCTGATCATCCATATCAAGACTTGCACTTAACACTTTTTCTAAATAAAATGGTCTTTCTCCTTGATTTTCCACAATAACATTTCTTGTTATGACATCTTGATGGTAAAATACCGTATAGTATAATTTTACTTTCATATGTAATACAGAATCTTCGCAAATGATACAAAGTGTTTCACACTCTTCTTCTGTTCCAAAAGAAGCTGGAAGCCCCTCTAGTGCTGGCTTTCCTTTTTGAATCCAGTGTTCTTTATAAAGACTTTCACTTGCAAGATGCCCTTCCTCGCTTCTCACACAAAGAGCGGATTCTCGATAGTCCCCCATTCCATGTTCTGGATACTCCATTGGAAATTGATCCAAAAATGAGTTTTTTTCCCTTTGATTGATACATGGAGTCTTTGGATTTTCCTCTGTTCGCAACAAATATTTTATATGGTCACCTTCTATTTTTTTTCCATAATAAATATGTCCCAGATAACCACGATCCACAATTCCAATGGCATAGGTTGTATTTTTTGTTTGTAACTGAAAAACCTGACTTTCTTCATGAAATATAATTCCCATATTTTCTCCTTTTCCTACTTCCCTTTATTCCCAAGTATAATTTAATTATTTTTTAATTAATTATAGTTTAATAGTATCATTTTTTAATTTAATAATCAATTAATTTTATGTTATTTTTTTAATTTATCCTCCCCTTATTTTTTGCCAAAAATTCTAAAAAATTTTTCTTCTTTTAGGCTTGTAACATCCTCATTTCATAGAATTTTCCATGTTTCTCCATTAATTGTTCATAATTTCCATATTCCATAATACCTCCATTGCCAATGACAGCGATCTTATCCGCATTTCGAATGGTAGAAAAACGATGAGCCACCACAAGTGTTGTCCTTCCCTCTACGAGTTTTTCGATAGAATCTTGAATCTTCTTCTCAGATACACTATCAAGAGCTGACGTGGCTTCATCCAAGATTAAAATATCTGGATTTCGAATAAAGGCTCTTGCAATGGAAATTCTTTGCTTTTGTCCACCTGATAAGTTGCTTCCATGCTCATTGATTTTGGTATCCAAACCTTCTGGCAGGGATTTCACAAGTTCTTCTAGGTTTGCCCCTTTTACCGCCTTTTGTATTTGCTCTTCTGTCACATCTGTCATACCATAAGTAATATTTTCCCGCAGTGTTCCTGTAAATAAAATAGACTGCTGTGTTACAATGGCGATATGTTCTCGAAAACTTCTCATATCCACCTGACTTAAATCATGTCCATCCACTAAGATTTTTCCACCCTCTACTTTCAAAAATCCAATGAGCAAATTTAAAATGGTCGTCTTACCAGCTCCCGAATCACCAACAAAAGCTACGGTTTCCCCTTTCTTTATTTGAAGATTTAAGTCTTTTAAAATTTCTTTCTCTTCATAAGAAAACTTCACGTGTTCAAACACAATATCCCCATTGAGCTTTTCTAACTTTTCTTTTCCTTCATTCTGTTCCACATCTTCTTCTGTTAAAATTTCACCAATGGACTGCACAGATTCCAATCCTTTTGCAATGATAGGGAGCAATGTGATAACACCAGAAACTTGTGCTACAATGGAAGAAAAATACGTTTGATATAAGGTAATATCACCAACCTCTATTTTTCCTTTAAAAGCCAACAACCCTGTGAATCCAAGACATAATACTTGAAATGCCTGAAACATCACCCAACTAATAGAGGAAAACCAAGTTTGCACCATATCCAGTTTCAGTCCTCTTTTTGCTACCGTTCCCAGTTGATTTCTCATCTTCTCTTTTTCTTCTTCTTCCAACGCATGGGCTCTTGTAATCGGAATTAACTCCACCATTTCCATCACTTTTGCAGAAGTATCTTCCATAATTTCACGAAATTCTCGATTATAAATTTTAATCTTTCCTTTAAATACAACGATTAAAAATACAGCTGCTGGAATGGTAAGTCCAAAAAATAAAAAAATCACCCTACTTTTATAAATAATCACCCCAAGAGAAACTACGATATTCAATAAAATACTTAAAATCGTAATAAAGATTTGTGATGATAGATTTTGGATCTGTTCTACATCTCGAATCACTTTGGACTGCAACCGTCCTGATTGAATGCCATTGTGATAAGGAATGGAAAGCAATTGCAATTTATTTACTAATGCAATTCGCAAATCCCGCTCCACTTCTCTTACTGTTTTTGAATATAGCCAGGTGTGAATATAATTGGTAAAGATATTTTGGACTAAGAACACTAACATAACGACACTATTGATCACGATCACTTTCCCTGCCGTTTCTGGTCGATAAGTAGCTACATTAATAATATTTGCTGTCACAATGGGCAACACCCATACAGGGGAATGCTTGATGATAAAGAAAAATATAGAACCTGCTAACTCCCAATAATGCCCTTTAAAAATCCGCATTAACATCTTTAAATTGCCACCAGTATGCTGTTCAAACATCTCTATCATCTCTTGATTTTCTGTTTCATAAATTTTGCCTTTTTCTTTATTTTCACCCATATGATTCTCCCACATCTACTCTTTCTTTTATAGTCCTTCTTCTTTTATCGCATAAAAATCTCCAATGGTTTTCTCAACTGGCTTTTTACACACATTGTATCCACTATCCTTTAACGCCTCTTTTTGTGTTGGCATTTTAGAACTCCAATCCCAAAAAGCAAATCCTTCTACCCAATCTCTTTTTTCACAAGCATGAAAGAATGCTTCATACCACTCCACTTGCTCTTCCAATCGAAGTTCTCCTTGTAACTCCCAATTATTTGGTACTTGTTTTGAACCTGCTCTTGCCATACAACCAGCTTCTGCAAAGAAAAATGGCTTTTTAAACTTCTTAACAACGGCTTCAATGCGATCCAATTGACGTTCCATATCATCAACAGGATAGTATCCACTAGAAGAAATCACATCCACACAATCCCACCATGTCACATGATCTTCTTGGTATTTGTCTGTATTATAGGATACCAGCCCATGATATACTTCTTTAATGGCTTTAATTACATCCCGCCATTCTTTTTCTCTATGCTCTGACATTACCATCTCACACCCTGCAATAAACATCTCACATTGCTCTTCTTCTGCAATTTTTGCATAGTGCAATTGAAATGCTTTATAAGAAGCAAACCAGTTACTCCACTTTGGTTCACATACCACATCTTGTTCAAAAAAGCTGATGTATGCTCTCCAAACTCCATTTTTACAGTTGGCTGTGGGTTTTAATGCCACTTTCACCCCTTTTCCTTTTGCGTACCGAATCATTTTTCTTAACTCTTCATCTGAAAATGTAGCACTAGAAGTATAACAAATCTCTTCTGATTGAGCCGTATCTTGAAGCCCTGATGGAGATAAAATAATAAAATTCGTATGAAGTTTTTCTACCATGTAATCAAAACTTTCCAACGTTTCTTGTTGTTCTAATGTGCCTTTCCTATGAAATGGTGCAAAATTCATTCCTCGAATATAATCCATCGTTCTCTTCCTCCGTCTTTTTTATATGAATATCTTTTACGCAAACTATATCATAATTGACTTTTTTGTAGTATAATAAAAGCATTTAAAAATTGTAAAAATCTCTTTCAATAAAATCGGAGGAACAGTCATGAAACCAACTTTTGAATACAGTGATACATTAAATTCTCCTTATGAAGCCTTCTATTTTACGGCAACTTTAGATAACTTTCCCATTTATCCTCATTGGCATTATTTTGTAGAAATTATCTATATGTTAGAAGGGGCAGCCTATGTGGAATGCGGAAATGATAATTATGTGCTAGAACCTGGTGACTTAATCTTTATCCATCCTGAAATGCCACACGCCATCTATTCCACAGGCAAACTGCCCCTTCGGTATAATGTATTAAAATTTAACATGGGACATTTGAATCTACAAAATACAGCACTTCCTAAACTTTCTGAAATAATGCAAATGATTGCAGAAGAACCATCCCTTTCCGTCTATTTTGAAAAAAAAGAAATCGCTCACATTCCTATGAGCGATCTCTTTCAAACTTGTATTAAAATTGTAACAGAAAAACAGTTCGGCTATGATGTCCTAGCCCACTCTTATTATTGCATTATTGTAACAGAACTCATCAAAGTGTGGATTTCAAAAGGCTTTCAACTAAAGAAACAGCCAAAGAAAGTAAAAACATCAGAGTCCCTTTCTAATATTTTAGAATATATCCATGTCCATGCCAATGAAGAATTAAATGTTGAGGAACTTGCCTCTATGTGCAATATGAGCTATTCTCATTTTGCCAAGGAATTTAAACAACTTTATGGTCAGACTTGCAAAGACTATATTCTAACAACACGACTACAAAAGGCAGAAGATCTTTTAAAATTCACTGATTATGATCTGAATTATATCAGCCAAGAATGTGGATTTTGTGATTGTAGTCATTTTATCAAATATTTCCGAAAAAAAAATCACATAACCCCAAGACAATATCGTTTACAACAGTAACCGATAACATGCTATTGTTACGCAACATGACGATTCACAAGATACATTCTATCCTTTTCATCCTGCTGTATTTGCTTTTTGTCTTCTGAAACAATAAATTTATGCTGAATCAGTCCTTCGATGGACACATTTAATAGTTTAGATAATGCAAACAGATTCTCATAATCCGGTAAAGACTCTCCATTTTGCCATTTATAGATTGTCTGAGGATATGTAAGACCTAACAAGTTTTGAATATCTTTTACAGTATATCCACTCTGTTTTATCATGTTTTTAATGTTTTCCCCAGTTGCAACTTGATCGATGCACGTTGTAATTGTTGCCATGATTGTATCCTCCCTATACTCTTTCTATTGGTGTAAATTGTCCATTGTGATTGCTGATCACCAATCTATCTCTCTATTATCGGAAGGAAACAATCGACATCTTGATTTTTCACTCATTACCTTTTTGTAACTCTATGTTTCACAAGGGAATCTTTCCCATCTAAATTCCCCTCGCATAAATGACACAGGATAAATTTTATGCGTTTCCAAATAACAAAAGAAATAGTCATTATTTTTATTATAACATAAAATTTAAAAATTATCATTCACTTAATAAGTTAATTGTATTTTTTGCTTTGCTATCGTTCTTTCTTTCCAAGTCGTATGCTTTCCATATATTCTGCTGTTTCTTCATCCAAATGGTCAAATAGATAATTTCTTCCCGTTTGTTGCTTTTCTAAATAATCACTTCTTATCTGTCGATTCACACGCTCCACTTCTTCCTTTAAATCCTGTGCAGATAGTCGTTTTGCTCCCTGTCCTAATATAATCACCTGTTCCATTTTATCGGAAGTTGCTACGGTCACATCATACTTTCTTCCCATCTCATGCACTAGTTTTTCAATATATTGATCGGCAGTTTCTGCCTCTTTTGTATAGACAACGTGAATATTATGATAATCGACCACTTCCACTGGATGCCCCTCTAGTTTATAAGCATCAAAAACGAGAATCAACTCACATTTTTTAAATCCTTGATAGTTGCATAAAATATCCATGAGCTTACTTCTTGCACCATCAATGCTCACTTTCGCTAAGTCATTTAATTCCTCCCACGAAAAAATAATATTGTATCCATCCACCAATAAATACTCTTTCTTTTTTTCTTGGTTCTTTTGATTTCCCCGATAAGAACCCACTTCTTTTTCTCCAGTGTTTACAGAGCTTTTCCCTGCCTTTTTATATTCAATCACTTGTTTTTGAGAATGAAACCGCTTCTTTAACGGATCTCCTCCATAAGTTCGATTAAAAATTTCTTCTATTTCCTCTTCATCAATCCAATCGGTCACAGAAGCAGTTCTTATCGGTGTGTTTTGTTCTGCCGTTTTTTGCTTTTGTTCGGAAAGATAACTTTCTATGTGCATATACTCTTTCACTTGATCCCATGACACTGGAAATCCTGCCCCATGGGCACAAAAAACAGATCCCGTTGGATTTTCTAAATCTCGTTCTGAATCATAGCCCATCTGTTCTATGACTTCTTCTGCATTATGACAGAGTTCATATCCTTTTAAAGAACAAAACATTCGTCCAAGACCTCTTGTATAAGCGATCAGCTCTGTCTGATAATCTCTCATTAATGCTACGGGAGCCGATCCTATCATAACCGCCGTATCTTCTTCTATCATAGGAGTATCAAACGTTCCTTGCATTTTTTGAATATCCGCCATAGCTCTTCCAACAAATTCCTTTGGCATTTCCATTCGAAACTCATAATACGGCTCTAACAGTACGCTTTTAGCTTCTTTTAGTCCCTGTCTTACCGCACGGTATGTTGCTTGTCTAAAATCTCCGCCTTCTGTATGCTTTTGATGAGCTTTTCCTGATACAAGAGTGATTTTCATATCCGTAATATCAGAACCTGTTAAAACCCCTTTATGAGCTTTTTCTTCCAAATGGGTTAAAATCAGTCTTTGCCAGTTGCGATCTAGCACATCTTCACTGCATATGGTATCAAATTGTAAGCCACTTCCTCTTTCCCCTGCCTCCATCAAAAGATGGACTTCTGCATAATGACGAAGTGGTTCAAAATGACCAACCCCTTCCACCTTATCTTGAATCGTTTCTTTGTATACAATGTTACCAGAACCAAAATTTACTTCCACATCAAATCGCTCTTTGATCATTTCTTTTAACACTTCAATTTGCACCTCTCCCATAAGCTGTGCATGAATCTCTTGTAATGCTTCATTCCATACAATGTGAAGTTCCGGCTCTTCTTCTTCTAATTGCTGTAATTTTTTTAACATTTCATGGACATTGCATTCCTGTGGCAACTCAATTTCATAAGTTAACACTGGTTCTAGCACTGGCATATCCGATGTATTTTCAACACCAAGTCCCTGTCCAGGATACGTTTTATCAAGTCCTGTAATGGCACAGATCGTTCCAGCATTCACTTCATTCACTAACTCATACTTGGTTCCCGAATAGATGCGAATCTGATCCACTTTTTCTTCCCATAGCTCTTGTTCTCTTAAGAAATTCTCCTTTTTATTGGTCAAAATGGTTTTTACTTTTAAACTTCCCCCTGTAATCTTACAATACGTCAATCGATTTCCCGCAGAATCTCTGGCTATTTTATACACTTTTGCTCCAAACTGTTCTCCATACTCAGGAGAAATCATATACTCTTCCATCCCTTTTAAAAACTCTTCCACACCAAAGACTTTCAATGCAGAACCAAAAAAGCATGGAAAGATGTTTCTCTTTTGTATCGCCTGACGAATCCCTTCTTTTTGTACTTCACCGCTTTCCAAATATTCTTCCAACAATCCCTCTTCACACATAGCGATGGATTCCATAAATTCTTCCTTAGAAAGACTCTCATCAAAAGCAATACAGCTATCGCTTAGCCTCTTTTTCAATTCCAACAATAGTTTTTCTTTATCCGTTCCTTCTTGATCCATTTTATTGATAAATAAAAAGACTGGAATCTGATATGTTTTTAATAACCTCCAAAGAGTCAATGTATGACCTTGTACGCCATCTGCTCCATTGATAACAAGAATAGCATAGTCAAGCACTTGTAAGGTTCGTTCCATTTCTGCGGAAAAATCAACATGCCCTGGTGTATCTAGTAACGTAACCTCTCGATCTCCTAGAGAAAATACCGCCTGTTTGGAAAAAATGGTAATCCCTCTTTCTCTTTCAAGCTCATAGGTATCCAAAAATGCGTTTCTATAATCCACACGCCCTAACTTTCGAATGCTTCCGCTTAAATATAGCATACTTTCTGATAGCGTCGTTTTTCCCGCATCCACGTGGGCTAAAATTCCAATTACTAACTTTTGTTTCATTCTATCATTCATCCTGTTCTTATTTTCTTTTTCTTACGATTCTTTTTTTATCATATCATCAAAGAAACGATTGATACAACTCTTTCTTTATAAAAAACGGCAAATTGTCCACCATTATGATGAATCCTAGAATATCGCTCTTGAAAATTGGCATCAAAAAACCTATTCACTTTTCGTCAAAAGAAATAGGGTTTTCATCCAATATCTAATTGTTTTTCATTGTAAAATCCATTCAACTTTTCGTCACTCTAAGAACAAATATTTTGGACGTACGATTCTATATCCCTCTTCAGCAGATATTGTATTCTTCTTTATACTGTTTAAGTATTCCATATAAACTTCATAAGTATTATGTAGCGAATTTAATATTTCAACAACGCTTACTTTTGGATTACGCTTTTTATAATATAAAATTGTTGCAACAATAGAATTCACATATCTATATAAACGTAAACTAATATCCTCCAATGAATCGTCCATACTCTTTGCAGAATGAATCAACTGATTTCTCAATCTATATATGCAATCCAAGTCATGCACAATACTATCATGGTATTCAGATACCGCATTTTTTAATTTCTTTGGATCTGAAACCAACATAATTAATTCCTGCATTTCTCTCTCCAATACAATGTGGAATGAAATATCTGCTAATACTTTTTCATATTTATCTGCATCCTGTAAAAACTCGACTACTTTAAAAGTATCAAAATCTTTTTCTCCTTTACAAAAATCCATAAATTCTTTGCATTTTGGATGCTCTATTTCTACTCCCTTTTTCTGCATTGTATAGCTCAATCTTTCCCAAAATATATTCATCTTATTCTTTATATAAAATAATGTGAAAGATTCCGAAACAATCGTTCTTGCTTTTTCAATAATTGAATTTTTCGGAAACGGATAAATAGAATATTCTAATGCTGACCAAAAATTAAGAAATCTATTTTGAATAGTATAACCTTTTGCCGTATGCAACGTATGCAACACTCGCTCTAACGTATCCACATCCGCATTTTTCATTTTGTCTTTCAACTCAATAAATGTATTAATTTGTTCCATACGGTTCTTATCAAAATAATTTATTAACTTCGTATTGTCTACTTTTCTAATATCTTGCTTTATCAGTTTTCCATTCATGATACAGCCAATCCGTACATTTTCACGGATTACGTCTGTAACATTCTGCCACATAGAAAATAATTCCTTATTCGTTGAAAACTCTTTCTTTGCCATCCCAATCGCTTTATAACAATCGACTGCCTGATATTCTTTACACGCATAAGTTTCTTCCTTCCAATCCCATTCTTCCGAAAATGCCACAAATGCTTCTCTTGATTTGATTTCAAAATGCTTTTTTAAAAGTTCACTTGCCATATCTTTTTGACTATCACTTTTTACCTGATATGGAATAATAACCTGATACATGTTTTTTCTTCCGTCCAACTGCTCTAATTTTTGAATATAAAAATCAATATTCTTATCTTCTAGTGCTCGGTAGAACTGATCATCCCTTAAACTTTCAACATACCACTCATTCAAATAGTTCAAAGAGTATCCTGCATAAAGCAAATCACTGACAAATGCCTCGATCAAAACATCCACTTCACTATAACGTAATTTTTTTGCAGACAAGCTATATATTGACAACTTAAATTCTGTGTTTGTAATTTCTTTTGTAATGACTTCAAACTCATAAATAATTCATAGGGATTCTTTCTTCCTTCTTTATCGTTACTATCAATCAGACAACATAACCGCGAAAAATCCATCTGATATACATCTAATTTACCAAAAGGGTGCTTTTTCAGTTGAAAAGCAAGACTATTCAATAATCCTTTATATGATTTTTCCAACTTATCCGTTCCAATTAGTGTACTGTGCATTTCCTCATAAGTATCTAAACAAAGTTGAATCGATAGTTGTAAACTCTCCAATCGTTTTTCCTCAAATATATGAAAAGAATTGTTCAATATATCTGATAACTTAAATATAAAATATTTCTGTGACGTGAATATTTCTTTATCCATTTGCATATCCTCCTAATATTTGCGACAACTTTACTCTTTCTCTTGATGTTCAAAAAGTTCTTGACAATACTATCATTTTCTATTAAGATAATAACAGATATAGATACTTAGTTTTGGAATTGGCTACCTGGGTAGTTCCCCCATCACTACTGTATCTTTTTATTTTGCATTTTTTCACCCTATTTTGAATATACTAAGCATTAGAAGAAAGGTGCTTATATACAAAATGGGTTGCCAGGGCAATTCCCCTGTTTATACTGCATCTTTCTTGATTATAACATCATATTTACAAATCATAAACCAATTTCTTATTGTTGATAGGTTCTTGTCAGGTACACAAGATAAATACCTAATGTCAAAATATCAATCACACATCCCCCCTATTTTCACATAAATAAAGGATTCTGCATTAAACCATTGACACAATTCTTTCTTCATAAAAAACTTTGGAAGAAAAAAGATTTTTCATGAAAAATGATATATAATATAACATATCAAGGATTCTGACTCCTTGCCTTTATGCAGTCAACAAACTAAAATAGGTTGGTGTGAACTTTCACACCAACCTAAACTTTTAAAGAAAAAATTACTTTTCTACCTTGCTTAGCAAATACCCTTAAGCGATTAAGTATAAAATGACAGAAACAATCGTACTCGTCATTCCCACACACGCTTCATAAGGAATCAACTTCATTCTCTCTTTAATATTCATTCCTGCTGCTCCACCGGTTGCATGGAAGAATGAACCATGTGGAAGAGAATCTATAACGGTTGCCCCTGCATGGATCATAGCTCCTGCTGATAATGCTGGAATTCCTGCTTTTAATAAAGTACTAGAAAACGTCTGTGATGCAATAGTTGATCCAGCTGTCGTTGAAGCCGTCGCTCCTGCCATCAAAATTCCAGAAATCGGCGCTAAAATAAACGCTGGCATATGTAGCATTCCTAGCAATGCAATTACATCATATTGCAATGCAGAGGCTTTGATAATTCCTGCAATAGTGCCTGTTCCTAGTAACAGGATAGAAACCCCTGCCACCTTGCTCAATCCAAATTCTGCATATTCTATAAATTCTTTTATCTTGCCACAGGCAATGGCACAGATAAATCCTCCTAAAGGAAGTGCGATCAACGGATCAATGATAACTGAAAACAATGGACGCATAGCCAGTAATAATACAACAACCACTGGCCCTGCAATTGCCTGAAGAAAAGAAGGCAATTGTTTATTCTCCCGATTTTCTAAATCTTGCTCTCCAACCATATCTCCCTCTTTTTTAGAAAGTAAAGTTGCCAAAACAACTGTCACTATCATAGCACAAATAGCTGGTATTAGATTTTTTAACATCAGTGAGGTCAAATCCACTTGAAATGCTTCTGAAACTGCGATGGTATTTGGATTTGGTGATAAAATATTACCTGCTTTTCCTCCTCCAATCATCGCCAATAAAAGAGATGCTTTATTATACCCCGCTTTTTTTCCAATGGCTAAGGCAATTGGTGCTACTGTAATAACAGCAATATCAATAAATACACCGACTGCACAAATAATCATCGTAGCTAGTGCAACAGCAATGACAGCCCTCTTTTCCCCTAGTTTTTTTACAATCACTTCTGCGATTTTTTCTGCTGCTCCTGTCTTAATCAAAGCTCCTGCCAAAATTCCAGAAGTCATAATTCGGAGTACCGAAGAAATCATCCCCGAAGAACCATCAACCATTGTGTTCACTGTCAACACAAGATCTCCGCTTCCAATGATTCCCCCTATTAACGCTCCAAAAATTAAACTATATGCCGGTTGTACCTTTTTTATAATCAAAACAATTGCTACAACCATTCCAATCAAAGCACCGATTGTTGTAAATTCATATTGCATTTTTTCTCCCCCTCTATATGTTCATGAATCGAAATACTTGCTCCACCGTATCTATCATATTCGCCTTGGCATTTTCCTGTTTCATGGCCTCTTCCAATGTTGATACTTCTCTTAAAATTGGAAAGAAAGCATCAATTCCATTTTCATTACATTCTACTGCTTCTCTTGTCACACTTCCTGCAAATGCAATGACCGGAATTTGATATTTTTTCGCAAGTTTTGCTACACCAACTGGTGCTTTTCCCATGGCTGTTTGAAAATCCAATCTGCCTTCTCCTGTGATAACGAGATCTGCCTCTTTTATATAGTCTTCAAGTTTTGTTTCTTCTAATACTATCTTAATGCCTGATTCAAGCACCGCATTGGTAAAAGTCAAAAATGCAAAACCAAGTCCTCCAGCAGCCCCTGTCCCTGCCTGATTTGGATTGGCTTTTTTATATGTTTCCCCTGCTAACTTTGCATAATGTCCAAGCCATTGATCCATCTGCGTAATCATGGATGAAGTTGCTCCTTTTTGTGGTCCATAGACAGCACTGCACCCATTCTCACCACACAAAATATTTGTCACATCACACGCTACTCGAAACTCACATTCTTTTAATTCTGGCAAAACACTACTATCTGTGATCCTGTCAAGTTCTTTTAGCCCTTTTGCACCAAATGATACTTGGTTTCCGTTTTGATCAAAAAAACCATATCCTAGTGCTTGTAACATACCGATACCACCATCATTGGTTGCACTTCCTCCAATCCCAACAAGAAAACGGCGACAACCTTTTGAAATGGCATCTTTTATCACTTCTCCTACCCCATATGTGGTTGTATGGAATGGATTTCTCTTCTCTTCTGGAACTAAAGTAAGACCTGCCGCTCCTGACATTTCAATCACTGCTGTCTTACTATCTTTCATAATCCCGTACTCACACGATACGAGTTCTCCAAGTGGTCCAGTAACCATAACCGTCTGCATACTACCATTCATGCCACGTACCAGTGCTTCCACCGTTCCTTCTCCGCCATCTGCTAGTGGTCTTACGATAACATCTGCTTTAGAATCCACTCTTCTTATCCCTTCTAAAACGGCATTGCCCGCTTCCATAGAAGTTAAACTTCCCTTAAATGAATCAACTGCAACTACTACTTTCATTTTCCTCCTCCATTATTTATCTTTTTCTTATCCCTATTATAAAAATTTTATCTGAAAATTCATATGGTATAAATACTATTTTTTTCTTTATTTTCTATATATTATTGTTCCTTATACCAAAGTATGTTAGAATCGATACTATCTGCAAACGGAGGGGACATACTATGATAACTCAAATTGATCGAACACTAGCTCTTCAAATCGTAAATACGGTAAAAGATGTATGTGGACAGGATATTAACTTCATCAACAAATCGGGCATCATATTTGCCAGTACCAATTCAGAAAGAATGGAAACCTATCATGAAATCGGACATAAAGCAGCTCAAACCAATCAAACAATTGAAGTTACTTCTGATGATACCTATACTGGTACACAAAATGGAATCAACCTCCCGATCTATCACAACAATATTTTACTAGCTGTTATCGGTATCACTGGAGAACCTGACAAAGTAAGAAAATATGCACATCTTGCAGAACGGATTACAAACCTTTTAATTCGCGAACGTGAAATTAATATGTTTAGTCGTTCACAAGCGGATAAAAAACATTTTGTCATTGATTCACTCATAAGAAAATCCAATACAAACATGAATTATTTGAATGATTGTCTAAAAGAATTTTCTATCGATATTGTAACACCAAAACGGCTCATTTTAATTAAAATTGATACAAGATATAATATTGCCAATCTTTCTCTACTAGAACAAAAGATTACACAAATGTTTCATCTCATTCCGTTACAATTATATACGTTTCATTATCCCAATGAATACCTAGCTGTCATAGATGATGAAATCTTTAAAAAAAATTCTTCTGTGTTACAACGCTTTGCTATGGACTATCGCAAATTACTAAAAGTGACTGTGGGAAAATCTGGTTCTATCTATCAACTGGCAGATTCTTACTCTTCTGCGGTTACTGCATGGAAAAGTATTACAGATGCAACAGAAGGATTTCTCGTATTTGATGATTTAACGCTTGAAATCATTCTCTCTGGCTTAACATCACCAGAAAGAGAAGAGTTTTTATCAAAGACAATTGCCTCCTTATCCAAAGACGAACGCATCCTTTTAAAAACTTATTATCAAGAAGATATGTCCTTACTTCATACTTGTGAGCAACTATTTTTACATAAAAACACACTGCAATACAAATTAAATGGTATTGATCAAAAATGTGGACTAAATCCACGCAAATTTAAGGATGCAGTTTTGCTATACCTTGCACTAAAACTTTACGATTCATAAAAAATAGGTTGGTGTGAATGTTCACACCAACCTATTTTTTAATCTTTATTTCTTCTTTTTCTTTCCCTTTTTAAACAGACCTTCTGCCCAGCTTTCCGCTTTATCTTTTAGATCTTCTGTTTTATCCTTAATTTCTTTTCCGATATTTTCAAGGGATTCTTCTATATTGTCGTTCTCCAATGTTTGTTTGTGCCTCCCTTTGCCTGCCATAGCATCACGAAATGCTTCTAACGCCTCTCTTTGCTCTTTATTTAAACTTGTAGGCACTTGAACAACAAAGGTTACATAGTGATCCCCTCGAACATTTTTATTGCGAAGTGTTGGAACACCTTTGCCTTTTAATCGGACTTTTGTATCTGTCTGTGTTCCAGCTTTCATCGTGTATTCCACTTGTCCGTCAACAGTATCGATTCTAAGAGTTCCACCAAGTGCTGCATCAGCAAAAGATACTGGAACAGTTGAGAAAATATCATAGCCTTGACGTTTGAAGAATGGATGCTGTTCCACTAAAACAGTTACCATCAAATCTCCTCTTGGACCACCGTTGATTCCTGGTTCTCCTTTTCCACGAATACGGATGCTCTGTCCATGATCAATTCCGGCAGGAACCGTAACAGCAATTTTTTTGCGTTTTTTCACATAACCAGTTCCGCCACAATCTTTACATTTATTTTTAACAATCTTACCAGTTCCATGACAGTCTGGACAGGTCTGAACATTTCTTACCATCCCAAATAAAGATTGCTGTGTATAGACGATTTGCCCTTTACCACCACATTTTGGACAAGTTTCTGGCTGACTTCCTGGGGCTGCTCCACTTCCATGACAAGTTTCACATTCTTCGTTTAACGTGAGTTCTAACTCTTTTTCTGTTCCAAATACTGCCTCATTAAACGTAATACGAATGCTGGCCTTTACATTAGCACCTGCCATTGGCCCATTATTGGCTCTTCTACTTCTTCCGCCACCAAAAATGTCACCAAAAATATCGCCGAACATATCGCCCATATCCGCACCGTTAAAATCAAAGCCACCAAAACCGCCGAAACCACCAGCTCCACCTCCGCCTTGTTCAAAGGCTGCATGACCGAACTGATCGTATCTTGCTCTTTTGTCCGCATCGCTCAATACTTCATAGGCTTCTGTTGCTTCTTTAAATTTTGCTTCTGCCTCAGGGTTATCTGGGTTTGTGTCGGGATGGTATTTTTTTGCTACTTTACGGTATGCACGCTTAATCTCCGCATCAGTAGCCCCTTTTTGTACCCCGAGGACTTCATAATAATCTCTTTTCTCTGCCATCTTACCTACTCTGCCTTTCTCTATTCCTTGTTAGAAAACGAATTCTTTTCTCATTCGCTTTTTGTACTTTTCATCACTTATAGTCTTCCCTTAATTAAAACTGCATTTTTTATTATACTCATAGAAGAAATGTTTTGCAAATAAATTCATTTTTTTCTCCTCTATAAATATTATATCTTTATATAGCGTAAAAGGTTGCTGCAAATGGAATGTGATTACAGCCTTTTTGCAACAACCTCTTAATTTATTTACGTGAAGACTTAACCAAATGGAAGGCTTTCCTTCCATTTGGCATGGTCCATGAATCTATTACACTTCTTTGTAATCGCCATCAACAACGTCATCTGCATTGTAGCTAGCATTTGCATCTTGGTTTGGAGCTCCGTTAGCACCAGCTGTCTGCTGAGCTGCTTCATACATTTTTGCAAATAAGTTCTGTGCACTCTGCATTAATGTTTCTTTTGCAGATTTGATTGCTTCTACATCAGAGTCTGTCATGTTTTCAGGCTGTGTTTTTTCTACTAATTCTTTTAAAGCATTTAAGTCTGCTTCTACTTTTGTTTTTTCTGCTGCATCCACTTTATCCCCTGCTTCATCAAGAGCTTTTTGTACTTGGAATACCATAGAGTCAGCATCGTTTCTTGTATCAATTGCTTCTTTTCTCTTCTTATCCTGAGCTTCAAATTCAGCAGCTTCTTTTACTGCTTTTTCAATATCAGCATCAGACATATTAGAACCAGCTGTAATTGTAATGTGTTGTTCTGCACCTGTTCCTAAATCTTTTGCAGATACGTTTACAATACCGTTTGCATCAATATCAAATGTTACTTCAATTTGAGGCACGCCTCTTCTTGCTGGAGCGATACCATCAAGACGGAATCTACCAAGAGATTTGTTATCTTTTGCAAACTGTCTTTCACCCTGTACAACGTGGATATCTACTGCACTCTGGTTATCTTCTGCTGTTGAGAAGATCTGGCTCTTCTTAGTAGGAATTGTTGTGTTACGTTCGATTAATCTTGTTGCAACACCACCTAATGTTTCGATAGAAAGTGATAATGGAGTTACATCAAGTAATAAGATATCGCCTGCACCTGCATCACCTGCTAATTTACCACCTTGAACAGAAGCACCGATTGCTACGCATTCGTCTGGGTTGATACCTTTGAATGGTTCTTTTCCTGTTAACTGTTTTACTTTTTCCTGAACAGAAATCATACGAGTAGAACCACCAACTAATAATACTTTATCAAGTTCAGACGCTGTTAATCCTGCATCTTTTAATGCTGTTTGAACAGGTGTTGCTGTTCTTTCTACTAAATGAGCTGTTAATTCATCGAATTTTGCTCTTGTTAAGTTCATATCGAAATGTTTTGGACCTTCTGCTGTTGCTGTGATGAATGGAAGGTTGATATTTGTTGTTGTAGCAGAAGAAAGTTCTTTTTTGGCTTTTTCAGCAGCTTCTTTTAAACGTTGCATAGCCATTTTATCTCCTGATAAATCAACACCTTCTTGTTTTTTGAACTCATCTAACATATATTGTGTAATTACGTTATCAAAGTCATCTCCACCTAAGTTATTATCACCAGCTGTTGATAATACTTCGATAACACCATCACCGATTTCAATGATAGATACGTCGAATGTACCACCACCTAAATCGTATACCATGATTTTTTGTTCATTTTCATTATCAAGTCCATAAGATAATGCTGCTGCTGTTGGTTCGTTGATGATACGTTTTACATCAAGACCAGCGATTTTACCAGCATCTTTTGTAGCCTGACGTTGTGCATCGTTAAAGTAAGCTGGAACTGTAATAACAGCTTCTGTTACTTTTTCTCCTAAATAGTTTTCTGCATCCGCTTTTAATTTTTGAAGGATCATAGCAGAAATTTCCTGTGGAGAATATTTCTTTCCATCGATGTCTACTTTATAATCAGTTCCCATATGTCTTTTAATGGAAGAGATTGTTTTTTCTGCGTTTGTTACTGCTTGACGTTTTGCAGGTTCACCAATAACTCTTTCGCCTGTTTTTGTGAATGCTACGATAGATGGTGTTGTTCTAGCACCTTCTGTGTTTGTAATAACAACTGGTTTACCACCTTCCATAACTGCCACACAAGAGTTTGTTGTTCCTAAGTCAATTCCAATGATTTTTCCCATGATATTTTCCTCCTAATGATTGTCCTTACCTTCCTATTCAAGGCAATTCACGTTCTCTATCTAAAGTTAAACTAATTGTCATTTTTAATATGGTTCTTTTATAAGTCTTTCACTCATAAAATTTTATCCATTAATTTGCTACCTTTACCATGCTATGGCGAAGCACTTGATCTTTATACATATAACCTTTTTGGAATTCTTCTGCTACAATGTTTTCACCAAGTTCTTCATCTTCAACGTGCATAACTGCATTATGGAAATCTGCATTAAATTCTTTTCCAACCGCATCCATTGGAGATACTCCAATTTCTCCAAACACTGTCATAAGCTGTTTGTAAATAGCATCAATTCCTTGTACAAATGCGTTATCTTTCTCTTCTTCGGATACCGCTGATAATCCTCTTTCAAAGTTATCAACAACAGGAAGAAGTTTTTCAAGAACATCTTTTGCTCCCATATCGAACATTCTTGTTGTTTCTTTTGCTGTTCTCTTTCTCGCATTTTCAAATTCTGCCATCAAACGTTGGTAGCGATCTTTTAATTCAGCAACTTCTGCCTCTTTCTTTTCAAGTTCCGCTTCTAAAGCCTTTACATCTACCTTTTTGCGTTTTTTGAAAAGTCCTTCTTTTTTTTCTTTTTCAGTATCCGTCGCTTCTTCAGAAGTTTCTTCCCCTTCTTGGGCTTCTTCTGTTACCACTTCTTCCACTGTTTCTTCTGCATCGGTTGCCACAGTTTCTTTATTTTCATTTTCTTCTAAATTTACTTTGTTCTCTTCCACTTACTACACCTCTTCTACTCTATGTTTTCTTTTTAAATATGGTATCAAGCTCTCCCGTCAACTCTTTTAACGTGGATACGACTTTTTCATAGTCCATTCGCTTTGGTCCGATAATACCAATGGTTCCTCTTACGCCTTCTTCTAATTCATAAGTTGCTGTTACAATACTGCAATCTTTCATATTTTGAACTGGCGTTTCTTCACCAATATATACTTGAATTGCTTGGTCACTATCTCTTTGTACTTCACCGATCAATTCAACCAAAGCCTTTTTTTCCTCTAATACTCCAAGCAGTTTGCTTGCTTTTTCCACATTACCAAGCTCTGGATATTTCAAAATATTCGTCGTTCCGCTTGTATACACTTCTAATTCTCTTGCCTTTGCAATCGCATCAGTAATTCCTGTGAAAATGTGTTCCAGAATTGGTGCGTGCATTCCTGCCTGAACTTTCATTGTCTGCATCAGTTCTAAATTGATGTCCTGTAATGACAGCCCTTGCAGAAATGAATTCAGTAAGATGTTTAATTTAAGAACTTCATCATTTTCTAAAGGTTCTGACACATCAATCAACTTGTTTTTGATGACATTGCCTTCAACCACAATAACAGCAAGGAGTTGGTGTTCATCCACTTGAGATAGTTGAATAAATTTTAGTTTTGTATCCTTACACTGAGGTGCAGTAACCATAGTCGCATAGTTGGTATTCACTGCTAACACTTTGGCAACTTGTTGTAGTAGATTTTCCATTCGATCCACTTTTTCAAGTAATGCTAACCGTTCCCCTTTTTCCTCATCTCGTTCCATCATCATTTGATCGACGTAAAAACGATACCCTTGATCTGATGGAATTCTTCCTGCGGAAGTATGAGGCTGAAGGATATAGCCCATCTCTTCCAAATCTGCCATTTCATTGCGGATTGTGGCGGAACTTAAATTCAAATCTGTATATTTAGAAATTGTTCTTGAACCGACAGGCTCTCCTGTTTCTAAATAATTTGCAATAATCGCTCGAAGAATTTTTTGTTTTCTTTCATCTAAGTCCACATAACCACCTCTTTTGTCCTTATTAGCACTCGTTATCATTGAGTGCTAACATCTTTATACATAAAGTATCACTTTCTATTTTCTTTGTCAATATTTATTTTAAATTTTTTTGAAAAACTTCCTTTTAAAGGAAAGAATTTTTATATTTTTATATTCTTTTTTTGCTCTTGACTTTCTTATTATCCCAAAATCATTTTTATTTATTATGAATAGTTTTCTTCGATATTTTTAGACATTTTTCATTTATATATCTCCTATAATCCCTTTATTTTCCATCGTTTTATAATGATTGTTCAAAAAAAGTTATTTTTATAACTATATTTTGTTGCATTATAACAATATTTTTGTTACACTAATCAACAGAAGTTTAATAAAAAACTATCTTTAAAGGAGGTAAGGTATATGGAAAACTATTTAATTCTTGTTCCCATCATTGGTATCTTAGGACTTTTGATGGCATTTTGGCTTTATAGTTATGTTGGAAAGCAAGATTCTGGAAATGATAAAATGCGTGAAATCTGTGCAGCCATTTCAGAAGGTGCTCATGCTTTCTTATTCGCTGAATATAAAGTCCTTATCATTTTTGTTCTTGTAGTATTCATTATCATTGGTATTGCAACAGGTCAAAACAGCTGGCTTACAGCTATTTGCTTCCTCGTTGGAAGTCTTTTCTCCACATTAGCTGGATATTTAGGTATGAGTGCTGCCACAAAAGCAAATGCTCGTACCGCTGCTGCGGCAAAAGATCATGGTATGTCAAAAGCATTATCCATCGCTTTTTCTGGCGGTAGCGTTATGGGATTTGCCGTTGTTGGTCTTGGACTTTTTGGTGTGAGCATTATTTATTTTATCACAAAGAATGTTGATATTTTATTTGGTTTTAGTCTAGGTGCTTCTTCTATCGCTTTATTCGCCAGAGTCGGTGGGGGTATTTATACAAAAGCCGCTGATGTGGGGGCAGACTTAGTTGGTAAAGTAGAAGCTGGTATCCCAGAGGATGATCCTCGTAACCCAGCGGTTATTGCTGATAACGTTGGTGATAACGTTGGTGATGTAGCTGGTATGGGGGCGGATTTATTTGAATCCTATGTTGGTTCTATTATTTCTGCTTTAACACTTGGTGTTCTTGCTTATGAGGCAAATGGTATTCTATTCCCATTATTTCTCTCTGGTGCTGGCATTTTAGCTTCTATTGTAGGTGCTTTTGTTGTCCGTACTTCAAAAGGAAGTAATCCACATAAAACCTTAAACTTAGGACAATATACGGCAACTGCCATCGTTATTATTATTGCTCTTATTATGAGTCATGTATTATTTGGTAACTTCAATGGTGCTTTTGCGGTCATCGCAGGTCTTATTGTCGGCGTATTAATCGGTGCAATTACAGAAGTTTATACATCTGGCGATTACAAATCTGTACAAAAAATCGCACAGCAATCTGAAACCGGTTCTGCTACCACGATTATCAGTGGTCTTGCTGTTGGTATGATTTCCACAGCCATTCCAATCCTCTTAGTCTGTGTCGGAATTTTTGTTTCCCATCAACTCATGGGATTGTACGGAATTGCTCTTGCTGCTGTCGGTATGCTCTCCACAACAGGAATTACCGTTGCCATTGATGCTTATGGTCCAGTTGCAGATAATGCTGGTGGTATTGCAGAAATGGCAGGACTTGATGAATCTGTTCGTAATATTACCGATAAGTTAGACTCCGTTGGTAATACAACAGCGGCTATTGGAAAAGGATTTGCTATCGGTTCTGCTGCCTTAACAGCATTAGCTTTATTCGTATCCTATGCCCAAGAAGTTAACTTAGAATCCATTGACATTCTCGATGCCACCGTTATTATTGGGGTATTTATCGGTGGTATGCTGACCTTCTTATTCTCAGCTATGACAATGGAATCTGTATCCAAAGCTGCCTATAAAATGATCGAAGAAGTTCGTAGACAATTTAGAGAAAAACCAGGCATTTTAAAAGGAACAGAAAAGCCAGATTACAAAACCTGTGTTGCCATTTCCACAAATGCTGCTCTTCATGAAATGTACGTACCAGGTATTATGGCAGTCGTTTCTCCAATCTTAGTTGGACTTTTATTAGGCCCTGCTGCTCTTGGTGGTCTTTTAGTCGGTTCCTTATTAACCGGTGTATTAATGGCTATCTTCATGGCTAATGCAGGTGGTGCTTGGGATAACGCGAAAAAATACATTGAAGAAGGAAATCATGGCGGAAAAGGTAGCGATGCCCATAAGGCTGCCGTTGTAGGCGATACGGTTGGTGATCCATTTAAAGATACCTCAGGTCCTTCCATTAATATTTTAATTAAATTAATGACTATCGTATCTTTAGTATTTGCACCACTATTCGTTCAATTTGGTGGAATTTTATTAAACTTTATGAAATAATTGCTACATACAAAACATCGCTTTCATGATGAGAAGGAGAACGGTTATAGTTCTCCTTCTTTTTATTTGCGTGGAAGGCATAAGTCAAGCGGAAATGCTTGCATTTCTATTTGACGCCGCCCACGAACGTGAGAAGTTCGCAAAGCATGCTTCTCATCGTTATCATTTTTTGGAAATAAGCCGATAAACGCAATAGAATCATTTTCATTATCTTTTAATAGTATGGAGGGATTAAAAGAATTTTCTTCTTTGTTAAGAACCACCAAAAATACATTGACCAATTATCAGAACGAGATAGACGGTTTCCATTATGGATTACAAACATTAGATACCCAGATAGCAAACTATAAAAATATACTTTCTGGAAAAACAGAACTTCCTAAAGAATATTCTAAAGAAGATATTCAGGCTTTACTAGAAAAAACAGAAAAAGTTCGAGAACAATACATTTCTGAAGAAGGAAAGCGAGTTAGCCAAAATGGCTCCCTTTATACAGCACAAGTGAGTTCCACTTTCCCATCTACGGAATTTGTAGAGATTTTTGATGACGATAAATCCGGTTTTATGGATCATATGAGATTTGATTACGAAACAGATAATATTTATGGAGAAATCAATCGAATTTCTAGCTATATAGATGATTCGCTAGAAGGAATTGATGGCGTATTAAAAGCCGTTGATAAAGCATTAAAGGAATTAGGGGAAGATCAATTTCGATATGAAGCTCACTATGAACAAATGAAATTTGATGAAACACATAATGGGGATGCGGAAAAAGAATATGCAATGAAAAAAATACTAGAGTTCATGAACAAAGAAAAGAAAGAGAATGAGTAGCTTTTAAGATTTCCTCCGCTCAGTTGAAACTTTCTCATAACCATGTTATAGTAGCATCATAAAATAATACTATACAAAAAAATTAGGAGGAAATTTTAATGAAACGAAAAAAATTATATCTTGGTGCTTTACTCCTTGTGATGGCAACAAGTAGTGTTGCTTCCCCACAGGTTTTAAGTGCCAAAACCCCAGCACAGGCAGTGCAGGCGATTGAACGAAAACAAAAGAAAATTAATAAAAATTCTCATATTCCAAAATGGAAGAAAAAAATGATTAATGAAAAATTAAATGCTAAAAAAGCCATGCTTAAGAAAAAATATTCATAAATGATAAAGGGCGACTTTAAAAGTCGCCCTTTATCATCTATGTAAGCAAAAACTCTGATAAAATAGCATTGCTCACATCAATTCCTTGATCCGTTAGATAGATTTGTCTTTTCTTCTTTTCTCCTGTCCAGCCAAGAAGTCCCATTGTTTGAAATTTTACAAGCACATTTCCATAGACCTCTTCCAATTCCAGTCCAAACTTATTTAAAAATTCTTCTTCCGAAATTCCTTTTCTCATACGAAGTCCAAGAAACATAAATTCTTCCATCGCCTCTGTCTTCCCAATCAAAGTCCATTCTTCTCTCTCTTCACAAGGTGTCATTGGACATTTGATATAGTCTTCCATAGAAGAGATATTTTTAAAACGATAGGCATAGTGTTCTTTTTCTCTTGGCTCTCTTATATAGGCATGATCCGCCAATAAATAAGAACTCGCTCCCAAACCAAGTCCCAAATATTCTCCACCTGTCCAATAAATGCTATTATGTCGACTTTCTTTTCCTTCTTTTGCATAGTTAGAAATTTCATAGCGATGATACCCTGCTTTTTGTAACAGGGTCTGTGTTAATTCATACATCGCCCGATCCTCTTCCTCTTTCGGCAACGAATGCAAGATTTCATCGTTATCATAAAAAGGAGTGCCTTCTTCAATAATTAAACTATAAGAGGAGATATGCTCTGGATTCAATGCTACGATTCGTTCTAAATCCTTTTGATATGAGGCTATTTCTTCTTTTGGCAATGCGGACATCAAATCAACGCTTATATTTTGAAATCCCACTTCTCTTGCCCATTGATAGTTATTTAAAAACTGCTCGTAAGTATGGATTCTTCCTAATAACTGCAAGCGATTGTCATCTGTCGTTTGTAGTCCAATGCTCAGACGGTTAATTCCTATCCTTTTATATTGTTCTAGCTTTTCCTTTGTCACCGTTCCAGGATTCATCTCAATTGTAATTTCGGCGTTCTCGTCTATATAAAATGTTTCTTTTATCGCCTTCATAATTCGCTCCATCTGTTCTCCTTTTAAGATGGATGGCGTTCCTCCGCCAAAGAAAATCGTTGTCACCATACAAGAGGTTTCTTCTTCTTTAAAACTTACAATTTCTTTGCAAAGTGCTTGGACATATTGTTCCTTCACTTCTTCTGTGGCGGAAAACGAGAGAAAATCACAATAATGACATTTTCTTACACAAAATGGAATGTGGACATACAATCCCAATGTTCGCATGCCTTTAGTTTTCATCCAATTTTAAAACGCTCATAAACGCCTTTTGTGGAATCTCTACATTACCAACTTGACGCATACGTTTCTTACCTTCTTTTTGTTTTTCAAGCAGTTTCTTCTTACGAGAAATATCCCCACCATAACATTTTGCAAGCACGTCTTTTCTCATGGCTTTTACGGTTTCACGAGCAATGATCTTACTTCCAACTGCCGCTTGAATTGGAATTTCAAATAAATGTCTTGGAATCTCTTCTTTTAAACGTTCACACATTCTTCTTCCACGTTCATATGCTGTATCCTCATGGACAATGAATGATAAAGCATCCACTTCTTCTCGATTGATGAGCATATCCAGCTTTACAAGTTTTGATGGTTCATAGCCTTTCATTTCATAATCAAAGGAAGCATAACCTCTTGAACGGGATTTAAGTGCATCAAAGAAATCATAAATAATTTCATTTAAAGGAAGTTCATATTTTAATAAGGCTCTTGTTTCTTCCATATATTCCATTCCAAGATATACACCACGACGTTCCTGACATAACTGCATAATGGATCCGACAAACTCTGTTGTCACCATAATTTCTGCTGTTACAATTGGTTCTTCCATAAAATCAATTTCTGATGGGTCAGGTAAATTGGATGGATTAGTCAGTTCGATGACTTCTCCATTTGTCTTATGCACTTTGTAAATAACACCTGGAGCTGTTGTCACAAGATCTAAATTAAATTCTCTCTCCAAACGCTCTTGAATAATTTCTAAGTGAAGCAAACCTAAGAATCCACAACGGAAACCAAATCCCAATGCAATGGATGTTTCTGGTTCAAATTGTAAAGAAGCATCGTTTAACTGCAATTTTTCTAAGGCATCTCTTAAATCAGAATACTTAGAACTATCCGCAGGATACATACCACAATATACCATTGGATTCACTTTTTTATATCCTGGAAGAGGCTCTTTACATGGATTTTTCGCATCGGTTATGGTATCACCAACACGCGTATCTTTGACATTTTTTAAGCTGGCGGTTAAATATCCAACCATACCAGCAGAAAGTTCCTCACAAGGAATAAACTGTCCAGCACCAAAATATCCAACTTCCACAACTTCTGCTTCTGCTCCTGTTGCCATCATGCGAATGGTTGTACCTTTTTTTACCGTTCCTTCTTTTACGCGTAAAAAGACAATGACACCACGATATGGATCATAAAGACTATCAAAAATCAGTGCTTTTAAGCTGGCATTTTTATCCCCTGTTGGAGCTGGAATCTTTGTTACAATCTGTTCCAACACTTCTTCCACATTCAGTCCTGTCTTAGCCGAAATTCTTGGAGCATCCTCTGCTTCTAAACCAATCACATCTTCAATCTCTGCCACCACTCGATCTGGATCTGCACTTGGAAGATCGACTTTGTTAATAACTGGCATAATATCCAAGTCGTGATCCAATGCCAAATACACATTGGCAAGGGTTTGAGCTTCGATTCCTTGTGCCGCATCTACGACTAAGATCGCACCTTCACAAGCAGCCAAAGAACGGGATACTTCATAGTTAAAATCCACATGACCTGGTGTATCAATTAAATTGAAAATATATTCTTCCCCGTCCTTTGCTTTATAAACAATACGCACTGTCTGAGCTTTAATTGTGATTCCTCTTTCTCTTTCCAAATCCATATTATCAAGAACTTGAGCCTGCATTTCACGCTCTGTTAAAGTGCCTGTCATTTGAATAATACGGTCAGCCAAAGTGGACTTTCCGTGATCAATATGGGCAATAATACAAAAATTACGAATTTTACTCTGGTCAATCGCTGACATATTGTTCCTCCTACTATCTATGTATGTTAGTATTTTTTCTCTTACTTGCTTTGATCGTTTCCTTTTTATGAATAATCTTTGCTAATACTAAAGTATACCATGAAACGCTTTATGAAGTAAATATTTATATTTTTTTATCATACGATTCTATTTTCCTATTAATACATCATGGAGCAAATCTGCAAGAGGAATCATAGCATTTTTCGCCTCTTGTAATGTATTGGTATTCGCCCCCACCTCAACAAGTGCGGAACGAGGTTTCACATGAAGGTTATAACGATACGTCTTAACATAAATCTTTCTCATAAGATCTGGATATTTCTTTTCCGCATCCACCTGCATTTGTAGGGTAAATGCTAGATTGGCTTCCTTATTTGGATTGTATAGATAACTAATATCCCCATTTTTTGATGACCGACTAATTCCATTCATAAACATAATCTTTGCCGTCTGCTTTCCGTTCACCGTTGTCACAAGATGGGTTTTTTCATCAATGCCATCTCGATGCAGATCGATGACAACATCAATGGATGGATTCTCTTTTAAAATTTTCTCCACCCCATTTAAAGCCACATTATAGGCACGGCTTCGATCTAGTTTCCCATCAATAATATCATAGATGGTTGTATCATGATAAACAGGGATCTGATATTTTTCTTCCAAAAGCTCTTTTAAATAGCTACCAACCCCCACCACCGTATCATCATAATTCCCTTGACGGCTATCTTTAAAGGTTTCACTTGCATGGGTGTGATAGATTAAAATTTTCGGTTTTTTGCCATTTAATGAAATAGTTAAATCTTGGTTTAATAGTTTCCTTCCGTCAATCTCTGATGGGAGTAAACGAGCGGTGGACTCAACAACATAAAAGTTTTTCAAAAGAAAATTAGTATTATAAAGCTGTGCCTTTGTATAAGTTTTCCCTTGTTCTTCCTTATTGCTTGCCACTTTTGTTGTTGTATTTTTCTTCTTTTCTTTCTTTTTATTCTCCATGGTTAACTCTGTCTTTTGCATTTCTTCTTGATTTTCTTCTTCATTTTCTTCCATTAAATATAAATAATCTTGATTATCTACCGCAAGCGTTTCCTCCACATCATATCCCCATTTAAAATGAACGGCTGGAAGCAGTTCTTTTGTAATAAAAGAGAGCAACTTTGTTTTATAATCTGTCTTTTCCCGATCTAACGCTGTTTTCATTGGGATCAGCTCCTCCACAAAAGAGTTTGTCATCATTTCTAATCCATCTGTTATTCCCTCAGAAAACACTCTATGATTTTCGCCTGATAAAAGTGGTCTTCCCACCACTACACATACTTTCATACTGAGAATGACAAGCAACAGTGTCATAAGCACTTTCATTCCAATTCTTCTTTCATACTGTCTTTTATTCATTCCCCTTCCTGTTCCCTTCCATTCTAATGATGTTACTTTTCCTGTTTATTATATTCCTTTGACAATTGGGATATACCGATTAATCGCCTCTGAGATTGTAAAACTGATTCTACGAACTGCCTCATCAATATTTTTAGGCGTCACAAACATGGTCGCCAAATCTGGCTCCATAATTTCCCTTGCCAGCTGTAACTTCTCTTCCTCTGTCAGCAAGTTGGAAAAAGAACTTCCCTTACATTCTTCTACAATCTGAAAAATAGCATCCATGGCATCCCCTACAATGGCTGGAACAGAAATGACCGTAGGCACACCAATGGCGATGACAGGTATTCCCATCGCCTCTTCTGTAATTGCCTGTCTATGGTTTCCAACACCAGAACCAGGGGCAATTCCTGTATTGCTCACTTGAATGGTCTTATTCAAACGATTGGAATTTCTAGCGGATAACGCATCAATAGCGATCAATAGATCTGGCTTTGTTTCCTCAATAATTCCTTTTAAAATCTCTCCTGTTTCCATTCCCGTTTGTGCCATAACACCAGGAACAATTGCGGATAGTTCCATTCCCTCTTTTATGATGTTATGATTCTTTAAATGCCTTGTGACAAATAAGTTTTCTACCACCAGTGGACCTAACGCATCTGGAGTCACTTGGGAGTTGCCAAGACCTGCCACTAGCACCTTTTTATCTTCTGTTACGAAACTCTTTAATACCCCATATAAGGCTTCGCTCATTTCTTCATAATAAGAAGAATCTTCTTCTAAAAATTTTTGGCTCTCCAATGTAATATACTGTCCAATGGGTTTTCCAATCCTTTTGCTGGCTTCTTCTGTTTCCACATAAATTCTAGTTTCGCTAATTCCACAACTCTTATCCACCCTCCGCTCTATCCGTATTCCCTCCATTTGCTCTTGTTGTTCTAACTCTTCTTGTAACTCCAATGCCAAATCCGTTCTGCTCTGTATCATAACTTCCTCCTATTGTTTTCTTTCTATTTCTCCCCAAATAGACTGAATTTTATTCAAGTTTCCATTGAAAACAATACCTTGTTGCATTCTTCTAGTATTGTTTCCTAAACTGTATCAACGTCGTATAAAGAAGCTAGAAAGTGCAATCGAAGATGATTTAGAGAAATAATCACTTAGAAATATTCATTTTCCTATTGACAAGGTTATGTAACCTATATATAATGAAAAAGTATGTTTTCGATGTAAATTTTCGTGTCTCTTATAAAGAAAACATCATGAAATAGAATAATAAACTAATATACAATCGAAATTTGGAGGAATATATACCATGGCTAACATTAAATCTGCTAAAAAAAGAATTTTAGTAATTGAAAAGAAAACTTTAAGAAACAAAATGATTAAAACAAAAATCAAAACTTTAGTAAAAAAAGTGGAAGCTGCTATCGTAGCTGGAGATAAAGAAGCTGCTAACTGTGCATTAAAAGTTGCTATTTCTGAAATCAGCAAAGCTACTTCTAAAGGAATCTTCCATAAAAATACAGCATCTAGAAAAGTTTCTAGATTAACAAAAGCTGTTAACGCTATGAACTAATTTTGAATTTTTTTATTATATAAAACCGTCATTTCAGCACTCGGATTAACCCACCGAGTGCTTTTTGTTTAGGAAGGTGAGATTTTTCATGCGAACGATTAATGAACATATTAAAACAAATCAATTCAAACCGGTCTATCTCATCTGTGGAGAGGAAACCTATCTTTGTAAACAGGCAAAGGATAAATTAAAAAATGCCCTCTCCTCCCCAGATGATACGATGAATTATAGCTATTATGAAGGGAAGAAAATTAATCTGTCAGAAGTTGCGGATCTCGCAATGACCCTCCCATTTTTTCAAGAAAAACGTTTGCTCATTTTGGAAGAAAGTGGTCTTTTCAAAAATTCACCGGATGATATGGTTGCCTTAATAAGCAATCTTCCTAACACCACCTGTATGGTATTTGTGGAAAGTGAAGTGGATAAGCGATCTCGCCTATATAAAGCCGTTCAAAAATACGGATATGTCGCCAATCTAAACACTCCAGATGAAAAAACACTTATGGTTTGGATCAGTTCCATTTTAAAACAGGAAAAAAAACAGATCAAAGAATCCGTTCTTCGCTACTTTTTAGAGCGAACTGGCACTGATATGGAACATGTAAAACAAGAATTGGATAAACTATGTGCCTATACCCTAGATCGGGAAGAAATTACAATAGAAGATGTACAAGCCATTACAACCCAGATTACAACAAGTAAAATTTTTGATATGCTAGAAGCTATTGTAAAGGGAAACCAGCAAGTGGCTATTGATTATTACTATGATCTTCTTGCCTTAAAAGAGCCTCCCATGCGGATTTTATCACTTCTCGTTCGCCAATTTAACCTAATTTTGCAAATCACTCAAATGGACAATCGCTCCATCCCAAGAAGTGAAATTGCAAAACAAGTGTCCATTCCTTCCTTTGTGGTTGGAAAATATTTAGAGCAAGGAAGACGATATAACCGCCAATCACTAGAAGAAATCCTTTTAAAATGTGCGGATATGGAAGAAACGGTAAAGACAGGAAGAATGACAGATGTCATAGCCGTAGAACTTTTAATCATTGCATTCTCTAACCAACGATGAGAAACTCGCCATCTGAGTTTCTCATCTCTCACTATTTCTTATCTAATATTCTACTTTTCTACTGTCCTTTCTCACATCGAAATTCATGAATATTAAGCCTCTCTCCATCGGTTTCTATAAAAATTGCTCCACTCTTTCCTGTTTCATATATCTTTGTTCCTTGTTTTTGCAACCGTTCTATGGTTTCTATATTAGGATGTCCATATCGATTGCCCACACCATAAGAAATAAGTGCATACTTTGGACAGACCTTTTCTAAAAAGGCACTGCTGGATGAATGTTTGGAACCATGATGCCCAACCTTTAATACCGTACAAGGCTTTACTTGTTCTAACAGCTCCTCTTCTCTATCTTCTCCCATATCCCCAGTAAAAACTCCACAAAATTCTTTATATTGTAAAAAAAAGACTTGAGAATTATCATTTCGATTATCCTTTTGTGCAGTTCTAGCAGGAGAAATCCATTGAAATTCTATCTCTTTCTCTCTCATCCGATCCCCCTCTGCTAAATAGTAAATCTTTGTTCCATATTGTAATGCTAATTGTTCTAGCTCTCTATATTCTTCATCCTTTTCTTCTAACTTCGGTAAAAAGAGTTGTTTAATCTTGATTTTTCCAAAAAGCTGTTCCATCCCATTGTAATGATCGGCATCTAAATGGGTAACAATGGCTCCTTCTAACGATGTAATTCCATAATAATGTAACATAGGAAGTAAACGATACGTTCCCACATCTTTTACATCAGAACTTCCTCCATCCAACAGATACACATGACGGTTAGGGAATTGGAATAAAAGACCATCTCCTTGTCCTACATCAGCACAGATAATTCGCATACGTTTTTGTCTATCCATGGGCTTATAAGCACTCATTGGTTGTATCATAAAAAGTTCATAGGGGATATCAAAGCATAAAAACGCCATGCCAAACAATAGAAAAATATACAGTTTTTTCTTTTCTCTCTTTTTCCAAAGCACGCCTATAATAATGAAAACAACATAATACATAATATAAAATCGGATGGGTAATTCTCCAGTCACATAAAAGGAGTTTGGGATGCGATCCATACCTTCACATAGAAATTCATATATAGTTAAAATAACGACAGCTGGATACAAACATAACTTCCCCCAAAAGAGAGAAAACATGCTAATAACACCACCTATCATAGCACTTGGCAGGAGAAAGGACATGGATGGTATTACAAATAAATTAAAAAAAATACTATATACAGAAATCCCATAAAATGTATGAATCAATACTGGTAACGTTACAATCTGTATGGATAAACTGATAAAAAAACTTTCCTGTAATCCTTGTATTACTCCCTGGTACCACTGATTTCCTTCTTGTATCTCTCCGGTCTTCCGATTCATCCTCTCCTTTTTCTTTTCTTGTTTTCCAATTTCATTTTCTGCCCTATTCTCTCTTTTTTGCATGACATGTTCTTTAAAATAAACAGGATAACAGACTCCGATGCCAAGAATCGCTCCAAAAGACAATAAAAAGCCCGTATCCGTTATGCAGTAGGGATTTTGCAAAATTAAAATTCCAGCGGATAGACTCATTGCGGTTATCATATCATAACTGCGTCCTATGATTTCACCAACTAAAAAGACAACAAGCATAACAAATGCTCTGACAACAGATGCACTTTTCCCGATCATCAAACAATATAAAACTAAAAATCCAATGGCAATCCCTCCTGATATAAAATAAGCCATCCCTCTTTTTCTCATATTCTGAAATAGATTCCTTCCTACCAGTGCAATATGCAGTCCCGAAATTGCAAGAATATGGGCAATTCCTTGTTCTTGATACAGCTGTTTTATATGGGCATCTAATTCACTTTTCTCCCCTGTTACCATCGCCATCAAAAGACCTGCACTCTTTTTTGAAAGCACCTGTTGATATCCATTGTTAATTTTTCTCTTAATCTCTTCTAATCCCTCCAATAACCTGCTATATCTTCGGCTTTTTCTTTTTATTTTTACTTTATTAACACAAAAAATCACACCTCTAGCCCTTTGATATTGTTTTTGATTGAATTGACCAGGATTGGTTGGCTCTTTTAACTCTTTTACAACACCTTGAAATACGATATGCTGTCCTAACTTTAAATTTTCCTCACTTCCATATAATAAGAGATCGCCTTTTAATGCTTTCTTTCTCTTTTCTTTCATATCTTCATACTCTAACTCTGTATCAATAAAAATTGTAGGTCTTTGACAGCGATACGTTATACCATACTGTCCTTCTTGTTTTTCAACGATCTTCCCTACTCCCCGTATGCTCTTGCCATCATAACATCCCTTTGGCATCTGAAACTGCATGGCAAACATAACATGATGAATCGCTCCAAATAAAAAAATAAGAAAAAAAAGAAACAGCCGTATTTTTGACATACGCTGTTTCTTTTCTTTCTTTTTATCATATAAGAGAATCTTTTTTCTTCTCCACCATAGGATTCCACATCCAGCAAACAAGAATAAGATAGGGAACACCATGTTTCCTTTTGCGTATTGTCCATATACCTCTCCAAGTACAAGACTACTTACTGCAAAAAAGAATGGTCTTTTTTCTATCACAATTCTCTCCTATTTTTTTATCATAACTACTTTAATGCTTTTTTTTCATAATATCAAGATTTCTTTCAAAAGTGCCGTCAAACGGTATGGTTTCCCGATATTTTGCAACTCTTTGTCCTTCAATTGTAAATTGCACTTTATTAATTGTTGGAAGTTCCACTAAAGAATCCACAATGGAATACACAACTAACTCATCATTCACACCAGGAACACCATTTAAGAACTTGGCATTTAAGTCCACATAACATACCCCATCTTTCAATGACGTTTTAATTACCTTTGTTCCTTCTGGTATTGTACTTTGTAACTTTGAGTCCTTTGGCCCTTCAATCAACTGCTCAATCACTTTTTTTTCTATTGGACTATTGCTTTCCATATCGAGCTGTGTCTGATATTCCACCAACTTTTCTCCTGAAGAGTCAGCAAAATACAAGCTGATCTCACCATAAACTCCATAACTGCTAAGTCCTGTATCTTCACTAATGAAGCTATCTCCATTCATGATGCCCACGACTTGATTATCTTGATTGGTGATCGGTTGTCCATTAATAGTAATTTCCACATTGGAAACCCGAGGCAGTTGTGTCACGCTCTTTACAATGGCAGCTCTGCATAAAATCTCCATGGTAGGCTCTAATTTTGCATATCCAGCACTAAAGTCCAAAGAAATATAGCTATCTTGTAAGCTGACTTTTTGAAATCCCATAGAATCCGTAATGACTGCTTTATATTCGGATAAGTCTGGAGATTCCTTTAACTGTTTCATGATCATTTTAACCGCTTCTTCATCTCCACTGGGTTTTTTTGGAAATTCATACCAATATTCTAAAAGCCCCGTACTGTCTGAATTTAAATAATATAAAGTCACACCACTCTCTTCATCCATAGTTTCTGTATACGTGCTTTTCTCTTCTCCACAGCTAGAAAGCACCACAAGCATGAAACACAACATGGTGATATAACAAACGCTTCGTTTCATCTTTCTTTCTCCCTCCTACGCAACATAGTTCAAAGGAAGGCGAATGGTAAATGTGGTTCCTTCCCCTTCTTTGCTATACAGCTTGATAGCACCTTTGTGCATAAGAATTGCATTTCTTGTAATAGATAGACCTAGACCTGTACCGCCAGTTTCTCTTGAACGGGCTTTATCCACACGATAAAACCGCTCAAAGATTTGCTCTTGGCAATCCTCTGGGATTCCAACACCAGAATCCGCTATTTTTACATAGAAATACTTATGATCGGAATTTAATGATACACGAATCCATCCATTATCCACATTATATTTAATGGCATTTTCCACAAGGTTTGAAAATGCTAATGATAACTTCACTTCATCAATCTCAGCTACAACTGGTCGAAAGCTCTCAAAGACAATCTCAATATTCCTTTTTGCAGCTAACGGACGCAATCGTTTTAATAGCACCTCTAACATTTCATTGATATTGATTTGTGCGATATTCAGTGTGGAGGCTTTTTTATCCATCTTTACAAGAGCTAACAGATCATTGATGATCTTATTCTCTCTTTCAATTTCATCTGCAATATCCACTAAAAATTCTCGATATAACTCAGCTGGCACATTCTCTTGAGAAAGTAAAGAATCCGCAAGAACTTTCATGGAAGTAATCGGAGTCTTTAATTCATGAGAAACATTGGAAACAAATTCTTGCCTTGAATTTTCTACCGCTTGAATTTTAGAGGTAATATCATTCATCGCCACCGCCATCTTTTGCACTTCAATATACCCTTTTACCGGTATTTTATCATCCAAATGACCATCTGCCATGTGATGAATGGCATTGGTAAACATTTGAAGTCGCTTTGTCAAAACACTTCCAAGCCCCCAGCCAATCAACGCAGATAAAATGAAGAAGAGAACATATAATGTTTTGCCTCGCTCTTGAACCGCATTCGTTGTGGAACTGATATCTTTTATTGATATGGTTGCTGATACAAGACCCATATACTTTTTTGCATCTGAGTCAAAAATAGGAACCATAACCTCTGCATAATCTTTTTCTACCGTATAAGATTTTATATTATCTCCACGCATCATATGAATTGCTTCTTCGGTAATCAGATATTTATTTTGATCCAAACCATAAGAATCTTTAATAATGCGAAAATTCTTATCCATAATAAGAATTCTTCCTTCTAATACGTTGGCAAGTTGATCCACTTCCACATTGAGATCACTATTTTGATCCTGTATTAAAAAATTTGCGGTAAACACTTGATTTGCAAGCATATTACACTGCAATTGTACTTGATTTATTTTTTGTTCTAACGCTTTTTTATAATAGGATCTTTGTAAACCCTTTCCAAAGATTAGAACCAGTATCATTGTCAAGGAAAAAAAGGAAAGAAATACAGCAAATTTCATACTCTTTAAGCTATTCAGCTTAATTTTGAGCTTGGAAATAATATCCTACACCCCATTTCGTATGTATATATTTCGGATCTCCTGGATTATCCTCGATTTTCTCACGAAGTCTACGAATATGAACATCTACGGTTCTCACATCGCCCGGATAGTCATATCCCCATACTGTATTTAATAATTTTTCTCTGCTGTATACTTTCTCTGGATTTGTAATTAACAATTCCACTAGATCAAATTCCTTTGCTGTCAAATTGACTTCTTTTTCACCAATATAAACTCTTCGGCTTTCACAATCAATCTTAAGGTTTCCAGATGTAATCACTCGTTGCTGTTGTTCTGCGGTTACCTGCTTGCTACTTCTTCTTAAAATGACTTTGATTCTAGCTTTTACCTCTAAAATATTAAATGGTTTCGTTATATAATCATCTGCCCCGTATTCAAGACCTAAAATTTTATCCATGTCATCGCCTTTGGCTGTCAACATGATAATTGGGACATCCGAAAACTCACGAATCTGTTGACAGACCTCAAAGCCTGTAAGTTTTGGCAACATCACATCTAAAAGGATGATATCATAGGTATTATTCTTTGCCATAGTAAGAGCCTCTTCTCCGTCATAGGCACAGTCTACCTGCATATCATCCTGTTCCAAACTGAATTTAATTCCTTTCACAATCAGTTTTTCATCATCCACTACTAATACTTTTCTTCCCATTCTTTCCATTCACCTCAGCGTACTATAATCAGATCTTTTATATTTTGGAAAACTCCATCTTTAATTCCCCTTATCTCTTTTAATTCCTCAATTGTTTGGAATCTACCATGTTCTTCCCGATACGTTAAAATAGCACCCGCTTTGGATGCTCCGATTCCCGGAAGTGTCATCAGCTGTTCTTTCGTCGCTGTGTTCAAATCGACTTTATCCCCGCCTTGACCGTCTTGTTTTATTACATCTGATTGTTGTGTGCCATGATTCAAACCCACTTCATCATTTTTTAAACTTTCGCCCTCTTTTGGAATATAGATCTGTTGCCCATCCATTACTCTCTCGGCTAAATTAATTCCATTTCGGTCGGCAGTTTTTAAAAAACCACCCGCTTTTTTAACAGCATCGTTGACTCTAGATCCATCGACTAAAGCGTAAACATCTGGATGTTTTACAGCACCACATACATAAACATATAAAAGTACTTCATCCGTTTTTTCGCTTTCCTTTTGTTGTACCACCGTTGTTACTTGGTCATCCAACGAATTATCTGTCGTCTGTTCGACCTGTTTTAGCAAAATCTCATTTTGGGAACTGCCACAGGCTGTAAGAATTACAACTGTCAGGATTAAAAATAAATATAGGAACACGCCCTTCTTTATACAATGATTGCTGAACAAATACATACTCCTTTCATTGTATAACAGATTTCAAGATACACTTTATCCAGTGTATAGCGTTGTATTTATTGTACCGAATCTTTAGTTGGTTTGCAACTAATAAATCTTACTAATTGCTTACGATTTCCAATGAAACAAAGAAATCCCGCCAACTGCCAATAAAACCCCTAATAATTTTGTCCATTGAAACTCTGCTTTTTGAGCTCCAAATAATCCAAACAACTCAATGAGATAGGCTACAAAAATCTGGGCAACTACAATAACCAAAACTGCTTTTGCAGTCCCTAATTTTCCCATGGATAAAATAACCGTCCATGTAATCATAGCTCCAATCAGACCACCTAGTAACATATATTTATGATCAACACCCCATAACTGCATCACATTCGTTTCTTTTCTCTCCACAAAGAACCAAATAACAAGACAGACTAAAAACCCAGTGAACTGAACAAAACTATTTGTAATCCACACTCCTGTTTGTTTGGTCACTCCTGTATTAAATACACCTTGAATTGACATAAGTGCTCCTGAAATGAGAGCAATGATAAATCCTAGCATAAAAACATAACCTCCTTTTTCAATTTCTTCTATCAGTATGTCCCTCTGCTTTCCATTTATTCTTTTTTATATAATTTATATGACAAAAGGCAATTTTGAGCCTTACTCAAAATTGCCTCCACATGAAAAATTTTTATACTTTCTTATTCTTTATTTTCAAACATCTCCATCTTTTTTTGCACTTCATTTAATTGCTTAGAAACGGTCGCTCCATTCCAAATATTATTATTCACAATCTTCATATCATTCCAAAATTCCTGTGCATTTTCTGCCTTCGGTATAGGAAAGCTCTTTTCATATTGACGATAAATTGTGTTTAATTGTTCATTTTCATACAAAATCCCTTTTTTAGAGGATGGCAAACCAACCGTATCATACTGCTGATTGGCAAATTCATAGGATAAGTAACTAGCAAATAATTCCGATGCCTTTGGCTGCTTTGAACCTTCATTCACTACGGCTAATTGGGTAGTAGATAGCCCGTAAGACTCCATTTCCTTTGTCAGATCTGGTAACAGAGCTATTTTATATGGGCTATTTTTTCTTTGATGCCGAAGAGCATCTATCTTACAAATGGCAAACAAGGCTTCTTCTTGTTCAATACTTTCTAATACCGAACTATAATCTGCTGTTTTCATCGTTCCTACGGGCAGGTTACTAAGCTCTTGAAAATATTGCATCGCCTCAATAGTCTGATAATTATTAATTTTAAAAATGGATTCCTCATCCCCTGTTTCTCCAAACAACCGAATATCCGTTCCCAAAAACATAAAATTTGTATAGGGATCGGTTAAATCCCATTTAAATAAGGTAGTATTATCTTTCTCATCTGAAAACTGTTCTCCATACTCCAACATCTCATCAAAAGTTCTTGGAGGATATTTTATATATTCAGACTGATATAACAAGAAACATGTATTAAAATAAAGAGGGTATCCATATACTCCATCCTTTAAGCTGGAGGCTAAAATGGCTGTTTTTGGATAATTTTCCTTTAAAAATTGTTCATTAAACAGGATAATGGGCTTTGCCACTCCAAGCTCTTTTGCCTGCTTTAGCTGATCGTTGGAAATTAAATAGAGATCTGGCCCTTTTCCATTTCTAGTTTTTGTGGCAATCTCTTTTAAATAATTAGATTTTTTTACTTGTGTATAAGTAATCTTAATGGAATATTTTTCTTCAAACGCCTCGGATGCCTCCAATAAAAATTGTTCGTCCGCATTTTTTGAATACCATACATTTATTTCTGCATTTTTCTCAACATCAAAGTCTTTTTGTAAACTTTCATAGCTCATTTTTCCATTCTTAGCACTTTGCTTTGCTTGTTCTTTGCACCCAGAGATAGAAACGATGCTAAGAGCAAGAGCAAAGATAATAAACATTCTTTTCTTTTTTTTCACGCAACACTCCACCCTTTCCATTTTGTTGATCCCATGGAATCATACATAGAAGCGAGCTAGAAGAAAAGAAAAAAATTTTATCTTATGACCGCAGACACTGTTCTAAAACGGAAATCATCTCATCAATATGATGTTGTTCAATAATCAGTGGTGGTACAAAACGAAGTGTATTATTCCCCGCTGAAAGAATGATAAGACCATGTTCCAATGCTTTTTGAATCACATCTTGTGCTTTCACTTGCTCCATAAGCTCTAACCCATGTATTAATCCAAGTCCTCTATGTTCTTTTATCATATCATATTTTTGCGTTAATACATCCAATTTTTCTCCCAAATACGTTCCCACTTCTTTTACATGATCCACAATATTTAATTTTTCAAACAAATCATATACTTTGCTCACCGCACAAGTTGCAAGAGGATTCCCTCCATACGTGGTGCCATGATCTCCTGGAACAAGAGTATGACTGCATTTTTCACTTGCAACAAAAGCCCCAACTGGCACTCCACATCCAAGTGCCTTAGCCAATGTCATCACATCTGGTTTTGCCCCATATAATTCATGAGCATACATCGCCCCACATCGTCCCATTCCACATTGTATTTCATCAAAAATGAGCAAAATATCGTGTTCATCACAAAGTTCACGCAATCCCGTTAAAAATTCTTGTTTTGCAGGATAGATTCCACCTTCTCCTTGCACAACTTCTGTAATAATCGCACAGGTTTTCTCATTGATTTTATTTTTCACATCTTCTAAATCATTAAATGTGGCAAAGACAGCACTAATCCCTTTAGGAATCATTCCTTCTCGATATTTCTTCGTTCCTGTGACAGACAAAGCCCCTTGACTTCTTCCATGAAACCCATGCTCCATGGCGATGAGCTCATATTCTTTTGTGGGATCTTTTTCATAGGCATATTTTCTTGCAAGTTTGATTGCACCTTCAATTGCCTCTGTTCCGCTATTGGTAAAAAATACTTTATCAAGCCCTGTGGATTCTACAATTTTTGTTCCTGCTTCAATAGCTGGAACATTATAATAGAGATTGGATGTATGAATCAGTTTATCCATCTGATCTTTTAGTGCTTGATTATATTCTTTTTGGTTATATCCTAAGGCAAACACTGCAATCCCAGAGCCAAAATCCAAATATTTTTTATCGTCAACATCATACAAATAAACACCATCTCCATGATCTAACACAATAGGAAAACGATTATATGTTTTCATCAAAACTTTTTCTGCTTGTTGCTGATAGTTCATAAGATTTCTCCTTCCTTAAAACAATGCCTCTTTTACAATCGCTGTTCCAATTCCTTTTTCCGTCAAAAATTCAAGCAATAAACAATGCTCTTGTCGTCCATCTAAAATATGGACTCGACCAACACCACTTTCCACCGCTTCAATGCAATTTGTGAGTTTTGGAATCATGCCTCCACCAACAACGCCATCTGCAATCAATTGTTTTGCCACTTGTAGATTCATCTCTGAAATCAACGTATTCTTATCCTCTGGATCAATGTATACCCCTTCGATATCCGTTAAGAACACTAATTTTTCCGCATGAATGGCTTTTGCCACTGCACAGGCCACATCATCCGCATTGATATTATAGGCTTTCCATTCTTTCCCCAGTCCAACAGGAGCGATCACTGGAACATAATCATCCTCTATTAAACTGTCCAATAGATCGGTATTGACCTTTGTTACCTGCCCCACATATCCAATATCCTTTCCATCTGAAAACTTCTTCTCAACTTGTAACATTTTTCCATCTCTACCACTTAAACCAACGGCCTTGATCCCCTGTTTTCCCATCATGGCAACCAGACTTTTATTGACTTTATTCAGTACCATTTCTGCCACTTCCATCGTTTCTTCATCGGTAACTCGCAATCCATTTACAAACTCTGGTTCTTTTCCCAGCAATCGAATCCATTTGCTGATCTCTTTTCCTCCGCCATGAACAATAATCGGTTTCATACCAATGAGTTTTAATAACGCAACATCCTTAATCACATTATGCTTTAATTCTTCATCAAGCATAGCACTTCCACCATACTTTACAATAATTTTTGCACCATTAAATTTTCTAATATAAGGCAGTGCTTCAATGAGCGTCTGTGCCTTTAACATAATTTCACTTTCAATCTGCATTTGATTCCCTCTCTTCTTTCCTTTAAGACCGATAATCGGCGTTAATGCTCACATATTCATGGGTTAAATCACATCCCCAAGCAACCGCAGATGCCTTTCCTTCCTTCACATCCGCAATACAAATCACATGTTCAGCTGACAAAATCTTTGTGGCTTCCTCCTCATCATATCCTGTGGAGATTCCATTTTTCACAAGTTGTAACTGTCCAAATTCACTTTTTATCGTAATATCCGTCGTATCGGGATTAAATTCTGCTCCTGAATATCCCATGGCACAAAAGATTCTTCCCCAGTTTGCATCTTTTCCATAAAGTGCTGTTTTTGTCAAACTAGAACAAGCCACCGCCTTACTCAATACTTTGGCATCTTCCTTTGTAACCGCATTTTCAACGAACACTTCTAATAATTTTGTTGCTCCTTCCCCATCCTGTGCAATCTGTTTTGCTAAATAGGTATTGACTTCATGAAGAGCCTTTACAAAGATATGGTAATCCTCATTTTCTGTATCAATTAAAACATTGCCTGCTAGCCCGTTGGCAAGCACATAGGCGGTGTCATTGGTGGAAGTATCTCCATCCACAGATACCATATTATAGGTATCTTGCACATCTTCATACAGAGCTTTTTGCAACATTTCTTTTGTAATGGCAACATCCGTTGTGATAAAAGCTAACATAGTTCCCATATTAGGATGAATCATACCAGATCCTTTGCACATTCCTCCAATGGTTACCGTCTTTCCACCAACCTCAATTGTCACCGCACATTCTTTTTTATGGGTATCGGTAGTCATAATCGCCTCAGATGCCATAATTGCAGATTCTCTATCACTTTTTAAGGCTGGAACAAGTAACGTGATCCCCGCTTCTATTAATTCCATCGGCAACTGATTGCCAATAACTCCTGTGGAACAAACAAGCACTTCTTCCTTTTTAATTCCCAATTCTTTTGCTGTCATTTCTGCCATCTTTTCACAGTTATTCATGCCTTCTTCGCCTGTACACGCATTGGCAACACCGCTATTTACAACAATTGCCTGCACTGTTTGTTGTTCTTTTACTATTTTTTTCCCCCACTTAACAGGAGCTGCTTTCACTTTATTTCTAGTAAAAGTCCCAGCAAACACCGCTGGTACTTCACTATAAATGAGTGCCATATCCTTTTTTGATTTTCCTTTACGGATTCCTGCGTGTAGACCAGTTGCTTGATATCCTTTGGCTGAAGTTACGCCACCCTCTATTATTTTCATAGTTAATCTCCTTTTATCATCCATACTTTTTTTCTTATTTTCTTCTCATCATGGAAACAATGGAACAAATTCTAATCCTTCTTGTTCTTCAAAACCGAACAATAAGTTCATATTTTGAACCGCTTGCCCAGCAGCACCTTTTACAAGATTATCCATAGCTCCCATCATAATCAGCCGATTGGTTCGTTCATCAATTTTAAAATTCACATCCACATAATTACTTCCTTCCACCCATCTTGTCTGAGGGCAAATATCATTTTTAAGAACACGAACAAACTTTTCTTCCTTATAATAAGAATCATAAATGCCTTTTACCTCTTCGTAGGACACCTTCTTTTTCAAGGAAGCATAGGCTGTCACTAAAATTCCTCGGTTCATTGGCACTAAATGCGGTGTAAAATTAATTACAACCGGTTTTTCTGCCACATAAGAAAATTGTTCCTCAATTTCCGGTGTATGACGATGGGTTGCCACGCCATATGCTTTCATATTTTCATTGACTTCACAGTATAAGTTATCGACCTTTGCTCCTCTTCCCGCTCCAGAAGTACCAGATTTTGCATCAATAATAATGGAGTTTGTATCAATGATACCTTCTTTTATAAAAGGATATATGGTTAAAAAGGAACAAGTTGGATAACACCCTGGATTGGCAACCAGCCTTGCTTTTTTTATCTTTTCCCGATTCCATTCACATAGGCCATACACAGCTTCTTCTATAAAAGAAGGATTTTTATGCTCTATTCCATACCACGTTTCATAAACATTGACATCTTTGATTCGAAAATCAGCACTTAAATCAATGAGCTTTGTTTTAGAAAGAATTTTCTCATTGATAAGGGAAGCACAAAACCCTTGTGGAGTGGCAGTAAAGATAACATCCACCATTTCTGCTAATTCTTCCATATTATCATCCATACACTGGGCATCTACAATTTCAAACATATTTTGAAACACATCCGCATATTTCTTATCAATGTAGCTCCTAGAACCATACCAAACAATCTTTACTTTCTTATGCTGTGCTAAAATTCGTACCAACTCTTGCCCTGCATATCCTGTTGAACCAATAATCCCTACCTTTATCATGGAACCTTTTCCTCTCTTTCTTTTCACCGTAATGTATATTTTTATATTTTTTCTAATAATTATACATCTTAATAAATTTTTATGCAATATATTTTTTCTATTTTATTCCAATATTTTTCTTTTTTCCCAAATGATACTTTTATTTCATTCTACGATTTTACTCGTTTTTTTCAATAAATATATGGTATAGATTAAAAGACTATTTCTATTTCTTCTACATATAATATTCTCCCTCGTATTTTTTTGTATAAATAAAAATACAAAAAATATTTATATTTACTCTTGCATAATATTCATTTTAGTAGTATAGTAAATAGCAAGAAACAAGGATACTTTACATACTTGATGACAGAATATATTTGATATTTGGAGGATTTTATTTATGAAAGAAAAAGTAGTGTTAGCATATTCTGGGGGGCTTGATACAACGGCAATCATTCCTTGGCTAAAAGAAAACTTTGATTATGACGTCATTTGTTGTTGTGTCAACTGCGGACAGGGAGAAGAACTGGATGGATTAGAAGAACGTGCCAAATTATCCGGTGCATCCAAATTATATATTGAAGATATTACAGACGAATTTTGCGATGATTATATCATGCCATGTGTAAAAGCAGGTGCTGTCTATGAAAACAAATATTTGCTCGGAACTTCTATGGCTCGTCCAGGAATTGCAAAAAAACTAGTGGAAATCGCTAGAAAAGAAGGTGCCACTGCTATCTGTCATGGTGCAACAGGAAAGGGAAATGATCAAATTCGTTTTGAACTCGGCATCAAAGCCTTAGCACCTGATTTAAAAATTATCGCTCCATGGCGTATGACAGATATTTGGACAATGCAATCTCGTGAAGATGAAATTGCCTACTGCAAACAGCATGGAATCGATCTTCCATTTTCTTCCGATAGCAGTTACAGTCGTGACCGTAACTTATGGCATATCAGTCACGAAGGACTTGAGTTAGAAGATCCAGCCTGTGAACCAAATTATGAGCACGTATTAGTTCTTGGCGTTTCTCCTGAAAAAGCTCCTGATGAACCAGAATATGTAACGATGACTTTTGAAAAGGGGATCCCAACTTCCATCAATGGAAAAACTATGAAAGTTTCTGAAATCATTACCAAGTTAAATGAATTAGGTGGAAAACATGGAATCGGCATTGTGGATATTGTAGAAAACCGCGTTGTTGGTATGAAATCTCGTGGTGTCTATGAAACTCCAGGAGGTACTATTCTCATGGAAGCACATGCACAATTAGAAGAACTCGTTCTCGATCGTGCAACGATGGAAACAAAAAAAGATCTAGGCAATAAATTTGCCCAAATCGTATACGAAGGAAAATGGTTTACTCCACTTCGTGAAGCTATTCAAGCCTTTGTGGATGTCACACAAGAATATGTGACTGGTGAAGTAAAATTCAAACTTTACAAAGGAAATATTATCAAAGCGGGAACCACATCTCCATATAGCTTATACAGTGAATCTTTAGCCTCCTTTACAACAGGGGATTTATATGACCACCATGATGCAGATGGATTCATCACATTGTTTGGTCTTCCATTAAAAGTTCGTGCAATGAAAATGGCAGAAATAAATAAAACAAAGTAAAACAAAAAAAGACAATGTTATGATCTTACAAAAAATTGTACTCTCATACACATTGTCTTTTTTCTTTTTATGGATTCCTTTTCCCTATTTCTTATTCACTATACTCCCAATTCTTTCTCCACTTCTCTCTTCCAAAATGAATGAAGAATATAATTCCTCTCATACATTCATCAAGGGTCATGGCAATCCATACCCCAATAAGCCCCATATCCAAAAAAACACCAAAGAAATAAGAGCCTGCCAATGCCACAAACCATTGAAAGATAATACCAACAACCGTTGGCGTTTTTATATCTCCAACAGAAACAAGAGAACGTGTCATAATGATATTCACCGCACGCCCAAGTTCCAATATAATTTCAATACCTAAAATCTTCTTTCCCAGCTCTAAAATTCTCGGATCATCTGTAAATATATAAAAAATCCAGTTTCCGCATAAAAACAAAAGTGTGGATACTCCAACACAAGTGATAATGGCAATTATTGTCGTCATATACACACGTTTTTTCACAAGTTCAAATCGCTTAGAACCAATCAAATATCCTAACACAACCTGTGTTGCTTCTCCAATCGCCATGGCATAGACATAAGAAATGTTCGCAAAAATACTACAATATCCTTTTGTTGTCGTTACCCATGTTCCAAACCGATTCACAACACTTAAAATGCACATTTGTGACGCATTATAAGATAAACTTTCCGTACCAGATGGAATGGCAACTCTTAACACTTTCTTTAAATGTTTCCATGGAAATGGTCTTAAATAAGCGAATTTTAACGGAACATCTACTTTTTTCTTACAAATATAAAAGATAAGGATCATTCCTATTATTTTACTACAAGCGGTTGAAATCCCTGCACCTACAACACCAAGTTGTGGTAACCCAAACCATCCGTTGATTAAAATAGCATTTCCAATAATATTTAACACGTTCATGATAATGGAAACAAACATAACTTCCTTCATCAAAGTAAACGCCCTTAAAATCGCAGAGAACACAAGATAAATCCCTTGCACCACGTTACAGGATGCAACAATCATCAAATATAAACTCGTTTCTCGTAAAATCTCTTGTGGCACGTTCATAAACTGAAATAACGGCCTATGTAAAACTGCAATTAAAATGGTTGTTCCAATTCCTGCTATGGTAATCATGGCAATAGAAGCCATGCTGATTTCAGAGGCACTTTTCTTATCATTCGCCCCTAAATATTGAGATAAAATAATCGTGGTAGCTGCGGCTGACATACTTAACACGATAATCACCAAATTCATCACTTGATTGGCATTCACAATGGATGCCACAGAATTTTGCGATACCCGACTGACCATAATCTGATCAATATTTCCAACTAAGAGCTGGAGCATTAACTCCACAAAAATCGGCAGTGACATCAGCACTAACTTCTTATTTTTGTTCATTTCTTCAATGCTCAAATTTTTTGTATCCATTTTGTTTCCTCTTCCCTTTCGCTCTCCTACTTTAGTAACTTGAACATTATAGATAAATCCACTCATAAGATCAAGAGGAATGCTTCATATTTTTCATATTTTTTATCATAACTGAATTTGTTTCGTAACCAAATGATCAAGAAAGGTTTTATCATGTTCCACAACAAGCATAGTCAAATGATTTTCCTTGATTAAATTTTCAATTTGTATTCTCGAAAAAATATCAATATAATTTAATGGTTCATCCCAAATATAAAGATGTGCTTTTTCTGATAAACTCTTTGCTAATAGCACCTTCTCCTTCTGTCCAGCACTATATGACTCCATTGGCTTTTGAAAATGTTCCCTTGAAAAATCAAGCTTTCTTAGCAACATCTTAAACACCGTTGGATCTCCTTTACAGGCTTCAATATACTGGTCTAGACTTCCCTTTAAAAATGAAGTATCCTGTGGAACATACGATAAAACCAATCCACTGGCAATTTCTAATGTCTGCCCATCGATTGATAGTTCATCCACCTGCTTTCCATTGTGTGTTTCCCTTTTATTTGCTAACAAACGAATCCCTTCGATTAAAGTTGATTTTCCGCATCCATTTTTTCCTTCAATGGCGGTCACTTCTCCTTGTCTTATCTGAAAACTCAAATTGGATATAACTTCTTTTTTACCATAAGACAATGTGGCATTCTCCATTCTGATCAACTCATTTTTATAATGCTTTAATGGATAAATTTTCAATGTGTCCATATCTTCCACATTGTTTAATAACTTCTTTTTCTTCTCAATCTCCTGCTCCATTCGAAATTCGGATACTTTAGAGCGTTTCATCATTTTAGCCGATTTATGTCCAATATATCCTCTATCCACTTTAGAACCTGAATTTTTGTGACCTTTCTTTGTCTTCTCAATCTCATTTGACCACTTTTCAGTTTTTTTAGAGGCTTCTTCCAATCGACTGATCTCTTTTTTTAACTTCTTATTTTCTTGAAATTCCGATTCATCCTGTCTTTGTTTATTCTCATACCATGTGGTGAAATTCCCTTGTACAATCTGAATCCCTTGCTTATTAATGGACATCACATGATCGATACAGCGATCAAGAAACGTGCGATCATGAGAAACTAAGATAAATCCTTTTTTTCGATTTAAATAATTGGCAACACACTCTCTTCCCTCTTGATCAAGGTGGTTTGTCGGCTCATCAATCAACAAAAAATTATGCTGTTTTAAGAATAAAATGGACAATAAAACTTTCGTCTGTTCCCCATTGCTCAATGTCTGAAATGGTCGATATAACACATCTGCCTCAACTCCCAATTCTCCTATTTCCTTACATACTTCCCATAATTCATATTCTGGATAAATTTCTTCTATTATATCAATGGTATTCCTTTCTTTTTGCTCCACTTGAAATGGAAAATAATCAAAGGATACAGAAGATGCAATGGTACCTGTATACTCATACTCTCCAAGTAATAAGCGTAATAAAGTTGTCTTTCCTCTTCCATTCCTTCCGATTAATCCTAATTTCCAATCTGTATCCAATGTAAAGGATGCCTGATCAAAAATCAGGTCATAACTGCCTTCATAGTAAAATGTCAGATCTTTAATTTGAATTTGTGCCATGTTGCTCCCTCCTATTTCTTATAGGAAGTCACTGCACCACCTTCCATACCCATAAAAAAACTCAGCATTTCTGCTGAGAATTTTTATGAATATCATTTAAAAGTAAGTTTCTCACGTTCGTGGGCGGCGTCAACATGATAAATGTTCGCGGGCAGTCGTCATAAACTTATGCAAGCATAGTTTCTGACTCGTTGCCTTCGCGTATGCCTTCGCGTAAAATAGAAATGCAAGCATTTCCGCTTGACTTATGCCTTCCACGCAAATATAAAAAAATGTAAAAATTCTTGCAGTGACTTCCAAATAAACACAACGTATCTCTGTGTTTTTCAGTCTTCTTATTTCATTTTCTTCTTTATCTGCAAGAATTTATATACATCTTTTCACCTCTCTCTACTTTTTATTATCAATTTCTTTTTCCATTATAAGAAAGTTGCTAACCTTTGTCAATCTTATCCGAACTGATTTTCTCTTGTTCTTATTATTTGTTCGGAATATCAATAATATTTAAATTATCATCTAATTTTTTTATAGCGATGATCGTATCCCATACAAACCATTCCATACCTACATACTCTAAGAAACCAGCCCGTTCCATCGTCCCTTTAACATTTTCTTGTACACCAGAGAAAACAATTGTAGTTCCAAGAGAACGGAAGTGATCGACTAAAAGTTCTAATTCATGGATTGCACTATCATCAATAGAAGGAACACCTCTCATAGAAAAAACTAATCCTTTTATATTTGTTAAGCCTTCTAAAGCATTTGTTAATTGTTCTTGTGTTCCAAAAAACAAAGGACCAGTTAAATAAACAACTTTAATGTGTTTATGAGAAGGATGTGCATTTTCTAATTGAGAGTCATCCACATCACTTAATGCAATTCTAAGTTCACAGCTGCGTAGAACAAAGATAAACATGGCTACCAAAATTCCAATGATAATAGCTACGGCTAAATCGAATACAACCGTTGCTATCATGGTCGCTAAAAATTGAATGATAGAGTATTTTAATTTCTTTGAGAACAATTGGTGAATGGATGCCCAGTCATTCATACGCCATGCTGTAACCATTAAAACTCCAGCTAATGCGGATAATGGAATCCTTGACATAATTCCTCCAAGTAAAAACATGGACAGAATCAAAGTGATAGAGTGAAAAACACTAGCAAGACGAGTGCGTCCTCCACTTTTAATCACAACGGACGTACGTGCAATGGCAGCTGTTGCCGGAATCCCTCCAAGCAATGGAATGATAATATTCCCAATCCCTTGTGCCACCAATTCACGAGTAGAATTTAAGCGTTCTCCTTTCATAAGACCAGCAGAAGCTCCACATAACAAACTTTCAATCATGCCAAGTGCAGCGATGGAAACGGCAGGACCTATGTAAGTCGTTAAATTGTTAAAATCAATTCCTGTAAAAAGAAGACTTTGATCAGAAACCAATTTCTGTGGAATGGCTCCAACCTCAGTAACAGAAGACATTGTTGCAACTGGGTTTAAAATAAAATTTAAAATAACTGCCACAATAATAGCGATTAATGAGGATGGTAAATAATTGCTCCATTTTTTCGGATACACCAACATAATAATGACACATAAAATACCAAAGAACAATGACATTTTATTTGGATGGAATCCAAGAGAAGTATAAGACCAAAGTTTTGCTAAGGCAGTTTCTCCTTTAGAAACCGTTCCAAAAAAATTATCTACTTGTCCAAGTGCAATAATAATGGCAATTCCAGAGGTAAAACCAGTGATAACAGGAACTGGAATAAAAGATACAAGTTTTCCAACTTTTAGCAAAGCCATAATCAATAACAAAATACCGGATAAAAGACCAGCAGTTAAAACGCCTTGAATACCATATTTTATAGATAGACTAATCAATATAGCAGCCATAGCACCAGTTGGCCCTGAAATTTGATAAGAAGCACCAGATAAAAGACCGATTACAATCCCAGCCACTATGGCGGTGATCATCCCAGCAGCAGCGTCCGCTCCCGAACTAACCCCAAAGGCAAGTGCTAGGGGAAGTGCTACCGCAGCAACTGTAAGTCCTGCCATCAGATCTTGCAGGAGCGTGCTGAGGTTGTAGCCGTGAAATTCACGTTTCAAGTCGAGTACAAATTGTTTCATAATAAAATCCTTTCCCAACGATGAGAAACACGCTTCACGAGTTTCTCACGTTCGCGGGCAGTCGTCATAAACTTGTGCAAGCACAGTTTCTGACTTGTTGCCTTCGCGTAAATTAAAAATATTTTTACATAAAAAAATAATTTATGACAATATCATGAAGATCATATAATAGAAGTTTCAGGTTGTCAATCTTTTGTCAAGAGGAAAATGTGTTTTTTGCATACAATATGCCCCTTAAGTGGATAAAATCCACTTAAGGGGCATATTTTGTTACCTACCATAATATACATTGACATCTTCTGCATAAAGGGAGAAACCAGATCCACCCATTGTAAAAGCATTTGTGGCACTTTGTGCCTGCTCTTTTGTATCCGCTACTGCAAACATTCCACCTTCAGAGTTAGCCCCTGCAATGGATAAGCGAATCTTAGACGCAATATTTGTTAAGTCACTTTTAATTTTTATCTGTTTTCCATTCGTCATATAGATCGCATTGTCCGTATTCGGAGTACCAGTAATCTGAATGGTTCCATTGGCATAATAAATACCATCTGCCATGTTAGAAACACTATTTCCAACCATAGTAACATCGCCAAGTTCTAATGTTCCAGCTCCGTTCATATAGACAGCACCACCATTATCGCCTTTATTATTGCGAATAATACCACCATGTAATGTTGCTTTTCCATTGGATAACCAAATCACACCACCGTTTCCTAATCCAAGGTTATTTTCGATGATCAAATCTTCTTTCTTGCTTGTTTCTTTCATAATCAAGTTAGAACTACGGTCGATACAGAATACCCCACCTGAACTTGTTCCTTCATTTCCAGATACAAGACCAGATTCTAATATAACAGAACCCTCAAGTGCTAATACCGCTCCACCAAATGGATCGGAGTAGTTATTTTTCATAGAACCACCTGTCATACGAAGAGTACCTTTTTCTAATCGAACGGCTCCACCACTTTTTGCATAGTTTTTACTTGCATTGGAATTGTTTTCAAGAGAAGAGCCTTTTCCTAAGTTTAATTCTCCACCGTTTACAATAAAGAGTGCATTATTGGCATTGATTCCCGTATTTTGGGTACTACGTTGTAACACAGAATTATTATTTCCTGACCATACCGCTCCACCATCTACGGTTACATCTTCAAGAAGAACGATTCCTTTATTCACTTGGAATAAGGCTTCTTTAAACCCACTTGCACGTTTGATCGTATGACCACTAATTGTTAGGTTTTTATTGATAGTGATGGTTGATCCTACTGTAACATCTTTTATCATTTGGATGGTAGCACCATTATTTGCTGTATCTACGGCTTCTTTTAATGTCACATAAGATTGATTTCCAATTCTTGCTTCATAGCTTCCTACTTGTACATAAGCAATATCACTTGTTACAGACACTCCAGTACCTTCTGTATTTGTTGCATCATTATTTGTTACCACAACAAAATAATACTGTTCTTTTAATTCAGGCACATAACTATCAGAAGTTGCACCTTGAATTGCAGTTGCTCCATCAATGGAATTTGTTGTATTGGAATACCATTGATAACGTAAATGTCCTTCATCTTTTGTAGAAACAGTTACTGTTAATGCTTTTGGTTGTTCCGTTTTATCATAAGCAACACTCATTGGTTGTTCTTCAATAGAAGGAGTTGCTGGTGTAACAGTGAGTGTAAAGGACTTTGTTACTTCTTTCCCTGCCAAATGCACTGTCATTTCTTGTACCCCTGCTTTGTTTCGATCAAAAGCATTCATTGTATAAGCGTCAGAATTTAATGCAATACGACTGCCATCATCCAAAATTCCTGTGACTGTAAGTCCAGTAAAATCCACTTGTTCTCCTAATACATATTCTGTTTTGTTTGGAGCAGTCACTTCCAGAACTACTACTTTTTCTGTGATAGATTTGATCGTTAAGTTTTTAAGTCCTTTTATGTTTTTGGCTTCTAACTCTTTTACAAGTTTATGATTTGCCACATAAACCGTTCCACCAGTAACTCCACTAAACGCAGTATCTGCTACTTTAAAATGATCAAAGTTATCATAGTCTACCAAGTATACTTCTTTTAACTCTGTACTATTTTTAAAGGCATCTTGTTCAATACTCTCTACTGTATTTGGAATGACAACACTTTTTACGTTGGTTTGTCCTTCAAAAGAACTTCTATTAATCCCAGTCACTTTGAATCGTAATTTGTCTGCCACTGTTACAGAGTCCGGAATCTCAACTCTTCCATCTTCTGATAGTTTTTCTGGCATAATATAGCTAACATATGCCGTATCTTTTCCTTCTACTGCTTCAAAGATAAACTGTTCTGTTTGAATATATGGGAAGACAATAACAGAAAGACTCGTTTGAATCTCAGGTCTTCTTATATAAGTAATTGTGATATTTTTTGTTCCTGATGTGTTGCTAAAACCATCAGATTCTATTTCATATTCAGAAGGCTCTAACACTTCTTTTGTATTATCATCATATACAACAGATACTTTCATTCCTTTGTCATGAAAACTATCCCCTAAGTTATGTACAAGACTACTTGGTTTTGTTGTAATTTGAATGGATTTTACTACTTTTGTCACTTCTACATTGCTAAAAGTATCTGTAACCGTTTTATCACCTTTTGTATACTGAATTGTCACGTCTTGTGAAGATGTCGCTTTTGTAAATGTTTCTGGTACGACTTGATACATTCCATCGAAGATATAACCTTCTGTTCCATCTTCATACTGTGCTTTTACTTTCATACCTTCGGTATTAAGAGAATCCCCTACAAAGTATCTCATTTTTGATGGAAGTTGTGTTACTTTTATTCCAGTAACAGCCTTTGTATTTTTTTGAACTTCCACATCAAATGTGACTGGTTTTACATCTCCATTTAAACTATAACTTACAGAAATTGTTTGTGTTCCAATCTTATCAAAAATCGTTTTATCAAATTGAAGGAACTTATGTTTTAATGTACTTTTTGTACCATCATCATAATGTGCAATGACAACAAGTCCTTTTTTATCCAGTTCATCTCCAAGTAAATATGAACGTTTCTTAGGAGCTGTTTTTAACTCAATACTTGTTACCGTTTTGCTTTCTACTGTTGTATCTTCAAAAAATTCAAGCATATCCGCAGAACCAAAGTTACCAACGGTTCTTTTACCAACAACTTTAACATACTGTGCATAAGTTGGTCCAAATAAATTGAGAACTTTTGTTTTTGCATTATCTGCCCAGTTATTTGCAGTACCAGCTAGCATCCAGTCTTCTCCATCCATACTTACATAGACTTCAGCATCTAAGAATCTTCCATTACTTCCTGATTGTCTAGGTGTATAATTGATAGAAGTTAAATAGCGTGGCTCATCAAATTTCACTGTAATGTAACGCTCATTATCACCACCTGCCCATAACGTATGCCAGATTGTATTTAATTTCCCGTCAAGAGCATTGGTAGCATTGCCATTTTGTTTTACTTCTTCACTAGAAGTTCCTACATAACTAATATATTTTAATGGAATATATTTTCTGCTTGCTGTATCTGTATCTTGTGTGAACGTATAGATGGCAATCTCACTTTGTTTCACAGTACCTGTCGCTTTTTTTCTAACTTGTACTACTTGATCGCCTTCAAATGTTGTATCACTTGTAAGAGTTTTCCACTCATTTCCTTCCTTAGAACACCATTCTAATCCATCCACAGTACCGATTAAACGGTTTTCTGCATCATTTTTATACAAGTTGGATGGTGTATTAGCTTTGGTAATATCGATTGTATAATAACTGGTTGCTCCTTGAAGTTTTACAAGAATATCATTTTCCTCTGTAATGCTCGCCAGTTCATCTTTTGTAAGCTGAATTTCTGTTGTTACACCAGCAGACTTCCATTCCTTACCGCCATCTAAGCTATAAAGAAGTTCATTTCCTGCACTATAAGACTCATCTAATACAATTTTTCCTGCTCTTTCTCCATCAAATGAGAACGTAGCCATCTTAAACGTGCTATTTCCAAGAAGATAATTTGCCATCGTTCTACATACACCTGATTGTACTGTATTGCTATCATTTGCTTTTGATGCTTTCTTTAATGCTGTTTCTACATAAATATCAACGTCTGTTTTTCCTGCCACTGATGTTATGTGTTGTTTAATCAAATTTTCTAAAATATCCTTCATTGGAAGTGGATAATAGGTAAGACCTTCTGAAATACGTTTTGCAAGCTGGACAAAGTCTGCCTCTGTCTTACCAGCTTTTGTATAAGCATTGATTAAGCCAACCCAAGCATCCATATTGATGCTCTGTACTTTTAATGCCTGTTCGTATAAATCAATTTGTTTTTGTACATCATCGTCGTAGACATCTGCAAGACGTACTAAATTATTGGCTTTAAAGTAATTTGCTTCATCGTTTATCGCTGCTTGTCCTAACATGAGATAGCTTCCTTGATAGTAGCTTGTCCAACTCTCACTACCCCATCCACACAACATTCTTTGATAACGAACTGTTTTTGTCCAACCAAAAACATCATTTTGAAGACTCCATGTTCCGATACCATCAGCCCCCGAATTTGGATCGAGATAAGAATACTGTAAATAAGCTGCATGTCCTGGTTGAGTAACAACTCCACCTGGCACACCAAAGGAAGTTAATAAAGAATTTCCTGTTTTTGAAATTCCTCCACAAACAGCTCCTTCTTCCCAAACGATCCACATTTTTGGTTTTCCTGCTTGATATGTTACATCAAGATTAAATCGCTCATCTTTTGGTTCTGCAGTTTCATTAGTTAAAGAGTATTTTTTCTGCCAATATTCTTTATTTTCCGCACTATAATACTTTTCTTGATTATAGTTGTAATTAAAGGTATAGGTAATAAAGTAATATGGTCCTGGAGTAAAGTTTTTAACATTTAATTGGTCTTCTGGAATATTTTTGATCTTTGTATGGTGTCTTAAATAATAATTTGCCCATTCTAATTCATCATCACCAGCAACACTATTCATAACCCAACGCATTTCTTCCACTGTTAAGTTTTCAAATACATTGGTAATCAGCACTCCATTATCATACATATGTTTGAAAATTTCATATCGTTTTAGTGCATCAGACTTAACAGATCCACCAGCCCAATACCAAACATCTGTGGAATGTGTTAAGGCAAGTGTAATGATCATCTTCTTATATAAATTGCCATTTTCTTTTTCAAAGTCATCTCCATGAGCGTTATACAGTTTTGTTAACACTTCTACAAAGTTTACATAAGACCCAGCCGCTTTTCCACCACCTACGTAGAGATCAAGTGCTTCCATATCATTCATAAACCATTCCAATGTTTTTACATATTGTGGTGCATCCAAATAGGTTTTTAACACATTATATCCTGCATCACTTACAAAAGTTCTCTGATATAATAACTTCTTATAGTCTGGCATTTCTAACAGATCTTGTACATTTTTTTCTGGATATTTTTCCTCAAATGCCTTTAACTCTTTATCATATTCTGAAACTCTTTTTATTAACCCACCACTCTTATCCGCATTATTATCATAGAAAATATTTGCTAATTTTGCATCAGCCACAATAGAGTGATCCGCTTCATTGTTTCCATTAGAATCAATGTTGATTCTCAAATATTTTGCATCTTCCAATGGAATATCAACAAAAATGGCATCTGTATTTCCTTTTAATACTTTTGTTTGCGTTTGTGTTGTCCATGTATTCTTATCAGCAGAAGTTTGAACGGTAAATTTCACACCATTTCCATAACTGCCTTGGGAATGATCCAAACCTAAATAAGCAATAAATCTATCATAATGATAATATTTTACATAATCCGATAAGTCATAAAGCAGATGAGCATTAGCGTGAGCACCAATTCCCTTTAAGAAATAGTTGTTTTCTCCATTTACTAATAAAGAAATTCTTCCACCATTTATATTTTTATCATACATGAGTTTTCCATATCCAACAGAATAATCCAATAATTTCTTCTTGTTAATGTTGGATAAATAAACATAGTCACCATCTAAGTCATCAATAGTTCCCGCTTCTTGTACTTGCCATGCTTCCGAAATAACGGTTTCTTTTGATTCTGTAAGCATTGCTTTTAGACGGATAAATCTATTTAAATCAGTATCTTTTACGGTATAAGATACAGCTGTTGCATCAGCGATTGGTGCAAATTCTCCTTCTTCGCTATCACCAATTTCCCATGTATAGATTACATTATTCTCTTTTTCTTCCATCCCTCTTACAGAGGCTTTTAGTGTGCTTCCAACTTGTGGTGCTCCTGTCATTAAAGCAATAATATCCACATGAACCGCATTAGAATATACTGTATAACTAGCCGGATTTCCTTCTACTTGAACTTTTACAGCAAGACGAACATACTGACTAGCAACGGTATTGTCTACCATATAAGTTTCTTCTGTACTATTTTTTATCGCTTCAAAATGGATACCATCGCTACTCTTTTGCCATTGATACTCATACGTTGTCTTATCTCCTACATAACTCATCACTGGTTTTAAAGTTTCTCCAACTTTTGGTGTTCCTTCCAGTGCCACATCCACTAAACTACGATATGGCTCAGTTACCATAGTACCAGCATATTTTCCAGAAGTATCGGATACAACAACTCTTAAATATTTATTTTCTCTAGCATCCGTTTCTTTGATTGTATAATGCTCATCATTTTCTCCTTGAATATCGGTATATTCTACACCATCCTTGCTTTCTTGCCATTGATATGTAAGATGGTCTTTTGAGCCTGTTATCACATCCGTAGTTACTGACAATTGAGAACCTGGAATTGCTGTTCCAAATACAGTTGCACATCCAGACAATACCGTATCTTCTGATCGTAATAAGACAATTTCAGAAGCACTTGCCCAATTCCATGCACCTTTTGTAAATGCAAATTTTAATCCAGTTGTTGTAATTGTCTGTGGAAGTGTAAACATACGATATCCACCGGTTTCTGTGGATTGTGCAACACCAACTTCTTCATATACTCCATTTGCATTTTTACTATAAATTGTTAATGTTAGAGGATACCCTTTTCCTTTTTGGCTATCTTGGCGTGTTGCATAAATAATGCGATCGATATTCACCTCTTTATCAAAAGTAATTTCCACAGCATTATTTGCACCTGAACTATTGGTTTCCCAGAACGTTCCCCAATTTCCGTCAAACGCTTTATTCAGAGTATTGTTTCCCCAAGACCCTCTTGGACTTTTTACATCTGTAATATATCCATCTTTTGATTCTTTCATATCAATACGATAGGAGTTCCAATATTTCTTCTGCATCAACGTATCGTCTGCCTTAATATCTTTCACCGTAATCCTATTATGGCTTACTAAACGTGCCACATCACTGATTGCTACCGCTGTTGTATCTTCGCCTTTTTGATTCTGAATGGTATTTGTAACAACCACAAAGTAGTAGAATACACCTGCTTGTGTTGGCTCTACTTCATAAGTCATTCCTGTTGCACCTTCGATTTTTTCTGCGGTTTCTAAATTAGCCACTCCATCTTGGCTTCGATACCATTGATATGTAATCGTTCCTTTATCAACTGTTGTTGCCTCTGCTTCAAAAACAGCTCGTTCTCCCACATAGTTTTCAATTGTTTGTGGTTGTTTTACAAATTCAGGAGTATAAGCGACATCTTTTGAAATCATTTGCACTTTTACAATATTGGATGTCACATCAACAGCATTTTTTGCTGAAACAACACAGAAATAATAATAAGTTCCTAATTCTGTTGGAAGAGATAAGGTAGATTTTGTTTCTCCTTTTAAAGCCGATTTCGTTGTTCCCTTTGCATCGGTACTGCGATACCACTGATAAGAAACCTCTGCGTTATTCTTTGTGCTTGCTTTGACACTGAGCTTTTGACCATCTTCAATATAGAACACGCCACCTTCTGGCTGTTTGCTTAACTGAATCTCATCCGTTGCTGTTAACTCCCATCTTGCATACAATGTTATATTTTTTGTAGCTTTGATCCAGTCACCAGATTGAATTTTTTCGCCATCTTCTTTTTGTGTATACCAGCCTAAGAATTGATAGCCATTTCTTTTCATTGTCGGAAGATCATATTTTGAAAGGAAACGAATTGTTTGATTCTTTGGATTATCCGCCCCATTTCCATCCAATGTCATTGTATAAACACGTGATGTATAAATGTCATCAGAAACTCCATCTAATGCAAGTTCTCCAGCAATCGTTACTGCTGGTTCTATATAAATTCCACTTCCTAATACTGCTTTATTATTTTGAATCTTACCGCCTTGAAGATTGATAATTCCACCAAGACTTGCGATACCACCACCATTTTCACCTGCTGAGTTATTTGAAATTTCTCCACCTCGGATACTCATAGTACCTGCTGTATTCACAATAGCACCACCATTTGCATCGGCACGGTTATCATGAATATGTGCGTTATCGGAAACGACCAAAGTTCCATTAATATAAATTGCCCCAGCACGTCCACTTGTATAGTTATTTGAAATTTCTCCACCTGAAATATGTAACTGTGCTCCGTGATCGGCACAAATAGCTCCTGTTGATTGGCGTGCTTGGTTACCACTGATTGTTCCAGATGTCATATTAATGATACTATTAGAAGAATCTGCGAAAATAGCTCCACCATGATTACCACCGTAGTTATTTAAAAGGCTACCACCATTGATATTTAAAGTACCTGCACTCATCTTAATGCCTGATACATCCCAAGATACTACATGATTTCTAAGAACAGAGCCTTTTTCTAAGTTCACAACACCACCGTTCATTGTGATGGCTGGGACGTTTACTTGTCTTCCTACATTTCTCACACCACGTTGTAGATAGTTATTGACATCTCCAGTCCAAACAGCTCCACCATCAAGAACAACATTTTCTAATGTAAGTGTTCCGCCATTTACAATAAAGGCCTGTTTTGTAAGGGATTTATCTAATGTTATCACTGGAGCTTTTCCGTTTTCTCCTTTGATTACAAGATCGCCTTTTTCTACCGTAATTGTTTTATTTAATGTAACATCTCGTAATACTTCTAATGTTCCTTCACCTTGTTGAAGGTAAGGAAGTACATCTTCCATTGTGGAATAAGCAACACCATTAAATCTTAAAGCAACACCATTCACTGTAATCACTGCCACATTGCTTTGTGCAGTTGCTATTTCGTTTGTAATGCCTTTTCTTGTATTGGTTACCACGCAATAATAGTAGAAAGTACCAGCCTCTGTTGTATTCATTGTATAGGTTTTATCTGTGGCATCTGGGATCAAAGTTTTATCTGATAAATCAGGATTCAATGCCTTATACCATTGATAACTGAGTTCACCACCATCTTCTACTTTGGCTTCCACAGTCATTGTCACTTCTTTTTGTAAATCATATGTTCCTCCAACGGGTTGACTTAGGATTGTTGGAACTTCTGCTGAATTTCTATCTGTCATTTTTACAGTAACAACGTCTGATCTTGTTTCTGCCGCCTTTTCTGCTTGCACAACACAGTAATAATAATAAAGTCCTGTGCCTTCTTTTTGTACTTGATAAGTAGCATTTGTTGCATTTTCTACTGCTACTCCATTTTCTCCTGTTGGAGTATCGCTTTCATACCACTGATATGTAACTTGTGTATTGCTCTTTGCATGAGCCACAATGGATAAAGTTGCTCCGTCCGCAATATCCCCTTTTGTATTTTGAGGCTGACTATCAATCACAACTGGTGAGTATACAAGTTTAACACTTCCATCTTGTAATGCTGTTTGATACATAACAACATTGGATGTGATATGTTTTGCATCTACATCTTTTAATGTGTAACCTTTTCCAGTAGCAATTGTAGTATCTAATTCTGGATTTTCATAGGTAACTCCAATTGTTCCATTCACTGCGTTTGTCACTTTTAAGGAATTTCCATTTTTTAAGAAAACATCTTGTAACTGCATATTGCCTTGGAATGTTGCAAACTCTGTTCCTAAGTAAATATCTTCACCTTCTGATGCTCTATTATTAGTAAATGTTCCATTGGAAAAAGCAACTCTTCTGCTATCATTTTGACTATTCACAAAAATAGCTCCACCTTGCACAGAGGCTTCATTATTTTCATACGTTCCACCTTGCACATCTAATTTACCATCTGTCCAAATCGCTCCGCCAAGTTCTGCTTGATTATTTTCAAAAGTTCCCCCCTGAAATGCCATAACGCCACCGCTATAATTTTCAATAGCTCCACCATTTTTTGACGCTTGATTGCCAGAGATCTTTGCTCCATCATATACGTTTACAAAACCGTTATTGTGAATAGCTCCACCGTTTGCATTTGCTCTGTTGTTTTGAATGGTACCATAGACAAATACAGTTCCTTTGCCACCAGCAGTGTTGGAAATGGCTCCACCGCCAGTTGTTGTATCCACAGTGTCGTTGTTCTGAACAACTGTATTTTTATTCACATAAACTTGTCCATTGGTAATCTGAATCATAGAAGCATCTGCTGTGATACCATTGTTATAGGCATTTTTTACATTAGGGCTATCCACTTCCACTGTAACGATTTTTTGTTTCAAAGCAAACGCAAACATTTTGCTATTTTGCTCTTGCACATTTTGAACTTCGTCTTGCATATTGGCTTCTTCTGATACAACTTCTTGTTCTGTCGCAGTCGTCGTTTCTTCTTGTGCCGTTTCAACATTTTCTTCTGGTTTTTCTGTATCTGCTACCTCTGCCTCTGTTGTATCTTGTACTTGCTCTTGTGTTGATTCTGTGCTGTTTTCCTCTGTTACTTGCTCTTGTGTTGATTCTGTTGCTGTTTCTTCTTGATTGGAACCAACTTCTTCTGTTTTATTTTCTTCGCCAGTGTTTGGCTGTTCTTCTAATACATCTTCTGACACAATGGTGTTCATAACCCATTTTGCACCACCATCTACAATCACCGCATTGGTTCCTTCTGCATTACCAAGTCGTAACTGGGCTCCATCTGTTACTTTGAACATATATCCCCTAAAGTCACTTCCTCGACGGATTTCTTTTGCATCTTGTGTCTTAGAAATAATTGTTATATTTTTATTAATTACAATTGTGTCATCGACTGTTACATGATCCACCAATGTAATCGTATCATTTGCACTGGCTTCTCTTAACGCTTCTTGTAATGTTTCATACCCTACATCACCAATCATAACAGCCTTTGGTGTTTGCACAGGTGTTACATTTTCTTTTACTTCTTCCGTAGAAGTTTCTCCAGCTACTCCATCCGTTGCAGTAGTCTGTTCTTCTTTTTCACCTGTATCTTCTGCAACCTCTTGTTTTCCTTCTTCAGAGCCTTGTGGCTCTTGTATTTCTTGTTGGCTTTTGGAACCATCGGATTCTTGATCGTTTGTTTCTTGCCCTTCTTCAGAACCTTCCACCTTTTGATCATCTGCATCTGGTTCTTTGTTTGGATCTTCGGCTTGCTGAGCATCCATATTCTCTTCAATCACAGTATTGTCTTCAGACTCTGGCAATGGGGTTGCTGATACTGTATATGGTTGAAAAGAAGACGCCATTAAATCTGCCACTAATAACATAGCCAAAAACTTATTGTGCCATTTTCTCATATTGTTTCATAATTCTCCTCTTTCAAAATTTACCTACATCTATGACTCTTCTCTATCCGTAGTAGAGTTCCTCTTTTGATACTATTGATTACTTATAATTTTATATGACAAATCCCCCAATTCCCATGTCTTTTTCGTGGAACATCTCATTTGTCACTTTTTTTAAATTAAAAATAATTTTTAGTACCATTTTTTGCGATGAAGTATAACATAGATATTTCAAGTATTCAAGATACACTCCTTCTATCATTGGAACAAATCCCGTCTTTTTATTCTATCTTTCTTATTTATTTTCTTCTCCTATTTTTTTACAAAACTTTTATAAGTCTTATAAATCTGAGATTTCTATCAGGCAATAACTCATCCTAACCTTCCACCAAATGTCTTCATAAAGATTATGTTAAAGATTCATCCCCTTCAACAAAAGCATATCACAAGATATAGTAATTATCTATATTTTCTTTATAAATATAGTTATTTTTGCATAAATTTAACCTGTTTATATTTACTTTTAAAAATTCTTTTATAATCTCAAAATAACATCAAATATATTTTATAATATTTATTTATCTATTGAAAAATACAGCTCTAAACAAAAACAAAACGTGAGAGCAGTTTATGAGGAATTTCCTATAAAACAATGAGAAGCACGCTTTGCGAACTTCTCACGTTCGTGGGCGGCGTCAAATAGAAATGCAAGCATTTCTGCTTGACTTATGCCTTCCACACAAATAAAAAAGGGACATAGCAAATATGCTATGCCACTATTTTTTTGCCCATCCAAAGGAATAAGTAATCGCCCTATCCCAACCAGATACCAATTTTTTTCTTGTTTCTTCTTCCATATTCGGTTGAAATACTTTGGAAATTTTCCAATTCTTCATCACTTCTTCTTTGTTCTTCCAATATCCAACGGCTAAACCAGCTAAATAGCCAGCTCCCATAGCCGTTGTTTCCACACAAGTTGGTCTAACCACTGGTGCATGAATAATATCTGACTGAAACTGCATTAAGAAATCATTGGCACAGGCTCCTCCATCTACTTTTAAAGAAGAGAGTGTAATCCCTGCATCCTCTTGCATCGCCTTTAACACATCGTTTGTCTGATACGCAATGGATTCTAGGGTAGCTCTAACGATATGATATTTATTGACACCACGTGTAATTCCTACAATCGTTCCCCTTGCATATTGATCCCAGTAAGGAGCTCCAAGCCCTGTAAATGCAGGAACCACATAGCAACCATTGGTATCCTCAACTTCTCTTGCCATATGCTCTGACTCCGATGCAGAATCAATAAAACGCATTTCATCCCGCAACCATTGAATCGATGCTCCTGCTACAAAAATAGAACCTTCCAACGCATAATATACTTTTCCATCCAATCCCCATGCAATGGTTGTCACAAGATCATTTTTTGATAAAATTGGCATTTCACCGGTGTTCATTAACATAAAACAACCTGTTCCATATGTATTTTTTGCCTCTCCCGCTGTAAAGCACGTTTGTCCAAATAAAGCAGCCTGTTGATCTCCTGCTGCTCCTGCAATTGGAATCTCTCCACCAAAATATGCAGAATCACTTCTTCCATAAATATAGCTAGATGGCTTTACCTCTGGTAACATACATTTTGGAATGTTTAATTCCTTTAAAATTTCATCATCCCATTTTAAATCATAAATATTATAGAGCATCGTCCTAGAAGCATTGGAATAATCCGTTACATGAACAGCTCCCTTTGTCAGCTTCCAAATCAGCCATGTTTCCACTGTTCCAAATAATAATTCTCCTCGCTCCGCTCGTTCTCTAACACCTTCTACATGATCGAGAATCCATTTTAACTTTGTTCCCGAAAAATACGCATCGATGATCAAGCCCGTTTTCTTTCGATACGATTCTTGTAACCCCTTTTCTTTTAACGTATCACAATATTCAGAAGTACGTCTGCACTGCCATACAATGGCGTTATATACTGGCTCTCCCGTATTTTTATCCCATACAATGGTAGTTTCACGCTGGTTTGTAATTCCAATCGCCATAATATCTTTAGCAGTAGCACCAATCTTTTGCATCGCCTCCACTGCAACACCTAATTGTGTTGACCAAATCTCATTGGCGTCATGTTCCACCCAGCCTGGTTTTGGAAAATATTGTGTAAATTCTTTTTGTGCCACACTGCATATTTCTCCTTGTCTATTAAATAGAATACAGCGATTGCTCGTTGTACCTGCATCCAACGCCATAATATATTTTTTCATCTATATTTCTCCTTGTTTCTGATTCATTCTATATTTATCAGGAAACAAAGTGTCCATTGAACATCTTTGCAACTTTTTGTTACTTCTAGCAATGCACACTCTGCCATGTACGAGCTTTCCATCCGATTCCTCTTGCTCTTTTTTTATCCTTATCATATCATTTTGTAACATTTTATTCAATAAATTTTCTGTTTTTCACTTTTATTTATTCATTATATATAAAACCAAAAAATAATTCTCCTGCTTGCTTTCATATAAACAATATTTCACTTATTTTTATCAAACTCTCATAGTATTTTACTTATATCATGATTCAAACAAAATATTTTCAGAAAATAATACTTTATTTTAAAATAAATTCATAAAAATATTGTAAAATTAATTTATTTATAGTATTATAATTGAAAACAAATATAAAAAGGAGTTTAAAATAATATGAAAAAGAAATTATTAACAATATCTCTATCAAGTATGATACTGTTAAACACCATGTTTCCCATCAACGCATCCGCTAGTACACCATCTCTAATTTCAGGAGAAGACTATGTGAAAATGCTTGAAAAAGTCACAGGAGAACCCATTGATACAAGCAACATAACTTTAGGAACAACGATCGGCTATGCTGATGCCTGTGTTTTAGCAGAGCGTGCTGATGTTTTGAAAAATGGCTCAAAAGAAAATGATTCCTTGAAGAAGATCAAAGAAAATGTGAAAAAATATAAGAGAATTTCGGATCTTTCTCAAATTCCAAAGGTAAAACAAGGAGAAGTCATTGCTTGCTTTTCAAAAGGAATCTTCACAGGAAAAAGTAACGGTACATACAGCCAAAGTGATAGTATCAATCCCAACCTCTATCTCACCAAAAGCCAAGCTCAAACAATCAGAAATCGTATCCGGGATAAAAGCCAACGTAGAACCATGAGCGAAGATGGACAGGTCATTCGAACAACAAATCTCCCTAAAAATGCGAAGAAATTTCCCTATATCCTAGAAAGCATTCCAAATAGTTATTATGATTCTTATTTTAACTGGGAGGGGAAAGTACAATATTTTGGAGATAAAACGAAGTTACGTTCACCTAAAAATGTTACAAACGGAACACATATTTTATGGGATGAAAAAGTGCCAGCCAAAGAGATCATTGATAAATACCGTTATATTTGGGCAGAAAAGGTAAAGAAAAATGTCGAAACTCGTCTTAATTTTAATTATAAAACAGTAAACAATAAATGGATTAGTGATCTTCAAAGTACTTATTTTGTATATGGAGATTCCTATGATAAATACACAACAAATGATATTAAGAATTATATTAAAAAGGCGAAAAAGAATCATGTCATTATCAAATGTGATAAAGTAGTGGTCGAACCGTCTAGTTTATACTATGGAACAGATGGATATACTTATCGTTGCTATGCAAAGTTTAAAATTACAGGCAATAATAAAGCATTTGCTCGGTCTGCACAAGAGAACAATGAATTAATTTATTCAGAATATCCTGTTGCTCAGTGGTTAGAGGGGGCAAAAAATGGTAAAACATTCCATCTAGTATTTGATATTAGCATGGGTACAGGAGCAATGAACGATGATGGATCAAGTTATGCTGTTAGAGTTTGGGATCAAATCTGGGATAATATGAGAAATTAGATTTTGTAAGAAAGGAAAAGCTATGGAATTATGTAAAAAAATTAGTTTCTTACTTCTTCTTAGTTATTTTTTACTTCCAATTATTGTTTTTGGAGCTAGTGACACAAATAATAAACCAATTGTAACTATGACAGATAATGGCACAATTACTTGGAAAACTATCGATACAAAAGCTACAACAGGGGTTACCTGGAAAACAGAGGGCTATACAGTAAAAAAATATCCTATTTTATCTAATAAATTAATTGGGACACAAGAGTATGGAAATCCTATTTATAATAAACCATATGGCAAAATTATCACAAAAGAAGAATATTACCATCTTAATAGAGTTTCAAATGGAAAATATTATGGAACATGGACAATTCCTAAAGATATCGTAGACACCCAAATAAAAAACGCAGGAACAACCGCCGAATCTTTAGAAAAAAACAATGGACATTTATATTTAAACGGCTTCTTTCGCACCTATCATAATGGACAAGTCCATTCTAATTATATTTATGATCTAGAGGGGATTAAGAAAGCGGAGTCATGGGCGAACCCCAATGACTTTCAAGATCACTTTGACATCCCAGTTCCCTATCACTCCCAGCCAGTCCCTGTGGAAATCCAACAAAAAGAATATTACAATGGCACTTATACAACCTTAACAACAAAAAAGCAAGGGACAAAATCTCCCTATACTTACTATATCCCCAAAAAAGAATCGGGCAATCTATGGGAGTTACTGCCCGCTAATACGATTTCTCAATATCGTAATGGAAAAAAGATATGGCTCTATCAAATGCAGTTAGAAGATATCAAAACAGGACAGCCCATTTCTTTTCCAGAGAATAATAATTATTCGGATGAATCGGTAAAAAAAGTGACAACCATTACTTTTCAATCAAATCCCATTACAGAAAATGACAAGTATATGTCCGACATCAACTATTTTCGCAATCGAAAATGGGATACAGGAGCCAATGGTGTTCGGATTGTGTTGTATTATAAATACTATCCTCCCGCACTTATACCACCAGATAATGAAGAACAAGGTGAGCCAAATTCCAAAGCAATCAGCGATGATTTCACCGATCCACAACCGCCCCATAATAAGCTGGAAGGTGTAATAGGTGCGGACTTAAAAGGCGATGAACAATTTGATGTAACGCAAGGAATCCCAACAACAGAAAAAACATATAGCTATGTCATTGGACAGGAATATCTTGTATCCTATACATTTACCAACTACTTTGGCACGAAACAATATCAACAAGTGAATCCAAGCACCAATCCTGAAGTACCTCCTATTATCAATACTGTTACAAGAAATTATTCTTACTGGAAAGTCACACAATTGGATATATATGAAATCGATCATGCAATAGTCAATAACTATGCCTTACCAAATGAACGTATTCTATTGAAACCATCCAACGCTTATCAGCCACCAAATGTTATATATCGCTCCAGTGCAAGTATGCAAGAGCCAACAAGCGGGGGAACAACTGTTGGGAATATTAAAGTACAAAATGATTACCTTGAAATCAATGGAACACTCTTAATGAAAGATGGTTGGCAAGAAAGCACAACACCATCCCCAAGCCGACTAAATAAGCCAAATGTAATTGATAACAACATCTTATTTCAAGAACATATGATCATCGATAGAAATAAAGAAAATGGCAAATGGGATTCCACCGGAACCTTGGTTTACAAAAATATTAAAAGCATTGGAAAAAGCCAAGGCTCAGAATTAGAATTCCATGTGGAAATTAATCCTGTCATTATCCACACCCCTACTGTCTGCGATACACAAATCCAAGATGTCCGCACCTATAATCAGCTATTACATCCTGATAAAAGTCGTGCTGGACTGATTTTAGATCGCCCATTTCTTATTCAATTTCCAACAACTGGCTTACATCATTTCTATAAAAATTATGGGTATCGTGACTACGATCCTTATATTGCAAGACGTGAGGTTTCCTTCCCTTTTGATGTCTATTTCAATCATACCTATATTCCAGCCCACACTTGGCACCAAATTTCAGAAGATACAACGGAATTTTTCCTTCCTCCTTGGGTTTTAGAAGGAGCGTATACGGTACAGTTTCGTTCCATCGCAATCAACTGCGATGCCAATGGCAAAGAACTAGAACAAGAAAAGTTAGCCAATTATGATCTGCAACATTATGTAAGTACAGATTCCGTCAACGTTGAAGTATCTGGACGTCTTTATAATTTTCAAATTTATGATATCACTGATTATCCCCTTTGGCAGTCCACCTTTCGACTCCCTAATTCTCTAACACTGACTGGCAATACATATAAAGTCGGCACTTATGATCAGAATGGTTCTCCTCTCACTCACTCTTCCAAAATGACTCTTCCTCTCCTTTCCGGCAGCCATCCTACCATTCCTTGTGCTGGCGTTATCAACACTGGCTACACATTTCGTTTCTCCTTGCAAACAGTAGGCACCATGTTTCGTGGCAAAGATTCCATCTCCATCACTCCAAAATTTTACTATCTATCAAAAGATGGACAAGTGGTAGAAGAAGTGGACTTATACTATGATGAAACCATACATGGCGTTCTTCATCACCTGATCAAAGTGGGAAGCGAACAAGATCAAAAGAATCTAAAATCCATGTATATTGGAAATCCTTATGGAGGTGTGCCGTATGAAGAGCTATTACAGACAGCAAATCTTTTGCACCTTCCCATAAAGACTTTTAGCAATGTAAAGTACCCTATCTATACGTTTTCCAACATCCTTTTACCGTGGAGCCAGCGTACATTGATTGGAACTTCTGTTCCAAAGTCCATTCAAAAATGGTATGGTGAATACTATCTTCCTGCCAATGTCCATGCTACTACCAAAGGAACGGATGTATTTTCTTATGCAGTGGAACATGGCATAGATTACACAGAATCCTTTTGGAAAACAAATGGCTATCTTCTCGTTCATTTCGATATTCAGACAATACAAGATGGCATTCCACATTTAAGTTATGCCAATACTAAAAACTATCCCGATGGCTATTGCAATATGTGGAGAATGGAAGGATATACTCATGAAAAACGAGATTGTTACGGCAACCTTTTCTCTTTCCAAGATGGAGATATTGTGCTTTATGATCTAGATCGTTCTGTGGCAAAAGATTATTTCATAGGTGGAACTCATTGATATATCACTCTTAATCTCTCACTTCTTCTAAGGATTTTTTTAAAATTTTTAATTCGTTTTCCACCTGTAATTCCTCTTCTTCTCTTTCAAAAGGTTCACATAATCTCAGTGCCTTTTTACATAACTTCAAGGCTTCTTTTTTATCCTTTTTTATAAGATTACCTTGAAAATAACAATGAGCCAGTGCAAGAAGTCCTCGCTTATCCTCTTTTTTTGCCGACTGCTTATAATACTTTATCGCTTTTTTCTCATCTTTTTGTACCACGATTCCTTGTTCATAATAAGCCCCTACTGCCCATATGGCTCTAGCATGACCTTTTTTTCTTGCTTTTTCGTAGTATTCCAATGCTTTTTCCTTGTTTGTTTTCACTTCAATTCCATGTTCATAGCAATACCCCATTTGATACAATCCCTCTGCTGAATCATGTTCAATGGCTTGTTCATAATAACGATACGCCCTATTTTCATCCTTTTTTACTCCAATTCCATTATAATAGCAAACCCCTATTTGAGCGATGGCATCCCCATTCCCTCTTTCTGCACTCCTTTGATACCACCAAACCGCCTTTTCTTCCATTCCTTCGATTTCATGCTGATGCAACCATCCAAGATTATACATGGCATTGGAATCCCCGAATCTTGCGGATAGCTCATACCAAAAAAGAGCTTGTTCTCGATCTTTTCCAACAATGATTCCTTTATCATAGGCATAGGCAACATAAAAGGCACATCCTCCATCTTGTTTGGCATAAGTAAAAAATAGTTTCAATGCTTTTTTTCGATCCTTTTTTACCGCTTTCCCTTCCCAATAAAAGATGCCATATAGCCGTTCTGCTCTTATACTGCCAGCCTCTCTTGCTCGTTGTAGCCACATATATGCCTGCTTCATATCGGCTCTCATTCCATGTGTCCCTTCATAGTAGAGAATCGCTAATGCCACTTGTGCATCTGGGTATCCAAGGACAGAGGATTTTTTATAACACTGCACCATCTTGTCATCATCTTTCTTGACTCCCGTTCCAAACTCATAACAAACCCCTAAATTATATAACGCTCTTGGATGCCCTTGTTTTGCAGACTGTTCATACCACTCTTTTGCCTTTTCCTCATTTTTTTCTGTGCCAATCCCCATATCATAACAAAATCCAAGACAGCACTGTCCATTTGCATTCCCTTGTTTTGCAGAGTGAAGATACCATTTGATCGCCTCTACTTCATCTTTTTCTACGCCAATTCCTTTTTCATAGGAAAGTCCTAAATGATACTGGGCACTATCATTCCCCTGTTCTGCGGATAAGCGATACCATCGAACTGCCTCCACTTCATTCTTTTTCACTCCTACGCCATGTTCATACAGTTCCCCTAAAAAAAGCTGTGCATAAGCATCTCCTAAAACTCCTGCCTTTTGATAAAGTCGCACTGCTTCTTTTTGGTTTTGTTCTACCCCTATTCCATATTCATAGCAAGATGCCAATTCCCGCATGGAACGAGAATAATTTTTTTCTGCACTCTGCTTTAACCAAAAAATAGCTTCCTTTATTTCCTCGGCTGTGGTTGCTGTTTCTTTTAAATAACATCCATACTTACACATACCAGAAGGCTCTCCAAGTTTTGCGGATTGCTCATAGAGCCAAATGGCTGATTTTACATCCTTTTCGCATCCAAAGCCATGTTCCAAACACCATCCAAAATTGGACATTCCCCTTGCACTTCCTAGTTGAGATGCTCTACCATAGCAATAACATATGCGTTTCTCATTTTTCGAATCTTCTTCCATCCAAAAATCCCCTAAATTCCCCCAATCGATTGCACTTAGTGTTTCTTTTGTCATTTCTTCTAAAGAAGCTCCACAGTTAGGACACTCCTTTTCTTCTATTTCTTCCCACTCAGCAATATAAGAACATTCATGATTTGTACAACGATAAATCACAAAAATCACTTCCTTTTTGTTTTTATTATAATGGCACTCGTCCCTTGACTCGTTATGTTCATTATATCAAAAAAAAACCGCTTAAAACAACTTTTTATTGTTTTAAACGGTTTTCCTGCCTTGTTCTTATAAAATCCAAAACATCATGATTGTGGAAGCAATAATCTGAATCATCGTAAACTTAAATACAACTTGGGAATCAGACCACTGCAATGTCTTTCTCGCATAATCATGGATTGGTGTTCTCACATTTTTTAAAATATGAATATGTAAGAAACGAAGTAAAGATACTTTAATGAGTCCAAGTCCACCATCAATAATCAACATAAATCCTGCTAATAAATATAAAAGAGGATGGAAACTCTTCATCATAAAGACTGCGATAAAAAATCCAATGGCTCTTGATCCTGCATCTCCCATCAACAACTTGCTTGGGGTAATATTAAACCAAAGATACCCTAATAAACATGCTACGAGTAATAAAACGATATGTCCATATGGAGAGCCATTTTTCATAAAGATCATAAAAATGCTGAGCAATGTAATAATGCTCATATTACTGCTTAATCCGTCCACTCCATCGGAACAGTTTGTCACATTAATGGACACCCAGATTAAGATAATCGCTAAAATAATATATACAATTTTAGGAATTGTTATAAAGGTTCCAAACCAATAAAATCCTACAAAATCTGGATTAAAGTTTACAAAGGTAATGGCTGTCATAAGAGCAATGACAAAATCACAGATTCCTTTTTTTAGTTCACCCCATGGTTTATCAGAACGATCATCCAAATATCCTGTTAACATGGACGCAAATAGTAAAATGCAATAGATGATATATTCTTTTTCAATTGGCACAAACAGTAGGCTTGAAATAATAAAAGTGATAACAAAAATAATTCCTGCTCCTCTTGGTTTGCCTTTGGAAAGTTGTCCATTAATGGCAAATGCTCTTCCTAAATCATGCGGTAACCTCTCCTGTAATACGTGCATGGCAACTGCTGTCAAAAGAAATGCAAATAATAGACTAATTAAAAAGATTTCTTTTGAATACGCAATATGAAATACTGTTTCTATCATATGTTTTTCCTCCTTTAGTGACTGACTTAGCATAACTCATTTTTCACCTTTTTTCAACCATTTACAAGAAAGTATTCTAAATTTCTCTTTTGAAACTTTATTGTTTCCTAGATTCTACGCCTTATCTTACTCATAATACTTTCACACAAAAAGACATGGCACTCTCCAATGGCTAAAAACCATAGAAAATGCCATGCTTTCTGCTAACCAGCATTATGTCCTAATTTCTCAAAAATTATTTGTTTTAACCGTTCCACCTTTAGTGGTTTTGTTAGGTAACCATCTAGTCCAATCTCTGCCAACTTCTTAGGATTTTTCTCAAATATTTCTGCACTGAGTGCAAGGATGAGTACCGTTTTGCTGTCCTCCCTTTCCAAAGAACGAATGGCTCTTGTGGTTTCAAATCCATCCATATTTGGCATTCGTAAATCCATCAAAATCAGTTGATAATATCCTGCTTTATGCTCTTTAAACATAGAAACTGCTGTCTTACCATTGGAAGCAACTTCTACTTGCACTCCTTCTAATGATAAAATTTCCTCTACAATCATAGCATTCAACTCATTATCTTCTACGAGCAAGAGGCGAATCCCGTTTAATACATTTTGTTCGCTCTCTTTTTGTTTGGACTTTCTTTTCGTTCCAATTTTAAAGGGAATGGTAACTTTTACCGTCGTTCCAATGTCCAATTCACTAGAAAGTTGTAGGGAACCACCCATCAATTTGACAAGAGCCTGACTGATGCTAAGTCCTAAACCCATACCATCCACAGCATTCCCCTGCTCTGTCTTTACAAAGGTTTGGAATATCATTTCTTGGTTTTCCTTTAAAATTCCACAGCCATTATCACAAATTTCCATCTCATAGATTTCTCGGTTACGCCCTTCCTTTTTGCTATGTATCCGAAAAAGAATCGTACCACCAGTTCTTGTAAATTTTATAGCATTATCCAACAAATTGGCAACCACTTGTCCTAACCTTACAATATCACCTTTTAACTCATGGTTGGACAAACTATTATTTTCATATTGGAATACAACCCCTTTTTCTTTGGCTATCTTTGCAAATCGATCGGCGATGTTATTTAATACCTCTGCCATCTGAAAATTTTCTTCCAACAATTCCATAGAAAAATTTTCAATCTGTGCCATATCCAAGATGGAATCTGTGACTTTTAACAACTTTGCAACGGATTCCTCCATTTGATATAAGAGATGATTTAGTTTTTCTTTTTTTCCCTCTTCCCCATCATTCAAAGATTTTCTTAATAAATCTATGGTTCCAGAAATTCCACTAATTGGTGTTCGAATTTCATGTGACATTCTTGCCAAAAATATGGATTTTGTTGTGCTTAAACTGCTCACTTTTTTCTGATTGAGTCCAATCAATAGAATTTTGGAGAAATCTTTGAAAAAATACACTTCTTCCTCTGTCCAATCGCTCTTTTCTTTTGGAAAACCATATAAAATCATTTCTTTATAATCTCCACTAGGTTCTCCAAAACATAACATTTTACTACTATCTTCAAAGGACGTTCCTAAATTCCAATCTAAAACTTTTCCTTGTTGTTCCTCTTCATAAGAAAGGCATTGATATTCTCCCTCTTCGCCTTTCCACTTTCCTTGTTCTTTCCACACTTTTTCAGATGGATAATATAGTACCTCTGGCTCATTTTCTCTTTTGTCTTTTAAACTCCACTCATAAAGCACATGACGCGACAGATATACTTTATTCAATTCATAAATACAAATATAGTTCAATTTTTTCAAAATTCCAACTAGATTTATTAACAAATAGATCGCAGTTTCCATATCTTTTGTTTTTTCAAACAAATCATACGCATAAGAAAAAATCGGTTTTTGTTTTGTATGATATAACTGACTTGTACCGCGATAATGTTGCATTTTTATCGGTACTTCTTGACAAAACTTTTCTTCGATCTTACCATTCTTTAAATAAATATCATGCTGTCTTGTTCCCATACCTGTATGATACATATCTTGAATTACAGCATTCCAATCTGGATATCCATTCCATGATATGGATGGACGCAAAACTGCTCGATATGTTATCATCCCATTTCTTTCATTTCCACAATATTGTGTTCTTAAACTCTTCAAAAGCGCATTTGTTATGGCAATTGCTTCCTCTTTCGTTCTATCCTCAATTAAAAGAACAAACTCCTGATTCCCTGTTCGAATTGCAACGGCTCCCTCTTTCTCTTTCATCATTTTTATCATATTGCCTATAATATAAATCATGCCCCAAAAAAAGGTAAACCCATAATTTTTCTCTATTTCTGCTGTTGTATCCATCGATAGAAATAAAAGATGATCTTGTCTTCCTTGTAATTTGCCTGATTCTAATTTTTTTATTAGTATATTTAACGCGTATTCTGAATGATATAGACCAGTTAACTGATCTCGATAAGCGATTTCATTTTCTTTGAACTCTTTTATCTTTTCCTCTGTAATATCACGAATTCGTCCGATAATACGAGATTCTGAAAATATATCACCAAAAGATGCCACTTCAAGATACGCCCATCCATTAAAATTATAATAGTCAATTTCTGATAAGTTTAATTCTCCAGACACTTGATTCCCGAGAAAAATATCTCTCATAAGCTGATAAGAACTTGTCATTTCTCTTTGATGTTCTTCCACATCTCTTAGAAAATGCTTCTTAATAATTCGCTCTGTCTTCGGAATATCCGGTCTTTTAAAATCCCCATATTCTCTCAACTCATCTGCCAATTGATCGTATTCAAAGATATAATCAACCGACGTTTGTAAGGCAATTTCATAGCATTCATATTCTTTTTTTAGCTGTCTTCTCGTTTCATTGGTATCGCTTACATCCCAAATCGCTAATTCAAGAAAAAGTTCCAACCTTTGAAATATAAAAGAATAATGAACGACAGTTTCACACCGTCTTCCTCTAACAAAAAAATTAATCTCTAAATCACTAACTTCTAATTGCTTTCTCAGTCGTTCCTCCGATATCATCTGAAGAAACAACCCCACTTGTCCCTTGCTATCCGCATCTAAAAATTCCATCAGATTATCCATACATAACCGTTCTGCTTTTCTCCCAAAAAACACACAGGCAGCATTATTGAATTCTAAAATATCACCATGACAATTAATCGTCACATAAGGAATCGGGCTATTTTGGTACCGTAATTGGTACTTCCTTTGTATTCCCTCAAGCTCCATTCGAACATCACGGATCTGGTTCTTTAATTGTGAATTTTCTTGTTCCAATTTACTATATATAGTATGAATATCCATCCTATTCTTTATTCACCCTCTCCTCTTCGCACATAATGGCTGTCGGCAATTGTTGTATCAACCATTGTTAAAATAATGCCATTTACCATATTTTGTTCTGTACGGCTTGGCTGAATGCGAATAAGCCAGCGTTTCTTTCGATTATCCAGTAAATAACGATAAATCTTTTTACTGCTTTCCACAACATAACGTAAATCTTCATGAAATTGTGGATATTCTTCCATAAATGTGACATGAAAAACAGAACGCCCAATATCATTCTCAACGAGATTCGTCATCGCTTTTACAATTGGTGTGATCTTTCGAATACAGAGTTTCTGATCTAAATAAAGTGCTCCAATCTCCGCACTGACGAGCAAGTTATCCATATCTTCTGTCATCCCTGTTAATTCATCCAGCTTCATTCGGTACTCTGCATTGACCGTATGCAGTTCTTCATTCACAGATTGAAGTTCTTCGTTGGTGCTTTGCAATTCTTCGTTACTTGCAATTAATTCTTCATTGGTGCTTTGTAACTCTTCATTGCTTGTTTCAAGTTCTTCAACCGTAGCGTGTAAACTCTCTTTGCTCGCTTGAAGTTCTCGCTCTAGATCTTCAATTCTCTGTCCTGCTAATGATTCAGAATCCATCACTTGTCTAAGAGCCTCTTTATCCCCTGCTTGGGTGGCTTGTAAACTCACAAGATAGTATTCAGAACGATGATAAGATACCCTACGCCCTGTAATTGTGATTTCCTCTCCTGGAAAACTCTTTAATCCAGTGATTGTTTCTTTGATCACGTCTTGTTCTCTTTTCTTTAAACGTCTTAATACACCATTTACAAATAAAGATAAATCGTTTGGTAAAATGGCTAAAAATTGATTTGTAAATTTTCCTGGTTTCAAATCCAAAAAATGATTAATATTGCTAATCACCTGTAAAATATTATCAGATTCATCCAATAAAACAGCTGGTGGCAATAGCTCTGAAACCGCTCGTTCCATCAAATGATCCATGCGTATTTTCCGATTATAGTTGGTTGCAAAAGAAACATTTTCTGCCATTCGATTTTTACTTGCATTAACATCGGTTATCCCAATGTTCCATAATGGAACTGATACATGAAATCCATTTCGCATACGATAAATTTTCCATTTTGAATCGATCATTTCAAAGGCTTCTGTCATTTCTCCCACGGATTCACTGCTTCCCATAAAGAGATAGCCTTTTCCGTTTAACGCTTGACAAAAAGACTCCAACACTTTCTTTTGTAAATCCGCTTTTAAATAAATAAACAGATTTCTGCAAAGCAAAAGATCAAGATTAGAAAATACCGGATCACTTAATAAATTATGTACTGCAAACACAATATTATTACGAATAGAATCTCGGACTTGGTAATAATCTCCCTTTTTAATAAAATACTTGTTCAAATATTCTTTTGGTACATCAGAAATAATATTCTCAGAATAAATTCCTCGTCCTGCAATTTCCACAGCAACAGGGTCCACATCCGTTGCAAAAATCTTATAGGAACAATTTAAACGATTTTTTTCTATGTATTCAGACAATAGAATAGCCGTTGAATACACTTCTTCTCCTGTTGAACATGCACAGCTCCACACACGAATCTGTGGTCTTGTATAATCCAAGTTTGGAATTACATTTTTTTGTAAACTTACAAATGCTTCTTTATCTCGAAAGAAACTTGTAACTCCAATTAACATTTCCTTAAATAGAGTGTTTCTTTCTTCTTCAGAATCACAAAGAATTTTATAGTATTCATTTACAGATTTACAGCGGTTAATACTAACTCTTCTTTCCAATCTTCGTAAAATCGTCGTTTCTTTATAATAAGAGAAGTTTACTCCGGTATGCTCTTTTAAAATCCTCAAAACTTCAGTGAACATATTCATCGCATTTTTATCTTTTGTAACTTCTTCTAACAAACGATGTCCTTGGATATAAGGATGTTTGATATAGGCAAGCAATGCTTGTCCCATCTTTTCTGGTGATAAAATATAGTCCACAGAACCAGTTGCAATGGAGCTTCTTGGCATGCTACCAAACTGTGCTGTCAAAGTATCCTGCGCCATAACCATGCCACCTTCCTCCTTAATCGCACGAATCCCTAAGGAGCCATCTGAGCCACAACCTGAAAGCACAATTCCAATGGCATTTTTTCCGCAGGAAGATGCAATGGAGCGGAACAAAGTGTCAATTGGATGTTGTACAATTTGTTCGCTATCCATCTGTGTAATCTTAAATTTATCTCCTTCTACTTGCAAGTTGCATCCCGGACTGTTTAAGTATACTTTATTTGCTTCAATGCTCATTCCATCCATGGCCTGTATAATTGGCATTTCCGTACATCTCGTTAAAAGTGTTTGCATATAACTTTTATAATCCGGTGATAAATGCTGTACGACAACATATGCGATACCTGCATTCTTTGGCATCTTCTGAAACAGAGCTTGCAACGCTTCCACGCCTCCTGCTGATGCTCCGATTCCTGCCACATAAATATTGTCTAACCCTTTTTTCATAGTCATCTTCCCTTTTCTATGTCCTCCTATTACGATGGTTTCTTACAATGTTATCTTTGCCTTAGCTCATATAAAAATGATGAGAAACACGCTATGCCAGTTCCTCATTATCTTCTACTTCTTTTTCTATAAAAATAGTCTATCAGAAACCCTCTATGGCTATTGTTTTCTTTTATTTATTATAGTTCACTTTAGCAAATAATACAACATTCTTCTTCCATCCTGTAAAAAAAGAACAATTTTTTGCTACTTTCCATTCTTTTTCACCACTTATTAGCAAAAGTGAGCCGACCAATCTCGACTCACTCTTATTCACGCCAAAACAACGAATTAGAAGCTGTACTTGTAAACATTTAAGATGACTGCTTGCAAACATGAGAAACTGATAAAATATGTTTCTCATCGTTTACTATGAAATGGCATGAAATACGGCTTGTTTTAGTTTGGAAATATCATCCTCATCGGGATGGGTAAGTGCTTGATCAAAATTAGCAATTAACATCTCATATTTTTTATCTTCTGGATGTTCTTTTTGTAACATTTCATAACGATTTCTTACAGCCATATTCATCTTTCCTTGACACATATAAGTTCCAATCACACGATTGGATGTAGGAAGAATGGTTTTGACGCGATGTAATATCTGTTCAAAATATTCCTCACTAACACCAAATCCCGCAGTCCCAAATAAAAAAATATCTTTCTCTTCTAAGGATTCTAATAATGTTTTTGTATCCTGATCACAAGTTCCTTTATCCGTCCAAAAGCCAATAAAAACTACATCTGCTTCCTTTGCTTTTTCTGCTGGAGCTCCATCATATACAAGTTCCTTTTGTTTTTGTTTTAGACATTCTCTTACTTGTTCCCCTAAAAGAGCTGTATTTCCAGTTCGACTACTTATAGAAATTGAATATTTTTTCATAATCTCTCTCCTATCTTTTCATACTTTATCTTCATAAATGCAATGAACACCCAAATGTTCTTTCATTCCTCCAAGACATTTTTTATTACAACGAATGCAATAATGAATAGTGTCCTCCTCTCCATTTTTTACCTTTTCCACCCACTCTGGATCTGCAATCAGTTGTCTGCAAAGAGCAACGAAATCCACACGATGATTTTCTAACTGCTGTTCAATAAATGCCGGTGTTGAAAGAGCTCCAACTCCACAAATTGGCAATTTTGTATACTTTCTCACCTCATCACAAAACGTTAAAAAACACCCCTCCTCTTTAAAATACGGATGGTTTCTAGGAGGAATTGTATCGCTTAATTCTGAATGATTGGCAAGTGTAACATGAAAACTTGTAACGCCTGCATCTTCCAACATAGGAACGGCATTTTTTATTTCTTCCACAGTGATCCCCGCATTACCATAATGAGGCTCTTCCATTCGAACCGCTAGTTTATAATCAATTGGTATTCCTTTCACCGCTTTCCTCACTTCTTGAATTGCCTCTAACGCAAAACGAAGTCGATTGCTTAATGTTCCTCCATAACGATCGTTTCTTTTATTGAATACCGTAGAGCTAAAACTTCCACACATCCGATCTCCATGAATCTGTATCATGTCAAAGCCTGCTGTTATGGCTAACTTTGCGGTGGTACCAAAGGCTTTTATTATCCTTTCTATTTGTTCTATCGGCAAGCTAGAAATATAAGGAGAAACTGCATCATTCAAACGTTTTCTCAATTCATCCTTTGTCATCTCTCCTGTTTTTACTTTTGAAATGTATGGCATAATGGCTGAAATATCCGAATCCGACATATAAAGCTGTGCACAGGCTTTTGCACCATTTTTATGAATCACATCCACGATTCTTTCATAATACCCAAACCCTTCTTCTGTATGAAGGCACATTCCTCTTGTTGGCATAACAGATACATCTCCTATGATAACCATAGAAACTCCACCTTTAGCAATATTTCCTATCTTTTTTTTGTATTCCTCTTCCTCCATACCCATGGAAGTCGGTGCAAAAATAATTCTATTTTTTAGTGTCAAAGTTCCCAAGTCTATTGGTGATTGCATAATCTCGTACATCATCTTGCTCCTTCTTTATTATCTTATCTAAAAGTAAATGCAGTGTTTCTTTTTCATCCTTTGTCATATCATTTAATACTTGTTCTTCCCATTCCTCAAACAATAGATAAACTCGTTCAAATGCCTCTCTTCCTTTTTCCGTAAGACAAAGCACTTGACTTCTGCGATCTATGTTCGATCTTTCTTTTTTTACAAAGCCTCCCTTTACAAGTTTATCAATACTTCTTGTGGTATGCCCTGTGTCCATACGAATTGCAGTGGATAATTCTCCCGGAGAACAAGGTTCATGCTTTCCTATGTAAATAATGAAAAACATAAGCCCAATAGAAAGTCCCATCTTCTGCAACCGTTCATTACAAAAATTAGTAAACTGCTTTTTTAATATCAAAACCTGATAAACAAATGATGCTTCCAAATGATACCCTCCTTTATCTGACTAAGTCAGATTTTAAAACTTTTATCTGATTTTGTCAATTAATTTTGTCTAAAGATAAAATTAAGAAAACAGAAAACTTCTTTGCTTTATCCAATTAATGTGTTATACTCTTATGCAAACGCAAAATTTAATAGAATAAATTCCAGTGTATATATTATTCTAATTAAAATTTCTAAGAAAAAGAGAGGTATCAAATATGGAAACTTTATGGACACCACTTTTTGCTTTTATGATTTTCACCTTAGGCTTCGGTCTTCTTGGGGATATTATTTCAAAAAAGACAAAAGCTATTATCTCAGCAATCATCGTTGGATGCACCATTTATTTAGTAGGATTTATCAGTGGAATCATTCCAAAAGACGCTGTTGATAACACTGGTCTTCCCGCTATCATGACCAATTTTGGCATTGCTCTTATGATCACCAACTTAGGAACTATGATCAACTTAAAGAGCTTAATTCAGGAGTGGAAAACCGTTGTCGTGTCCTGTTTTGGTCTGGTGGGAATCGCTATTGTCGCATTCACCATTGGCTCTTGGCTCTTTGGAAGGGATTACGCCCTCACTTCTGCACCACCGCTGTCTGGTGCAATTATTGCCACCGTTTTAACAACTGATGCTGCCAACGCAGCAGGACGCCCAGATCTTGCAGCTTTTGCCACTTTGATCTGTGCTATGCAAATGTTCATTGGTCTGCCTCTTGCATCAAAGGCATTAAAGATGGAAGCAAATCGACTTCTGAATGAAAGCAAGAATGGAATGGCAAACAATACAACCGCAAAAAAAGAGTGGAATTTAAACTTTAAAATTCTCCCTGACACTCCTCAGTGGATGCAAACACCAGGTATTATTTTATTCAAACTTTCTTTTGTTGCTTGTATCGGAACTTTGTTATCCAACATAACCATGTTTGGCGATCGAACAACCCCTTTATTGAATGTAAATATTGCCTACTTGCTTTGCGGTATCATTGCAATGGAAATCGGTTTCTTAGAACGAGATGCCCTTGTAAAATCCAATTCTTTTGGGATTCTCATGCTTGGAACTCTTGCCGTTCTTCCTGGTAACTTTAAATCTGTTACTTTGGATTCTCTGCTTAAGATGTTAACTCCTCTTGTTGGGATGCTCGTGTTATCCGCTCTTGGTATCATCATTTTATGTGTCATTGCCGGAAAGTTTTTCCACTACTCTCCTGCTATTTCAGCAGCCGTTGGGTTGACAGCTCTTTTTGGTTATCCATGCACACAGATTATTACGGATGAAGTTGTATCGAGTCTTCCTGTTAGCGATGAAGAAAAAGAAGCCATTCATAATCAACTTCTTCCTAAAATGTTGATCGCAGGATTTACAACAGTTACTATCGCTTCTGTTATCTTTGCAGGCATTATTATTCCTATGATTTTTTAAATTTATTTTTATAAAACAAAAACCATAAGCCGGAAGAATGTTATATATTGTATTCTTCTGGCTTTTTCATCAACCTTTTATTCCCTTTTTATAAAGGAATACAACATAAAATTTTAATCGAATAAAAAGGAGTTATAACTATGAAAAAATTAATAAGATGTGGTCAGTTTTTCAGCGGAAAAGATGAAACAGTACAAGAAAATATGGCAGTTATCATTGATAAAAATAAAATTATCGAAGTTTGTCCTTATAATCAACTTCCTACTTTTGATGGAGAAATCATTGATTTATCCAATCAATTTGTTATGCCTGGCTTAATCGATGCCCATGTACATATCAATATGAATGGGGAAGCGGATATGATGAATCTTCTCTCCCATACAACCATTGGAGAGCTAACACTCCTTAGTATGAACCATGCACAAAAAGATTTAATGGCAGGCTTTACTACCCTTCGTGATGAAGGTGCTTATGGCTTTTCTGATGTTTCTTTAAAAAATGCTATCAATTCAGGACTGGTTGTAGGACCTCGATTGCTCGTTTCTGGTATGTCCATTAGCTCTACTGGCGGTCACGGTGACAATCATTTAACCCCTTATATGACTGGTGGAAGTTTTTCTACAATTGTAAATAGCCCATCAGAAGCCAGAAAAGCAGCACGCTATACCTTCAAATATGGAGCAGATCAAATTAAATTGATGGCAACAGGGGGCGTTATCTCTTTTGGTGATGAACCTGGTGCTCCAGAACTCAGCTTTGAAGAAATGAAAGCCGCCTTAGATATTGCCAATTCTAGAGGAAAATTATCTTCTGCTCATGCCCACGGAGCGGAAGGAATTAAACTGGCAATTCGTGCAGGAATCACCTCCATTGAACATGGTATGATGATCGATGAAGAAGGCATTGATATGTTGGCTGAATATGGTGTATATCTCATTCCAACCATTATCGCAGCATACCGCATTGTAGAATTTGGAGCTCAAAGTGGTATTCCTGCTTGGGCGGTGGAAAAAGCATCCCGCTGTCTTGAAAATCATGGAACAAACCTTAAAAAAATGATTAAAAAAGGTGTAAAAATTGGTTTTGGTAGTGATGCTGCTACTCCTTATAATAAACATGGAGAACAGGGATTTGAATTTGAGCTTATGACTCGTTATGGCTTTACTCCAGTACAAACTCTGCTTTGTGCCACAAAAGTAAATTCGGAACTCTTAAAAATGAACGACAAAATTGGTTCCATCGAAGTTGGAAAATTAGCGGATATTGTTGCTTTTGATAAAAGCCCTCTTTTGGATATTAAGGTTATGACAGATTGTCGCTTCGTTATGAAGGATGGTGTTGTCTATAAACACTAAAAACTAGAACACATGAAATGATAGAAAAGGAGTTACAACAATGAAACAAGTAATACAATGTGGTCATTTATTTGATGTAAATGCAAAACAATTTCAAGCAAATGCTTGTATCTATATTTCTGATAATCTCATTGAAAAAGTGGAATACAATGCCCCAATAAAAGATGGTTATCAAGTGCTTGATCTATCCAGTAAATATGTGCTTCCTGGATTCATCGATTGCCATCTTCACTTAAATATGAATGGTGAAAATAATTCTTTTGAAACCATCGCTTCTGACTTATATGGTGACTTGACATTAAAGGCATATGCGTATGCACAAAAAGATTTAATGGCAGGTTTTACTACACTAAGAGATGAAGGTGCTGTTGGATACACCGATGTGGCATTAAAAAATATGATCAATCGTGGTGTCGTAAAAGGTCCTCGACTTTTTGTAAGTGGCAAACCACTTGGCACAACGGGAGGTCATGCGGATTCTCATTTCAACCCTTTTATTACAGGGGAACACAGCCTCGGCATTATTGTAGATGATCCAGATGAGTGCAGAAAAGGCGTTCGTGAAAATCTAAAGTGGGGAGCGGATCAAATTAAAATTATGGCAACTGGTGGTGTTATCTCTTTTGGTGATGATCCAGGTGCTCCTGAATTTACACAAGAAGAACTAAACGCAATCTGCGAAGAGGCAAACCGAAAAGGGCATATCACTTCTGCCCATACCCATGGTGCAAAGGGTATTAAAATGGCAATTCAAGCAGGAATCACTTCCATTGAACATGGCACTATGATGGATGAAGAAGGACTTGCTCTTATGTTAGAACATGGAACTTATCTCGTTCCCACTTTGATCGCTGGATACCATATTATGATACATGGAGAAGAGGCCGGCATTCCACCATTCGTCATTGAAAAATGTGCTGACGTTGTACAAACTCATACAAAGTCCTTTAAAACAGCTTACGATGCAGGGGTAAAAATCGCCTTTGGAACCGATACTGGTACTCCATTTAGCTTACATGGTGCACAAGCTGAAGAATTTGAACTCATGGTTCGCCATGGAATGAAACCAGTGGATGCTCTACTATCTGCTACCAAAGTTGCCTCTGAACTTTTACACCTTGAACATCAAATCGGCTCCATTGAATCTGGTAAATTCGCAGATATTATCGCAGTGGACAAAAACCCACTAGAAGATATTACCACTCTAAAAAATGTTACCTTTGTTATGAAGGATGGCGAAGTGTTCAAACAATAATAAGGTCTGCCAACGTGAACATACATGCTCTTGCATGACTCATTGCTTTCTCGTAAATAAAAAAAGATAGAGATCAAACAAGATCTCTATCTTTTTTATATATCATCAGCCGTGTATCCACATGCCTTTAGGCGTGTGGATACACGGCGTCACTTTGTCATTAACCTTGATTCTGAATATACTTTTCGATAATCTCTTGTGAAACTTGTCCTATACTACAAGCAAAATATCCATCAGACCAAAGTATTGGATGTTTCCAATACTGTTTAGACAAGTATTCTTCGTGATGTTTCCACATCTGATATGTACT
>CASDVE010000017.1 GCA_949284175.1 uncultured Eubacteriales bacterium
TGATTACCTCCGTTTCTTTGTGGTGAAGAGCGGAGGTCTTTTTTATTATACACAAAAAAGCTGGGATGGAAAACCACCCCAACATTTATTATAGAACCTCTTTTACTAGGGGATTTTCTTCAGTCCTATACATATGCTATCCAAATGACAAATATTCAACGATAAAAAACAAAACTAGGGAAGAAATCACCTATAACAGGAAAAAGCCTTTGAACTTCTCGTCCAAAGGCTTTTCTTTTATCCTATTTTTCTTTCCATTTTTCTTCTGGAATTTTTTGTTTTTTCAGTTTTTGATTCACACTCTCTTTTAATAAGCAGTAAATAACAGAGAACAATGGAATATATATCAGCATTCCAATAATCCCCATCATGCTTCCTCCAAGACTAACTGCCATCAAAACCCACATAGCTGGAAGTCCAACGGAGTTTCCAACCACTCTTGGATAAATGACATTTCCTTCAAATTGTTGTAAAACATTGAACAGGATAAAAAACCAAATCACTTGAATTGGATTCACTGTTAAAATCAAAAACATGGCGATTCCACATCCGATAAAAGCTCCCACAATAGGAATCAAAGCGGTAATGGAAATTAAAACTCCCACTAAAAGTGCAAATGGGAACTTTAAGATCGACATGGCAATAAAGAACATCGTACCTAAAATAACCGCTTCTAAGCATTGACCTGTTAAAAAGTTGGAAAATGTTCTCTCTGTCAATCTTGCTACATAGATCACCTGTTCTGCATATTTTACAGGCATAAAAGCGTAACATACCTTTTTTAATTGACGTGCTAAATTCTCCTTTTGAAAGAGAATATAAATAGCAAATACAAACCCAATAAAAAAATTTACAAAACCGCTAACAATGGAAGTTACCACACCAACTGTTGTGAAAATTCCTCCTAATAATCCTGTCTGTAAAAAATTAAAGGTTTTTTGAATAATTTGGCTCCACTCCATATCCCAGTTGGCAATATAGTTTTGAATCTCTGGCCATGGAATATCAATCGATAATAGCCATACTTGAAAATGTTCCACTGCCTTTGGAACACTGATAAACAAACCTCGTATTGTCCTTGCAAGTTCTGGAACTAATAACAAAAATACGATTAAAATAATAATGATAATAAAAATTAATGTTAAAATTAAGCTGACAATTCGTTTGAGATTTGGTTTCATTTTCGAGTTTTTTAGAAGTTTTCCTTCAATAAAACGCATAGGTACATTTAAAATAAATGCAATACAGCTTCCAAGAATAAAAGGAGATAACAACCCGATAATGATACCAATCGTTCTTAAAACACTGGATATATGATTTAATCCAGCGTATAAAAGAAGAGCAAAAGCAATTAAACCAATTACTTTTTTCATATTATCTTTGTTCAATTCAAACATTTATTCTTCCCACTCCAAATCACTATGTTCAATTTTCTTATCACGCAATAGCAAATCAGATACTGCTTCTTTTGCTGGCTTGCCTTCAAATAAAATCGCATTTACTTGTTCAATAATTGGAATTTCCACATGATATTTTTTTGCAAGTGCCATAGCAGCTTTTGCAGAGTAAACACCTTCTACAATCTGTTTGACTTCTTTCATCGCCTCATCTGCGGTATATCCTTGTCCCATCAAGTATCCCGCTTTTCGATTACGACTATGCTGACTTCCACAAGTAACGATCAGATCACCGATTCCAGAAAGTCCTGCAAAGGTTTCTCTCTTACCGCCCATAGCAGTGCCAAGTCTTGAAAGCTCTGCAATACCTCTTGTCATAAGTGCTGCTTTTGAGTTATCACCAAAACCAAGACCATCTGCAACACCTGCCGCAAGAGCAATCACATTTTTCAACGATCCACCAAGCTCAATTCCTAATACATCAGGGCTTGTATAGACGCGAAATACTTTATTCATAAATACATCTTGCAACAACAATGCAGTTTCTTTTTTCTTTGCTCCCACAACAACAGAAGTAGGGATTCCGATTCCAACTTCTTCTGCATGGCTAGGACCAGAAAGAACACAGACTTCCACCGTTTTATTTTCAATCTCTTCTTCAATAATATCCGTTAATGTCATCAGCGTGTCTTCTTCGATCCCTTTTGCAACATTTACAATCACTTGACCATCTTCAATAAACGGCTTTGCACTTCTTGCCGTAGAGCGAGTAAATGGAGATGGTACGGCAAAGACTAAAATATCTTTTCCTTTTATGCCCTCTTCTAAACTCGTAGTAAACGTTACGCTGTCAGGCAATATGACCCCCGGAAGTTTTTCTTTTTGTTCATGATATTTCTTGAACATCTCCACTTCCTTTTCCATAATGGACCAAACAGTCACTTCATGTCCATTGTCAGCCAATAATTTTGTAAGAGCGGTTCCCCAACTTCCAGCTCCAACGACACATATTCTTTTCATGTTATTCCCTCCAGTTAATGATTATTTTTTATTTCAGCAATGTATTATTTTTTGCTTTCCCCATCACCCATTTTTTTCGCTCCAAGGCGATTTTCTGTACCATTTCTAAGTCGCTCAATGTTCGCACGATGACGATAAATACCTAATCCCGTATAACAAAGAGCAACGATTAGCATTGGAATATATCCATTTTCTTTTCCATGAAAAATTGTTAATGTAATCGGAAATGCGATTACAAGCATCATAGAGGCAACGGATACATAGCGTGTAATCGCACAAAGTATCACAAAAATAACGAGGGAAACCATCCCCATTCTCCAATCAATTGCCATTGTGATGGCAGCAGTTGTAGCAATTCCTTTTCCACCTTTAAAATGTAAAAAGAAAGGAAAATTGTGCCCAAGCACTGCACAAAATCCTGTTAACAGGCATAAAAAAGTCGGATTGATTTCCGGAACCATCGGTGCAAGAAAAAATCGTACAATCCAAACGGCAAACATCCCTTTTAGGGCGTCACCTAAAAATGTGCAAAGAGCTGCTCCTTTTCCTAGGGTACGAAGTGCATTGGTCGTACCAGCATTACCACTTCCATATTCCCTAATATCAATATGATTCAATCTCCCTATAATATACGCTGTTTGAAAACACCCAAATCCATATCCTAATATCATAGAGATTAGAACACAGATGAGTTTCATCCTTTTTCCTTCCTTTCTCTTGCAATAAATCGAACTGGTGTCCCTCTAAATCCAAAGGTATTTCGGATCTGATTTTCAATATATCTTGTATAAGAGAAGTGCATCAACTCTTTGTCATTAATGAACATAACAAAGGTTGGTGGTTTTACGGATACTTGTGTCATATAATAAATACGAAGTTTTTTTCCTTTATCAGAAGGTGGCTGTTTCATTGCCATCGCCTCTGTAAGAATCTCATTTAACACACCAGTTGCAACACGAAGAGAACAGTTTTCAATGACCGCATCAATGGTTTCAAACACTTTATGAACTCTTTGTCCTGTCTTGGCTGAAATAAATACGATTTCTGCGTATGGCATAAAGGATAATTTTTCCCTCACTTCATTTGTGAATTTATAGATAGTTTTATCATCCTTTTCCACTAAGTCCCACTTATTTACTGCAATGATCATACCTTTTCCACGCTCATGGGCAACACCTGCAATTTTCGCATCTTGCTCTGTCACGCCCTCTGTTGCATCGATCATCAGCACAACAACATCCGCTTTTTCAACGGCACTTACCGTACGAATAATGCTATATCGCTCAATATCTTCTTTAATTTTATTCTTTCTACGAAGTCCCGCTGTATCAATGAAAATGTATTCCTTTCCATTTCGAACAACTTCTGTGTCAATGGCATCTCTTGTCGTACCGGCAATATCGGATACAATAACGCGATTTTCTCCAAGAATTTTATTGATCAAAGAAGATTTTCCTGCATTTGGTTTTCCAACAACGGCAATTCTTGGACGATCATCCTCTTCTTCTTCTGTTGCTGTTTCAGGAAAATGACTTGTCACAGCGTCAAGCATATCGCCAAGCCCTAACTTGGAAGAACCAGAAATCGGAATTGGTTCACCAAGTCCTAAATTATAAAATTCGTATACATCCAGCATAAATTTGTCAAAGTTATCCACCTTATTTACTGCTAGCACAATTGGCTTTTTGGAACGTCTTAACATATCCGCCACTTTGTGATCCGCATCCACAAGCCCTTGTCTTACGTCCACAAGGAATAAAATAACATCCGCTGTGGCAATTGCGATTTCTGCTTGCTCTCTCATATGGGAAAGAATTAAATCACCAGTATCTGGCTCAATACCACCGGTATCCACCATCGTAAAATTATAATTTAACCAGCTTACATCCGCATAAATACGATCTCTTGTAACACCAGGTGTATCTTTTACTATCGAAATTTTTTCTCCTGCTAACGCATTAAATAATGTAGACTTCCCAACATTTGGACGTCCTACGATCGCTACAATCGGTCTACTCATTTTTTATCACCTATTACCTTTTCTATAAAATCTTGTCCGTTTGATTGTACAATATTGACAGGCACTTGTAAAGTTTTTTGAAAATCAAACAATGTAATATCATCAAGAAAGATATCTTCATCGGCTTTTAATGTATTTTCAGGAAGTAACAAAGTTTCTCCCAATTCTTTTGTTTTTAACTGCTCAATCATATCACCGCCTGTCATCAATCCTGTCACTGTGATGGTTTCACCAAAGAAATGATTGATAATACAATAGACATGTACTTTTAAATTCTTAAACTTCTTTTGCAACTCCTCTGCAAAATAGCAGATCGTAGGGTATGCGAGTTTTGCTGTGGCAATGGATACCTCTCTTACTCGATCATCCCCTTCTATTTCTTTTAAACAAGCATCAAATTCAGAAATAAAGGATCGTAACATACCAACACCATTTTCAATCTGTCCATATCCTTCATAATATTCTTCGTCTGGAAGAGGAAGTTCTGCAAGAAGAAACCATTCGTCACTGGCGTGAACGAATCGGTTATTGTACTGTTCTTTTAATTTCTTTTGCCATCCATGAATCTGATCGAGTACAGCTCTTGCCTCATCCCTTGTGAACGGATCAATTTTTGTCAGTCCATCTCGAAACTTCGTCACACCGATAGGAACAACAGACAAACTCTGCATATAGGGAAGAAATTCACTAAGATCAGATATGGTTCGATCTAAATTTTCTTTATCATTATAATCTTTGCAAAGAACAACCTGTGCGTTCATTGGGATCTCCGCATCCGCTAGCTTTTTTATCTTCTGTAAAATATCCCCTGCAAAGCGATTGTTTAACATTTTGCAACGAAGCTCTGGCTCTGTTGCCTGAACAGAAATATTAATTGGTGCTAACTTATAACGAATGATGCGATCGAGATCTTCATCTTTTAAATTGGTAAGGGTTACATAATTTCCTTGTAAAAAGGAAAGTCTTGTATCATCATCCTTAAAGTAAAGCGTTTCTCTCATACCTTCTGGCATTTGATCGATAAAACAAAAAATGCACTTATTATGGCAAGAGCGGTATTCATCCATTAAAGAAGAACCAAAGGTAAGACCAAGATCCATATCTTCATCCTTTTCAAATTCAATTTCTTCTTCTATTCCATCGGCGTGGCGAATTAATAAATTGATCACTTCGTCTTCTACTAAATATTGATAGTCAAAAATATCCTCCATCTTCTTGCCATTAATGCGAAGGAGGGTATCCCCTCTTACAAGACCTAATTCCTCAGCAATACTGCCTTTTTCCACATCTGTTATCAGATGTTCATATATCTTTTTCATTTTAATTCTCCATTTTTCCTTTTGTATCTTATTCCTTTAACATCATAAAACCAGCTAGATTTCCTCGTTTTCCTTTGCTAGCCCTATGGGAGAAGAGCAAATCTTTATTGCAACAAGTACAAATATCTGTCACTGCAAGATTCTCTTTTTGAATGCCAGACTGCAATAACAACAATTCATTCACTCTCCATAAATCCAACTGGTATTTTCCTGTGTTTTTATCTATTAAGTACTCTTCACTTGAAAATTCTTTAAATTCCCTCTTAAATTCCTCTGCCACATCCTCACTGACTTCATAACAGTTTTGACAAATAGAAGGAGCGATGACAACTAAAATGTCATTTGCTTTTGATCCATATTCTTGTTCCATCATAGCAATCATTTTTGCCCCAATTCGTTCTACGGTTCCTCTCCAACCAGAATGTGCCATTCCTATCACTTGCTGAATCGGATCATAGAAAAACAAAGGCACACAATCCGCATAAAAAGTAACGAGAGGAATTTCTTTTTCTTTTGTCACAAGACCATCGTTTCCAATGAGTTTCTCTGTTATATAGCCTTTTCCAGCGTCTTCTTTTGTCACTTTATGAATGGTGCTTTTATGAATTTGATCGCTAAAAACAAGTCTTTTTGGATCAAATCCAATGGCTTTTCCAATTCTTTTATAATTTTCTCGAACATTTTCCTCTTTATCTCCCCGTGAGAAACTAAGGTTCATAGAGGATAAATCTCCTTCACTCACTCCGCCAAATCTTGTGGAAAATCCATGAATCAATCCATGTTTTTCAAACAGTGGAAATTTTAAATAAACCACCTTTTCTTCTTCCACAAGATGCGTCGAATGATTTTGGTTGCTATATTTGATTTTTGGTATTTGGTTCATAAATTCTCCTAACTATTCTTTCTTATTTCTGCCACTTGCGTACAGTGTACCATAAAACAAGATTCTATTTCAAGACATTCCCAATTTCCTTTTGATTTTAATTTTATTTATAAGAAACTTTTCTTCTATGATTTTTCCCATGCTATTAGTAATAATCAAAGGCATTCTGTATTACTTTTATTTCTCTATCATCCACAGACACTACATCAAACCTCATCGGTTGATCCAATGAAAGATGTCGTTCCATAAGATAAAAGAGTGCCGATTGTTTGATCTTCTTTTGCTTTCCTATATGAACCGCGTCAAACCCACTGCCATTTTTCTCATTTTTTCGGTATTTTACCTCAATAAAAACAAGGTAACCAGATTCTTTTGCAATGAGATCAAGTTCTCCTTTTTTACAGTAATAATTGCTCTCCACAATTTCATAACCATGAGCACTTAAATACTCCTTTGCCAACTGCTCATACTTCGTTCCAATAGCTCGATTGTTTTGCATAGGCTCTCCCCCTTTTCTGCTTTTCCTATTGCATTTTGCTCTTTTTTTATTCCCCTAAAATATTTTTTAAAAAGGTTTTTCTATGGATGTCACACGCTCCATATTTCTTTAAGGCCTCAATATGAACACTGCTTCCATATCCTTTATTAGAGGCGAATCCATATTGTGGATAGATTTTGTCGTATTCCTCCATCATACGATCTCTTGTAACTTTTGCCACAATGCTGGCAGCTGCAATGGAAATACTTTTCGCATCCCCTTTTATAATTGGCACTTGCACAATGTCCACATTTGGAATCGTCACCGCATCGTTAAGCAATAGATCTGGTTTTACACTTAAGTTTTGAATTGCCATCTGCATGGCTTTATATGTAGCTTGTAAAATATTGATTTCATCAATGGTTTCTACCGTAGCCATACCGATTCCAACAGCAATGGCTTTTTCATAAATTTCATCGTACAGAGCTTCTCTTTGCTTTTCACTTAATTTTTTGGAATCATTAATATAAAGGATTTCACAATCCTTTGGTAAAATTACTGCTCCTGCCACAACAGGGCCAGCAAGAGGGCCTCTTCCCACTTCATCAATGCCACATATGGAATCACAAGCATAATACATATCTTCGTATTCACGCATTTTTGCAACACGTTCTTTTTCTTTTTGTAGTTTTTCTTCTTTTTTCCTACAATCTATCAGTATCTTTTGAACGCCTGCTCTCGTATCCTGTTCATAGAGCGGATATAAATCCTTCCATTCCTCCATCGTTCTTTCTTCAAATTCTTTTTTTATGTCTTTTATACTCTTTCCCATAACTTCTTCCTAACTTTTTTATTTTTCATAGCATGTATTTTCCTCATTGGAATAACCAGCATATTGTTCTGTCTGACAACTTCATTCCTAATTTTCGTTGTAATTCCATGGATCTCTTATTATATTGATCAATTTGACCATAAGGAATTGCTCCTGCTAACAATTGTTTTTTAATCATAAACAGCTCCATTTGAGTGGCATATCCTTTTCTTTGATGTTCTGGAAAAATTTCCAAAATCCCAATGCTCCCCTCTTGGTGAAGACCGATAAATCCTATAAGTTCTCCTTCTTTAAATCCGCCATAGATCATATGATGTTGTAATCGTTCTCTTATAATTTCTTCTGGTAACATCGTGTAGTGAGAAAGTATGGTTTGTTCATAAGAAAGATCCAGTGGCTGGATAAGCAAGGCACCATCTTCTTTAGACCCCCTATGAAAACCATATCGTTCCTTTATCCTTTTCACTTCCAGCTTTCGTTGTTCTAACGAATCAGATAAATAAAATTCTTTCAACTTCTCATTCCATTTTTCTTTTGAAAGCTGTCCCATCTCTTTTAAATGTTCTGGAATATAGACGGCTTGATAACAGATCTCCTCATCATAAAGAGAATACTTTTTTCGAAATTCTTCTATTAAAAACGGCTCATGAACAAGTAATAAATCGCACTGCTTTATCCCCTCCATTAAACGCTTTCCTGTTTCCACGTCCTTTGCTGTTATCATGTGATAATAGCCCTTTTTATGGCGAATTAAAGCTCCCCCTTCTTCCATTGCCACGATCTCAGCTTCTTCTGTTCGTAACGCATGAATCATAGAACTATAAAAAATAAAATCTGCACTCAACGATTCTACTAATTTTTTCACTTCTTTTGTCATTCTCTACTGCCTCCAATCAATTACCCTTTGTAGTTTTTTCCGCTGTTCATGGGCAACGTTCCATTTTGGCTTAACTGATACCTTCCACGCAAATTATATCATATTTTATTTGATAAAACAGAGGAATCTCTTGATTTTTGCCAATAACTCTTGATTTTTTTGTCAGAATATTATAATAATAATTATAATATATCAGTTTTTTTATCATTTATGAAGTTATAATTCCATCATTTTATTAGGAGGTGTTTTTATGAATACCGCAATTGGTGTTGTTTTTCTTATCATTTCCATTGTAACTTTTATTTTATCAATCCGACAGTTTTTACAAAAAGGAAACCTATATAGCGTTTCTTACTTTGCAACACCTAAGGAGGAACGGGAGGAATTAAAATCACCCAAATCTTATCATTATTCGGCTTGGTTGCTTTTTCATACTGCCTTTATTTGCGGATTCTTAGGACTGTTTTTTATCACCTTTTATTTACCTTTCGCCTATTTATCTGCGATCTTTGCCTTTTCTGAAATATTGGCTTGTTCCATTTTTATTTTTACCAATCGTTAATCCCTTTCTAAACAACGACGAAAAAAAGGAGCTGTAATCATCAGCTCCTTCTTTTATCTATTCTGGGAGTTCCAACGTAATCTTTCCAAGTTTTCCTGAGCGATAATCATCAAGTAAAATCACTCCTGCCTTATCAAGATCATATTCTCCACCTTTTTGTTTACAACAACGGTTTTCCGCAATTTGCTCTAATATAGCGATTCTATCCGCTGTTTCTTCCACTCCATATCGTTCACTTAAAAGACCGCCATACTCTTCTGTGAGAAAGGAAATCAATTCAAGTGCCATCTCTGTCGTATTCAAAATCTCTTCTTTAATAGAACCAATTAACGCCAAACGAAGTCCTACTATCTGATCCTCAAACTTTGGCCAGAGAATCCCTGGCGTATCCAAAAGTTCTACATTCTTATTTAATTTAATCCACTGCTTTCCTTTTGTAACACCTGGTTTATTGCCTGTCTTTGCACAAGCCTTTCCAGCAAAAGAATTGATGAAAGTGGACTTTCCTACGTTTGGGATTCCAACAATCATAGCACGAATTGGACGGTTTAAAATTCCTCTTTTTCTATCTCTTTCAATCTTTTCTTTGCAAGCCTCTTGAATCAAACCTTGAATCCCTTTTACACCGGCACCTGTCTTTGAATTGATTTTCGCAACAGCAAATCCTTTTTCTTCAAAATATTTTGCCCAAAGCTCTGTTTTCTTTGGATCAGCTAAATCTGTCTTATTTAAAAGTACAAGACGATATTTATTTCTTGCTAAATCATCAATATCAGGGTTTTTACTGCTAAGAGGGATTCTTGCATCCACAAGTTCCACTACAATATCAATTAACTTGATATTCTCCTGCATCATACGTTTTGCTTTGGTCATATGACCTGGATACCACTGAAAATTCATTTTATTTCTCCTTTTAATCACATCGAATCTTTCCGATAATATTTTCTCTTTTGATATTTCCGATATTGGCAGATCGAGAATCTTCACTATTATTGGCATTATCACCCATAACAAAATATTCATCCTCATCAAGCTCCATAACTTCTGTCGCCAATCCAGACGTTACAATCTTTTCCTTAAACGGTGTCCCTGTCAATTGCTTTCCGTTAATGTAAACTTCTCCATCTGCAATCTGCACAGTTTCTCCTGGCAGTCCAATAATTCTTTTAATATAAAAATGGCTATTATTATTTTTATTATTTTCAAACACAATCACATCAAATCTCTCTGGCTCTTTAAAATGATACCCTAATTTATGGACAAACACAAGTTGTCCATTTTTTAAAGTAGGCTTCATAGATTCTCCAGTCATATAACTTGTCTGACCGATATAATTTACAAATCCCCATGCAAGCCCAATGGCGATGCCAATGGTAGCAATCCATGATACGATTGTTATAAAGATTTTTTTTCTCTTTCTATACTTTGTATTAAAATACATAAACATCTCCTATAAGATAAAGAAGGGCAAGTATAAATACTTGCCCCGTACAGTTTCAAAGATATTATTTTGTAATTAATTCTTTAACTTTGGCTGCTTTACCTACTCTATCTCTTAAGTAGTTTAATTTAGCTCTTCTTACTTTACCACGTCTAACAACTTCGATCTTGTCAACGATTGGGGAATGTAATGGCCAAGTTTTTTCTACACCGATTCCGTTAGAGCTTTTTCTAACTGTGAAAGTTTCACGAGCTCCACCGTTTTGACGTTTTAATACAACGCCTTCGAATACCTGAATTCTTTCACGGTTTCCTTCTTTTACTTTTGCGTGTACTTTTACAGTATCTCCAACGCGGAATTCTGTAACGTTTTCTTTTAACTGTGCATTTTCAATGTTTTTAATAATATCGTTCATGTGTGAACCTCCTTATAATCTTAGATGTTCTTAATACTCTCTGTAACAGAGGACCATCCTATTTTTCACAACTCTTATAATCTATCATTTTTCCTTCAAGATTGCAAGTATTTTTTGATCTTTTTTTGTTAAATTTGCGTTTTCTAACAGATCCGGACGACGTTCTAATGTTCTTTTCAAAGATTGCTCTCTTCTCCACTCTTCAATCTTGGCGTGATGCCCTGATAACAATACATCTGGAACACGTTTTTCATGATAAACAACTGGTCTTGTATACTGAGGATATTCTAATAAATTATCGTGAAAGGACTCAAATTCTGCGGACACTTCATTATTCAAAACACCGGGAACAAGTCTTGAAATCGCATCGATCATAACCATGGCAGGAAGTTCCCCTCCTGTTAACACATAATCTCCAATGGATACATAATCTGTTACAATTTCTTCTAAAACTCGTTCATCAATCCCTTCATAATGACCGCATAAAAACACAAGATCCTCTTCTTTTGCAAAATCCTCAGCCATTCCTTGATGAAAAACGCTTCCTTGTGGAGTCAAATAAATCACTCTTGGTCGCTTTCCTATTCTTTCACAAAGAGCTTCATAGCAATCATATATTGGCTCTGGCTGCATAACCATTCCTGCACCACCACCATACGGATAATCATCCACTTGATTATGTTTACTCTTTGAATAATCTCGAATATTGAGTGCTTCTAATGTAAGATGTCCATTTTTTACAGCCCGTCCGATAATGCTTGTATTCATGCCATCCATAATCATATCGGGAAATAATGTCATTACATGAAAATTCATCAATCCAACAAGCCCTCCATGATATGCACTTTTATCACTTTGTTTTCAATGTCCACATCCAAAACACATTGCTTGATTGCAGGAAGTAACACTTCTTTTCCATTCTCTTGTTCTACTACATAAACATCATTAGCACCTGTTCTTAACACTTCTTTTAATGTTCCAAGTTCTTTATCTTCTTCATCTACAACCTTAGAGCCAAGCATGTCTGTAATAAAGTATTCGTTTCTTTTAAGGCGAACGGCGTGTTCTCTTGTTACAAATAATCCACATTGTTTATAGCGTTCAATATCATTAATATTATCAATTCCCTTGAACTTTAAAATGACAAACTGTTTAAAAAATTTACAGCTTTCCACTTCTAGTTCCATCTTTTCTCTTCCTGTATCGAGAATGCAAGATTTTAATTTTTTAAATCGTCGTGGATCATCCGTTGTTGGAAACACCTTTACTTCTCCACGAATGCCATGTGTTGCGGTGATCACACCAACTTGTAATAAATCTTCCATTATTCACTCCTACTGTTCAATATCTACAATAATTTTTTTATCCGTTTTGGAAGCTGCTGCTTTTACAACGGTACGAATTGCCTTTGCAATTCTTCCTTGTTTTCCAATCACTTTACCCATATCTTCTTTATCCACCTTTAATTGGATAAAAAGAGCATCATCTTTTTCTTCCTCTGTTACGACAACATGTTCTGGATGATCCACCAATGATTCTGCAATAAGTTGTACTAATTCTTTCATACCATTTCTCCTATTTCTAAATCTCTTTTCTTTATATGAAACCTAAAGTCAAACGGTGAAATTATCTACATTCCAAATGGTAGTTTGAAATTGCCAAGTCCACCAAATCCTTTTTTCTTCTTTCCACCCATAAGACCGGACATTTGTTTCATCATTTTTCTAGCTTGTTCAAACTGTTTATACAATTTGTTAACTTCTGCGATGTCAACACCTGCTCCTTTTGCAATTCTCTTCTTTCTGGAAGGACTTACAATATCTGGATTGGCTCTCTCTTCTCTTGTCATGGAATGGATGATCGCCTCTGTTCTTGCCATCTGTTTTTCATCAATATCAATGTCCTTTAACTGGCTTCCCATTCCCGGAATCATGGATAGGAGATCTTGGATTCCGCCCATCTTTTTAAGCTGTGCCATCTGATCGAGGTAATCATCAAAGTTAAACTCCGCTTTTCTTAACTTTTGTTCCATCTCCTTTGCTTTTTCCTCATCCACAGCACTTTGTGCTTTATCAATTAAAGTCAAAATATCTCCCATTCCAAGGATTCTGCTCGTCATACGATCTGGATAGAATTGTTGTAAGTCTTCTAACTTCTCTCCCATACCAATATAAAGAATTGGGCATCCTGTCACTGCACGAATGGAAAGGGCAGCACCACCCCTTGTATCTCCGTCAAGTTTTGTTAGAATAACGCCATCAATGCCAACTTTTTCTTGGAAGTTTTGTGCCACATTCACCGCATCTTGTCCTGTCATAGCATCCACAACGAGAATTGTCTGTGTCACATCTACATTTTCTTTGATCTCAATTAACTCATTCATCATATCTTCATCCACATGAAGACGTCCAGCTGTATCGATAATCACGACATTATTTCCATTTTCCCTTGCGTGCTCAATACCAGCTTTTGCAATATTCACTGGCTTATGATTTTCTCCCATAGAAAAAACTGGCACGCCTTGTTTTTCCCCATTAATTTGAAGCTGTTTTATCGCTGCTGGACGGTAAACATCACAGGCCACAAGCAATGGGCGTTTTCCCTTCGCCTTTAATTTCCCAGCAATTTTAGCTGTTGTTGTGGTCTTACCAGCACCTTGAAGACCTGCCATAAGTAAAATGGTAATCTCACTTCCTGGTAAAATTTTAATTTCTGTCGTTTCAGAACCCATTAAGTTTTCCATCTCTTCACGAACAATTTTAATTACCATCTGTCCAGGGTTAAGTCCTGTTAATACATCTTGCCCTACGGCTCTGTCCGTCACTGTTTTTATAAACTGTTTTACGACTTTAAAGTTAACGTCCGCTTCTAATAAAGCACGTTTTACTTCTTTCATCGCCTCTTTGACATCCCCTTCGGTCAGCCGTCCCTTACTCTTTAAATTCTTAAATATATTTTGTAGTTTGTCTGAAAGGCTTTCAAATGCCATAAGCTAATCTCCTTTTATTAATATTCTTCTAAAATTTCGTTGGAAATGGTTTCAATCTGTCTTAAATGTCCTCGGATCTTTTCAAAATCCGATTCATTCCCTGCCAATTCCGCATACTGATGAATCTCTTTTACCATTTCTTTTGTCTTTTGAAATTTTTCAATCAAATGTAATTTTTCTTCATATCCATTTAAAATTTTATTACAACGCTTTACAATATCATGGACTCCCTGTCTGCTAATGCCCTGCTCCTGTGCAATTTCGCTTAAAGACATATCATTCAAAACAGCATCCTCATATATATTCTGCTGATGCTCTGTTAAAAGTTCACCATAGAAATCATAAAGCAGTGTTTGCATTACAAACTTTTCCATGCAATCTTCTCCTTAAGAATCTTTGTAAAGGAATATACCTTTACAAGTATTTATTCTATCGGATATAAAGGGTAATGTCAACTCATTGTCAAGTACGTTTTTTCTTTTCCATGTACTTTAAGACAATCCATCCACTGAATAAAATAAAAAGAGAAATTATGGAATCTATTTTTCCTGTTTTAGAGCTCATTCCTCCATAAACGACAATTAAACTTCCTAAAATTGCAAGAATTGGACAGATATATCCATAAAACTTACTTTTGATTAATCCCATTTTTGCTCGTTTTAAAACACCGATATATAATAGGAAATAAAAAATATACATAATTACGATTGGCATTCCAGAAATGTCCAAATGTAACTTCATGAAAAATTCATTTGTCTGTGTCAAATAATGAATCCCTAACCAAAATAGTGTCAAAATAAAACTAATGCCATGGGATAAAAACGATACATCAAAACGTGGACTCAACTCAGAAATAGCCTCACTGTAAGGAATCTCTCCACGAATGGCAAGGGCATGAGGCACACGACAATTTCCTAAAATAACCCCATTACATGTCCCTAACACAGAGATTACAACACCGGCTAGTAACACCCGTCCCATCGACGCACCAAATACTTTCTCTGATGCCACTTGGAAAGCTCCATCCTGTAACCTGACAATCTCATCTGCTCCGATTAAGGATGTGATACCTATAAAATAGAGCAAATAAATGATCATAATGACCACTGGTGCAATGGTAAGGGCAAGAGGTAAATTTCTCTTGGCATTTTTTATCTCATGACAAATAGTAGGTGCAATCGACCAACCATCATAAGAAAACGCCACCGCAACAATAGCACTGCTTCCTGCAAGAATAGTAGCACCTGTGATAGGCTCTGCGGTCACCACCGAAGGATCTCCAAATAAAATTCCAAGAACTCCTATTAAAAGGAGAGGAAGCATTTTTATCACCATAGCACTTGTCTGTAAGTATCCCGCAATTTTTGTTGAAAATGTGTTAATTAAAAATAAAGTAACAATATAAAAAATTGTCAACTCCCATACTTTTCCTTGCAAAAATTTCACGTTGGAAAATAACATCATCGTATAATTAGCTGCTACCCAACAAATGACAGCTGCTAGGGCTGGATAATAGACTATCATTTGAAACCAGCCGATGAAAAAGGCAAACTTCTTACCAAATGCCTTTTCTCCATAACTGATAATTCCACCAGCATCATCTGTAAGTTTTGCCCATTCTGCAATTGTGATTCCACCAAAAATAATTCCAACTGCACCCACAATCAAAACAAAGCATCCCATAGCAACATTTCCATCGGTCATAATCAAAATATCATCCGCCTTAAAAAAGATACCTGAGCCGATTACAATTCCAATGACCATAGCGATGGACATGCACAATCCATATTTTCGTTTTTCTTCTTTCATTCTAGCTACTCCTATGTATTTTTTAGTCTTATCTACTATAATATAAATTTTCAATTCTGCCTAGTATTTCTTGATAATTTTAATAGGGATAACTTCTAGTAATAGAGGTGTTTTTTGAATACAAACAGTTAAAATGAAACAAGAGATATTTCTTTATATAAAAAAATGCCATATCAACAGATTTTAAAAATCTTAGATACAGCATCTTTTTTTATATTGGTTATTTTTCGATTCCAGCGATTTTTAATAATTTAGCAACAGTATCTGTTGGCTGAGCACCGTTAGATAACCATTTTTTAGCTAATTCTTCGTTGAATTTGATTTCGCTTGGTTCAACGTTTGGATTGTATGTTCCGATTTCTTCGATGAATCTACCATCTCTTGGGGATCTAGCATCAGCTACTACAACTCTATAAAAAGGTGCTTTTTTCTGTCCCATTCTTTTTAATCTCATTTTTACTGCCATGATTTTTTCCTCCTGAAAATAACTGTTTTCGTTTCTTATGATCTGCGATAGGATTGACAGGCTAGTCTGTCTTACGACAGACGACGCTATTCGCGTATTGGTTGTATGGTATGGAAAATTAGAATGCCCGTTCATCATTCGCTTTTTATTCAAAACTCATGTGTAAAGTGTTTTTGCTTTACACTCACAGTTATTTACTATACACAATAATATTCTAATTGTCAAGTATATTTCCTTGTCATTTTTAAAAATTTTATTTACGTTACTTGGAAAACACCTTTTCCTTCTTACTTGCATCTTCCTCATTTTTCCTCTATAATCTTTTTAAAAACCAGTATGCTTTACATAAATTTTTTTATAAAAAATTTGATACCATGTTTATCAGGAGGCTCTCATATGCAACAGGATCTAACAAAGGGATCGATTACAAAAACAATGCTATCCTTTGCTGTTCCAATGATTCTTGGAAATCTGCTTCAACAATTTTATAATATTGCAGATACTTTCATTGTTGGAAGAGTGCTTGGAGCAGAGGCATTGGCAGCCGTTGGTTCTGCGTATTCCCTTATGACTTTTTTAACTTCCATTCTTCTTGGTCTTTCCATGGGAAGTGGTACTGTATTTTCCATTTATTTTGGAGAGAAAAATATGGATAAATTAAAATCCAGCATTTTTCTATCCTTCTTTTTTATTGCCATTATTACAGTAGTTCTCAATCTACTGGTATTTTTGCTCATTGATCCCATTTTACATTTATTACAAACTCCTGATAACATTTACTCTATAATGCGAGAATATTTAATTGTGATTTTCTTTGGGATTAGTGCCACCTTTCTTTATAACTATTTCGCTTCCTTATTACGAGCTATCGGAAATTCGATTGTACCATTAGTATTTCTTGCAATCTCTGCTCTATTAAATGTTGGCTTGGATCTATTATTTGTCCTTATCTTTCCATTTGGAGTAAAAGGTGCTGCTATTGCAACAGTAATTGCCCAATTCGTTTCTGGTATCGGTATTTTATGCTATACCTTTTTTCATTTTTCTTATTTGCGACCTGGAAAAAGACATTGCAAATGGAATGGTGGTATTTTAAAAGAAATTACTCAATTTTCTTTCCTCACTTGCATCCAACAATCTGTTATGAACTTTGGAATCTTAATGGTACAAGGACTTGTCAATAGCTTTGGTGCTACTGTTATGGCTGCTTTTACTGTTGCCGTTAAAATTGACTCCTTTGCCTACATGCCTGTCCAAGATTTTGGAAATGCCTTTTCTACTTTTATTGCACAAAATTATGGTGCAAAACAGTTTTTACGCATAAAAAAAGGAATCCGAAATGCTATTATCACCTCTACAATTTTCTGTGTTATGATAAGCACTATCGTCTTCCTTTTTGCAAAACCTTTGATGATGATTTTCGTAAAACCTGAAGAAACCGAAATTATTTCTATTGGAGTTCAATATTTACGAATAGAAGGAACTTTCTATTGTGGTATCGGTTGTCTTTTTTTACTTTATGGATTTTATCGTGCCATCCAAAAACCTGGTATGTCCGTAATCCTCACCATCATTTCTTTAGGTACTCGTGTATTACTTGCTTATACACTTTCTGCTATTCCATCTATTGGTATTTGGGGCATTTGGATTTCCGTTCCAATCGGATGGTTTCTAGCGGATCTTGTTGGACTTTTGTACTATTTATTCAATTCATCTGCCAAACAAAAACTGCAACAATAAAAAAATTCTCTGTCTTATAACAATTCAGGTGTCAAAAGTTAACTTTTCATAGGTTCTTTTGACACCTGAACTTTATCATACCCAAAATCGATTATTCTCGTTCCATTGGATAAAAGCTGGGGTGGAACACCACCCCAACATTTATTATAGAACTACTTTTTGATGTTTCTTTTGCTTACTCTGCTTTTGTATTTGCTTTCCATTCATCGATCTGTTTTTGCATTTCTTTTATCACTTTATCCGCTCCTGCTGCCTTCATTTTTTCCAATAATTTTGGGACATAAACATCAGGGTCCACACTGCCTGTATTAATAGCAGAACCGAACTCATTTAAAATATTTTGGAATGTAGCCACTTCAGTTGCTACTGATGAAAGGTCAAAGTTAAATCCAAAACTTGGTGCTGCCACCGCTTCATCATTAAACTCTTTAAAGGTATTCCATTTATCAAGTGGTTCTGTATCAAGCACATATGTTTTAAACATATCCCCTTGTACATAATAAGGAACAGAATATTTTTTCTGATTATCCGGATTTAATTTTACTTTATAGTCATAAATATAGTCTTTTCCTTCAAACTCTTTTTTCTCTTCCTCTGTTACAGGAACTTTATCCCAATGTTCCCCTTCAATACCATAGTTTAAAAGATTTCTTAAATACTCATCGGTATTGACAAGATTTAAAAACTTCATCGCTTCTTTTGGATGTTTTGAAGTTCTTGAAATAGCGGTCATCGCTCCACGGGCAGAAGAGTTTGTAACGACCGTATCCATAATCGGAGAAGCAACTACTTCATATCCAAGATCCTTGCTCCAAATTTTTTCTGCATATGGCTGTCCATCCCCTTTGGATACAAAACGTTTAATAATATTATCTGGTGTTACCGTAGCAGCATCTTGGTTAATATAACCTGCTTTATAATACTTGTGCATGGTACGCAACGTATCCATCATCTTATCTGTTTCATATAGGTTTTTCACTGTTAATGTTTCATCGCCATATTCAATTCCAATTGGTTTTTGAATCAAATCCATATAAGCTGGTGCACTAAAGTCTTTGGATAAATAAAGAGGCACCACATCAGGTTCCTTTTCTTTGATCAATTTTAAGTATGGCTCTAAATCTTCTAAAGAATGAATGTCCTCATATGGAATATTGTATTTATCCACATATTCTTTTGTGAATACCCACATCGGCATACTTCCGATTTCTTTTTGGCTTGGTACGGCATAAATATTTCCATCAATGGTAGCTGCTTCCCAGAATTTTGGATCGATGGAGTCATATAACTCTTTGCCCTCTTCTTTTAATAAGTCATTTAATGATAAAAATGCTCCTTTTTGTGCGTTCTGAGCAAAATCATGTGCCCAAGAACATGTATAAACTAAATCAAACTCTTCTCCTGTATTGGTAGCAACGAGCATTTTACTATTATAATCCCCAAAAGAAATCTGTGTAATATCAATGGTTACTCCAATTTTATCTTTTGTATACTCATTGATCTTTTGTTCCACTTTCTCCATGTCTTCTTGTGCATCACCAATTTGATACCACTTTAAGTTGACTATTTCTTCTCCATTGGCATTGGTTTCCACTTTTTCTGTGCCACCGCATCCAGCTAACAAGCTCATTCCCATTACCGTTGCCAGTGTGGCTACCATTACTTTTTTTAATCTCATTTGTCTTTCCTCCCAAATGTATTATTCTTTTACTGCCCCAATCGTCAAACCATTGATAAAGTATCGTTGGAAAAACGGATAGGCAAATATAATTGGTAATGTTGAAATTACAACAATTGCCATCTTAATCGTTTCTTTTGGCATTGCATTGGCCATCTCTACACCAGTTACCCCTAAAGTCGCTTTATTTGCATTTAAAAACTCAATATTCTTTTCCAGTCGCATGAGCAAATATTGAAGAGGCATTTTTGCTGGCTCATCAATATAGAGCATCGCTTGATACCAGTCATTCCAATAACCGAGAGTCGCAAATAGCCCAATGGTTGCAAGCCCTGGAAGTGACATCGGAATTACCACTTGTAAAAACAATCTCCATTCACTGGCACCATCAATTTTTGCAGACTCTACAACTGCATCTGGCACACTGGTTTTAAAGAAAGTACGAAGAATAATAATATTATAGGAACCGAGAGCCAATGGAAGAATCAATGCCCAAATGGAGTTTTTAAGATGAAGAATCTGTGTCATAACCATGTAAGAAGCAACTAAACCTCCATTAAACAGCATTGGTACCATAGCTAACTTAGTGAAAAATTTGCGATACGCATAATTTCTTCTTGAAAGAGCATACGCATAAGTTCCTGTTAAAAATAGTGTCAGCAATGTTCCAACAACGGTTACAAAAATCGTGATTCCATAACTTTTTAAAATCGTAGAACCTCCACTAATAATATATTCATAAGCGTCAAGACTCCATTTTTTTGGAATAAAGCTATATCCATACGTTACCAATGATTGTTCATCCGTAAAAGAAATTAAAATAACGAAAATAAATGGAATCACACAAATCGCCCCTAAAAGGAAAAGAATTACATTGAATAAAACATTTGTCGACTTTTTGATTTGATTATAAGAACAGACAGGTTCTTGCATTTCTTTTGACATTATAATCCTCCTTCCTAAAATAAGGCACTTTCATTATCTAATTTTGATACAATTTTATTTGCTGTCATAATCATAATAAATCCGACAACAGACTGAAATAAAGCTCCAGCAGAGCTCATTCCAATTTCACCAAGTGAAGTTAATGCTCGATAAATATAGGTATCAAGTACATTTGTTACATCATATAAAGCACCAGAATCCATTGGTAATTGGAAGAAAAGTCCAAAGTCTGCACTGAAGATTCTTCCAACAGACATAATGAATAAAATAATAACAACAGGTTTTAAAAGCGGAATCGTAATGTATTTCATCTGCTGTATTTTTGACGCTCCATCCAAAGTTGCAGCTTCATAATACGTTTTATCAATTCCACAAATAGAGGCTAAGTAAACGACGGCATTGTATCCAATCCCTTTCCATTGACTCATAAAAATCAAAATGAATGGCCAATAGGATTTTTCTGAATACCAAGAAATTCCATCTTTCCCTAGGCTTTCTAATGTCATATTGATAAGCCCTCTTTCTGGATTTAAAAAGGCATAGAGGCAATAACTAACAACAACCCAAGATAGGAAATAAGGTAAAAACATAGAACTTTGATATATTTTCGCCATTTTTTTATTTCTCAATTCATTGGGCATTAAGGCGATAATAATAGGAAGTACAATTCCTAACACAATGAATATAACGTTATATCCAATGGTATTTCGAAACACTTTCCACATATCTCCGCTGGAGAACAAAAATTTGAAGTTATCAAATCCCACCCATTCACTCTCCATGAAACTTTTGATGAATCCACCATCACTTAAGGTCAGTCGCTTAAAGGCTAATAAGACACCCGGTAAAGGGAGATAAGCGAACAAAAGAAACCAAATGGCTCCTGGCAAACTAAGTAGTAAGAGTTCTTTATTCGCTTTTAATCTCTTCCATTTCTCTTTCATCGACTGCTCCTCCTTTCCTTTTCTTTTTATGGAACAATCATATCATGGATTCCTCTTAGCCTAAAAGTTCAAACATTATGGATTTACTATACTTTTTCTAGTCATCTATTATTTTTACTGCATATTTTTATGCAAATCATACGAAGAATTTTCATAATGCTTCATTTCTCGCATTGTATTTGGAGAAATTCCATAGCACTGTTTAAACTTGCGATAGAAATAATTGGATTCTGCATATCCTACTATTTTGGCGATCTCGTTAATTTTCTTATCCGTATTTAAAATCAATTCTTTTGCCTTTTCATTACGCAAATGATTGACATAATTGACAAAACTACAACCAACTTCTTTTTGAAACAGCTGTCCTAAATAAGACGCATTAATATGATACTTTCCAGCCAAACTTTTTAAATTCACATTCTGCCCTGGATCGGCTTCCACTTCATTGATAATCTTTTGAATGACAGGTGTATAGCTCACCTTTTCCGGTGCAAGTTCCTCCATAATTGCCAATGCTACCGTTGTAAAATGCTGTTTTATTTGATAGAGATCTTCTAACTGATGGAGCGTTTCCAGAAAGTCCACAAAGTCTAATTTCACATTATGAATCTGAAATTCCTCCATCGTCTTTTGAAAAACAAGGGCAGTTTTTACGAGGACACGATAAATTTCTTCAAGAGAACTGTTGGTTTCCTTTACCGCATGGAAAAATATCTTTTCTAAATAAAGAACCATAGCTTCTTGCTCCCTCGATACAAGTATTTTTCTAATTTGTTCTTCATCAACGGTAAGTGCTATATTCTCTTTTCTATTTAGATAGTTAACATCAACGGTAAATCCATATCCTTCTATCATCCGATACTTTTTTAATTTCTCCACCATTTCATACAACTTTCTTAGGGATTCCACTCCATCATCAATGGAACTAACCGCAAAAAATGTGCTAATAGAACAGTCATTTTCCAACTGATTTTGCATCGTTTGAAAATATTCCACTTCCTTTTCTTGTTCCCAAAATGCTCGTTTAATAACTACAATCTCACCGTCCCCTTCATAATAAAAGCGTACGAAATCATGGCGATATTTTTCTTTTACATAGTTCAATAGCTCGCTCCCCTTTTGCTCTCCCTCTTCCCATGAAAATATGCTTAAAATCAACGGACAGTGACACCATTCCGTTAACTCCCACTGTTCTAAATTGGTCTTTTCCAGTTCCATTTTTCCTTTTAAATACTGGAAAATGCTTGTTTTATAATCCATCTTTTCCAGTTTTTTTCTGGACTTCTTAATAGATTCTTGCATCTCCTCTTCATTAATTGGTTTTAATATGTAATCTTCCACATCCAATCGAATGGCTGTTTTTGCATAAGAAAACTCATCATATCCTGTTAGAATAATAAATCGTACTCTCTTATCCTGCTCTCGAATCTCTTCTAACAGATCAAGCCCAGTCTTTTCTGGCATGGAAATATCAGTGACAATCAAATCCACACTCTCCTCTTCCCATAAGCGAAGTGCTTCTGCCCCATTTGAGGCACAATGGATCACATGAAACCCCAATTCTTCCCATGGAAGGATGTTTTTAATCCCTTCACGAATTAACTCTTCATCTTCTGCAATCAATACTTTATACATGAACACATTCTCCTTTATCTGTTTTTCTTCACTTCTCTATCCTCTTTGGAATTTTCATTGTTACTTTTACTCCATGTTCAATTCCCCTACTTAAATGGATACCATACTCTTCTCCAAATTCAACTTTCAATCGCATTTGAATATTGCTAAGTCCAATATATTCTTGACTTTGTTCTCTCAGATTCAATTCTTCATTTTTCTTTTGTAATTCTTCTTCACTCATCCCTTTTCCGTTATCTATCACTTCAATCAAAATATGATCTGGATGTTCTTTTTCCTCTTTCACTTCAATTAGAATATAATTATCCATATCCGTTGCCCGAATCCCATGGACAAAATAATTCTCAATGATAGGCTGAATGGAAAACTTTAAAACAGAATACTCCATATATTCATCTGGACAAATTACATCAAATAAAAAACGGTTTGGATGACGAAACTTATAAAGTTCTAAATATTGTTTGCAAAGATACAGCTCTTTTGCAATGGGGATAATCGGATTTTCTTTGATCTGACTTCGAAAGATAATGGCTAGTCCATAGAGCATCTTTCCCACTTCTTTATCCTGATTGATCATGGCTTTCATTCGAATTGCCTCTAATGTATTATAAAGAAAATGAGGATTGATCTGATTTTGCATGGCTTGCATCTCCGCTTTTCTCTGTCCAAGCTCTGCCAAGTAACTTTTATCAATATAAGTTTTTAATTCTTGACACATGGCATTTAGATTCAACCCAATGACATCTAGTTCATCCTCCTGCTTTTTGATGGGAAGTCTTACATCCAAATTTCCTTTCTTTACCTCCTCCATGGCATTCACAATAGAATTTAGGCGATTGGATAGGCGTTTCATATAAAAATGCACAACAAATTCACCAATGGCAATAAATCCAATTCCAAGACTGATAATAACCGTATACAAATAGATGGATAGTTTTTGAGCATCTTTTTTCTTTACATAACATACAATATCAAATCCTCCAGAAGATCCTCTCACAACTTGATACTTTTTATTATCCAGTGCTGATATTTTTTCACCTTCTGACTCGGATTGAAAAAAGGGCTTATCTTCTTTTTCCACCAAAATCTTAATTCCATTATCTTGTTCTTTGGCTCTTTCTTTGATTTCGCTGTTATCATAAAAAAAGTGAATTTCTCCTATCGGTTTACCAAAGCTATCATCTCGAATAAAGCGTTTTTCTATAAAGGATTCATTTTCAATTTCGTGTTGTTCTTCTTCCCCAAGAAAGGATTCTTTATTATAATTTTCAATTTGAATCACATCTTTTCTACCATATTTTGTCACTTTTTCGTTTTTATAGCTAATGATATGAATGGCTTCTAAATCTTTTCTTCCTGTAAAAGCATTCTGAATAAAACGCTCTCGGCTTTCATATACATACTGATTTGATTTCATATAATTGTCCAATTTATTTTTTATGTACTCTCTACTATCCAAATTTACATAAGCAACTAAATCATGAAAAGCACTTTCTGTTTCATAAAGTTCGTACATACAATTTTTTGTATAAGCTGAAATACCATCGATTTCTTCTTCCATTTCCCGCACAATTCTCACTTGCTGATTATAAATGGTATCCATTTTTTGCCGTTTTGTTGTAATTAAAAAATTCCCTTCCAAAATAAGAACCATGCTCACAATTAAAAAAGAATAATAAAAAATAGTCTTTTTATAAATATAATGTGTCGGTGTTTTCATAAATTAAATCCTTTCGTTTTTCGTAGGCAGAAACCCACTGCCTTTATGCGGTGGGAGGAGCCTTACAAATTATTTCCTAAAATGGTATTTTTTGTTATTCTATAAATATAGAGAAAACCGTTGGGAGTCATTACTCTAAAGGCACTCTTAGTTCTTTGACAAGATATGAGGTTGCAATACAAAATCGTGTATTGTGTAAAATCTTAATCGTATAGAACAAACTGTACTGCATGGGAAGTTTAGTACCTGATACAGTTACAAGTGAGTATATCTTGCTTGTAAAGGGTGCTGTCAACCACCCTGCGATGTAACGCCACGAGAGATAAATATCTATTGGGGTTAAAGGTCGGAGGAACAATCCGTTAGCACGACTGGGTAGTTGACATTTCTCCTCTCTATACTTTTCCTCAATGACGAAAAGACTGCCGTATCAAAACATCATTGACACGACAGTTCCTTCTATTCCTCCATACTAGAGAACACTTTTTGATTCATATAAATAATAAGATAGCCATAAATACTTCCAATAAACAAAATAGCCGTTCCTGGCATAATTTCATATAGAACTAATACAAAGAAAAAGGTAGCTGTATTTCCTAAAAGAAGAAGTGGTCTTCCTATGGCTAAAATAAGAGCATTTTTAAAAATATCCCGTATTTTTAATTCATATCGCATAGCCAGCATATAAAAATATGGTGTTAATAACAGGATAAAAAACATTAGAATTTGGAAAAAGATTCGCATAAATGCCATTGGGAATACCGTTGTAAAAAAACGAATGTTCATCGTCATTACGAAAAGAAACCCTATCTCCAAAAAGGATATCGCTGTACTTTGTTTAAAGTTACTACGATATGCTTTAAAAAAAGTGGAAATGACAGAAATATCCTTTTCCTTTCGAAAACGAAACATACTATAAAATAACGCACTAAGGGATACTCCTAGTGGGAGTAAACAGAGCAAGAAAAATGGCAAATAATTCCCTACTTGATCAGCCCCCACAAAGATAAGAAAGAACAATGCAGGAATATTACAAAGTAAAAAACACATATTAATTCCTATCATTTGCCAAAGCCCACTACAAAATCCCATCATCTTTTCCATTGAAAATGTCATGTTATCCTCCTACTATCTCAGCTTTCCTCATCCGCTTCTTTTACAAGTACCGCTTGTCTTATTCTTTTTTGTCCCTCTGCTGTGTTATTGATTTCTCCATCGGCTGTCACTGTAACGGTTGTTATCGTTCCATTTTCTTTTGTTGAAATTCCATCATCTTCATAATATTGATAAACGGCTTTTTCGGATACAAAAGCAAATACATCCAATTCTTCTTCCTGTAATTCTTCCACAGATTCTCTCGCCTCTGTCAGCAGTAACACGTGATCTTTTCTTAAGAAAAATACCACTTCTTCCAAAGGAACAAAAATATAGTGATCGCCTTTTTTCAATACTTGTGTTTCATATTCATCGGCTGTTTTAAACCGAATAAGAAGCATATCTTCTGGTAAATAGACGTAACGCCCTCCCTTGTTTTGTTCATAGACCGGTGCTATCATCAAGCCATCTCCTAATAATAATTGGTCTTCCACTTCTTTTGCTCTCTCATCCATTGGATAATCAAAACAAAGTGGTCGAAAATAGAGTTCATCCTGTAATGCACACTTCATATATTCGCTATACAAATAAGGAATTAAGCGATAACGAAGTTTTATGATCTCTCGCATTTGATTCATAGAGCGAAATTGATATACTTCTTGTCTTCTCGTTCCCAATGCAGAGTGATTTCGCATCAATGGCACAAAGACAGCAAAAGCGAGCCAACGAAGCAATAGATCTTCCGTTACATCGTCCCCAAATCCTCCGATGTCCGCACCACAATATAAAAAACCGCACATATTCAGAGATGGCATCATTTTTATATTGAGGAGAAGATGGCTCCACCAAGATTTATTATCCCCTGTCCAAATGCCACCATAACGGTGCATTCCAATGTAAGAAGAACGAGAAAATAATAGCATTCTTTTTTCTGGAGCGAAGCGTTCCATGGCTTCTTTTGCCGAACGCGTCATATAAAAACCGTATAAATTATGGACACGATCATGTCGTATCTTTTCCCCATGAAACGTATGGTAAAAGCGTTCATAATCCTCTTTTTGATTGGCGAGTCCAGATACAAGAGGTTGTAATTCTAAAAAGTCATTTAAGTTGTCTTTTTCCATAGAACGCCCTTTTTCATACACTCGGTTTAGCCCCTCTTCTGAATAAAACATAGCAGGTTCATTCATATCATTCCAAAAACCTTCGATTCCTAGTTCAATCAGTCCTCCATATCCATTTCCAAACCACGCTCTTGCCTCTTCATTTAATACATCTGGAAAATGAACTTTCCCCGGCCAGACACCGGCTACAAACTCTGTTCCATCTTCTTTTTTGCAGAAATATCCATGTTTCATCCCTTCTTCATAGGTTTCATATCCCTCTTCAATCTTCACTCCTGCATCAATAATAGGAACAAGACGAATATGTTCTTCTTTTAAATCTTGAATCAATTGTTTTAAATTTGGAAAGCGTTGGTTATCAACCGTAAAATCTTTATATCCTTCCATATAATCAATATCAAGATAAACCGCATCAAGTGGAATATGATGTTCTTTGTAATTTTTAACACATTCTAAAATATCATTTTCATTTTGATACCCCCAACGGCTTTGTTGATACCCAAACGCCCACTTTGGCGGAATATAACTTTTTCCGATTAATGTTCGAAACTGTTTTACTACATCGACATAGCTTTCCCCTTCTATGATATAAAAATAAAAATCTTCCTCTGGCACTACAATTTTTAATACATCGTTATCGGTATAGCCAATGTCAAACTGTACAAATCCCGCACAGTCTAAAAAAATGCCAAAGGGCTTTTCTTCCTCCATCAATAAAAAGTTATGGGCTCCATAAAGAGAACGCTTCCCTTCTGTATGTTCTGGATCATCGGTACAATTGCTTTCATAGATCCAACCTCTTTTATTCATCCCTCTTACTTGCTCTCCCAATCCAAAGACAGTCTGTTTCGGTTTTAAAGAGTAAGAAAGCGTTCTTCCCTGTTCTCCTTCTTCTATGGAAAAATAAGGAATCGTTTCTTTTGACAGGGGAATCGTTTCAACAACAGCTTCTGTGTCCACTGGATATCCAAAACAATATTTTAAAATCATGCTTTTGCCTCCCACTTCTGTTTCATAGTTTTTATCTCCTCTGTTAACGAGAAACCAAGCAGGGAATTTCCCTACTTGGTCTTCTATTCCAGATACTCTTGTTCCTTCTTAATACTAACCGTTTTATAAAGAAAACAAAATAGTTTTTATCTCGTATGGCTTAATGGTCATAACAATTTCTTTTCCTGTTTTTGCTTCTTCTAATGGACGTTCTCTTAAGTCACCTTCTTGATAAGAGGTATAAGCAAATCCAGTCTGAATGGTGACGTTTCTCGTTTCTCCTGCGTATTCATGGAAACGAACAACCACATATTGACCATCTTCTGATTTCTTCACCGCATCTAACTCTACATGAGCCCCTTCAAAGTTTATAAATTGTTCGAATGGAAGTTCTACTTTACCAGCAACCACTTTCATCGGATCATTTAAGCGATATGCCTCTTCCACAACTTTGGCTTCGATGAAATCTCCTCCATGAGGAAGAAGAGAGTAAGTAAATCTATGCTCCCCTTGATCTTGTGCATAATCTGGATGGGTTGCAGATTTCAATAAGGTAATACGCATCACATGATCTTTGACATCATGTCCATATTTGCAGTCATTTAATAGGCTCACACCATAGTTTCTCTCGGAAAGATCCACATAGCGATGGGCAACACTTTCAAAGCGTGCTTGATCCCAACTTGTATTCCAATGGTTTGGACGTCTTACATTTCCATATTGTACATCGTAGGTCGCATAGGTGGAACGAATATCCACTGGAAATGCTGCTTTTAAGAGTTGATGTTTTTCATGGAAATCCACATAAGTTTTAAAATCAATTCTTCTATTATTGCCATAGACAATCATGTCTTGTGAAATGGTAGATGTTCCATAACTCCATTCCATATGAAGGGTTAAAGATACCGCTCCTTGTTCTACAAGTTCAAAGACAGTTAAATTTGTAATTTCTCTCATTTTTTGCTGATAGAAAATATCAATATCCCAAGCATCATTATCTAAAGGCTTGTCTTCAAACATTTGAAGCACGTTGGCACATTCTCCTGCCTTTAAGACTTCACGCTCATATGTCTTATCAAACAATCGTTCGATTTGTCCTGCTTCATTGAAACGAATCTTATAATATGGTGTTTCCAATTCTCTTCCATTCAAAACAAATGGAGATTGTTCTATTACTTCTTTTTCTTCAAATACAATGGTTTCAAATCCAGTGGATTTTACCTGTTTCACTTCTACATAAGTGCCATTCGTTGTTTTTTGAGAACGTAATACTTCTCCGGCTTTATTTTTAAATACACCATTTCTTGTTTCGGAAAGTTTTACAACATCATTTCCTGTCCAAGAAGAAGGATTGATAATGGTATACGTATTCTTCTGTTCTTTGACTACCGCATCATAAAAACTCTTCTCTACCTCTTCCCCAATTGCTTGAATGACTGGATAGTTCTTTTTGGAATCTTCATACACTTCACGAATGGAAGAACCCGGAATAATATCGTGGAATTGATGAGTTAAGATTTGTTTCCAACCTTCTGTCAACTCCTCTTGTTTTGCAAGTGACAAATTCCCTTTTGCCATAGCTTCCATAACGGTGAACCATTCCGCATTGCGGTATAAAAATTCCATTTTACGGTTCATTAATTTATTATATCCTTGACTTGTATAAGTGCCACGATGATACTCTAAATACAGTTCTCCATCCCATGTATGCACATATTGATCCGTATTTTCAACCGTTTTTCTTAACTTTCTAAAATAATCCTTTGCCTTTCCTGTCTTACAGTTTGGAAGTCCTGGAATTTTATCAATTCTTCTTCTAAACTCTAACATATCGCGGTTAACACCACCGCCACCATCTCCGTATCCATAGGAAATTAAGAGATCTTTGTTCATATCCTTTTCGCTATAAGCATCCCAAACACCTTTTACCGTAAATGGCAATAATTCCCCATTATAGGTATAGAACCAAGAGCCTGGTTCATTCCATGGGCATGGTGTTGTGATAAAATGCGTTAAAATCTCACTGCCATCAATGCCTTTCCACTTGAAGGTATCATGTGGCATACGATTGTATTGATTCCAACTAATTTTCGTTGTCATAAACATGGAAATGCCCGCTTTTTTTAGAATCTGTGGCAATGCCCAAGAATATCCAAACACATCTGGTAGCCATAAATATTCGGTTTCTTGATCAAATTCTTCTTTAAAAAACTTACTTCCAAGTAAAATCTGACGAGTTAACGATTCTCCACTTGTCAAGTTGCAATCAGCTTCTACCCACATGGCACCGCCAGTTTCCCACTGACCATCTCTTGCCTTTTGTTTCATTTCCTCATACAATTCTGGGAAATCTTCTTTTACATATTCATAAATTTGAGGCTGTGTTTGTAAAAAAATATATTCTGGATATTTTTCCATCAAACGCATAACCGTTGAGAAAGAGCGAGATGCCTTTTCTCTTGTATGTTTTAATCTCCAAAGCCAAGCCACATCAATATGGGTATGTCCAATGCAAGTCACATTGATGGAAGAATGTTTCTCCATTTCTTCAATGGAAGCGTTTAAATCATCATCCGCTTCATGAACAGAGCAATAAAATTCTTCACTCCCTGGATAAGACCAATCAATCTTATTTAAAGAGCGATTCAATGCCTTTAACAAATCATGACGAACCGGATCATCTTCTTTTAACACTAAGACTGTTTTATATACCATATAGGCAAGATAATAATAGTCATCCACTTTCTCATCTAACCATGCAATTTGTGCTTGGTTAATGCGGTGTTCTTGGTCTTTTGGCACACCCCCACCTTCTAATCCTGACCAAAGTCGAAATGTGAAGTCTACGGTTGTTCCACAACAAGATTTCTCTAAAAAGACTTCTTTATGGTTGCTATCCACACCTTGATATGGCTTTTTATTCAAATAAAGAAGGGATTCAAAACCAGAGTTATTTCCTGCTCCTGTATTTCCAAAATCAAAAATACCTAATACTTGCTTTTCTTTCCACTCTGTTGGAATCGCAATCTCCTTATGAAGCCATAAGTAGCGATCTCTTCCTGCCCATGTTTCTCCTGTTTTTATGGTCGTAAATCCGCTAAAATCTGTTGGCACTTCTGGATTTGTTTTCCCTTGTGTATCTTCTTGTGACAAAAATTCTTTTATTTCAATCGCATCGCGATAACGATAATTTTTTAATTCTTCAATTCTTCGTTCTGCTTTACGCTCTGTCAAAAACATTTCGTATTAATCCTCCTTGTATGCCGATAATAAATGATACCTTAATACTAACACGAACAGGAAAAATATGCCATTCACATTATTCTATATTTAGTGTAAAAATTTCAGTTATTCTCCTGTCATTCTTTTGTCATATTTATCCAAAACAGTATTTTTTTGTATGATGGGAAAAGAATTTTTTATCATACAAAAAAGGCCGTTGCAGAAATTGCAACAGCCTTTTTCTCTATCTTCTTAAAGTTTTCTCTCCTTTAAACAAACATACAGTTCACTTTTTGCCGCCTGATAGTATGGCATAACTAAAACCCAGCCAACTCCTCCTAAAAGCGTAGCTAATAAAAACCAGCCTAGAAAAGAAAGTTGAAAAACAAAAATATTCCATTTTTCTCCATTTGTCATTTTACGACTCATTGCAATGGCTTGTTCTGTTGTTAAATCTGGATTTTCTACCAACAAATACGGAATAAAAAAATATTCATAGTATTTTATAATACCAGGAATCAGGAAGAGCAAACTCCAAAGAAACGTATATAAACTGCGTAAAAATGAAACTTTTACCACATTCATATAACTTTTTTGAAAGGGAGCAAGCATTTCATTGATACCTGTTTCCTGATAACGATTCTTTAAAAAGAAAGAATATAACCCAACTTCTAACACTTGCACAATGAAAATTTGATATAATACTCCAATAATGCTTCGCAGTATGACAAAAATACCACTGATTAACACTGATATGATAGCAATGGGATTAAAATAATAATTCCCTGCCACTGGATAGTAAAATTGCATTCCATTCATCATCAAACGGCGAACGGAATGATGTGTGATAGAATCCGCATAGGAAAAATAGGGAATTTGACTAAATCCTCTCCACATATCCCCAAACGCTCCACTGAGTACGGCATAAATAAAGCAAGCTAAAAGTCCCCATAGATAAAAGTGTTTTAGTGATAACTTCGCATTATTTTTTAGTTCTGCTCGAGAAAACATATTCCTATCCCCTTTCTCCAAGTTGTTCATAGATTGGCTTCATCACTTTTTTTCTCGTAATTTCCACAAGATTTAGCTTTGTCATATCAATGACATCTGTTTTAATTCGATCCTTTGCTACAAAGCCTTTTAACGCATTCATCAGTTCTTCTTTTGCCTCTTCTGTGTCCAAATCAATAAAGTCCACAATGATAATTCCTGATAAATTCCTGAGTCGAATCTGCCTTGCAATTTCTTTTCCTGCCTCTAAATTAATCAATCGAAAATGCTCTTTTGCCTTTTTCTTGTTAACGGACTTTCCTGTATTCACATCGATCACAACCATGGCTTCTGTTGGTTGAATGATCAAATACCCTCCTGATTTTAACCAAACTCTCTCCTTTAGAGCCTCTTCAATATCTTTTTCAAGCCCCAAAAGATTGGAAAGCGAAATCTGCTCATCCTGATAATACTCTAACTTTTTTGCATCCTCTTGTTGATATTCTTTTAAATATTCTTCTATTTCTTGGTACACATCCTCACAATCCGTTACAATCCGTTCAAAAGATGCACTATTTTGATCTCTAAGCTCTGTTAAATAAGATTTTGGAGCTTGATATAGTACTTGTCCTGCTGTACGAAATTTTGCAACTTTTATCAACTCTTCGTATTTTTCTACAAGGCGTTTTGCTTCGCTTTCTAGCTCTTCTTCACAATACCCTTCTGCGTTTGTTCGCACAATCCAGCCATATTCTTTGGAGCTGAATTTTTTAAGAATATTTTTTAGTCGATTCCGTTCGTCCATAGATCTAATTTTATTGGATACCCCAATACTGCATTTTCCCGCAGTCAAAATGAGAAACTTTCCTGTTAAATTTAAGTGGGATGTAGCCCCTGCAAGTTTTGTTTTCATCGCTTCTTTTTGAATCTGAACGAGCAATAAATCCCCTTCTGCTACCTTCTTTGTATTTTTGGCATTCAAAAAAATAGGAGAAGTATTATCGCCCAACGAATAATAGCATAAATCCTCGTTTCCAAGATCTAAAAAAGCTCCATTGATGTTTTTTACAACATTTTTTACCTTTGCAACATAAATATTTCCAAGAGCAAATTTTTCTTCTTGCTCTTTATGAAACTGCAATTCTGACAGACGATTATTTTCATAAAGGGCAGTAACAATCTGCCCTTTTCTTTTTGTAATAATAAGTTTTCCAGCCATATTAGTTCGCCTTTTCTTCTAAAACCTCTTGTTTTGGTTCAAGAATTTCCATTCCAATCGCCCCAAGTGGAATCAATTCCCCTTCGTTTTCTGGATTCCACATATAGGTTTCTAAACGATGAATTTGTATTCCAAATGGCTCATAGTCCACATTGCATGCCTGACAAAGTGCTATCATAACCGTTTCTGGTTTTAGATTGGCAACACTTCCTGTTGCAAGACGCATAAAGATAGTATTGCCTCTTTGTTCCAATTGATAAATCATTGGGCGAATATCCACTTCTTTTTCACTTTTTTTCGTCTTTTTCATAACAAGTATGGTTTCTTTATTTATAAATTCTTCCAGTTTTTCAAAAAACGGATGGTTTTTATAATATCCTTCTTTTATGCTAACGGCATAGTCTGCACCTGCAACACTTGCCATGGCATTTTCCGCTTTTTCTGGCAACTCCTTAAATTCTAAAATGCAAAGTTCTTCCACCATCACTTGGTTGATCTTTCTTACCATCTCTTCACTTGTATCCACGCTCTCAAACTCCGCATCAAGGTATTCTCCTTCACTTGTAAGACCAATCCCCAATGGAGAGGCAAAAGAAAGAAGTTGGTGAGGACTAAATCCTTTGGAATATGCCACATCCACCTCCGCTCTTCTAAATGCTTTTTGAAAATAACGCATCACATCAAGATGTCCAATAAATTTTAAACTTCCAACTTTTTTAAACTTAATTCTAACCTTCATAGCAGACTCCTCCTCCGAACACTCTCGCTCCACAGCCAACACATTGTTGACGGCAGTTTGGCGTAATCACTTGATCACTGGTAGCTCTTAGCCATTCCCGTTTTAAGAAGTCTTTTGTCACACCGATGTCAATGAAATCCCATGGGAACACTTCATCGAGCTCACGTTTTCTAGTCGTATAGAAGTCCACATCAATCTTATTTTTCTCAAAGACATCCATCCAAATATCGTATTTAAAATGCTCTGTCCAAGCGTCATAAATACAGCCTGCTTTATAAGCGTCATAGATAGCTTTGCTGAGTTTTCTATCTCCACGAGCAAAAACTCCTTCTAAAATCGTAGTCTGTGCATCATGCCACTGGAATTTTAAACTCTTTCTATTATGTTGTGCTTTCATTTCATCATTGACAATATGAGCTTTGTCTTTATAATCTGTCATATTCACCATTGTCGCCCATTGAAGTGGTGTGAATGGCTTTGGAATAAAGAAAGAAGCACTTGCTGTAATGGAAATTCTTCCATGACGATCTTCTGGTGGCAATGTATAATATGCCATAGCAATATCTTCTGCAAGGTGAGCAATATCTTTAATATCTTCTTCCGTTTCTGTTGGAAGTCCTAACATAAAGTAGAGCTTAATTCGACTCCATCCACCTTTGAATGCCTCAACAGCTCCATTTAAAATATCTTCTTTTGTCAAACCTTTATTGATGACATCACGCATTCTTTGTGACCCTGCTTCTGGTGCAAATGTCATACTTCCCTTTTTCACATCTTGCACACGGCTCATAACATCCAAAGAGAACTCATCAATACGAAGAGATGGCAAGGAAATATTAATTCTCTTCTTCTGACATTCATCAATTAAGAAATAGGTGAGTTCCTTTAACGCTGAATAATCGCTAGAGCTTAAAGAACTCAATGTAATCTCATCCTGCCCTGTATTTTTCAACATTTTTATGGCATACTCTTTTAACATATTGACATCCCGTTCACGAACAGGACGATAAATCTGTCCTGCTTGACAAAAACGGCATCCACGAATACATCCTCTTTGGATCTCTAACACAACTCGATCTTGTGTCACTTTTATATAAGGTACAAGCGGTTTTTCTGGATAGTAAGTGTTGGTCATATCCATTTGAATTTGCTTACGAATCTTTCTTGGCATTTCTTCATCAATTGGATAAAACTCTTTGACGGTTCCATCCTCATGATAAGCAACTTCATACATAGAAGGAGCATAGATGCCTTCCATTTTTCCGGCTTCCTTTAAAAATTCCTTTCGGCTCTTTCCTTCTGCCTTCATAGTCTTATAGAGATCGATTAATTCAAAATAAATGGTTTCTCCTTCACCAATATAAAACAGATCAAAAAAGTCCGCAAGAGGTTCTGGATTATAGGTGCAAGGACCTCCACCGATAACAATGGGATCATCTTGGCCACGATCTTTTGCATAAACCGGAATTTTGGAAAGATCTAGCACCTGCAAAATATTTGTATAACACATTTCATATTGAATCGTGATTCCAAGAAAGTCAAAATCCTTGATTGGATCTTGAGATTCCAATGCAAAAAGAGGGATGTCCTTTTCTCTCATAATTTGATCCAAATCTGTCCACGGAGAATAAACACGCTCGCACCAAATATCCTCTCTTTGATTGAGCATATCATATAAAATTTGGATTCCTAAATGGGACATTCCAATCTCATAGACATCTGGAAAGCACATGGCAAACCTCACATCAATGTCTTTTTTGTCTTTTGTAATCATATTGATTTCATTTCCAATATAACGAGCTGGTTTCTCGATTGTTAGTAAAATTTCATCATCTAATGCTAATTTTCTCATAGTTTCCCTTTCATTTTGTTTCATATGCACCTTGTTTGCTGGTATTTTTTATCTTTCTGTCTTTATTCATCAAATGATTGTTTCATTTCATCGTATAACATCATTTACCTATTGCATATCTTAACAATTATACTTATTTTAAGGAAGAACTTCAAGTAAATATTTTTCGTTCCTATGTATCTCTTCAATTCCATAGATCTTCTAACATATTTATGGAAATATGAATATCTAAAGCGAATTTTATCATAAATTATCATAAAATATCGATACTCCAATTGACATATTAAATAGTAAGCTCTATAATAAACTAATCTAATATTTTATTGAAAGAGGTCTTATTATGAAGCACAGTATTAAATGGATTACCAGAATTCGTCTTACACTAGTACTTTTTTTTCTTATCCTTCTCTCTATTTCATCACTACTTGCTATGTTAAAAATCCATCGCACCCATAATGAAGTATCCGAACGGCAAAGCATTCTAAATATGGCTTTGGATGGCAAGCGTGCCCATTATGCTTGGGCTGAAAACTTAAGTTCATCACTAGGACTTCATACCGAGTTTACAGGCACTACGGATTATACTGCTTGTGATCTCGGAAAATGGTTATATAGCGATCATACCAATACTTCTCAAAAAGAACAAGAGCTTATCGCTCAAATAATTCCCCTGCACCAAACAATTCATACTTCAGCTGAAGACTTACTCTCTTTACAACAAACAAATCCAGAAAAAGCAAAAACAGACTATATTAATTATGTTCGTCCTAATATAACCAAACTTGTTAGTCTTTTAGACGAAGTCATTCAAAATTGTCAAGATGATGTAATCGCAAGTGAAGAAGTTGCTATCAGAACAACTGCTATTGCTATCATCATTATGTTTATCTTATTTCTTTTCTCATTATTTAGTTGTATTCGATTTTCATCCTACATAAAGCGTAACATCATTCTTCCTCTTCTATCCATCCAAGAAGGAAGCAATAAATTACGAAAAGGCGAATTGGATTTTGAACTTTCTGTCGATTCCAATAATGAAGTCAGTGATTTAGCAAATAATTTAAATGAATCCGTATTTCGACTTCGAGAATATATTTTAGAGCTTCTTCCAATTTAAGAACTTCCTCAAGCTCTATTGCTCAATGTTCTGAGGAGATCAAACAAGGAGTTCTTGAACAAAAAACTACCTCAGACATGCTTTCTAATATTATTTCGTCTATTTTAGAACAAGTTCAATTTAATGCAACACAAGTTTCTGAAAGCACAGTTTCTGCAACCGTCATTGGTGAAGAAATGCGTAATAGCAATGTACAAATCTCTCATTTAATCACCGCCATGGAAGAAATGACCCAAAGTTCTTCTGAAATCAGTAGCATCATCAAAACCATTGAAGACATTTCCTTCCAAACGAATATTTTAGCTCTAAACGCAGCCGTTGAAGCCGCAAGAGCAGGCGTTGCTGGTAAAGGGTTTGCAGTTGTTGCTGATGAAGTTAAAAATTTGGCATCAAGATCCTCCAAAGCCTCACAAATGACAGCAGAACTTATCAATCGTTCTGTTACTTCCATTGAACGTGGCTCAGAAATTGTTACTTCCACAGCTAATATGTTAAAGACAGTAGAAAAGAATACAACAGAAGTCATTCATAAAATTCATACGGTGGCAGATAGTTATCAGACTCAAGTAGCTTCTTTATCTCAATTAAAGGATGGTTTACAACAGATTACGCATGTCATTCATGCCAATTCTATTACCGCTTCTACTGGCACAGAAGATAGCGATAAAATGGCAACTATGGCAAGGGAACTGGATCATATGCTTCAAAATTTTCAATTAGAAAAAGGAAGCAAAGCCTCTATCTGATCCGTTGCCTCTTCAATTGTTTTATTCTCTTCCATATGCGTCACAATCTCAGTAACAAAGTTTACCTTGTCTGATGTGCGAGCTGAGAATAAAAAAAGTCCTATCAATACAGCAAGCATAAGACGAATTTTAAAAGAAGAAAATCCATAAGACTCTCCCCTTTCTTCTTCCATTTGCAATCCATAAACTTTTCTGTCCACTGGATGATACCCATTATTATAAGAGGTTCCTTGTAAAGCTTGGTGTAATTGATAATGACTTGTCGCCTCTTGATTCCTCATTTTTTGTATTACTTCTAATCTTGGATCCAATTCCATTTATTTTGTCCTCGTTCTTTTTGTACACTATATGAAAAGAGAAAAAAAATTATTTCTAAACTTAAAAAAATGATGCTTTTTATGAATTGCCCATCATAAAAAACATCATTTTTTTCACCTATATTAGGATTTTTATATTTCTATTACAATTCTGACTGATAAATCGCATGACATCCCGTTTCTTTTGTCCGAATCCGTAAAGCATTTCGTATTTCGTAACTAAAGATTTTACCATCTCCCACTTCGCCTGTATAAGCAGATTTTTGAATTGTTTCTATCACCTTTTCTTCCCACTCCTCAGAAGAAACCACGATTTCGAATTTTACTTTATTTTGCATCTGAACATCTACTTCACTTCCTCTTACAAGCTCTTTGTATCCTCTTTGCTGTCCATATCCCATCACTTGTGAAATCGTAATTCCATTGACTTTTATTTGATTTAATGCCTCTTTTACTTCTTCTATTCGTTCACTTCGTACAATTGCTTCTATTTTTATGATCATATTATACCTCCTACCAATTAATCCCAACCTTGAAAAGATGGATAAGCACTTTCTCCATGCTGTGAAAGATCGAGGCCTATCTTTTCTTCTTTTTCTTCTACACGAAATGGTACAAAAATACGAATAATTCCATAACAGATAAGACTACCAATAATAGCAACTATTATTGTGATTAAAATTCCTATCAACTGTACAAAAAATAAATGTGTTTCCCCGAAGAACAGTCCATCCCACCTCGCAACAGGATTAATTGACGATTTCGCAAAAAGACCAGTAGCAATTCCGCCCCAAATCCCTCCGATTCCATGACAGCCAAACGCATCTAGGGCATCGTCAATTTTTAATTTTCCTTTAATAAATGTCACTGTAAAATAACAAATAGGACTGACAAGAGCACCAATAATAATTGCTGTCCATATTGGGACAAATCCTGCTCCCGGAGTAATTGCTACTAATCCTACAACTAATCCAGTGGATGCACCAACAAGCGTTGTTTTTTTACTTTTTATTACATCAATCAACATCCATGAAAGCATAGCTACGGCAGCAGATACTGCGGAAGTCATAAACGCATGAGCTGCCAATCCATTTGCTCCTAATGCACTTCCTGCATTGAAGCCAAACCATCCAAACCATAATAAAGAAGCTCCGAGAACAACAAATGGAATATTGTGTACACGATAACTCGCTACTTCAAATCCTCTCCTCTTTCCAACCAAACACGCTAATAAAAGAGCTGATACTCCTGAACTAATATGTACAACATTACCCCCAGCAAAATCAACAGAACCGATTTTTTGTAAAAATCCGCCTTGTCCCCAAACCATATGTGCCATTGGATAGTACACGATGATTGACCAAAGAATAATAAAGAACAATAATGCCTGAAAGCGAACTCTTCCAACTAAAGCTCCTGTTAATAGAGCTGGTGTAACCATTGCAAACATCATTTGAAATAGAACAAAAACAAGATGTGGAATCGTCTTTGAATAAATTCCAGTTTCCATTCCAATTCCATGTAATCCAACCCATTGAAAGCTACCAATCACACCAAAATGATCCCTTCCAAAAGATAGAGAATATCCAAAAAGAATCCACATTAAAATAGAAACTCCCATAATGGCTACGCATGCCATCATCGTATTACATACATTTTTTCTACGAACCAATCCTCCATAGAAAAATGCCAATCCTGGTGTCATTACAAACACCAATGCTGTTGAAATTAACATAAATGCAGTATCACCTGTATTCATACTTGTTTCCTCCCTTTCTCTCTTGATTGAAATTTTTCTTTGCATGGTTCGAACACATTGCATTTTTTATAAGCAACATAGTTTCTTATAAAAAACAACAAAGGCGTCTAAAGAATTCTACTCCTTTAAACGCCTTTGTTTAAATATGAATTAAATCTATCAAAAAATTCTAAAAAACACAAGTATAAAATGAAATAATTTCATATTTTGTCATTTTTCATAACTTTTTCTCATTTATCAAAAAATAATTCTTAATTTTTTACCAATTACTATTTTTCTATAATGAATTAATTTTCATTAGCCTTTACTTGATAGAAGCCTTTCTTACCTTTTTTGATAAGCAATGCTCCATCATTGTTATAATCATTGGATGTAAAGATCTGTTTTGTATCTGTCACTTTTACATCATTGACAGAAACTCCACCTTGCTCAATCGTTCTTCTTGCATCAGAACGAGTTTTGCAAAGTCCTGTATCCACTAACATGGTAATCAGATCAACACCTTCTGCCATCTGCTCTGCTGTGTAGTTAATCGTAGGAATATTAGCACTCATAGCACCATTTGCAAATAAGGCTCTAGATGCTTCTTGTGCTTTTTTTGCCTCTTCTTCTCCATGAACGATTTTTGTAATCTCATAAGCAAGCACTTCTTTTGCTTTGTTGATCTCCGCATCTTTTAATGCACCAAGTCTTCTCACTTCTTCCATTGGAAGGAATGTTAATAGTCCTAAGCATTCTTCCACTTTGGCATCTTCTGTATTTCTCCAGTATTGGTAGAAATCATATGGTGAAGTTTTTTCTGGATCAAGCCATACTGCACCTTTTACTGTTTTACCCATCTTTGTTCCATCGCTTGTTGTAAGAAGAGTGAGTGTTAAACCAAAGGCTGGTTCTTGTACTTTACGGCGAATTAAATCAGCACCTGCTAAAATATTTGACCACTGGTCATTTCCACCCATCTCTAATTTACAGCCGTATTTTTCATGCAATACATAGAAGTCATATGCTTGCATGAGCATATAGTTAAATTCAAAGAAAGTAAGCCCTTTGTCAGCACGATTCATACGCTGTTTATAGCATTCTGCTGTGAGCATTTTGTTAACGGAAAAATGCACTCCTACTTCACGAAGAAATTCTACATAGTTTAAATCCAATAACCAATCAGCATTGTTTGCCAAAATCGCTTTGTTATCATCAAAACTAATAAAACGAGATAACTGTTCTTTAAAACGATTTGCGTTGTAATCAATGGTTTCCTTAGTCATCATTTTTCTCATATCCGCTTTTCCTGATGGATCGCCGATCATCGTTGTTCCACCACCTAATAAAGCGATTGGTGTATGCCCATGTTGTTGCATGTGCATCATTGCCATAACGGTTAAAAAATGCCCCGCTGTTAAACTATCTGCTGTGGCATCAAAACCGATATAAAATTTTACTTTTTCTTTTCCTAATAATTCTCTTAATTCTTCATGTGTTGTCTGTGCGATAAACCCACGCTCTTGCAATACGTCATATACGTTTCTTTCCATTTTTTGCACCGGATGCGAAACCCTTGCATCCTACTCCTTTCTGCTTATCTCTGAACTGATCATTTATTTTTAACACAGAATGATACAATGTCCTCTTTCCATTGAAAGATTTATGGTATAAAAAAACGCCCTTTGTCAAAAGACAAAGGACGATATAAAACCGTGTTACCACCTTAATTCACTGTTATCTCACAAAAACAGCCTCAACTAGTGCCCTCTAGCACCATGCGTTGTAACGTACGCAAAACGGACATAGCCTACTCATTTCTTTTCGGTATCCAGCTCCGGAATGTATTCATACTTCTTATACCAAAGTCTTTCACCAACCGACTTCTCTCTGAGATAATCAGAAATATTACTCTTTTCCTTCATCGCTTTTTCTGTATTATGGTTTTAATCATATAGCAAACATTTTAAAATGTCAAGCAATTCTTGTCCACTTTTTCTATTCACTATTTTTTCCTTCCAGTTTTATTAATTTTCTTTCTAAGAATCGAACAAACATTAATTTGATAAGAGCCGTAATTGGAACTGCTAAGATCATACCAACAAATCCTAATATACTTCCTCCTACAATCACACCCATTAAGACAAAGACAGGTTCAATTGCTACGCTTCTTGCCATCATTTTAGGCCCAACATAATTTCCATCAATCTGCTGTAAAATAAATAAGAAAATAAGGGCAATTAACACTTGTTTCTCCTGTCCATTTAATAGACCAAATCCAATGGTACCTACATAGGCAACAAAAGGCCCCGCATAGGGAATATAATTACAAATACCAGCAATACACCCAATTAAAATTCCATATCGAATCCCGATGATTCCAAGCAATACACTGATGGAAACCGCCATAAATATAACATCGGCTGTCTGCCCTCTGACATATCCTGAAAAAATTCGATCCACATCATGATACCATCGTTTTACCCTCTGATACGTGCTATCTTTAAAAAAGATTTTGCCAATAATATTGCCATATAATACAAAGGTATTTTTATCAATTAAAAAATAAATGGATAACACAATACCTAATCCAAGTTTTAGAAGCATTCCTGACGCATTCATTGTCGTTGTCATAAGACTTCCCATGAAATTATGCACATGGAAAGAAAGCTCTCTCCTTGCTTCCTCAAAGTTCTGCATAAAAAAACCATCCCCTAAATGAAGTCCTGAAAGCGTATTATCAATTTCTTGTAATGAGAGAATAAAACTCTGTAAATACTCTGTCAATAGGTGATGAATGCTTGTGACACCCTCCCCTTTTATCTGCGTACTAATACTATATATTGCCAATGCCATAAGCCCAGCTACGATTCCAAATAACAATAAAAAAGTGAGAATCACCGCAAATAATCGACTTTTACGGCTATATCCAAGTCTTTTTTTCACAGTTTTACATAGCCATTTTTCAATCCATGTGACAATGGGATCAAAAAGCCATGCAATTACGGCACCGATAAAAATCGGTGCCGTAATTCGAAAAAATTTCTTATCATTTTAGTTGCCCACAAAAAAATAACATCAATCTTCGTTATCACATAGGATAGAGCAACAATGAGAAAAATGGTAAAAACCACGTACCCACTGATGAGAAGATATTCCGCTTTTAAGCAGGCACGAAATTTTTTTCGCATACGAACACTCCTATTTGCAATAGTTATAAAACTCCTTTAACACAAGTAATAAATATTCGTATACTCTTTTTGTAGATGAAATATTCAACCTTTCATCTGGTGTATGAATCCCCTGCATATCTGGTCCAATGGAAACAATATCAAGATATGGCATCTTTTCAGAGAAAAGTCCGCATTCCAACCCCGCATGAATCGCACAAACTTCTGGTTTCTTTCCTGTCAACTCTTCATATTTATCAACAAATAATGTGCGAAGAGCGGAATCTTTCTTAAATTCCCATGCTGGATAATCTCCTCTTACGGTAACAGTTCCGCCAAATAGCTGAGCTAAGTCCTCCACTTTCTTTGTAATAAGCCCCTTTAATGTAACTTTTGAACTGCGGATGGCATGAGTACAAGTCACTTCGTCTTCCGTTGTTCTTAACACACCTAAATTCAGAGAACTCTCCACAAGATTTGGAATCTCAAAGCTCATTGTTTGAATTCCATTGATCACATGGAATAAATAACGCACAACACGATTTGTGCTGTCCTCATCAAAGGCTTGTCTTGTACCTTCTTCCTTTTCTGTCAGAACGATCAAAACATCAGGATCGGTAACTGCAAATTCTGCTTGAATCTCTTTTGCTACCTTTTCTACTATCTCTTTTGCCTTTATCATATTCTCTTTTGGAAGAACAATTTCTGCTTGTGCCTCTCTAGGAATCGCATTATCTTTTAATCCGCCTTCCATTGACATGACACGAACGCTAAGAGGAAGCAATTCATATAACACTCTTCCTAACAATATGTTAGAATTTGCTCTTCCAGTATGAATCTGATCCCCAGAATGTCCTCCTTTTAAGCCACGAATCGTAAGCTCTGCTACCATACCAGTCATATTTTCTCTCTTCACTGGTAAATGTGCTTTTGATTTATTTCCACCTGCACAGCTTGTTAAAATTTCGCCTTCTCTTTCAGAATCCACATTGATCATATATTCTGCTTTTAGATCAGATACGTCAAGTCCTAACGCTCCATCCATCCCTGTTTCTTCATCTGTTGTAAGAACAACTTCTAGTCTTGGATGCTCTAAAGACTGATCTTCTAAAATCGCAAGGGCATAAGCAACTGCGATTCCATCATCTCCGCCTAAAGTTGTTCCATTAGCGTGAATCCAATCCCCATCAACGCCGATGTTCAATGGTTCTTTTTCCATATCAATGGGATTATCTTGATTTTTTTCGCACACCATATCAATGTGTCCTTGAATCATAACCGTTTTATCGCTTGGGTATCCAAAAGATGCTTCTTTTACGATCACAACATTTAACAATTCATCCTGTCTTACTTGTAATCCAAGATTCTTTGCAAAGTTGACACAATAATCGCTGATCTGTTGTACATTGCCAGAACCATGTGGAATCTGTGTGAGATCTTCAAATATTTCAAATACTCTTGCTGGTGCAAGCCCTTCTAATACTCGTTTCATTTTTCTACCTCTTTTTCTAAGTTATTCTTTTTATCTATCTTAGCACAAAATATAAAAACTGAAAACCTTAGAAAAAAAGTTACCTCCATTTTCCCTTTTCCTTATCGTTATTGTGTGTTAGATTGCTAATTTTATACAAATACATTCCTATACTAGCTTGCTTTTCACCCTTTTTTCCATTACACACAGAAACAGCAACAAAAGGAGCAAACCGATCGCCAGTGCTATAAAAACAGTATGAACACTCCAATGGCTCATTTTAGCCGAACCAAATAAAAATACAATTTCAATAAAGTTGGAAAACATACTATAAAAGGATAAAACCGTTGCTCTATCCTTATGCAATCCCAAACCATCAATATGTGCATTTTGATATTTATTCAAATACACACTTAAAATAGATAGTGCAGTAGGCAATAAAAGCATTGGAATGAAAACAAAAAAGTTGCTTAACAATGCGATTCCAAACACAATTACTATGGTAATCGCTAATGCAATCTCCATTTTGTAAAAGGCGTTATATTCTCCTATTTTTTCTATTATGTAAGGACTTATAAATTGTATACCTGTATATGCTAAAATTAAAATCGTCATATAATTTTCATTGAGATTTAGCTCTAGTATCATCGAGATATAAAAGAAATTGATCAAAAGAAACGAAATGTTTATGAATCCCGTTAACAGAATAATCATTGTATCTGTCATTCCAAAAGGATACTTCCTAAAGCCTTTTATTTTAGGTCTATCACTTGTTACCTTGGTCGCATTCACATGGATATTTTCCAGTTGAAAGGAAAACAAAAAAGCTATCAGAGAACAAAAGATAGTAGAAAGGAGTAATCCATTCATTCCCCATAAGGAATTAATGATAGAAAATCCAATGGTAGAAATAAGAAACCCTGCATTGGAATAATTTCCAATCACTGCTGAATTTTTAGCAAATTTTTTCTCCGATATACAATAAAGATAGCTGGAAATCGTTCCCGAATTAAAGGCAAAAGATATTCCTTCTAACACAACCTCTAAGCAAAATAAAATAAAATTATTTGCACAGAACATCAAAATTCTAGCTATCAAGATAAAAAAGTTGCTAAAAAGTAACGTTTTTTTATAGCCAATTCGATCGGTTATAAAACCACAAGGTATCTCAAATAGAAAAATGCTAAACGATAAAATTGCTTGTAATAAAAAGAATTGTGAATATGTGATTCCAAATCGAGTACGCACCAATAACGCAACTGGTGCATAAAATATTAATCCACCAAATAAAACTATGATTTTCAGTATGGATAAACTCTGAATCCGATTCCTATACAATTCTTTTTCTTTCTTCATAAAAACAAGCATTTTGCTTCTTCCCCCCCCTTATATATTATTTTCTTATATTATAAATATCTTCCATAAATTGTCAATAATTTTCATTACTTTTTAATTTATTTATACAAATTTGTATATTAAAAAATGGAAGCAGTATGAAAAATCATACTGCTCCCATGATACATTCCTTCTTTTTTCTCAGTTAAAATTCTTATCGAAATCCTTAGTTTTTAAAGCTATGAATTGGGGCTGGAATCCTTCCCCCTCGTTTTACAAAGGCATCACAACTAAAGCGATTCACTGGCATAATTGGTGCATATCCGAGCAATCCACCAAACTCTGCAATTTCACCAACCCCTTTTCCAATGACAGGAATAATACGAACGGCTGTTGTCTTTTGATTGATCATACCAAGTGCCATTTCATCCGCGATCAACCCAGAAATGGTCGTTGCTTTTGTATCTCCTGGAATGGCGATCATATCAAGCCCTACGGAGCAGACACAAGTCATCGCTTCTAATTTCTCCATTGTAAGTGCTCCAACTGCCACCGCATCGATCATTCTCTTATCTTCGCTGACTGGAATAAATGCACCACTTAACCCTCCAACATAAGAAGATGCCATGACACCACCTTTTTTCACCTGATCATTTAACATGGCAAGAGCTGCTGTTGTTCCCGGTGCTCCTGTATACTCTAAACCAATCTCTTCTAAAATTTCACCAACACTATCACCAACGGCTGGTGTTGGTGCAAGAGAAAGATCGATGATTCCAAATGGGACTCCTAGACGTTTGGATGCTTCTTTTGCCACAAGCTGTCCCACCCTTGTAATCTTAAAAGCGGTCTTTTTAATGGTTTCACAAAGCACTTCAAAATCTTTGCCACGAACTTTTTCGATGGCACGCTTTACAACACCTGGTCCACTTACACCAACATGAATCACAACATCTGGCTCTGTCACTCCATGAAATGCTCCTGCCATAAAGGGATTATCATCCGGTGCATTACAAAAAACAACGAATTTTGCATTTCCAAAGGAATCCTTTTCCTTTGTCGCTTCTGCTGTTTCCACAATCTTTTCTCCAATGAGCTTTATGGCATCCATATTGATACCTGTTTTCGTAGAGCCCACATTGACAGAAGAACAAACGATCTCTGTTTGAGATAATGCCTTTGGAAGGGAGCGAATTAATAACTCATCCGCTGGAGTCATTCCCTTTGAAACAAGAGCAGAATATCCACCAATAAAGTTTACCCCCACTTCTTTTGCAGAGCGGTCAAGAACTTTTGCAAGATATACAAAATCGTCTTCTGTTTTGCATACGCCACCGCCGATTAAGGCAATTGGTGTGACAGAAATTCTCTTGTTCACAATCGGAACACCAAATTCTCTTTCAATCTCTTCTCCTGTCTTTACAAGATCTTTTGCTTTTGTCGTAATTTTTTTATAGATGTTTTCTCCAACTTCTTCTAATGTACTTCCTGTACAGTCTAAAAGGCTAATTCCCATAGTAATCGTTCTAACATCCAGATTCATCTCATGAATCATTCGGTTGGTTTCAAAAACCTCATTTATATTAATCATCGTTTGAAACCCTCCCTTCTAAATTCTGTGCATTTTTTCAAAAATTTCTGCATTTTGAATATGTATGCTCACGCCGATTTCTTCACCAATGGTTTCTAAATCCTGTGCCATTGTTGGAAAATCCTTTACTGCATAATCGGATTCTGTAATCATCATCATATTGAAATACCCAGATACAATGGTCTGAGAAATATCCAAAATATTGATCCCATTTTCTGCCATGTAAGTACAAATTCTTGCAATAATACCTACACTGTCTTTTCCTACTACTGTGATGACTGTCTTATTCATGTCCGATTCCTCCTTAATTTTCATTATCCATTGATATATATAAGCTCTGACGGGCAATCCCGTCTAGCCACCTGAATTGGAACTTCATTTGTTCGCTTTCCAACTGAACTATTTTCAAGTTCCAATTTAACGGTTTCATAAGCAAGTTCTTCAAAGTTATTTTCTTTGCTTAAATGTCCAAGAAAAATATGTTCCAATTGATCATTCCAAAGTTGTTCAATAAACTGTCCTGCCCTTTCATTGGATAAATGTCCATGTCTTCCAAGTATTCTCTGTTTTAAATAATAAGGATATGGTCCTACTTCCAACATTTTTACGTCATGGTTTGCCTCGACATAAAGCACATTGGAATCTTTTAATTTTTCTATAATATGCTCGTTATAATCTCCAAGATCGGTGACAACAGCTGCCTTCTTTTTTCCTTTTTTAATTGTATAGCATACAGGATCAGAAGCATCATGCCAAATAGAAGTGGCATTCAGTGTCAAATCCCCAATGATAAAATCTTCCTCTGGTTCAATAACATGAATCAATTCCTCTTCAATTTTTCCAACACTCTTCGCTCCAAGAATCGCTTTTTTTGTTCCTTTTGTTGCATAGATAGGAACTCCATAGCGTCTTGCCATCACCCCAAGTCCACTAATATGATCGACATGTTCATGAGTGACCAAAATGCCATTTAAGTCCTTTCCTGTCAAAGAAAGCTCTCTTAAACCGTTCTCAATTTTCTTTGCACTGATTCCAGCATCAATCAAAATATGTGTATTATCTGAACCAGCAAACACACAGTTTCCACTGCTTCCACTGGCAAAACTTGTTAGTTTCATATTCTTCTCTTTTCCTTCTAAAAATTATGTGGTTTCTATTATCCAGCCATGAGAACTTCTTCTTATTCATGTTCTAGTATTTTGCAATCCTTCTCTTTTTGAACACCACCATTTGGATAATAGATTATTTTAACATACTATATCATATTTAAAAAGAGAATGGCAATCCTATTTGCCATCCTCTCTATAAATTTGCCATTTTATCTGTATTTTCACAAATTTTTCAACTATTTTTGGCTAATATACAAAAATTCTTTTTGCAACTTATGAAAATATTTCCTTCATAATGTTATCCATTTGCTCGATAGCATCTTCTTTCGTTGTATCATTTTGGATCACCCGTTTACAGTGCTGTAAAAATACTTCTCTTTTCAGTTGCTTTGACATAATGGATAAACATTTTTCCTTTGTATATCCCCGCTTTTCCATCAAACGCTTCATCCTCACTTCTTCACTGGCATCAATGAACCAAAGCTCTTCACAAATTTCGTCATAGTGATCCTCAATTAAAAGTGCTGCTTCCACCGCAATCAAAGGGGTCTCTCCTTTTTCTTTTATGAAAGCAATGCGTCTTTTTACTTCTTCTTTTACATTTGGATGGGTCATTTCATTTAAAATTTTTAACTTCTTTTCATCGTGAAATACAATTTGTCCGAGAGCTTGTCTATCAATGGACTTATCACTTTTTAAAATCTTTTCTCCAAAGTAAGCGACAATATCTTCATAGCTTTTTTGTCCAACTTCCATGAGATCATGGGCGACGAGATCGGTTAAAATAACAGCTACACCATATCGCTCTTGTAACTGCTCCATGATAAAACTCTTTCCGCATCCCACACCGCCTGTAATTCCGATTACCTTCATTCTTCCTCCTACTCTACTTCGCCTCAAACCAGTTGCTTCCTTCGCTAATTCCAATCTCTAATGGTACTTTCAGCTCCACCGCTCCTACCATTTCTTCTTCTAAGATCTGTTTTACCCGTTCCACTTCATCAACGCTTGTTTCAATGAGTAACTCATCATGAATTTGTAAAATCAGGCGTGACTTCAATTTTTCTTTTTTCATACGCATATTTACATGAATGGTTGCTATCTTCATAATATCCGCAGCTGAACCTTGAATTGGAGAGTTCATTGCCACCCTCTCTCCAAAGTTTCTCTGCATAAAATTGCTAGAAGACAATTCTGGGATTGGTCGAATGCGATTGAAAATCGTGCGAACCATACCGTTCTCTTTCGCTTCTTCCACAATGCCATCCAAAAATTCTTTTACTTGAGGGTAAGTCTTAAAATAACGATCAATGTATTCTGTTGCCTGTTTTCTTGAAATATGCAGATCTTGGCTGAGCCCAAAAGCACTGAGTCCATACACAATTCCAAAATTAACCGCTTTTGCATCCCGTCTTTGCTCTTCTGTCACTTGATCAAGTGGCACATGAAAAACTTCGGATGCTGTTGTTGCATGAATATCTTGATGCTGTTTATAAGCATTGATCAACGTTTCATCTCCTGAAATATGAGCAAGTATCCGAAGTTCAATTTGAGAATAATCTGCATCCACAAATACAAATCCTTCTTTTGGAATGAACACCTTACGAATGGCTCTTCCAAGAGGCAAACGAATTGGAATATTTTGAAGGTTTGGTTCGGTACTGCTAATTCGTCCCGTAGCTGTCACCGTTTGATTAAAAATACCATGAATCCTTCCATCTTCTTGAATGTATCCTGCTAATCCATCCGCATACGTGGATTTTAACTTCGCTAAATGGCGATATTCCAAAATCTCGTCAATGATTGGATGTTCCATGCGAATCTTTTCCAATACATCCACACTGGTTGAATATCCAGTCTTTGTCTTTTTAGCTCCTGGAAGTTTCATATCCTCAAAGAGGACAACTCCAAGTTGTTTTGGAGAGTTAATATTGAATACTTGTCCTGCATGATCATAGATGGACTGCTCTAACTCTGTAATTTTACCAACTAAACTATCTCCATACTCTTTTAACGCCTCTTTGTTCACACAAATGCCTCTTTCCTGCATATCATAAAGAGCAAAGATGGTTGGCATCTCCACCTCTTCATAGAGGGAAAGCATTTCCATTTCCTGTAATTTTTCTCTTATAATCTCCGTAGCTTCCAATGGAATATAGGATAAATAGGCAAGGATTTGCTTTGCTTTTTCCTCTCCTTCTTCATAGGCGGATAGGATACCCTTCTTGCCAAGACTCTCTTCTTTGGACGGAAGAGAAAGCTCCAAATAATCTCTTGCAATATCATCATAGTGGTACGTATCTTTTAATGGATTCATCAAATACGCACCGATTCCAATATCCATCAATCCTTTTGTTTCTTCTGTCACCGTTAACCAAGAAAGAGCTGGCTTTAACTCCATAGTTACTGCATATCCTTCTCCTTCACAGGCTTTTGAAAGTTCTTCCGCTAGATATGCTTTTGTTAAAAATCCGCCCTCTTTGATAAAATAAATTTCCTCTTTTGAAAATGCTAAGGAAATACCAAAGAAAGGTTCTTCTTCTACGACTGCAAATCCAAACTTTTTGGAATCATAAGCCTTTTTAAACAAAAGTTCTGCTTCATTAAAGTCTTCCACAATGGTAAGCTCTAATAAAAAATCCTCTTTTTCTTCTTCTGAAAATCGTCCTAATAATGACTTAAATTCTAACTTTTGAAAATATTGATATGCCTCTTTTGTATATAAATTCCCTATTTCTGCTTGTTCTAATTCATAATCCAGTTTACAATCCAATTTGATCGTAGCAAGGGTCTTACTTAATAGTGCCTGCTCATAATAGGCTTCCAAGTTTTCTTTTGCTTTCTTTGGCTTAATCTCTTCTAAATGTGCATAGGCATTTTCAATGGAGTGGTACATAGTAATAATCTTTGTGGCTGTCTTTTCTCCAATCCCTGGAACACCTGGAATATTATCAGAAGGATCTCCCATCAACCCTTTTACATCAATAAACTCTTCTGGAGTCACTTGATATTTTTCTTTTACATCTTTTGCATAATAATCTTCCACTGTTGTTCCAGAGGCTTTTGTCTTTGGAATCCGAATTAAAATCTCATCGGTTGCAAGTTGTAACAGATCGCGATCTCCAGATAAAATAGAAACCGCATAGCCTTCTTTGATGGCTTCTCTTGAAATCGTTCCAAGAATATCATCGGCTTCATATCCTGCTCGCTCTACAACCGGCACTTGCATTGCCTGCAACACTTCTTTCATAAGTGGAACTTGCTCAAGAAGCTCTTGTGGCATCCCTTTTCTTGTTCCCTTATACTCCTTAAACATCTCATGGCGAAAGGTTGGCTCTTTTCTGTCAAATGCCACAAGCAAATGGGTCGCCTTTTCCTCCTCTAAAAATCGAAATAAAATATTTAAAAATCCAAGCACTCCATTGGTATGCAAACCAGCACTGTTAGTAAGTGGTGGTAATCCATAAAATGCTCGATTTAAAATACTATGTCCATCGACTAATAATAACTTTTTTTTCATTCTTTATTCTCCTAATTATTTACTCAGTTCCACTATATGGATTGCGAAGAGCATAATCATCCGGATAAAATAGATGTGGTTTTACTTTCATATAATAATATTTTCCTGTATCCTCTTTCAAAGGACTGCTCTTCCAATGCAATACCATGTGACCAAGTTGGAACAATACGACAGCTAGTAGAATGGTAATAACAGCGGATACTCCGAATCTTGTTTCCATCATCACACGTTTATGCCCTCGGATTCGATTTTCATGATAGGACAATTTCTTTTCTAGTTCCTGTGCGAAATTATTGGATAGTTTTTCGTTGTTATCAAGCTGTTTCATTCCAACTATCAATGTATAATACACTTCTAATTCTTCTTTACAATCCGGACAATTTCTCATATGGTGGATAAATTCTGTCAATTGTTCGTCATCCAAATTATCATCAATAAATGCAGTAATCATAGATTGTGCTTCCAAACAAGTCATATAAACACCCTCTTTAGAATCAATTTTACTTTATAGTGCGAACATAACTCCACTTTGTACTTTCTAGCTTCATACAAGCATGAGGCAATCTTTTCTTGACATATTTTACATCCTCATTGCCAATGTGGACATTATATCACATAGCAATCCATCAAGCAAACATCTACTTCTCTTTCTTTTCATTTGCTGAGAAATTCCCTTTGCATGATTCAAAAATAATCCCTGTTTCTTCCTATTTTATTGAATATTTTTTGTACTTTTCAACAAATTTTGATAAAAAAACCATTTATAGTTGCCAAAATTACATTTCATACTATATAATGTAGTATTGGTGAAACGATGAGAAACACGTTTCACGAGTTTCTCACGTTCGTGAGCAGTCGTCAGAACTTATACCAGCATAGTTTCTGACCAATTGCCTTCACGTAAATGAACATATTGCGTTGTGTTCATAAAGAACTAAAGAACTCAATAACAATAAACCATTAGGGAGGAAGCAAACGTGCTTACAATCAAAAACTATGTAAAAGCCCAAAGTCTTTCTGAAGCTTATGAATTAAATCAGAAACGGACAAGCCGAATACTCGGTGGTATGCTTTGGATGAAAATGAGTAACGCATCCATTCAAACTGCAATTGATCTTTCAGGACTCAATCTTGATGTCATTACAGAAACAAAAGAGGAATTTTCCATCGGTTGTATGGTAACTCTTCGTCAATTGGAACAGCATACATCACTCAATGAATACACAAGCAATGCCGTTTCTGAAAGCGTAAAAAGTATTGTTGGCGTACAGTTCCGCAACTTAGCAACAGTTGGTGGAAGCATATTTGGACGTTTCGGTTTTTCCGACGTTTTAACTATGTTTTTAGCACTTGATACACAAGTTGAACTTTTTAATGCTGGCATCATACCACTATCTGAGTTTGTAACAATGCCACTTGATAATGATATTCTTGTTCGTTTGATTGTGAAAAAAGTTCCGCTGAAAAGTGCCTATCTTTCTCATCGCAATACAAAGACAGACTTTCCTGTGCTTGCCTGTTCCGTTTCCTACTTAAACGGTTCTTATCGTGCGGTTATTGGTGCTCGTCCTGCAAAAGCAATCATCATCGACGTTCCAAAAGAACTTCTTAAAGAAGATGACTTGAACAAAAATGCTGATATTTTTGCTCAATATGTAGCAGAACATACTACAACTGGTTCTAATATGCGTGCTAGTGCCGAATACCGTCTTCACCTTGTAAAAGTCCTTTCTAAACGAGGATATTTACAAATTGAACAAACAACACAAGCAGGAGGTAAGAAAAAATGATCCTTTCACTAATTTTAAATGGAAAACCGATTAAAGAAGAAGTTTCTCCTGACTTATTGTTGATCGATTTTGTGCGTTCCCACGGCTGTTATAGCGTAAAACGTGGATGCGAAACTTCAAACTGTGGTCTTTGTACTGTATTTATGAATGGGAAACCAGTTCTCTCTTGTTCTATGCTTGCTATGAGAGCAGATGGTTCTCGTATTGATACATTAGAAGGACTCCAAGAAGAAGCAAAAGAATTTGGAGCATTTATCGCGGATCAAGGAGCAGAACAATGTGGATTTTGCAACCCTGGAACTATTATGAATGCCATTGCTTTATTCCGTGAAAATCCTGATCCAAGTGATGATGAAATTAAAGAATATCTTGCTGGAAATCTCTGCCGTTGTTCTGGTTATGAAGGACAATTAAGAGGAATTAAGGCATTTCTTCAATATAAAAAGGAGGGCTCTAAATGAGATATATCAACCAACCAATCCGAAAAAAAGACGCCATGTCACTTGTACAGGGAAAACCTCTGTTTTTGAATGATTTAGCAAGACCGGATTCCTTGATTGTAAAAGTTTTGAGAAGTCCTCATGCAAACGCCCTCATTAAAGAAATAAAACTCGATAAGGCTTTAAAAGTACCTGGTATTGAAGCCATTTTCACCTATAAAGATGTGCCAAACCATCGCTTTACCCTTGCTGGTCAAACATATCCTGAACCAAGTCCATACGATCGTCAAATTCTCGATCGTCAGGTTCGCTATGTTGGCGATCCCGTTGCCATTATCGCTGGTGAAAATGAAGCCTGTGTTGATAAAGCATTAAAACTTATTAAAGTAAAATATAAAGTGTTACCTGCAATTCTTGATTTCCACACTGCAAAAGACAATGAAATTCTCGTTCATCCAGAAGAAAATTGGCGTTCTCTTTGCCCTGTTGGAGCGGATAATAAACGTAACTTATGTGCCTCTGAAGTTGATGGTGCTGGAGATATTGAACAAGTCTTATCAGAATGTGACGTTGTTATCGATCACGTATACCATACAAAAGCTAATCAACAAGCGATGATGGAACCTTTTGGTACAGCTTGTTATATTGATGCCTATGGACGTCTAAACATTTTTAGCTCCACGCAGATCGTCTTTCATGTACGAAGAATCATTGCCAATGCTTTAGGCATTCCAAAATCTCAGATTCGTGTAACAAAACCTCGTATTGGTGGCGGTTTTGGTGCAAAGCAGACTGCTGTTAGTGAAGTATATCCTGCTTTTGTTACATGGATGACAAAAAAACCATCCAAAATGATTTTTACAAGAGAAGAATCTCAAATTGCGTCTTCTCCTAGACATGAAATGGAAATGCACGTTAGAATTGGTGCGATGAAAGATGGTAAAATTCGCGGAATTGATGTTTACACACTCTCCAATACAGGTGCTTATGGAGAACATGGTCCTACAACCGTTGGTCTTTCTGGGCACAAATCCATTCCTCTTTACCGTGATCTTGACGCTTATCGCTTTGCTTATGATGTTGTGTATACCAACGTGATGTCAGCAGGTGCTTATCGTGGATATGGTGCAACACAGGGGATCTTTGCGGTGGAATCTGCTGTCAATGAACTTGCAACGAAACTCAATATGGATCCTGTTGCACTCCGTGAAATGAATATGGTGCGTCAAGGAGATCTGATGCCTGCATATTATGGAGAAACTGCCAATAGCTGTGCTCTTGATCGCTGTCTTGCTCGTGCAAAAGAAATGATCAAATGGGATGAAAAATATCCTTGTAAAGATCTTGGAAACGGTAAAATTCGCAGTGTCGGAATGGCACTTGCCATGCAAGGTTCTGGTATTTCCAACGTGGATGTTGGTTCTGCCACCATTAAATTAAACGATGATGGTGTCTATACGCTATTATTTGGTGCTGCTGATATGGGAACTGGTTGCGATACAACACTGGCTCAGGTGGCAGCTGAATGTTTAAATTGTGATTTTGAAGACATTACTGTCCTAGCAGCGGATACTGACTCTTCTCCTTATGATTCTGGTTCCTATGCTTCTAGTACTGCATATGTAACAGGAAAAGCAGTGGAACTGGCTTGTGAAAAACTGATTAAACGTTTAAAGAAATATTCTGCTCCTATTTTAAAACGAGATTGGAAAGACTTAGAATTTGACGGAAAACGTGTTTACTATCCAGAAACAGACGAAAGTGTATCTTTAATGGATATTGCTACTGGTTCTATGTGCGGTAATACCCAAGCATTGGAAGTTACGGTAAGCCATAGCTCTCCTGTGTCCCCTCCTCCTTTCATGGTTGGTATGGTAGAGATCGAACTGGATAAAGAAACTGGTGCTTTTGACATCATCGATTATGTCGCTGTGGTTGATAGTGGTACTCCACTGAATCCAAACCTTGTTCGTGTACAAACAGAAGGTGGTCTTGTACAGGGCATTGGTATGGCTATGACAGAAAATATCCAGTATGATGAAAAAGGTGTATTAAAAAATAATTCCTTTATGCAATATAAAATTCCTACTCGCCTTGATATTGGAACCATTCGTGTGGAAATTGAAAGCAGTTATGAAAAAACTGGTCCATTTGGTGCAAAATCCATTGGTGAAATTGTTATCAATACACCATCTCCTGCTCTTGTTCATGCAGTGGCAAATGCAACAGGTGTATGGATTCGTGAGCTTCCAATTACAAGCGAAAAAATTGTAATGGGTATGCTCAAGCAATAAAACAAATTATAAAATGTAGAAAGTGGAAATAGGACATTCTCTTTTATATGAATGTCCTATTTGCTTATCCTTTATATGGAAAGCCCATTGCACATCGAAATTCGTTGACAAAATTTACGGATGTAATTTATAATATCATCATGATAAAACGTTAACGATGTAAATATAAACCTTTTTATGTATACTCATTTATCAAATTTTTAATATTAATATAAGGAGTGATTTTGAAATGACATTCAAAAAATTAAAACGCACGGTGGCGTTATTTTGTGTTTCAGCACTTGCCCTTTCTGCTTTAAGCGGATGTTCTAAAGATCCAACAGCAGAGGACACATCAGGCAACGCAAATGCAACTGCCACAGGACAATCCACAAGTGGTAAAACATTTACTTATGCAATTGCTGGTGATCCGGGAAATAATGTAAATGTAATTACAACATCCGATCGTTTCGGTCTTATGACAATCAAAATGATCTACTCTCCACTCTTAATGTATAATGCGGATGGTATCAATTGGTTCCTCGCAAAAGATGTGGAAGTATCCGATGACAATTTAACCTATACGTTCCACCTTCGTGATGATGTAAAATGGTCTGATGGTCAACCATTTACAGCAGATGACGTGGTATTCACCTACGAAGCAATGGCAGATGAAAAAAATGGTGGTTGGGCTTATTCACAGCTCGTTTATGATCAAGGAACTGTGAAAGTAGAAAAAATTGATGATTATACCGTTTCTATGACAATGCCTTTCGTTAACGCTTCTGCTTTAGAAATGCTCTCTAACATTTTCATCATGCCAAAACACATTTATGAGAATGTAACAGACTTTGAAAATAATGAATTCAATATGAATCCTGTTGGAACAGGTCCTTATGTTATGAGCGAATACAGTGCTGGTTCCTATGTGAAATTCTCCAAAAATGATAGCTACTTCTTAGGAACACCAGACATTGATACTATCGTGTTCCAGATTATTGAAAACTCTAACACTGCTATGCTCGCCATCCAAAGCGGTGAAGTCAATGCTTGGATCGGAACTCCATCAGAAGTTCAACAAATGAAAATCGAAGAAAATAATTTAAAAACAGTAGCATATAGTGAAGGACGTGTTGGTTATCTCATGATCAATGCCAATCGCATTAAAGATGAAAAAGTTCGTCAAGCACTTCTCTTCGCTTTAAATCGTGATGAAATGAATCAGGCTTGTTTCCTCACAGCAGAAAATTATGAAACTCCTTGGAGCTTTATCCCACCAGGAAATGAATACTTCACAGAAAATGTTGAAAAATACGAACAAAATATTGAAAAATCCAAGCAGATGTTAAAAGAAGCTGGGGCAGAAAATTTAAAGATCAAGCTCGGATTTGCAAGTTCTGATCCTGTACAACAAAAACAAGCTGTTATGGTTCAAGAACAGTTACAAAAAGTCGGCGTTACTGTGGAATTAGCCGGTGGAGATGCTACTGCTTTATCCAATGCGATGAAAGATCCAAATAATGAATATGATGCTTATTTTGGTGGATATATTATGGGAATTGATCCAGATACATTCTCAAGTTTATTTGAATCCACTGCTGCTTTCAATTATATGCACTATGATTATCCTGAAATCGATCAATTATTTAAGCAGGGTAGAACAGAAACTGATCCAGAAAAACGTAAAGAGATTTATACAAAAGTTCAACAAGCAATTCAAAATACAGGATGTTTTTATCCTATCACTTCAAACAAAAGAATACTTGTTATCTCCAATAATGTATCCGGAATTGAAGAAGCCAAACTAGTTCCTGTTTATACATTTGAAGATACCTCTAAATTAAAAATGAATTAATTAGCTAAGAGGCTATCGTAGATTTCTTCATACGATAGCCCTTTTTAAATAACAAAATGGAAAGGAGCTTTTATGGCAAAATATATTTTAAAAAGAATCTTAACCGCAATTCCTATGATTCTCATTATTACAATTATTTGCTTTACCTTAATTCATATGGCACCTTATGATGCGATTGATTCTATGACCAATCCAAAGATGTCACAAGAAACCATCGACTTAATTCGTGCCAAATATGGATACGATCAACCAGTATATATCCAATACATCCGTTGGATTCAAGGAATGTTAGGTGGAAACTTTGGCTATTCCATCGTTACCCACCAAAATATTGCAGATGACTTAGTAGCCCGCATTCCTAACACAATAAAATTGGTATTGCCCGCCTATCTCACCGCGTATATTTTATCTATTATACTCGGTTTAGTGGCTGGTTCTCATAAAAATAAATGGCAAGATAAACTCATTGATGGTCTTGCTTCTATCGGCATTGCTACACCAACTTTTTGGGTTGCTATGCTCTTAATCTATTTCTTTGGATACAAATTAAAGGTTCTTCCAATCCTCGGTATGCACACCATCGGCTTAGAATCTTCTTTTGCCGATTATATGCGACATTTTATTATGCCTTATATCGTACTTACACTCGGATTCCTTCCAGATTCCATTCGCTATGTTCGTTCTTCTACCATCACACAATATGCAGAAGATTATGTTATGGTACAAAATGCGTTTGGAGCTTCCAAAAAAGAAATTATGTTCAAACACGTCTGTAAAAATGTTCTCCTTCCCGTTATCACAAAGTTAGGAATGGCACTTCCTATGCTAGTAACAGGAGCTATCATTACAGAAACAATTTTTGGCTGGCCGGGAATCGGACCTTACTTTATTAAAGCCATCCAAAGTATGGACTATCCAATTGTCATGGCAATTTTAGTGTTATCTTCTACTTTAGTGATTCTTGGTAACTTATTGTCTGATATTTTATACTGTGTGACCGATCCTAGAATTAGAGAAATGGGGTGATTTATGATGAAAAAGAAAGAAAATAATTCTAAAAAAAGAAGAATGGAGCATGTGCTTTCTGCATTAAAAAAGGATAAAGTGGCGATTGCTTCTCTTATATTCCTCGCCTTCATCATTGTAATCTCCTTAATCGCTCCTCTTCTTCCAATCGATCCAAATAAAACCGATGTTATGAATATGCTAACACCACCATCAGCAGAGCATTGGTTTGGAACAGATGAAGTCGGTAGAGATTATTTAGCTCGTGTTATTTATGGCGGTCGTGTTTCGTTATTAGTTGGTGTTCTTGCCATGTTGGCTAGTGTTTTCATTGGCGTATCCGTTGGTACGATCTCTGGCTATTGTGGTGGTATCATTGATATGATTCTCATGCGAATTGTGGATATTATGTCTTCTATCCCATGGATGATCTTAGTAACCGTCATTAGTATATTCTTAAATCCTGGCTTAAAATCCATTATTATTGTTATTGGATGCTTTACATGGATGGAAATTGCACGTTTAGTTCGAGCAGAAACCCTGTCTGTAAAAGAGAGAGAATATGTCATGTATGCTAAGTTCGTAGGAACTCCATTTTGGAAAGTTATCCTCTCTCATGTCATCCCGTCTGTTTTTCCAACGATTATTATTGCTGGAACAACAAGCATTGCTGGAGCTATTATGACGGAATCCTCTTTAAGTTTCTTGGGAATCGGTATTCAACAACCAATGTCCTCTTGGGGAAGTCTATTGCAATCGGCACAAACTAATTTACAAAATGCACTTTATATGGCTTTTATTCCAGGTCTTTTAATTGTTTGTACCATCTTTGCATTCAATAAACTTGGTAACCTCTTACGCATTTATATGGAACCAAGAGTGACTTCTGGTGAAAAAGAATAGGAAGGAGAAAAACCATGGAACAAAAAACAAAACTTTTAGAGGTAAAAAATTTGAATACAACATTTCAAATGCAAAAAAACCTCGTAAAAGCAGTTCGTGGAGTTGATATCCATGTGAATAAAGGAGAAATCCTCTCCGTTGTAGGAGAATCTGGAAGTGGAAAAAGTGTTCTTATGAAATCCATCATGGGTATTCTTCCTGAAAATGCTCAAATTACCGCAGAACAGATTCGTTTTGAATCCAATGATATACAAAATATTTCAAAAGAACAACAAAGAAAGATGCGTGGGAAAGAAATCGCTATGATCTTTCAAGATCCAATGACTGCTTTAAATCCATTAAAAACCATTGGACAACATCTATGTGAGGTTTTAATCCGCCATCGAGGTATGAAGAAGGCAGAAGCAACAAAAGAGGCTGTGGAAGCCTTAAAGAAAGTAGGGATTCCTTCTCCTGAGAGCCGTCTAAAACAATACCCTCATGAATTTTCAGGCGGAATGCGTCAAAGAGTTTTAATCGCTATGGCACTTTGCTGTAACCCAAAACTTCTCATTGCCGATGAACCAACAACCGCTCTTGATGTAACAATTCAAGCACAAATTCTTGAGCTGTTACAAGAGCTTCAAGAAAAAGAGCATATGAGCATTGTGCTGATCACTCACGATCTCGGTGTTGTTGCCAGTCTAAGCAATCGTATTGTGGTTATGTATGGTGGGCTTGTCATGGAGGAAGGGCTGACCGATGAAATCTTTTATCATCCAAGTCATCCTTATACAAGGGCTTTACTTCATGCCATACCAAAACCTGTAACAGGAGTAAAGGAACGCTTAGAACCAATTCCTGGCATGGCACCTTCTCTCTTAAATCCACCGTCTGGATGTCCATTTGCAGAACGCTGTAATTTTGCAACAAAAAAATGTCTGGAAGGATTGCCAGAATATCGTAAATACTCTGATACCCAAAGAGCTATGTGCATTTTTACAGACGAACAGCTCGATCAAATGAAAGAGAAAGGAGAAGGTACTCATGTCAAATCATAACTCTGAGATTCTTGTTGAAGCACAAGAACTTCAAAAATACTTTCCTGTAAAAAACTTCTTTGGAAAATCTAAACAAGAAGTTCGTGCTGTGGATAAGATTTCTCTTTCCATTAGAAAAGGAGAAACTTTTGGACTTGTTGGAGAATCTGGATGCGGAAAATCCACATTTGGTCGAACTCTCATTCGTATGTATGAACCAACTGGTGGAAACATTCTTTATAATGGAACGGATATCACAACGTTAAAAGGAAAACAATTAAATGCGTATCGAACAAAAATGCAGATTATTTTCCAAGATCCTTATTCTGCTCTTGATCCGCATCACAATGTTCGTGAGATTATAAGCGAACCTCTTTCATTGGAAGGAAATCTTTCTTCTTCTGAAATGGAGGAACGCATTGTTTCTCTCTTAAAAACCGTAGGAATGAAACCTGATGATATGGAAAAATATGCCTATGAATTTTCTGGTGGTCAAAGACAGCGAATCGGCATTGCTCGTGCTTTAGCTGTTCGTCCAGAATTTGTTTTATGTGATGAGCCGATCTCTGCTCTTGATGTATCCATTCAAGCACAAGTTGTCAATATGCTAGAAGATTTACAGGCAGAATTTGGTCTAACTTATTTATTCGTTGCCCATGACTTATCCATGGTTCGCCATATCTCTGATCGCATTGGCGTTATGTATCTTGGTAAAATCGTAGAAATTGCTGATAGTGATGAATTATATGATAATCCTCTTCATCCCTACACAAAAGCACTTCTATCCGCCATTCCAATTGCCGATCCTAAAACGGCTCGCATCGCCAAACGACAAATTATAAAAGGGGATCTTCCAAGCCCATTAAATATTCCATCTGGCTGTCGATTCCACACCCGTTGTCCATATGCAAAACCGGAATGTGCTATGACAGAACCAGAATTTCGTGAAGTTTCTGATGGGCATTTTGTGGCTTGTCATATTGTATAACTGTATACAACAAAAAAATCTTTGGACATTGGCTTATCGCCTCTTCCAAAGATTTTTTACTTTTATCTGACTACTTTTCCATCCAGTAGATCTTGTAATGTAATGGATTCAAAATAATGAGTGACCAGTTCCTCCACCTGTTTCCACATAGGAAGTGTGATACAATCCTTTGCCCTTTCACATGGGTTCTCTTCTTCTTTTAAACAGGTGACAGGAGCTAGTTTTCCCTCTGTAAGATTCAAAATTTCTAAAACTGTGTATTCGCTTGGTTCTTTTGCTAGGCGATATCCACCTTTCTTTCCCATTTTACTTACAACAAGTCCACCTTTATTCAAAGTTGATATGACCGCTTCCATATATTTTACGGAAATTTGTTGTCGTTTTGCTATATCGGATAGGGAAATATTTGTACCATCTGAATGCTGTGCTAAATCGAGCATAATTCGAAGGGCATAACGTCCCTTTGTCGATACCATCATTTTCATCTGATCTTTTCCTTTACCATGTATTTTTCTTGTCTTATTTTACAAAGATAATTTGTAATTATTTATTATAGCATAAATACAACCTCTTATCAAACCATTCTCCTTTTCTTTAGGCGATAGTCTTGACCCGACAAGTAAAATAATAAATATGAAAGAGCCATACACAAGCTAAAATTATTCTTCCCACTGTTACTTGACTCATCATAATAAAACCAATACTCATTGTCAGCGTTACAAAAACCATAATCCGTATCTTTGTTTTCCTAGTCATCCCCTGACCTTTTACATAACTTTCTAAGTTGTTTTTATAAAGGTTAGTATGAATAAACCAGTTATGCAAGCGTTTTGAGCTTTTCCCAAAGCAAAAGGCAGAAAATAATAAAAATGGAAATGACGGTAAAAGTGGTAACGCAGCACCAATCCCGCCTAATAATAATGATAGACACCCAAGCACGATATATATAATTCTCATTTTTCTTCTCCTTTTCTTATCATCCTTTTATTGTAACAATTATATGTTTGATCGCTAGCACTGGATGATGAAATAGCATTCTAGGTCCAGAAAATCGCATGACTTCTCGAATTTTCTCTCTCATCTCTGGCTTATAACAGTGAACTTTACAAGCAGAACAAAATGTCTTTGTTTCCATAAAAGGGCATTGGCTCGCCCTTTGTTTCGCATACTTTAATAAGGACTCACATTCAGTGCAAAGTCCTTCCCCTTTTTTTCTACGATGCTTTTTTCTACAATACAATTGTATCATTTCTTGCACCATCTTTTGTTCTTCCAATCGTTTTTCTTTGATACTCTTCTCCATTTCATCAACTCTTTCTACCATTTTCTACATAGTACACTTGATCTGCCATGTGCATAGTGGATTCTCGATGGGATACAAGAACAATCGTTTTTTCTTTTCTTTGTTCATTAAGAGATTTTAAAATCACTGCTTCATTTAAGCTATCCAAGTTGCTTGTAGGTTCATCCAATAAAAGAAAGGGAGCGTTATGCAAAAATGCTCGTGCAAGCCCAATTCTTTGTCGTTCCCCACCAGATAGCGTGTCCCCAAGTTCTCCGACTTGTGTCTGATATCCATTTGGTAAAGAAAGGATAAAATCATGGATGGATGCTTTTTTACAAGCCTCTTCTAACTCTTCTTGTGTTGCATTCCACTTTGCAATTTTAATGTTTCGTTCAATTGTATCGTGGAATAAGTGCGTTTCCTGTGTCATATAACTTTCTTGATTGCGAAGACTTTTCGTATTCCAGTTTTTAATGTTCTCTCCAGATAGATTCACACTTCCTTGCCCTGTATCCCAAAAACGCATGAATAATTTCAATAATGTGGATTTTCCACTACCGCTTTTTCCGACCAAGCCTATCACTTGATTTGGTTTTAATTCTAAACTAAAATTCTTTAAGATCTCTGTTTCTTTTCCTTGATCTTCATAAGCAAATGTTACATTTTTGCAATCTGCTCCGCTAAATTCTTTTATTACTCCCTCCTTCACTTCTTCTACTACTGGTACTTCTTCCAAAATTTCAAATACCCTCTCCGCTGCCGCAAACGTAGGTTGTAATGTACTTCCTAAGCTGGCTAAAGCAAGCACTGGTCCAAAGGAAGAAACGAAAGTCACAAATGGCACTAGTACTCCTTCAAATGCAATCTGTCCTGCTAAAAATAAATAGGAAGCACAAACGAAAAAGAAAAGTGTTAGGAATAAAACAATGGTATTTGTGATGGCTGTATTCGTTCCCGTTCCTTCTTTCATTTTTCCTTCCAATATAGAAAGTTTCCTACTTTTTTCTTTCATTTCAAATAGCCTTGTTTCTTCCATTCCGTATTGAAGGCTTTCTTCTAATCCTCGTAAACTATCAAGCACATGATTTCCAAGCTCCCCAGAAGCATCTCGAAACTGTCTTGCTAGGGATTTTCCTCTTCCCGCAATATAAGTAGGAATCCAAATGCCAATGATGCCATAACTCACAAGGGCAAGAACTCCCAATAGAACATGATAACTTCCAATCCATAAACTCATGATCAAACTCATTCCTATGGCAATGGCAACAGGTGAAATAGTATGAGCATAAAAGACCTCTAAAAGCTCCACATCAGCCGTTAATAGAGCGATTAAGTTTCCTCTCTCTTTCCCTTCTAATTTTGCTGGACAAAGAGCTCGTAATGCCTGAAATAAACGATCACGAATCAATGCTAACAGACGAAAGGCTATGTAATGATTGCTGGCTTGCTCGGCATAACGTAAAATACCGCGAAGAACTGCAAAGATGATGACTAAAATAAAGATCTGTTTTAAAGACAATACCGTTGTTTCCCCTAAAACATTCATAATTCCCATACTTCCCAAAACGGGAATGAATGTGGAACATAAGAACCCTGCTATTCCCATTATAATAGCAAGAATCATATAAAGAAAGAGTGGACGAATCATTTTTGCCATTTTACAAGCAATTTTCCAGTTCTTTTTCATCATTTTCTCTTCCCTCCTTACCATATTTCTCTAACTCTTGTTGTTGTTTCCACATAAGAGCATATTCTCCATTTTCTTTTAATAGTTGCTGATGGGTTCCTTTTTCCACAATCACTCCATCTTTTAATACAAGCACTTGATCTGCATGAACCACATTTGCAAGGCGGTGAGAAATTAAGAATACCGTTTTTTCCTTTGCCATGGTGGAAATCAAGTTCATAATATCATTTTCACTTTCCACATCCACATTGGAAGCGGATTCATCAAAGATATAGATTGGTGTATCCCTTAAAATTGCCCTAGCCAATGCAAGGCGTTGTCTTTGACCGCCGGAAAAATTGCTACCACGTTCTTTTAATACCGTATCAAGCCCTTGTTCACTGCGTAAAAAATCAGATAATTTCACCTGTTCTAACACCTTCCATAATTGCTCATCCGTCGCATCTGGCTTAGCAAATTGTAAATTATAACGAACCGTTCCACTGAATAAATAGCTGTTGTGACCAAGTAATGTGATCGTATTAAGAAGACTTTTTTCATTGATGGAACGCACTTCTTTTCCTCCAATAAAAATATTTCCTTTGTATTCCATATGTTTTCCGCAGAGCAATGATGCAAGAGTGCTTTTCCCACATCCGCTCTTTCCAACAAGTGCATAAAATCCGCCCTGTTTAAAAGATTCCTTAATATCTTTTACTATCATTCGTTCTGACTCATATCCAAATTGAACATGATCCAATTGAATATCCAGTTCATTTCCTAATAGTTCCGGTTTTTCTTCCTCCTCTTTGGTTTCCAAAAACATGAATATTTTATCACTGGCACTCATCCCATTCATAGCAATATGAAAAAAGGAACCAAGAGTTCTCATAGGAATAAAAAATTCAGCAGAGAGCAAAATGATGCTCAATGTCCCTGCAAGCGAAATATTTCCTGCTAAATATTCCAAAAGGGCTAGAATAACACCGATGGCAGAACCTCCAAAGGCTATCAAATCCATGACTGTAATAGAATTTAACTGCATCGTTAACACCCGCATTGTCACTTTTCGAAAACGTTCTGCCTCTAGGTTCATTTCTTCTTGTTTCTTTTCATCCGCTTGATAAATCTTAAGCGTTGTCATCCCTTGTAAGTTCTCTAAAAAACTATCTCCCAAACTTGTATACTGTCCCCAATATTTTGCTAGAAGCCTTTTTGCGAACTTTTGTACAAGAACAATGGAAATGGGAATCAGAGGAACACAAATTAGTAGAACAATGGATGCCTTTATGCTGATAAAGGATAAGACAATAAATAGGGTAATTGGAGCAATCATACTATAAAAAAATTGTGGTAAGTACGCTCCAAAATAAGTTTCTAGTTGCTCCACTCCTTCCACTGCAATCTGTACAATTTCAGAGGTGGCTGTTTTCTCTTGATACGATGTTCCAAGCCTTAACAGCTTACGATAAATTTTTTCACGCAATAGCTGTTTTACTTCTCTTCCCGCTAAAAATCCCATTTTCATGGCTTGTTTACTAAAAAAGGCTCGAATTGCCATACAGATAATAGCAATGAGAACGACCTTTGCTAAATCTGCTAATTCTGCACTTCTTTGATATAAATGGCTTAAAAATATACTCCATGTAAATACCATTACGATATTACAGATGAGCATTATCCATTGGCATAGCACCTGCATACCAATATACTTTCCCGAATCAGGAACTTCTTTCATTAATCGCTTGTTGATCATGCTTTTTCTCCTATTGTAGATTTTTCACAAAATTCTCCTTTGTGGAATCTTTTATTCTATAAGAAGTTAGCATAAACTAACTCACAATGTCAAGTTCTTTTTTGAAACCGCATAAATTTGGTATAAATTCTTTGAAAGAAAGTATGAAGCCTACATCTTTTGCGTATAAAAATAAGGCTTTTCAATCTCTTGAAAAGCCTTATTTTATAGGGTTTTATTATTGTTAATCTAAATTAGTCAACTTTGATGATCTCTTTTTTGTTGTAAGATCCACAAGCCTTGCATACTCTATGTGGCATCATTAATTCACCACATTTGCTACATTTTACTAATCCAGGTACGCTCATTTTCCAGTTTGCTCTACGTTTGTCACGTCTAGCTTTAGAAGATTTATTCTTTGGACAGATTGACATCGCTGTTACACCTCCTTCGATTTGTTAAAGATATCGCGAATAGCTGCCATTCTTGGATCTGGCACTTTTGTATCACAACCGCAATCTTCTACGTTGCGATCAGCTCCGCACACAGGACAAATTCCTTTACAATCCGGTTTGCATAAAACCTTCATTGGCATCGCCATAACTAGCTCATCATAGACAAGCACATCCACATCCAATTCTGAGCCTTCTACAAAACTCATTTCATTCAGATTTTCTTCTTCATCGTCCTCACTATCTGAAAAATCCAACACTTTATCAAAAGTGATATGAAATTCCTTTTTGACATCTTCTAAACAGCGATCGCAAGGAATAAGCATGTGAACAGTGAATTCACCGACCGCATGAACTTTCTTCTTACCCGCACTCTCTATATCAAGTACCACTGGGGACTTGTACACAATCGGATAGTGCATACCACTGTATTCAAAATCCTTCATGGAAATCTCACATTCATGGTGTTCAGTTTTTGCTTGGTTTGATAAAATCTCTGATAAGTTTATTAGCATAATATCTCCTAATTTTCCATACCTTGATAATTATACATAGAACGGATTATTTTGTCAATACAAATTTTAAAATTAGACAAGTATTTTTACTTGACACCCTCTAAACGAGGCTTTATCTAATTATCAAGGAGTTTTCACTGTTTTACAAGAGTTACAATCACTGTTTTAGAAAAGCCATCCATGCTCAAGCAAAGATGGCTATTTATATCATCATTATTTTAATAATGCAACCGTATCGCGAGCGATCATTAATTCTTCGTTTGTTGGAATGCAAAGAACTTTTACTTTAGATTCTGGTTTTGAAATCACTCTTTCTTCTCCACGGAAGTTATTCGCTTCTGCATCAAATTCAACTCCCATAAATCCTAAGTAAGAGCAAACGCCTTCTCTTGTTAACGCATCGTTTTCACCAAGTCCTGCTGTGAATACGATAGCATCCACTCCGCCCATAGCTGCTGCATATGCACCAACATATTTTGCTACATGGTAACGGAAAATATCTAATGTAAGAGCAGCCTGTGCATTTCCTGCATCTCTTGCATCATCGAGATCACGGAAGTCACTTGATACTTGTGAAAGTCCAAGAACACCAGATTTTTTATTTAATACATTCATCATTTCGCTTAAAGAAAGGTTTTCTTTTTGTGCTACATATTCAATGATAGCTGGATCAATGTCACCACTTCTTGTTCCCATGATAAGACCTTCTAATGGTGTGAATCCCATGCTTGTATCAACAGATTTTCCATGATCCACAGCACATACACTAGAACCATTTCCTAAGTGGCATACGATGATCTTCATATCATTCACATCTCTTCCAAGCACTTCTGCTGCACGTTTTGATACATAACTATGAGATGTTCCGTGGAAACCATAACGTCTTACGCCATATTTTGTATAGTATTCATATGGAAGTCCATATAAATATGCTTTTTCAGGCATTGTTTGATGGAATGCTGTATCAAAAACGCCAACCATAGGAACGTTTGGCATTAACTCTTTACAAGCGTTGATACCAACTAAGTTGGCTGGGTTGTGTAATGGTGCTAATTCACAGCAATCTTCAATTGCTTTTACCACTTCATCTGTTAAGATAACAGAAGAAGCGAATTTTTCTCCACCATGAACGATTCTATGTCCTACTGCACCAATTTCATCCATAGATTTGATAACACCTGTTTCTGTATCTGTAAGCTGATTTAATACAACTTTAATAGCGGCTGTATGATCTGGCATTGGTGCTTCAAACTGAATCTTTTCTTTCCCTGGACGCTTATATGTGAAAGCTCCATCAATTGTAATTCTTTCACAAAGACCTGATGCTAATACATCTTCTGTTGTGGATTCGATTAACTGATATTTTAAGGAAGAACTTCCACAGTTAATTACTAATACATTCATCTTATAATCTCCTTTTATTTCATTCTTCTTTCTGGTATTCTACCCCTTTTCTCTTTTCACAATACCACATCCACTTCTTTATCAGAATAAAGTGTGTGTTTCTCATCGTTTCTTCTAACAATGCAGATATATGGCTTATTTATAAAAAGGCATAGTTCTTATCTTATTATATATGGAATATGCTTTTCATACAATGACAAATTTTATTTTTTTGTATTTTTTTTCGTACAAGTCTTTTTCCATTGTTCTAATTCCCTATCTATATTATAATAGGCAAAGACTTATCATAACAGTAAGAAACACATTTTATTAGGAGGATTTTTTATGAAAGTAACTGGCATCATCGCAGAATATAATCCCTTTCACAATGGACACGCCTATCATATAAAGCAAGCAAAAGAGCTTACCAATGCGGATTATATTGTTATTATTATGAGTGGCGATTACGTTCAACGTGGCACTCCTGCCATTGTGGATAAATATAAGCGTGCAGAAATGGCTTTGCATTGTGGAGCGGATCTTGTGCTAGAACTTCCCTGTGCTTTTGCCTGTGCAAGTGCAGAATTTTTTGCCGAGGGCTCTATTGGAATCTTAGACGATTTAGGCTGTGTGGATACCATTTGTTTTGGAGCTGAAACAGCAGATACTTCTATGCTCTCTTCCATTGCAAAACAGCTCTTATATGAAACAGAAACGTTTAAGAACCATTTGAATCAATTTTTATCAAATGGTTTTACTTACCCAAAAGCTCGCAGTGAAGCTCTTCTTTTGTCCTTTCCACAGGAAAAAAGACAACTTTATGAATCTATTTTGGAAACTCCCAATAATATTTTGGGCATTGAATATTTAAAAGCCATAAAAAGACGGCATAGTTTCATTTCCGCTGTTCCAATCCCTCGCGTAGATTCTGGCTATCATGATACAACCCTTTTAGAAAATCATTTTAGCTCTGCCACCGCCATAAGAAAGCTATTAAAGGAGTCCACATCTTCCTCTCTTTCTTTCCACACATTAAAAGGTCAGATGCCCTTTCCTGCTTTATCTTTGCTTACGGAACTTCATTCGCCTTCATCGCTTTTATTTGAAGACGATTTTTCTTCTCTCCTGCAACTTCGCCTTTTAGAAGAAAATGAGTATACCTCCTATTTAGATGTTGGATCAGAACTTTCAAATCGCATAAAACAATTGGTATCCCCTGATCTTTCTTTTACTGAGCTAGCAAAAAAATTAAAAAGTAGACAATATACTTTCACAAGAATTCAACGGGCTCTACTTCATATTCTTCTTGATATAAAAACAAAACAGATGCAACGATATAAACAAAATGATTTTCACTCTTATGCCCGTATTTTAGGATTTAAAAAGTCTTGTATCCCTCTTTTAAAAGAGATAAGACATACTTCCTCTATTCCTATCATACAGCAACCTGCCAAAGATTCTTCTTTTTTATCACCAATTGCTGACGAATTATTTTCTCTTGATCGCAAAGCACATCGACTTTATGAAATGGTTCGCTGTCAAAAATATCACTTATCATATCAAGAAGAATGGAGTAAAAAACCTTTAATCCTTGAATGAACTTCCTTCCTCTGATGTATATATTTGCATTCGGTATCATACTTATAATAAAAAACGGGGCAGTTCTCTTATG
>CASDVE010000018.1 GCA_949284175.1 uncultured Eubacteriales bacterium
ATGATTACCTCCGTTTCTTTGTGGTGAAGAGCGGAGGTCTTTTTTATTATACACAAAAAAGCTGGGATGGAAAACCACCCCAACATTTATTATAGAACCCTTATGGCTCTGTTATTACAACTTATTTTCTCGATTTAAACAACTTCTCTCTTGATCGTATTTCTTAAATACTCTTAAGAATTACGGGATTTTTGTGGCTTTGATGTTGTTCCAGATGCTTCTAAATTTACTCGATTTAAACAGGATTTCTTATCAGACTTACAATCCATGTTCGATCATCTTGTTGACTTGACCGAACCGATCTGCCAACAGATTGATAAGCAAAAAGCATCTATGCTACTTTTTGATACCTCTGGTATAGAAGCATGGGTGACGGAAAACAATCCAAAGTATGCCAATCGAATCATCAAACAACTAAAAACATTCAAAAAAGCGAATCGTCTTGATGATTCATATGATCCTTACAAAGCTGCCTATGGCTCCATGCCACCCCATGCTGCCGCTAATCCGGCTATCCAGCAAATGTACATCAACGGGCATTTCTGTTATGCCTATAAATTTGGCATCATTACAAACGGACTTGGCATCGTAAGAGACCTTAGCTTTTATAATAAAGACTTTTTAAAAAAGCATCCTGACATCCTGATTCTTAAGAAATCCGATTCCCCAGATGAGGACAAAAGCCTTGCGGATTCTAAGGCATTGATACCCGTATTAAAGGATTTCTTCAAAAAACATCCACTGATCAATTCGAAAACTTTCCTCGGTGATGCCCCTTTCGATTCTATCGAAATCTACAAATACCTGCTTTTTGATACTTCCATCGAAAAAGCCTATATTCCGCTTTAGGATGGAAAAGTTTTAATATTTCATTCATTTGGGGATTGAGTCCTATATTTTATGTAAGATATAAGAATTTTTGTATTCATAAGAGCAAAGATAAAGTAAAGGTACTTTTAATGGGAGTTTTTATGAATTTCATTCAAACTTTAATTTATTTTCAGTTATCTTTATTAACTAATAGTTGGATTTGTATGATTGGAATCTTTGTTAATATTGGATGTATAATTAGTTGTATTATGCCAATGGGAACTAGTGATGGATATCAAGTTTTAGCAATTATTTTAGGGATAGAAGAAGCGAGATGGAAAGCATTAACTACGATTGGAGAAATTATTAAAAAACCAACAGGAATAAAAGTATTAGTAAAAAAACGAGAAGATTTATTTTTCATAATATATATATTAATTGCATACATAGTAAGTATTTTGGGATGTATAGAGTTATTGAAATCAATACTTCATTTTTTAAACTTACTGAGTATTACTAATATACATATATTTATTTTGATTATATTAATTTTCGGAATCAGTATGATTTTGAATATAGTAAAACTCAGTAGAAGTGTTGGTAATATTAAGTGAAATATTATATTTTTTATAATATAATAAATAATATACAGGGAGGAGGAGAAAGAATGTACTTAGAATTTATTGAAGACTTTGAAGAATTAGAAAGTTTAGAGGAAGTAGTTACACCAGCATTTGGGATTATATCATGTTGCCACTAAAACATATGATTAATTAATTAAGAAAGGAGAAAAAGTAATGTATTTAGAATTTATTGAAGACTTTGAAGAATTAGAAAGTTTAGAGGAAGTAGTTACACCAGCATTTGGAATTATATCATGCTGCAAGTAAATTTATATCGATTTGAAAAAGGTATATATTAATGTTAGTACATACCTTTTTCAAAATATCTTTTCCAAATGTAGAAGAATTTATATTATTATGGACATCATTATAAAAATATTATTTAATTTTAAAATGATATTTTTACGCAGTTATAGTTGATTTGAATGATTAAATAATACCATATTATAATATCCAAACAGGAGGTAGAGTGTATGGATTATATTTTACAGACAAGAAAGTTAAATAAAATAATTAATGGTAAAAAAATTATTTCAGACCTTGATATTCATATAAATAAAGGAGAAATTTATGGATTTTTAGGAGCGAATGGGGCAGGAAAAACAACAGTAATGAAAATGCTCTTGAATCTTAATAAACCAACAAGCGGAACAATTGAACTTTTTGGAAAAGAGTTGACATCAACTTCCTATGAGAGTTTAAAGAAGATTGGGAGCATTATAGAATTTCCTGTTTTTTATGAAGAATTAAATGGAGAGAGTAACTTAAAGTTACACTGTAAGTACATGGGGTATGATAATATGAGTGAAATAGGACGTGTACTTGAGTTACTCCAATTAACAGAAGCAGCCAAAAAACCAGTAAAGCAATATTCATTAGGAATGAGGCAGAGATTGGGAATAGCCAGAGCAATTTTAGCAAAACCAGATCTATTAATCCTTGATGAACCAACGAATGGTCTTGATCCGATAGGAATGAAATATTTACGAGAATTATTTTGTATGTTGAGAGATGAATGGGGGATTACGATTATGATTTCCACCCATATACTTTCTGAAATAGAAAATATAGTAGATACAATAGGGATTATTAGTCATGGAAAGTTATTAAAGGAAATATCAAGCAATGAACTTAAGAAGTCAAATAAGCCCTATATAGAAGTGTGTGTACAAGGTATAAAGAAAGCTAGATTTGTATTAGAGAATATGTTGAATCTGAGTCATGTCGAAGTTATAGATGAGAATCGTATTAAAATTTATGATAGTAAAGTTACAGTGCAAGAAATAGCAAAAGCATTCGTATTACAAGAAGTAGAGATCTTATCTATTACAAAAGAAACAAAAAGTTTAGAAGATTATTTCATGCACATAATAGGAGAGAATAAGTAATATGTTTAGGCTAATTAAGTTAGAGTGGGAAAAGAATAATGTAAAAAAATATATTAAAAATGCTATCATTATGACCACTATTTTATTATTCATAATTTTATTAACAGTAAAGGACTTGGGAATAGATGAAAAAGGCATGGTAGGAGTAACTGTTGAGCTATTTACTCATATGGTGTATATTATTTTTTCTGGCGTTATGTTAGTATCATTTGTTGTCAACGGGTATAAAAATAAAACAATGGCTCTCATGTTTACTTATCCAATTAAAAGAAAAAAATACTATTAGCACAGATGGTATCTGTTTGGATTTTTAATTTTATTGCAATGCTAATAACTAAGCTATTAGCATATGGAATGGTTGCATTGGAAAGTAAATATACTTATATTGATATGACCGGAATTTATTTTAATAATTCTTTATTTTATGTTCGGATAACCGTTAACTCTATCATTATGGTAACTATTTCTTTTATTGCCTTACTTGTTGGAATGAGAATGAAGTCTTCCAAAGCAACCATTGTAACTTCTGTTATTTTAGTGTGTGTAACACAAGGTAATATGGGAGAATACACGTTGGTTAATAATCTCATATTTTATTGTATTTTATTTATCCTATCTTTTATTTCAGTTCTTATATTAATGTATAGTATTGAAGTAGAAGATATGTAAAATATAAAAATGTTTAGAGAGTTTCTGTTTTTTCCTAAACTGCACAAATTGACTGTGTTCAAATTGTGCAGTTTTTTTTACACAAAGACAACGAGCCATGCGAGAGCATGTATGCTCACATATGGCGACTGTCTGCGAACGTGAGAATTTCGCAGACAGTCACCATAAACTTATGTAAGTATGTTTCTAAATCGTTGCCTCACGTAAATTATATGTAAGTAGTGCAACAAACTGTGGTGAGAAAGTTATGAAAAAATAAGAAAAGTGTATCCAAATCGGAGAAAACATATTATAATGAAACAATATATTAAAATGAAATAATAATAAGGTAAAAAATTAGGTGATAAATACGATGGTAAAAAAACAGGTAGAACAAATATTAGCAATATTAGATGAAACTTACGGTATAACAAAACAAGGATTTTTGCATAAAGAGCCGTGGCAGTTGTTACTTGCTATTATGTTAAGCGCTCAAAGTACGGATAAACAGGTGGAAGAGGCACTTCCCGCTCTATGGGAGAGGTTTCCGACTATTGAGAGCATGGCGGATGCAAAGATTCCAGAAATTGAAGAGAAAATTCGTTCCATTGGACTGTATAAGAATAAAGCAAAAAATATGAAAAAATGTTGTGAACAGATTGTAAAAGAGTTTGGGGGTGAAGTCCCAAAGACGATGGAGGAGCTTTTAACGTTAGCAGGAGTTGGAAGAAAAACTGCCAACTTATTTTTATCCGATGCCTATGATATTCCGGGAATTACAGTGGATACTCATGTTATGAGAATCTCAAAAAGACTTGGATGGGCAAAGGGAAAAAATCCAGAAGAAGTGGAATATGAACTGCAAAAGGTGCTTCCAAAAGAGCATTGGATTCGCATTAACTTTCAGTTAATTTATCATGGAAGAGCAATTTGCACATCGAGAAAAGCACATTGTGAAAAATGTATGCTAGCTTCCTTGTGTGAGAAAAGAATAGAACAAAAGGAGGGGAAGAAACATGCACAATCAGTTGACTAAAAGCGATATAAAAAAAATGCAGGAGGAGATTGAGTATAGAAAATGCGTGGTAAGAAAAGAATTGCTTGAGCATGTGAAAGAGGCAAGAGTGCAAGGGGATTTGAGCGAAAACTTTGAATACTATGCTGCAAAAAAGGAAAAGAATCGAAATGAAAGTCGAATTCGGTATTTAGAGAGAATGATAAAGACTGCAAAAATTGTTTCGGATGAATCAAAAGAAGATGAAGTTGGTCTAAATAATACAGTGCTTTTGTATTTTGAAGAGGAACAAGAAACGGAGAGCTATAAAGTCGTTACTACCATGAGGGAGGATATTTTACATAATAAGATTAGCAAAGAATCTCCTCTAGGGAGAGCTATTTTTGGTCATAAGGTGGATGAACGAGTTTTTGTAAAAGTCAATGATACCTACGGCTATTATGTTGTGATCAAAGAAATTCAAAAAACTGGTGAAGAGGAAAGCGATGAAATACGAAGTTTTTAGAAAGTGAATTAAGAAAGGAAGAAGAGCAATGGGAAGTCTTATTTTGGAAGGAGGAACCTTCCGACCAATTTTTAGTGCGGGGGTTATGGATGCCATGCTAGAACACGATGTTATGTTTCCATACTGCATTGGGGTTTCTGCTGGCATTACGGATGGATTTTCTTATATTTCTAAGCAAAAGGGAAGAAATTTAGAGATTCTATTACAATATCGACATGATAAGCGGTATATTGGAAAACGGAATTTTTTAAAGTATAGAAGTTTATTTGGACTTGACTTTGTCTTTGATACAGTGCCAAATGTGATGGCACCCTTTGATTGGAATACCTTTTACAAGTATAAAGGGAAACTGTTAGTTGGCGTTACCAATGCAAAGACAGGAAAATCTGAATACTTAAATGGAATGGAGCTTGATAAACAATGTAAGATGTTAAGAGCCACTTGTGCCATTCCACTTGTGTTCCCAGAAATTATGATAAATGGCACTCCATACTACGATGGAGGGCTTTGCGATCCGATTCCAATTAAAAAGGCGATTGCTGACGGCAACAAAAAGCACTTGATCGTCTTGACAAGACCAAAGGAATACCGAAAAAAACTTGGGAAATCTAATCAAGTGGCATCAAGGGTATTAAGAAAAAAATATCCCAAATTAGAGCCAGTTTTGTTAAACCGTCATGTCGCCTATAATGAAACCGTTCGGTTTTGCGAACAGTTGGAGCGGGAGAATAAAGCACTTATTTTAAGACCCACAAAGCCCGTTGATAGTATGGAGAAAGATTTAACTATAATAAAAGAAACCTATGATATGGGATATCAAATGGCATTACAGCATATGGATGAAATTCGGGCTATCTGTGAAAGCCAATAAAAGTTAAATCCATCCACCATCCATTCGAACAATTTGTCCTGTTAAATAAGAGGATGTGTTGCAAAGATTATAGGCTAGATCCCCCACTTCTTCTGGTGTTCCGAGGCGTCCTGCTGGGATTTCTTCCACTAAGTCATTTTCTTCTTCTTTCGTAAGCCAACCATTCATGGAAGTATGAATCGCCCCACAAGAAATAGCATTGACAGCAATATTGCTTGGGGCAAGCTCCTTTGCAAGGGCTTTTGTAAAAGCGTTTACTCCCCCTTTAGAAGCACTGTATGCCACCTCACAAGACGCCCCTACTTCTCCCCAGACAGAGGAAATATTTAGGATACAACCTTGTTTTTCATGAACCATATGTGGAACAACGGAATGAGAAAAATAAAAGACAGAGGAGAGATTGGTGGCAATGATGCGGTTCCAATCGTCAAAGGTTAAGTCTGTCATAAGTCCAATAGAAGAGATGCCAGCATTATTGATAAGGCAATCAATGGTAGAAAATGTCTGTATGGTCTGTTCAATCACAAAAGGGGCAAACGCTTGATCGGCTACATCTCCAACAAAGGAGAGGCATTGACAGCCTAAGTCTTCAATTTCTTTCTTTGTTTCAAGGAGTTGTTCCTCACTTTTATTTGATAAAATAACAAGATTCCAATGGTGTTTTGCAAAGGTTAAGGCAATCGCTTTGCCAATTCCTCTGGATGCACCTGTTATAATGACAGTTTTCATGATATATATAAAATCCTTTCTTTTTTTCTCATTGTAGCAGAAGATGAAAAAGAAAGGAATAGGAAGTGGGGATGGAAAGTGTTTACAAGGTTGAAATGGCACTTTTGATCTGATATACTGGAAAATAATGTACATAGCTGACGAAATAAGTCAGTCTTTAAATCGATAACAGGAGGAAGAACATGAGTAAAAAAAACAAAGGTGCTGTTTTTTTTAGAGCATTTTTGCGAGCGGTGATTGTAATAGTTATGATGATTGCTGTTGGTTTTGCGTCCTACCATGCCGTATTTTGGTATTGCAAACAAAGTTATGCGAAAGCAAATGGAAAAACAGAACAGGATAAAAATTCAGTTGTATATACGGCGGTCATGTTTGATGACACAATGAGTAGTGGAATGGAAGGTATTATGGTGCGAGCATTCCATCCAAAGACAAAGAATACAGATTTTATTATGGTACCATCCAATACGGAAATACCAGCATCCAGTGATATTTATGGTGTATTAAAAGAAAAAAGTGAAGTGCTTCCAGAGCCTATGACCATAGGAGCGATCTCTTCTTATGTTTCATCGGAAACAGAGCGATATGAACTGACAACACAGGCATTAGAAGAGATTTTAGGTATCAAGGAGATTCCTTATTATGAAGCCTATAATCAAAAAGTGCTAGTATCTATTGTTAATTTATTGGAGCCACAGATTATGGAGATTCCAATGACTATTACAACAAAGGATACCAGTGGATTGGAGCTTACGATGGAGCAGGGAGCCCAGAGTTTGGATGGAGAAAAGGTTTGTGCTCTTTTATCTTTTAAAGGGTATCCAGATGGAAACATTGATCAGACCAAAATGATGGCACAATTTTTTAGCCGTTATTATAAAGTGGCCACCACACGTTCAGAAGATGAAAAAAAGAAATTTTACCAACAGTATTATCAATTAGTAACTTGTAATGAACCAGAAACTATGTTGAAGCAATATGAGTCTTCATTCCTAAAGGCGACAGAGAAACAATTTTACTTTACTCTTGTTCCTGGGAACTATAATGGAACTTCTTATCAGTTGATTACAGATCAGGTACAAACACTTATCAATCAGATTGAAACAAAGGAAGGCAGCTATGATAGTGAGCAAGATTTAACAGAATTTTATGTGCCTCCTGTTAGCTCTTCCAAAGATTTAGTGACTAAGATTTATAATGGAACGAGAGTGGAAGGGCTTGCGACAGAATGGGTGCAAAAATTGCGAGCAGATGGGTATAATATTATTGGAGCAGCTAATGATAACAGTGGAGAGAAACAAAATGCTGTTATTTATGTGAAGACAGAAGGAACAGGGCTTGATTTGAAAGCTTATTTTCCAGGGGCAGAGTTTATCATCGATCCAACATTGGATGGCATTGACATTAAAGTTGTATTGGGGCTTGATCAAGCTCATTCATAAGAGAAGAAACAATTTAAAAATCTCATTGTTGTTTTAAGGAGGATAAGGGATGAAGAATAAAAAAGTTATACTTGGAGTTTTGATCACTCTTTGTATGGCATTTGGGGCAGGAGTCTTTGCAGGAGCAGCAACGAGTAAAGCAGAGCCAGGCTCTTCAGGAGATCCACTGATTACAAAAAGTTATCTTGAAGAAAGACTTTCACAAATAAACGGAAGTAACACTTCTAATACAGAAAATCAAAGTAGTGAGGAGATCGCTACTTTAAAAAAACAAGTAGAAGAACTGAAAAAGGAAAATGAGAGCCTGAAAAAACAAATAAAAGATGTTAAGGCAGAAGCCCAAAAAGGAAGTTTTAAAAAGGTAACGGTAAAAAAAGGAAAAGCACTGATTGTAAAATATGGGGCAGAAGTTGTCTTTTATTCTGGAACAGCCACTTGGAAGACATCCAACAATAGTTATATTCTGGACTTAACTGAGAGAAATCATGTTTCAAATGGAGCAAGTGCCATTTTGTATCATAATTATTTAATCCGTTCAGGATGTAATCTGGAAGCGGCAAAAGATATGGTTGTTTACGTAAGAGGCTCGTATTCGGTGAAATAAAAATAAGGAATCGTATCTATGCAAGAAAGAGTGAAAATATTAGGAGTTTGTGTGGATAAAGTGAGGCTAGATCGCCTTTTTAGTAAGACGCAAACGTATTTAAATCAAGAATCCTCTCATCTTATCTATTTTGTTGGAATGAAGACAGTCTTTGAAGCGGAATCCAACGAAGAATTCACAGAGTTTTTAGAACAGTGTGATTTTGTTATTACAGCAGAGCGAACGATGGAAGAAAAGATATATGGAGATAAAAATACTTCTTCAAAAGAGCGGATGTTGTTAGCAGGACGATATTTGGAAAGACTGTTAGTTCGAATGAATAAAAGTAAGTTGACCCTTTATCTGCTTGGAAATGATCAAGAACAACTGGATCAGCTATCCAAAAATTTAGTACAATGCTATGGCGGAATCAAGTGTTATGGAAGTTGTATTGAAGAAGAAACGAAAGAAGAGGCAGTTGATTTTATTGTCAATGATATTAATTCAGCAGCTCCTGATGTTATGTTTATTTTGATGAATGGAAAACAAACGATGGAGTTTTTAAAGGAGAATCGAGCAAGAATGAATGTAAAGATTTGTCTTTGCATTGGAGAAGCAGAAGAAGAAGTATTACAAGAGATTGGAATTGAAACAGAAATTCCAGCTTGGATTAAGAGACTTCGTTTAGAAAAGCTCTATCGCTATTTTTTTGATAATCATAATTTAAGTCATACTGTCTTAAAGAAGATGTTTCAAAAGAAGATGAAAGAACAAGAGATAGGAAAAGAAAGTGATAACAATAGCAAAAAATAAGATCTAGTATTTGCATAACGCATAAAGAAAAGGAGAGGAAAGCCCTCTCCTTTATTTATTTTCCTAATGAATAGAAAAATATACAAAATTTAGATCTATTTTTGTATATTTTTAGTATGGAAATGGTATTTTCCATCATGTTATGATTATAATTACCTTATTATATGTGTAGAGAGTTAAGAAAATATGAGGTAATATTCAATAAAATAAGCAGGAGGGAACCATGAGTAAACTTACTATTAGAAACCTTTATCGTACTTATACCAATCATCAAATTGCTTTAAAGGATTTCAAACTGGAAACAAAAGATGGAGAGCTGGTTGCAATTGTCGGTCCCTCAGAGTGCGGAAAGTCCGTATTATTACGCATTATCGCAGGATTGGAATCCAGCACAGACGGTGCTATTTGGCTGGATGAACAGCTCATTAATGAAACGGATGCCAAAGCTAGACAAGTGGCGATGGTATTTAGCAATTATACATTATATCCGGAAATGAATATCTTTGATAATTTAGCTTTTGGACTAAAATTGTTAAAGTATCCACCATCAAAAATAAAGAATAAAGTATATGAAGTTGCAGAGAACCTTCATGTAACAGAATATTTGGACAAGATGCCTTCTGATTTAAGCCCAGTAGAATGTTTTAAAATTGTTCTTGTAAGGGCTTTTGTAAAAGAACCAAAGATTCTTTTATTGGATGATCCGATTACACAACTTCCAAAAGAATGTCATGAAGAAGCGTTAGAGGAATTGCAGAAATTACAAAAAATCACAAAAGTGACAACTTTGTTTGCCACAGAACGACCAGAAGAAGGTTTTCAGATTGGAGATCGCGTAGCGGTGATGAAGGAAGGAGAACTTCTCCAGATTGGAACTCCAAAAGAAATTTTTGATACGCCGATGAGTATGAGTGTTGCAGGAGCTATGATGCAACCTGTTATGAGTTTTGCAGAGATTGAAATTTGTGAAAAAGAGGATCATTTAGAAACAACATTTTTTGGGGAAACACATCATATCGAAGAGGAAGTGGAAGAAATTCTTAGAAAGAAAGGCTATGTGGATAAAAAAGTCATTCTTGGAATCCGACCAGATGATCTTGTTGTTTCTTTAACAGAAAAAGACATTAAGAAAGACGAACCGGGAACATCAGAAGTCAAGTATATCAAAGAGTACAGCGGAAAGAAATACGCTTATTTTGACTATAACAGTGCAGCATTTGCAGGAAGAATAAAAGAAGGCAATGAACTTGCACCAGAAGATAAAATCGTGATTTGTTACAAGAATAGAGTTCCTATTTTGTTTAATAAGGATACCGGAGATGCGATTCTATACGAAAGATAAATACAGTTTTGGGGGAAATGTACAGTTTTTGTATATTTCCTCTTTTATTTTTTTGAATTATAGTATAAGATATAGGTATATCTTAATTAAGATAGGATAGGTGTGTCGAAAAGGGAATAGCCTTTTATAGAAAGTTTGACAGGGGCTTTATCGAAAAAGAAAAATTAGAAGTTAAGGAGTGAAGCAGATGATATCAAATCAAATACTTCAAGACACCATTGAAGGGATCAAATCGATTACAAGAATTGATTTAGGTGTTATGGATACAGAAGGCAAGATGTTAGCTTCCACTTTAAAGGATGTTGATGAGTATGAAAATGCGGTGCTTGCATTTGTAGATTCGCCGGCGGAGAGCCAAGTGCTTCAAGGACATCAGTTCTTTAAAGTGTTTGATGAAAACCAGCTGGAATATGTAATTCTTGCCAAAGGAGAAACAGATGATGTATATATGATCGGAAAGATCGCAGCATTTCAGGTACAGAATCTGTTGATTGCATATAAAGAGAGATTCGATAAAGATAATTTTATTAAAAACTTATTGCTTGATAATCTCTTATTAGTGGATATTTATAATCGTGCTAAAAAACTGCATATTGATGTAGATGCGAGAAGAGTTGTATTTATTATTGAAACACAGACAGAAAAGGATACCAATGCACTAGAAACCGTTCGCAGTCTTTTCTCTTCTAAGACAAAAGATTTTATTACAGCAGTGGATGAAAAGAGTATTATCCTTGTAAAAGAAGTAAAATCAGGAGAAACTTATGATGATATGGCAAAAGTGGCAAATGTGATTGTGGACATGCTCAATTCTGAGGCAATGACACAGGTACACGTTGCGTTTGGTACTTTTGTTAATGAAATTAAAGAAGTATCCAGATCTTATAAAGAAGCGAAGATGGCACTTGATGTTGGTAAGATCTTTTATAGTTCAAAAAATGTTATCGCATATAGCAAATTAGGAATTGGACGTCTTATTTATCAACTTCCAATTCCTCTTTGCAAAATGTTTATCAAGGAGATCTTTGAAAATCGTTCTCCAGATGATTTTGACGAAGAAACACTTGTTACAATTAATAAGTTCTTTGAAAATAGCTTGAATGTATCTGAAACATCAAGACAGCTCTATATTCATCGTAATACATTAGTATATCGTCTTGATAAATTACAAAAGAGCACAGGACTTGACCTACGTGTATTTGAAGATGCTATCACATTTAAAATTGCATTGATGGTAGTCAAATACATGAAGTATATGGAAACAATTGATTATTGATGATAGAAGTGTAAAAGATATACAAAGGAAGGATAGAGATGATCGTTCTTGATAATGTCAGTATGACGTATCCAGCTGGTGTAACAGCATTAAAGGATATTAATATTAGAATTGAGAAAGGAGAGTTTGTATTCATTGTAGGTCGTAGTGGGTCTGGAAAAACGACTTTAATCAAACTTCTCCTTCGAGAATTGGTACCAACAAAAGGAATGATCGTGGTTGACAATACAGATTTGACGAAAATAAAGAGAAGAGAAATTCCAAAAATACGGCGTAAAATTGGCGTTGTATTCCAAAATTTCCGTTTATTAAAAGATCTGGATGTATATGAGAATGTCGCTTTTGCACAAAGAGTGATTGAAGCACCTGCCCATCAGATTAGGCGGCAGGTGCCTTCTATGTTAACCATGGTTGGACTTGGTGATAAGTATAAATCTTATCCAAGACAGCTTTCCGGTGGAGAACAGCAACGTGTTGCCATCGCAAGAGCTTTAGTAAATAGACCGCCTATTTTGATTGCGGATGAGCCGACAGGAAACCTAGATCCTGAGAACTCTGTGGAGATTATGAAAATACTCGATGAGATTAACAAACAAGGGACGACTGTTGTTGTCGTAACACACAATCAAGAAATTGTAAACATGATGAAAAAAAGAGTCATTACCTTAAAAAAAGGACAAGTGATCAGTGACGAGAAAAAAGGTGGTTATACATATGATTAATACACTTTGGTATAGCTTCAAACAGGGGCTTAAAAATCTCTATAAGAACAGAATGTTTACGCTTGCATCCATTGGAACAATTGTGGCATGTCTGTTCTTATTTGGCCTTTTAGTATCTGTTGGCTTGAATTTTCAATACATGATGAGAAATGCAGAAGAAAAGGTTGGAATTACGGTCTTTTTTAATGAGGGAGTGAGTCAAGAGCAAATCAATCAAATTGGAGCTCAAATTGATACCATAGATGGTGTTACGGAGAAAACATTTATTTCCGCCGAGGAAGCGTGGAAGAATTTTTCAAAAGAAGTTTTTGGAGATGAAGAGGCGGTAATGGAAGGATTTGGAGAGGATAATCCTTTAAAAGATTCCGCTTCCTTTGAAGTATATGTCAATGATATTTCTAAGCAACAAGAGGTCGTAAAAGAAATTCAAGCAATTGATGGTGTTAGAAAAGTCGAGCATTCAGAAGGAACAGCAAAGGGGCTTACAAACCTTAATATGTTGGCGGCATACGCATCTGGAGCGATTATCGTTATTCTTCTTGGAGTGGCAGTATTTTTAATAAGCAATACGATTACCATTGGGATTGCAGTAAGAAAAGAAGAGATTGCCATTATGAAGTTAATTGGAGCAACCGATTTCTTTGTAAGAGCTCCTTTTGTAATCGAAGGATTGGTGATTGGAATTATTGGTTCTGTGATTCCCATTGGAATCTTATATATTGTATATGATAAAGTCATAGAATTTCTCATTGGACGATATCAGTTTATCGCAAATCTCCTAACATTTTTGCCAACAAAAGAGGTGCTTACGGTCATAGCACCAGCCTCTTTGATTATTGGGATTGGAATCGGATTGCTTGGAAGTTATATCACGTTATTCCGTCATTTAAGAGTGTAGGAGGCTTTAAACGGTATGAAACGGAGAAAAATAGGAAAACTATTTGTTATGGGTCTTTTAATAGGATGTCTTGGTGTTCCAACCCAAGCATCCACATTAAGTGATGCAAAGAATAGTAAAAAAGAGCTGGAAGATAACAAAAGCAAAGCAGAAAGCCAAGTGAGTAAACTGCAACAAAAACAAAAAAAATTAGAAGCATCCATTAAAAAACTTGATAAAAAGATGTCAGTTCTCGATACAAGACTGAATAAGCTGACCAATCAGCTAGAAGATAAAAGGACAGCTCTTGCTAATACGAAAGAAGAGCTTGTGCAGGCAAAAGAGGATGAGAAGAATCAATATACTGCCATGAAAAAGCGGTTAAAATATATGTACGAGAGTGGAGATACCAATTATCTTGATATTTTGTTTCAAGCAAAATCCATTGGAGATTTATTAAACCGAACAGAGTATGTGGCAGAGATCGCAGAGTATGATAACACAATGCTAGATCGGTTAGAAACTGCGAGAAAAAAAATTGCAACCACAGAAAAACGACAAGAGCAAGAAGTAAAAGAAGTAAAAGAACTAAAAAGTGAAGTACAACAACAGAGAAAAGAAGTAAAAGCTCTTGTGGCTGATAAGAAATCTCAGATAAAAGAATATGAGGCGAGTATTAAGAAGAAAAAATCCTTAATCTCTGCTTATGAAAAACAGATTGATCAGCAGGAGAAAAAAATTATACAACTAGAAGAAGAGGCTAGAAAAAAAGCAGAAGAGGAAGCAAAAGCGAAACAAGAAAGCAATACAGCTTCTTCTAGCGATACAAGTACATCCTCTAGTAGTTCTTCTAGTAATTCCTCAGGCAGTGGATTTACATGGCCTGCTCCAAGCAGTCATACGATCACTTCTCCTTATGGGTATCGAACACATCCAATTTTAGGAACGAAAAAATTTCATAGTGGGATTGATATTGGAGCTTCTTATGGATCGTCCATTGTCGCAGCAGATAGTGGAACGGTGATCGCAGCTTCCTACAATTCTTCCATGGGTAATTATGTTATGATCGATCATGGTGGTGGAATTACAACTGTGTATATGCACGCTTCTAGTCTTCTTGTGAGTTCAGGACAGAAGGTGTCCAAAGGACAACAGATTGCAAGAGTAGGTTCAACTGGTAGATCCACAGGGCCACATTTACATTTTAGTGTTATGAAAAATGGATCTTATGTAAGCCCATGGGGATATTTATAATCAGCAGTAAAAGACTTATGAAAAGTGGAGTTAGTTAAAAGGTAAGAAAAAGAAAAGGGAAAGGAGAACTACTTATTGGACTTAAATAAAATAAGTGGTGAAAGCACATGGAAAAAAAGAAACATGGCAGGGTGTTAAAAGCACTATCTATCCCTCTTTTCGTTATCATATGTATTGGAATTGGATTTTTCATAGGAAATCTGTATACTGTGGGAATACGAAATGACGGTAGAATTTTAGACAATCAAAGTTTATCCAAATTACGACTGCTTGAGCAGTATGTGGATCAATTTTATTTGAATGATGTGGACAAACAAGAGGTTGAAGATTATACTTATAAAGGCATGATGGTGGGATTAAATGACCCGTATTCCGCCTATTATACAAAAGAAGAATATGAGCAGATGAAGGAATCGTTGGAGGGAAGTTACTATGGAATCGGCGTTCTTTGCACCCAGGATACAGAAACTGGTGAAGTGATTGTGCTCAATGCTTTTAAAAAAGGTTCTGCCTATGAAGCCGGGATTCGAGCAGGGGATCGGATCGTAAAAGTGGAAGACGAATCCGTTGTGGAACAAGACTTACAAACCATCGTATCCAAGATAAAAGGCAAGGCAGGAACTAGTATTAAGATAACAGTTTATCAAGCGAGTACAAAGAAAGAAAAAGATTTTATAGTGGAAAGACGAGAAACTGAAAATGAAACAGTGACTTATGAGCTTCTTTCTGATAAAATAGGATATATCGAAGTATCAGAATTTGACGATGTCACAGCTTCCCAATTTGATGAGGCGATGAATGACTTAGAAAAACAGGGAATGGAAGGTCTTATTATTGATTTAAGAAATAATGGAGGCGGAGTTTTGACATCAGCTCAAAAAATGCTTGATCGCCTTTTACCAAAGTGTATGATTGCTTATGCAGAGGATAAAAATGGAGAGCGTGAAGAGTATTGGGCAGAGGATGATAAAAAATTCGATAAACCATTAGTTGTGCTTGTAAACGGACAGAGTGCCAGTGCCTCTGAGCTGTTTTCAGGAGCCGTAAAAGATTATGGAATTGGAACGCTTGTGGGAACAAAAACCTTTGGGAAAGGGATTATTCAAAGCATTTTTCCACTAAAAGATGGTTCAGCTATAAAACTTACGGTTGCTAAATATTATACACCAAATGGCATTTGTATTCATGGAACAGGGATTGAGCCAGATGTTCAGGTAGAGTTGCCAGAAACTTTGGAGAATCCATGGAATGTCACAAGGGAACAGGACACTCAACTAAAAAAAGCAGTGGATGTTCTGAAAGAAAAAATGCAAAGATAAAAGGAGAACAAATTATGCAGTTTGATGGAATTAACAATTTTTCCGTATACGATGATAACGATCAGGAAGTGGATTGCGAAGTAATCACTACTTTCTATTGTGAGGCAACAGATGGACATTATGTTGTATTCACAAGTGGAAATACAGACGAAGAGGGAAATGTTATCATTGAAGTTTCTAAGTATGATCCACATTCAGAAGAAATGGAATTATTAGCTATTACGGATCCACAAGAACAAAATATTATTGAAGCTACATTGGATAGAATCCTTGAAGTAGAAGTGGAAGAAGAGTAAGAAAAAGACGAGTTTCTGTTAGAAGCTCGTCTTTTTATGTTATAGGAAAGGAAGAATATTCTTGTCTTTACGGCAGGCAAGGAGTTAAAAACTATGCTTGTATAAAAATATATGGCTTATAGTCATAGAATAAAAATTCATAAAAAAAGATATAATATGAGAAAGTTCTTTCATATTGTATCTTTTTTTACATTAGGTATTGCCAAAAATAGACATAAGTGGTATTATATATATACATCGAAAAAAAGTCTTTATTAATCTTAAAAACAATTTGTTTAGTTGTATTTTTAAAGGTCTATTTTAATCTAAAACGTCTAAATAATTTTCCAAAGATAAGAAAACAGCCGTTGTTGCATAGTAAAAGAAAAGTTAAAATAAGAAAAGAGAAGGAGGAGGTCAGAAAAAGACTAAAAATTATGTTATTATCAAAGGATAAAATTGTGGATTAATCTATAAAAAAATATGTAAAAATCAATGTATAATCAATAATTATTTTAATTTTAAAAGAGGCGGTGAATTATGCAAGAGAATGTATGCTCACATATGGTCACTGTCTGCTTGCATGAGAAACTCACAAAGCGTGTTTCTCATCGTTATATAACAAATAGTAGATTAAAAGGTAAGATTTATATTTCATGAGAAGAACATAGGAAGAAAAATCTTAAGATATGGGATAAAACAAGGACTAAAAACGATGTATCTTATAAAGGGTGATATGATAAAGAAAGTATGTTGTTTTTGAAGGAAAGAAGAACATGGGAATAGAAGTATGGAGAGTATTGGTTGATGATTTCATTAGGATAACGAGCTAACAATATGAAAATGACCAAAAACATAAACGATGAGAGGAGGGAGAAAAGGTATCATCTATTATTGGCATATAAAAAAATACAAGAAAAGAATCTGGCTTTTACTTATCTTATGTTTTATTAGTTTTTTATTAGTGATACTGTGTATTAGTTATAGGAGCAAGAAAAAGGCTGTGAATGAGGATCGTTTCCTATCTAGTACAAGCAGTATAGAAGTAGTAAAAAATAATCAAGAAAAGGAAAATGTGGATACGAAAGAGTATCGGGTTTTGGATCAAGAAGTGATACAAGGCACAGAACGTGGTGTAGAAATTCGTTCCGTTTCTTTGCAATCCCATTTAAAGAATGGCGACTTAATTGACGTTCGAATCCGTTATCCGGATGGAGAAGAATATGTTGTTCTGTCAAAGAGATGCTGTCATGAACTTTCACAAGAAGAAGGAAAGATGACTTTATTCCTGACAGAAGAAGAAATTCTTCTATTATCCAGTAGTATGGTGGATTGTTTGCAAATGAATGGGAAATTGTATACTGTGCGTTATTTACGGGATCGAAAGGAAGAACCAGCTACTATCACCTATCTTCCAAGTAAGACCATTTGTGATCTTATAAAAGGTGATCCCAATATCATAGGAAAGGCGGAATCAGTACTATCGAACAAAAATAGAAAGGAACTAGAAGAGAGAATCTCTTTTTGGAAAGAAGAAGAAATGGAAATTGATAAGGCTGAGGAAATATGGAGTGGGAATCCATATGAAACAGAACGAAAAGAAGAAGGGGAGGTACAGTATATTGACTAAAGTAATGGGATTTATCGGAGTTGATAAATATGATTTTATTTGTTGTATGGGAAAAGCGTTAAGTGAAATGGAAAAGAAGGTATTGCTGGTGGATTATACGTCCTTAAGAGGACTTATGTCTACGATACCAGAATATATTGAAGGAAAAATTACAGAATATCAAGGTCTATTTTACTTAGGAGATCCTGCCATAGGAGAGATTCAAAGACTAGTGCAGACGAATACTTATGATTTTATATTGATGGATTTTGATTATGTATGTGCAAGAAAAGATATTTTCTTATGCCAAAATATCGTGTTTTTAACCGATATGCAACGCCATCATTTAGAGGTGATTGAAAATATAAAAGTACCGAGTACGATGCAGAAATATTTGATATTGCGAATGGAATATTTAAGTAGAAAATCTTCTGTTTATTTACGACAGATTGCAAAAAATATGGGAGTAGATGAAGGGAGGTATTTTTATTGTCCGTGGGGAGAAAGAGAACGGAGAAATCAACTGCGTTGTCAGTATCAATATGAGATTCCATGGAAAAAATGCCCTTCTATTATGAAGAAAATCATATGGAATCTAATCAAAGAATGTACAGAGCCAGCGACAAAACGAAATGAAATGACAATTGGTATGCGAACAGAACAAGTGGGGTGATAGGAGAGAAATATGGTAATAGCGGGATATAGTCCAGTTGGACCACAAATTGGGGTATCTAGTAGTATGTCGGCTCTTGGGGCATGGAGTTATTTTGAATGTAAAAAGAGTGTGCTACTGATTCAAACAGGGTTTTTAAATAATTTAGAAGAAACGTTACTTGGTATGAAAAAGAAAAAGAGGGAAGGATTTTTTGAAACAAAAGGGATTGATGAGATCATCCGAGCAGAAAGCTCAGGGATATATGGAGAAGATGTATTAGAAAGAGCCGTTGTTACATTACGACTTGGACAAGGACGATTTGATCTTTTACCATCCACAACTAAACAAAGCGAACTGCTCTATGAGCAAGAATTATTGCGGTGGCTCCCAAGAGTGATTGAGCGGTATCGAGTTCAGTATGATTGTATTTTGATTGATATGTCATGGCAACAAAAAGAGTTGATGGAGCAAATAAGAGGCTGTGTGGATCAATTCTTAGTTTTTATACCACAGAATCGCTGGATACTAGAACGATTGGAATGGGAAGAATGGGGCGAAAAGGACTCGATTATTTTAGCACCTTATCATGCCAAATCATTTATCAATTATGCCAATTTAAAGTTACTCTATCCAGCCATTGGAAGAAAGCTGATTGGAATGATTCCCTTTCGATATCAATACATGGATACTTGGTCAAAAGGAAATGCCATGGAATATTTTGCGATTCAATGTGATGATAGAAAAGAGAGAAGAAATTTCTTTTGGGAGCAAATAGAAAAAATCGGAAGAAAACTTGATAAGGAGGAAATGGGTGGAAAAAGACAACGGACAGCCGTATGAAATTTCATATTTAATTGAAGTGGTAAAGGAGCAATTTTATCGCATTTTAAGGAGTAACCCTGCCAAGTGGAACATAGCAAAAGAAGAGATCTTGCGATGGGAATCGGGAAAGTTAACGATTCGAAATATGTTAAAGTCTTGTGGATATGGAGATGAAAACGCAAGGGCATTTGTACAAAGCTATATGAGAGAATTCGTGCAAAAATATGGAGGGATTAACGCTACAACCATAGAGAATGCCATTCCATTTGAGAATCCTCCTGCTATGGAGTTTCGGGTTAGATTTTTAATCTTGCTCATGTTAAGAGAACGTGAAGTAGGAAAGCAAGCCATATCCAGTTTAATTGAACAATACGGTTGGAATAAGCCTCGTTATGATTCTGAGGAAGAACAGTATGAGATCACAAAACAGGATGTGGATCAGGCTTTTTATAAAGAATATCAAGGATTATCGTATGAAGAAAAGTTAGCGGTTTTAGTACAGCGAATATACGAAACCTATTTAGGATATGGAATGATTGATCGAGTTTTAACGATGAGTCTGGATGGCGTATCTGCTGGAGTTTCAAAGGATGAAAAAACAATTTGGATTTTTTATCGGGGAACCACCATTCATATGCCATGTCTTTCCTTTGAAAGTGAGAAAGAAATGATTCGAGTTTGTAGGAACTTGTACCGTTATGGAAACCAAGGACAATTAAGTCAAGAGAAAGGATATATTACAGGAAGTAGAAAAGATGGATCGAGAGTGGTTGTGATGCGACCTTCCTTCTCAGAAAGTTGGGCATTTTTTGTACGGAAATTTGACACGGCAAAACAGTTACGTCTACGGGATATATTAAAAAGAGATAGAAGAAGTGAGTTAGAAGTTCTTTTAAAATGGATCACGAAAGGCTGTCAAGTTACTGGAATTACAGGACAACAAGGAAGTGGAAAAACAACACTTTTAATGGCAATGATTGAGATGATTCCTTGTGCTTATACCATTCGTGTTCAGGAATTGACATTTGAATTACAATTGCGGGAACGATATCCAGATCGAAATATTTTATCCTTAAAAGAAACGGAAAGTATTTCTGGGCAGGAGGCTCTTGATTTATTAAAGAAAACGGATGGTGTTGTGACCATTCTAGGAGAAGTTGCCACACATCCAGTTGCTAGTTGGCTTATTCAAGTTTCTCAAACAGCCTCCCTTTTTACGATGTTTACTCATCATGCTAAGACTACAAAGGATTTAATAGAAGGACTTAGGAATGCCCTTTTAAAAGAAGGAGGATTCCAAAATGAACGTGTTGCCTTAGAACAGGTGGTTTCTAGTATACGATTTGATATTCATATGGCAAAGACAAGAGAAGGAGAACGCTATGTGGAACGGATTACAGAAATTATTCCAAATGATAGTGAAAAAAATGGATATGAGCTTCATGATCTGATCCTTTGGGAACAGGGAGAATATAAAAGAAAATGGGAGTTATCAAAGGAAGTAAGAACTCAGATTTTAAAGCAATTGACACTACAAGAAAAGCAGCAGTTTCTTCTTGATATGGGAGTTTTATATGGGAATTGATTTGGCTTATATTGGGATCATCATACTCTGTTTGTTTCTTGGAAGAGGGTGTTATAAACGGCAAAAGGAAGAGAAACGACAATACGAATTTTTAAAGCAGTTTCTCAAATTTTTACAACATACAAAACATTTTTATCTAATTCATGGAATGATAGAAGATGCCATTTATGAAACGCTATATGAGATGGATGGAGAAGTGTTAAAAGAAGGCGAGAAGATCTATGAGATACTGTTTGATGGAAGAGAAGAAGTGAGAAAACGCTATATGGAGGAGCAAAAAAATCCTTTTTTAAAGCTATTTACCGCACTTGCCTGTATTGAGATGCAATATGGAAGTTGGGAGCAAAAATCTAGATTTTTGGACTGTCTTTCTTTGTTAAAACAAGATATTACATATGAAATTTGGAAAAGAGAAAAAATTAGAGCTTTATTTTCCGGACTTAGTTTTTTAATGCTATTTCCACCATTTTTTCTAAAGGCGATTGAGAGATGGGGAACATCCAATCTTCCAGAACTTAGTCGATACTATGAAGGAACGTTTGGGATTGTGGTGTTACTACTAATAGCAGTTCTTTTAAAAGGAACGGATTGGATTCTCTTTCAATTGCGGTTTACCTTACAAAACGGATGGGAAAAAGAGAAAACTTATCCTTTGTTAAAGCGTTTAGAAGAAAATAGGGCAATAGCATGGCTCTTAAAGTGCTGGGAGCAAAGCCAAAAAACACAATATGAAAGGGAAAAGACTCGATTACAGAAGTTAGAATGTGTCCTGACGCCAGAACAGTTTGTGATAAAAAAAGTTCTAGCAGGAAGTGTTTGCTGTCTTTGCTCCATTATTATGATACTTATTTTTTTATCAACAGGAAAGGAACAGGCATTAAGGGGAGGAGAACTTTTAAAGACGCAACCTCTTTCTTATACCCAGGTATCAGAAGAACAGTGGATACAAGGGATAAGAGAGGTGGGAAGAAAATATTGTGAAGACAAAGAGGTAAAAAAACAAGAGATTGAGGAAGAACTTTATGAGTATTATGACAAGGCAAATGAAATGCCAGCTTTTATTGGGGCATTGCAAGTGGAGCAAAATTTAGAGCGGTACCATTCCTATCATATCACATGGATGCACGTCTTATTTTTTATAGGAATGTTTTGTGTTGGATGGTTTTTTCCCAATTGGTCTGTGTGCTTTGAATATGAACAAAAAAGAAGGCATAGGGATGAGGAGCTGATCCATTATGAAACAGTGATAATTTTTCTATCGCAAATGAAGCAAATAGATGAAATAGAAGTCATTGAGTGGTTAGAAGAAGGTAGTTTTATATATCGAAATCAGTTGGAGCGGAGTTTATTATCCATTTATGGAGGAGAAGAAAATGCAATACTTGAGTTAAAAAAAGGGGAGGAGGGCCGAGAAAAGGAAAGGTTGGAATCCATTGCCAATGGGTTGATGTTAAGCGATAAAGTTGGCTTATTAAAAGCCTTTGAGGATTTTTATATTCAGCGAAAAAATGGGCAGGAACAAAGAAAGCAGGAGAATGAAATCCGAGTGCAAAAATATGCAATGTTAGCACAGATGATAGCTTTTTTACCCCTTTGTTTTATTATTGGATGTTATTTGATTTTACCATTTTTAATGGAAAGTTTGGTACAACTTTCTGGAGTATTACAACAGGTACAATATTAGTGGATAGTTTTGAGAAATGAAGTAGGAGGAATGTTTGGGTGGAAAATAGTTTAAAAGGATTATTATTGGCGGCAGGAACGGTTATAACCTGTATTATTATCGGGTTGGGATTTTATATCGCAAGAGAAGCGAGGGATACAGCCAGTTCCGGAGCTGGACAGATCAATCGACTCAATGCAGAATTTATGGAAAGTGATAAGATTATGTATGATGGAATCCACGTTTCTGGAAGTGAAGTTGTCAATGTGATCAATAAATTCAAAAATGATGATCTCTGCGTTCAAGTTGATACAAAAAAGGGTGGACTTGTAAGCTATGGTTATACGGATACTACCTTATCAATAAAAAGCCATCATACGATAAAAGAAACTCAGAACTTAAAAGGAGCTTATTATGTCAATCCGAATGGGCTATTTCAAGGGGAAGTGCTAAGGGATGATAATAACGTGATCGTTGGTCTGCTATTTAGACAACAATAGAAAAATGGGGAGGGAATAGAGTGGATATGCGGATTATGGGAATCTTTATTTTCTGTTTTGCTCTTTCTTTTTGGATGGCACAATGGGAGCAATGGAAAGGTTTTCTTTTCCATGTACAACGAGAGATAGAATTAGAGCAAGATATTGGTTTGCATCAAGACTTCACTTTATGGAGTAGCCTTTATGATAGATAGTGTTGGAAAAATTGCAGGAACGCTTCTTGCGGTTGTGTTATTATTTTTTGCACCGATGCTGATTCTTGCCCAAAAACAGGAAATGATAATGGAAAGTTATGTGTTTGCAAAGACAGCCTATTTGGTAGAACATATAAGAAGTGATGGCTATTTGTCAAAACAGATGTATGAACAATATGAAAGACAATTGGCACTTACTGGGTTTTTATATGACATCGAAATGGAACATGAAAAACCAGTTTATTATAAAGAAGATGAAAGCGGAAACTATAAAAAACAATATCAAAAAGAATATGAAGAAATCATATTGGAAGGAGTGCTGGGGGAGGAGGAAACATATCGAATGAAGAGAGGAGATTTTTTCTTTATAAAAGTCACAAGCAGAACAAAGAGCCTAGCTGATCGGATGAAATCCTATTTTTTCATACCAACAGATACTGCTCCAGCAATACAAGTGGAGCTTGGAGGAATGATTCGGGATGAAACTGCTGGATTATAGTATTTTGTTTACCATTTTTTCTCTTGTTTTATTGCTTCCGATATCCATAGCAGAACAAGAGATTTTAGCGTATAGTCGTTATGAGATGCAATATCATGGGAGGATGGACAATGCAATTGATGATGGGCTGTTTTCTATGGTGGAGAGAGATGATGTACAAACGGTTGTCATGAATCGAGAAGAATGTGTGAAAAATTTTTATGAATCTTTCTTTGGGAACTTTGGTATTGCGGATGATGAATATGCCAAACAAAGAATGAGAAAACATTTGCCGTTTATTGGCATTGTAGAACAAAATCGAGTTTCTTTCTTCTATCAAAATCCAGTGAAAATAAATGAAACCGTAGAATTTCTTGATACATGGACAGATTACATTCCATATGAATATGAAGAGGGAGGGTATCGCTATCGTTTTTCTGTTGGAAGTGGAAAAGACATGATTGTTATTTATTTTCCTAGCAAAGGAGAGTGGATAGAAGGTACAAGGTGGGAATTAGCAAAACAGGACACAGAGCTTCTTTGGTTAACCAAAGATGAAGTGTTTGAACAAATTAGAAGAAATACAGTGATATCAGTGTTAAAAAGAGAAATGGAACGAGTGGTGAAAGAGAACAGTCTATTGGCAAAACAATATGGTTTAGAATATGAAGTCTATTTGCCAGAAGTGGAAAAACAAGACTGGTGTAGAACGTTGGATGATATTGGAATGATCGTATTATTTCAAGGATACCCTATAAAAGCCACTGTGGGAAAAACGTATACAAGATTTGTGTACTCTGGTGCTAGAACGTATAAGCGGTGAGTCGGATGAAAAAATTCCTTGTCCTAAAATATTATGCTATAATAAGGTTTATGATAAGACTAAGAATAGCATAAAAGAAAGGTAAGGATATGAAACAAAAAAAATATATTTTATTTGATTTAGATGGAACGCTTACGGATTCTGGACTTGGCATTACAAAATCCGTACAGTACTCATTACAGTCCTTTGGCATAGAAGAACAAGACCTAACGAAACTACAAGTTTTTGTAGGACCTCCATTAAAAGAAAGTTTTATGGAGTTTTACAAGATGCCAGAACAGCAGGCGATAGAGGCAGTGAAAAAATATCGGGAGTATTATAAAGAAAAAGGTATTTTTGAAAACAGTGTCTATGATGGAATAGAAGAACTTTTAAAAGAGTTAAAGAAGGCAGGAAAAGAGTTATTGGTGGCCACCTCGAAACCAGAAGTGTTTGCAGTTCAGATTTTACAATACTTTCATATTGAACAGTATTTTTCTCATATTGCGGGAGCAAAATTGGATGGCAGTCTTGAAGAAAAAATAGATGTGATGAAATATGCTTTAGAATTAGGGAACATTGAGCATATGGATGAAGTTGTTATGATTGGAGATAGAAAATTTGATATCGAAGCATCAAAGGAACTGGGAATCGATAGCATTGGTGTCTTGTTCGGTTTTGGTTCAAAGGAAGAACTAGTATCACATGGTGCTACTCATTTAGCTAAAAGTCCAAAAGAGATTGCTCAAATATTGTTATAAAAAGAGAGGAAGAAACGATGGAAGTATGGAAGGAACCCACAAAGGAGCAGGTAGAACAAGCGGTGGAGCTGTTGCTTAGCAGTAGAAAAGAAACTTTTAAAAATGGAATCATGGAAATGATGTGTCCCAACGATTGTCATGTTTCATTGGATGAGAATACAGGGAGTTTTTGGTTTACTATGACGGAATCTATGACAAATCCCATTGGAATTGTTCATGGAGGGGTTATTGTTACAATCTTTGATACGTGTGGTGGAATGTTATCAAGACTTCTTGCAGGCATTAGCAATATTACAACAACGGATATTCAAACAAGTTTTTTAAAGCCGGTTCAGATTGGGGACTGTGTGGAAGTGAAAGTGAAACTGACATCTAGGGGAAAGAGCATTCTTCATATGACAGCAGAAATGCTCCTTCCAAATGGAAGCATTGGTGCAACTGCTAGCATGACGTATTATGTATTTAAAAAGCCTCTTGATAAAAGACAGTTAAAAGAAGAAAAAGAGTAGCAAGCACAAGAGATTGATAGAACTCTATTGTTTGGATAATCAAAGAGTGCTATGCTTATGAATAGATGTTGGGGGCAAAAGTGTTTGTTCCCATGAGAAATAAACGCTGGAAAGCAAAAGAAAGAAGGAATGGATGTGGCAATGACAAACAAATGGCAAGATGCAGTTTTTCTTACAAAAGAACTCGTAAAAATAGATAGTTCCAATCCAGGGAATTATGAGAAAGAAATCAAAGATTATATAGAAGCGGTTCTTCCAAAAGAAAGAGCTATTATAAGCACCAGTGAAGTATTACCAAATCGCTATAATCTAATGGCAGAGATCGAAGGAGAGATTCGAACACCGGCTTTGATTTTTATTTGTCATATGGATACAGTAACATTGGGGACGGGGTGGACAAAAGATCCACTTGGAGCGGAAGAAATAGATGGAAAGATATATGGTAGAGGTTCTTGTGATATGAAGTCAGGACTTGCCTGTGCTCTTTCTGTTTTTTTAGAGATGGCGGAGCGATATAAAAAACCAAAGCACAGTTTGAAACTCATATGCACAGCGGATGAAGAGGATTTTATGCGAGGTGTAGAAAAGGCGATTGCTGATGGATGGGTACAGAAAGAAGACTGGATTATGGACACAGAGCCAACCAATGGACAAATTCAAGTGGCTCATAAAGGAAGAACATGGTTTGAAATCACAGTGGATGGTGTGACGGCTCATGCAAGCACTCCGTGGAAGGGAGCAGATGCCAATGCTGGAATGGCAGAGGTCATTCGAAATATTCGCTTAGCTATAAAAGATGCTCCAGCTCATGAAGATCTTGGGATTTCTACGGTTACTTTTGGTCAGATTGAAGGAGGCTATCGCCCTTATGTCGTTCCTGATCAGTGTAAAGTTTGGGTGGATATGAGATTAGTACCTCCTACCAATACGAAAAGGGCAGAAGAAATTGTAATAGATGCCATTAAAAAAGCGGAGATGGAAATTCAAGGCATAAAGGGTAGGTATGAGATCACAGGGGATCGCCCTTATGTGGAAAAGGATGAAAATTCTTATTTACTATCTGAGTTGAAAAAGTCGGCGGATGAAGTCACAGGAAAAGATACGGTTGTCAGTTTCTTTCCAGGATATACGGATACAGCGGTGATTGCCGGAACAATGGGCAACCACAATTGTATGTCTTATGGACCAGGGAATTTAGAACTGGCACATAAACCGGATGAGTGGGTTGCCATAGAAGATATTAAACGATGTGAAAACGTGTTAAGACGTCTTGTAGAAAGAATGATCGAATGATAAAACAAGGACTCTATATATAGAAAGACTCTTCAGATCAAAAGGGAAGTGGGCTTTGTATGTATGGAGTCTTTTGTTTTATGAATAAAAAGTTCATAGATCACCCATACTATTTTCTAATTGATAGTGGAAGTCATAAGAAAGGGGAATATGTATGGATCAGTGGCATAATCGAGAGCATAAAATTACCGCATCTTTTTCAAAAGATATTAAAGAGATGAAGAAGACACTGGATATTATATTAAAAGATTGTGATGATGTAGTAAAAAAAGAATTTACAAGTGCAAACGATTCTTCAAAAAAAATTATTCTTTGTTATATTGATGGTATGGTAATAAGAAATATGTTGGAAGAATCCATTATTCGTCCGTTTTTAGAAGAAGACAATGCTGACTTAACAAGAAAGCAGGACTGGCTTGATACCCTGTTTAATGAGATTATTGAAACGGCGGATGTGAAAGAATCGGATGACTTAGATGCTTTGTTTGAAGCTATTTTAGGCGGGGATACTGCCTTATTTGTGGATGGATATGAAAAAGGGTTAATTATCTCTAGTAAAGGGTTTCCGATTCGGAGTGTCAGTGAACCAAAATCAGAAGTGGTGCTAAGAGGTTCAAAGGACAGTTTTAATGAGAATTTACGAACGAATACCGCTCTTATTCGAAGAAGAATTAAAGATACAAGGCTAAAAGTCAAACAAAAAAAGGTTGGACTTCGCTCGAGAACCAATATTGCCATTATTTACATGGAGGATCTAGTGGAGCCCGGGCTTGTGGAAAGAATTGAATCTCAGATAGAGGATATTGTGATTGATGGGATTCTTGATAATGGTATGTTAGAGCATTTATTAGAGAAAAAACCATTATCGCCTTTCCCTCAATGTCAACATACAGAGCGACCGGATAAGACGGCTAGTGGATTATTGGAAGGAAGAGTTGCTATTGTTGTGGATAACTCTCCTAGTGTGTTACTCCTTCCTGTGACCATTCATTGTTTTTTTCAGGCATCCGATGATTATTATAATCGGTTTTATGTGGCATCTTTTGAGAGGTTTCTTCGGTATGTTGGAGCATTTTTATCCATTGGATTGCCAGGGCTTTATGTAGCACTTTTTAATTTTCATACAGAAGTGTTGCCAACCAGTCTGGTGCTTTCCTTTGCATCAGCAAGGTTAGGAGTGCCGTTTCCTGTTGTGATTGAACTGCTTTTAATGGAACTAGCATTTGAATTGCTTCGGGAGGCAGGGGTTCGAATGCCCGGACAGATGGGAAATACCATTGGCGTCGTTGGAGGTTTGATTGTAGGACAAACTGCGGTTGAGGCAGGGCTTGTTAGCACTATTGTGGTTATCGTTGTATCTTTAACAGCCATTGCATCTTTTTCCATTCCAAACGAAAGTTTTACTTCTGCATTTCGCCTATTAAAGTTTGTTATCATCGGTACTTGTGCTATCTGGGGAATTTATGGTTTTTTCATTGGAATACTTGGCGTGTTAATTCATTTATGCAGTTTAAATAGTTATGGAATCCCGTATTTAATGCCATCGGTTTCCTCTGGTATCATGGATTCCAATACAAAGAAGGACTATATTATGAAATGGCCAATCCGTTCTATGGTAGAGCGCCCTATTTTTACAAGAAGAGGTGCAAGGACGAGAATGAGAAACAAAGGTGGGAAAAAATAGTATGTTTGCAGAAAATAATCGGTTATCCATACCCCAAGTGAAACGAATGTTTTTAATTGAGGTATTTAGCACATTTAGCTTGACAATGCCCGCCATTGTAACGAGGGAAGCAGGTTATTATGGAATTTATCCACTCCTTATCGGTTCTTTATTAGCGGGAGTTTATCTTCTTTTTTTACTTGTTGTAGGGAAAAAAGTTGGAGGCAATTATGGGGATTATTTGAGAGAGCAGTTTGGAAAAGGAATACAGACTGTTATGATTTTACTCTATTTATTGCGATTTTTAATAAAAAGTGCTTATACAGCTTTGATCTTTATTACGCTCATTCAGATGAACCTATTAAAAGGACAAGGAAAAATACAGATCTTATTACCGTTTTTATTGCTCTGTGGTTTTGTTGCCTATGAAGGAATGGAAACGAGAGGAAGAATTTTAGAATTATTGGCATTTTTTATTTTCGTTCCGTTGCTTGTAACTGTATTTTTATCTTTAACCGAAGTTTCTATGGTGGAGTGGTTGCCAAAAGGCACATTTTCTTGGGAAAAGATTGTAAGAACAAGTGGATTTGTATTTTTAACGTATAGTCCCATGGAGTTTGTATTATTTTATGGGGGAAACGTATCCATGAGCGAAGAAATGAAAAAACAAGGCAATCAAGTTGGAAGGGCAGTAGGAAAAGGATATGCGTTAGCCGTTGTATTTCATGTTGTATTATTTTTGACAACGATTGGTTTATTTGGAGTGCAGATGACAAAAGATTCTATGTTTCCCGCCTTTGCGATTATGGAAACAGCAAAACTTCCGGCGGATTTTATTTCAAGGCTTGATATTTTGCTCATTGCCTTTTGGGTTTTTTCCATATTTGGGGTCATGAGTGGATATTCCACTTATGGGATGTGGCTTGTAAAAGATATGGTAAAAGGAAAGAAAAAGGGAATAATTCTTACCGTTTTCCTTCTTCTTTCCGGTGGACTTACGTTACTATTTGGAAACCTAGCAACCGCTACGGATTGGTTTTTCCGGTATCTTATGTGGATTGATGTTCCAATTGGAGTTTTCATTCCTTTACTGGTGTTTTTGAAAAAGAAAAGGAGGAGAACATGAAAAAAGAAATCATAGCAGTGTTTATTCTCCTCGCCCTATCTTTTGTACAAAAAAATGTGGACATTGAAGATCGAAATTATGCCATTATTTTAGGAATGGATTTAAAACAGAGCGGACAATGGCAAGCCACATATTCCTTTGCAGATCTGAGCAAAGTTGCTCAGACAAAAGGGAAAGGGGCGGAATCGGTTTCTCTATCCATTGATGGTTCTAATATGGAAGCCATTCAAAAAAAATATACGACATTTCAAGATAAGGTATTTGAATATGGACATTTAAAAGTTTTATTGATTGGGCGAGAAATGATGAAAGATCCTGTTCAGTATGAACAATTGATAAAAGAGCTAAAAAAAGAAAATGAATATTCCAGAAATATGCTCGTATTTTGTGCGGAAAAAGACGCATCTTCCATTGTAAAATTGGATGAAAAAACAACAGGATTATTAGCGGATAGTTTGAAACGGTTGGAGGAACGTCAGATTCTTTCTAAGACTGTTACATTAAAAACCGTATTAAAAGGATATTTAGAAGGAGAACAGGTAAAAGTACCAGTGCTTCGTGTCTATCGCGGAAATCCTCAATTTATCGGTTACCAAGAGCTTCCTATGAAAGGGCAAGAGAAGTTAATGCCAATAGAAGAATTAAAAACGGCACAAAAAAAATAAAAAAGAATGTATAAAAAGAAACAATGTGTCAATCCTCTAAATAACAGCAACAAGATTAGTAGGAGGATTGGCACAATGACAATAAAGAAAATGATTTTGTTATCCATATTAGCGGGATGTTTGGGAGCTACGTGGATAACAGCTGGAAAAATGAATGAATTACAACAAAGTCAAATACATATAGCAAAACAGGTGATACGATTTCACGTTCGAGCCAATAGTGATACGGCTCAGGATCAAGAAGAAAAAATGCTTGTGAAAAAACAAGTAGTCGCGTATTTACAGCCATTGATGGCAAATGCTCATACCATAGAAGAGGGACGAGGGATTTTAGAATCCCATCAAGAGGAGATAGAAAAAAAGGCGGAACAGGTATTAGGACAGACATCGGGGAGAAAAGCAAAGGTATATTTAACAAGAGAAAAGTTTCCAGTAAAGACCTATGGAGATTTTACATTTCCACCAGGGGAATATGAGGCGTTACGCATTGATATTGGAGAGGGACGGGGACGCAATTGGTGGTGTGTGATGTATCCATCTCTTTGTTTTGTGGACGAGGTGCATGGCATTGTTCCAGAAGAATCAAAACAAAAACTTCGCTATGTTTTAACAGAAACTGATTATAAAAATTTAAAACCTGAATATCATTTAAAAGTAGTGGATGCAATCAAATCAAGCAAGTGGATACAAGGATTGTTGGAGTAAAGAAACACTGTTTTCTCCTATTGAAAAGTGAAGAAAGAAATAGTACAATAACAAAATAGCCAGAGCTTTTTAACTCTGGCTAAAACGACGATCAGCGAAACTCATGGATGAAGTTTTTTTAAAAGGATGAATTCTATGACTCGTATAGAAAAAGGATGGGATATAACAATGAATAAACAAAATATCTTAGTTATCTTTGGAGGACAGTCTTCCGAGCATGAAGTGTCTTGTATGTCAGTGCAGACAATTATCAAAAATATTAATGAGGAACACTATGAGATTCATCTTGTTGGAATCACAAAAGAAGGAGAATGGCTTTTGGTAGATTCTATGGATGAAATCGTAAATGATACATGGAGAGCATCTAAAAAGCACGCTGTGTTATCCCCAGATGCTACAAAAAAAGAATTAATAATTGAAGAAAATGGTGCTTATCAAACGATGAAAATTGATGTGGCATTTCCTGTACTTCATGGGCTTCATGGAGAGGATGGCACGATTCAAGGTTTATTTGAACTGGCAAAGATCCCATATGTTGGATGTGGTGTGTTGGCATCCGCAGTTTCCATGGATAAATTCCATACAAAAGTGATTGTGGATACTTTGGATATTCGTCAAGCAAAATGGATTCCTGTTCGCAAAAATGAAATGAAACACGTGGATAAGGTGATTGAGAGAATCGAAAATGGGATTGCTTATCCTGTGTTTGTAAAACCTGCCAATGCTGGTTCTTCTCAAGGTGTGAGCAAAGCCAATGATAGGGAAGAACTGATAAAGAGTATTGAAACTGCGTTACAGCATGATACAAAAGTTTTAGTGGAAGAAACCATTATAGGACGAGAGATTGAATGTGCAGTTCTTGGAGGGGAAGAATTAAAAGCCTCTGGTGTTGGAGAAGTGCTGGCAGCAGCGGAATTTTATGACTATGAAGCCAAATATTTTAATGCAGAATCAAAGACAAATACTCATCCAGAATTTCCAGAAGGAAAGGAAGAAGAAGTGAGAGAGAAAGCACTTAAAATATTTGAAGCCGTAGATGGATATGGGCTTGCTAGAGTGGATTTCTTCCTTGAAAAGGATACCAATGAAGTTGTGTTCAATGAATTAAATACCCTTCCAGGTTTTACAAGTATCAGTATGTATCCGATGTTATGGGCAGAAAAAGGAATGGAAACGACTCAACTTGTGGAAAAATTAATTCAACTGGCTTATAAAAGATACGATAGATAGCGGGAGGAAAAGAGTGGTATGGAAAAACCAATAGGGGTTTTTGATTCAGGAGTTGGTGGTCTTACTGTGGCAAGGGAGATTATGCGTCAACTGCCAAATGAAAATCTCGTTTACTTTGGAGATACTGCAAGAGTGCCTTATGGAAGTAAATCCCCTAATACGGTATTGCGTTTTAGTCGTCAGATTGTAAATTTTTTGCAGACAAAAGATGTCAAGGCAATTGTGGTTGCTTGTAATACAGCCAGTGCTCTTGCTCTCCCTACGATTCAAAAAGAGATCGATATTCCTATTATTGGTGTAATTGAGGCTGGAGCAAAGACTGCCTGTGAAGTGACAGAAACAAAACATATTGGTGTGATTGGAACAGAAGGAACCATTAAGAGCAGAATTTATACAAAATGTTTGATGGAGCTGGATTCTGAGATCACAGTGGTTGGAAAAGCGTGTCCTCTTTTTGTACCGTTAGTGGAAGAAGGGCTTGTAGAAGATCGAATTACAGATGATATCGCTTCTCGTTATTTAGGAGAGCTAAAGGATTATGATATTGATACTTTAATTTTAGGATGCACCCACTATCCTCTGATTAGAAATACGATCGCTCGCATTATGGGAGAAGAAGTGAAACTTGTTAATCCCGCTTATGAAACAACAAAGAGTTTAAAAACATTGCTGGCAGAACGAGGAATTTTGAGCAAGGAAAAAAATCGTGAGCCAATCTATGAGTATTATGTGAGCGATGCGGTAGAGCGTTTTATCTCTTTTGCTGATGATGTCCTTCCTTGTAATGTCAACGAGGAAAACGTGCAAAGCATTGATATTGAAGAATATTAAGAGAGAAGACAGAAGAAAGGAAGAGAATCGTATGACAAAAGATGTCCTTGTATCTGTTTGTGGATATCAATTTGATGTGAATGAGGAAGAAGCCATTGAGTTGATAACAGATGGAGAATATTATTTTAAAAATGGAAAACATTATATTATTTATGAGGAACAATTATCACCAGAAGATGGGTTGACAAAAAATGTGTTAAAAATTGGGAATGGAATAGTAGAACTCATAAAAAGAGGGGATGGCAACCTACATATGATGTTTGAATCAGGAAAGAAAAATTATTCCAATTATAGCACGCCAATTGGACCGATGTTTGTTGGGATTGACACAAAGGAAATGGAGTTTTTAGAGCAAGAAGGACAGATGGAACTTTGTATTCGATATGATTTAGAAATCAGTGGTTCCTATGTATCAAAATGTGAGATTAAAATTAAAGTAGAATCCAAAAAGGGCAGTTGCTAAAGAGCACTTTGAGCATTGTTTTTTGGATAGACAAAAAGCTTGAATATTCCAACTGGATATTCAAGCTTTTTTGTTTTTCATTATTTCTTATTTTTTGAAAGCTCAGACTGTTTTTTACGAAGCTTTGCAAGGAATCCTTTCTTTTCCGGTGGTGCAACTTCTGCATTACGGAAATTACGAATGGATAAAATATAGATTCCACTTACGCTTGCTTTGATTTCAGCTTTGACTGGAATCAAGTCATAGACTTCTTCTTCTGCGATTAAAGACATAATTCTTGGTCCAATTTTCGCTTTTACAATTGGCATCTTTGCGTTCATGTAACGTTTTGGAAGTTGTTCCATAACCATTTTTGGAAGATCCGCATCTTTTACTTTCATGCGTTTCTTATCAATGACGAGCATGGAAACATTTTGAGCAGCGGCTTCCAATTGCGCTCTTTGGCTTTCCTGTTTTGTCTGCATTTTCTTACCATAGTAGTAAAGAAATGCGAGAACACCAGCCGTAATTATAAGGATAATCAATAAAACAACCCATATTGGCATCAGAAATCCCTCCTAGTATTAAAAATCATAAGCACGCTATATTGTAACATTTTTTTGGGAATAAAACAACAGTCTATCATGGTTATTCCTTAGACTTTTCCTTCATAAGCATGGAGTGAATCGTTGTCTGAAGATATGCCCCTAAAAATTTACGATCCTCTTTTTGCAATTGATCGATATGGATTGGTTCTCCAAATTCAATAGTAACGTGAGTTGGCTTTAAAGAGAAATGTGAATTGAGCTCAAAAAGTGCATCTGTATTGGTAAGAGCTACGGGGATAATAGGAACTTTTGCCTTTTCAGCCATTTTGGTACTGCCTTCTTTGAAAGGAAGCATTTCTTCTTTATGGTTTCTAGTTCCTTCTGGACAAATATAAACAGAGTATCCAGACTTTAACTGCTCCACTCCAACAAGAATGGTTTTTAAGCCTTCTTTAATATTTTCACGATCTAGGAAAAGACAACGGATGTTTTTCATCCATGTAGAAAGTCCTGGAATATGTTCCATTTCCTTTTTCGCAACAAAGCCAAGAGGAATTGGACTTGATACATAGGATACAAGAATGTCAAAATAACTGCGGTGATTGCTTACAAACAAAACCGCTTGATCACGAGGAACATTTTCGACTCCTTTGACAGTGATTTTAGCACCCGCGATAAAAAGACAGCATCGAAAACCGTTTTTCACCAATTTTTCTGATACTTTTGTTTTAATTCCCGGATTTTTTTTATCCATAGCGGTTAAAATAAGGTTTACAGGGAAACCGATCAGGAAAAAAAGTACGAGAAATAGAAATAAAATAATTGTGCGTAGCATAATATCTCCTATCATGATGATAAAAATTTCTTCTAAGCCATTATACTAGATATTTTAAGAAATAGCAACTTAGTGGAGAAAAGGTGGATAACTAAAGCAGGTATGTTGATAACTTTAGAAAAACTATAAAAACTGTGGAAAAATAACAAATATATAGTAGGCGTATCAAAGAGAAAAACAATATATAGTAGAAGCCAAGTGGACAAAATGTTAATAGAGTTATCCACAGGTTGTGGATAACTTTGTGGATGAAACAAAAGAACGAGATCTGGAGTATAAGAAAGGGGATTGATTATGACAAAGAATGAAAGATTGCGTTTGGTAAATAAACAATACTGTATGGAAGAACTGGAAGTTCCAAAGGATTTGGTCATTCCAAGGGTTTTATTTGCTGTGGAAAAAGAAAAAAAAGAAGAATATGAATTGATCTGTTATCGGACAGAAAACGCGGATATTAATGGAGAAAATGGAAAGAAATATGTAGTAAAAGAAGTGGCAAGGGCTCTTGAGCGGTTATTTTTTCGGGCGGATGAAGAAGGACAGTATCTAGTCGCCATCTCAGGATATCGTTCCTATGAAAGGCAAAAAGAAATTTATAAGAAAAGCATTCAAAAAAATGGAATAGAACATGCAGAACAGTACAGTGCAAAGCCTGGGCATAGTGAGCATCAGACAGGGCTTGCCATGGATATTTCCTCAGAAACTGTGCGATATGAATTGGATGAGATTTTTTCAAAGACAAAAGAGTATCAATGGTTAGTGCGAAACTGTTGGAAGGAAGGATTTATTATCCGTTATCCAAAGGGAAAAGAAAAAATTACAGGATACGCCTTTGAACCATGGCATATCCGCTATGTTGGAAGAGAGGAAGCGGAAATCATTATGCGGTGTAATATTACGCTAGAAGAGTTTGTAAGACGTAAAAATAGAGCCGATTTTACCATTTAAAAAACATAAAAAGAGTTGTAATAGGAAAGTGAGAACATCCTGTTTCTAGGTTCTTTCCTATTACAACTCTTTTTTGCATTATGTGTTATCGTTTATCTTCATTTAATAATCTATTTTTTAATTCAAAAAGTGGAGTTGATAAATCAACATAAACTTCCTGTGGATTGACAAGACGTCTGGATTCATCCCAAAGGGTTGACAGTTCTTTTTGACAATATTCTCGAATTTCCATAACTTTTGGAGAATGGTAGACGCATTGTCCTTTTAAAAAGATAGGGATAAGGAGTTCTTTCATCGTATAAGTTCCACCTTCTAATGTGGTGTTCTTCCAAGTGGCATCGGGATCAAAGATTTTTAAATCAGTATTCTCATCATAGGTTTCTCCTACAAGGCAGATGAGATCCGCACGAATTTTTCCAGTATCCTTTCCATAAATTCGATAGACCGTTTTATTTCCTGGATTTGTTACTTTAGCAGGATTTTCAGATATTTTGATCTTTGGTGTGAAATCTTCTTCATTTTCATAGCGGATTCCGGCTAGTTTATAGACACCGCCAAAGGCAGGACAGTCGGCAGAGGTGATTAAGTTTGTTCCAACGCCCCATGAAGTGATGGTAGCACCTTGGGTTTTTAAGCTATGGATTAAGTGTTCATCTAAATCGCTTGACGCAGTGATGATGGCATCAGTAAAGCCTGCTTCATCCAGCATTTTTCTAGCTTTTTTAGAAAGATATGCTAAATCTCCGCTATCAAGACGGATACCATAGCGTTTTAAGGTGATGCCCTCTTCTTGTTTTTTCTTAAAAACTTTAATGGCATTTGGAACTCCAGACTTTAACGTATCATACGTGTCCACAAGTAAAATGCAGTTATCAGGATAATAAGAAGCATAGCGATAGAAAGCATCGTATTCACTGTCAAAACTCATGATCCAACTATGGGCATGAGTACCTAATACTGGAATATCGAATTTTTGTCCGCATAGTACGTTAGAAGTTCCAACACAGCCTCCAATGACCGCTGCTCTTGCACCATAGATTCCAGCATCAGGACCTTGAGCACGACGCAGACCAAATTCCATAACACCATCTCCTTGTGCTGCATAGACAACACGAGATGCTTTAGTAGCAATTAAACTTTGGTGGTTGATAATGTTTAAAATTGCAGTTTCCACAAGTTGTGCTTCCATAATAGGAGCGATCACTTTTACAAGAGGTTCTTTTGGAAAGACAACAGTCCCTTCTGGAATGGCATAAATATCTCCTGTGAAATGATAACTTGCCAAGTAGTCAAGAAAATCTTCATCAAAGGTGTTAAGACTTCTTAAATAGTCAATGTCATCATAAGTAAAAGAAAGATTTTTAACATAATCGATGACTTGTTCTAATCCAGCAGTGATGGCATAACTGCCACCAGATGGATTCACACGATAGAAAACATCAAAAATGACGTACTCTTTTGCTTTTGATTTAAAATATCCTTGCATCATTGTTAATTCATAAAAATCAGTTAAAAGTGTTAAGTTTCTTGCCATAACGTTTCTCCTTTTTCCTCCATATAGTTCGAATTCGTTCGAAACTTCCCGCGGTGGATTGATACTTAATGGTAGCATATCCAATTTGTATTAGCCTCATTATACGACAAAAGACAAAGAAAGAAAAGTATGGATAAGAATGGAATGAGATCATAGGAATATCTTGACATTGTATACAGAATACGATACACTAAAAAAGAAATAGAATCATGATACATAGCAGGTGTGCCGGATGAATCCGGCTGAGATCAAAACTACTCTAATGTTTTGAAAGCCTTGAACCTGATCTGGATAATGCCAGCGTAGGTAGATATGAAATTTGTCTTTTGATATTCGCAAAGAATTAGGAATACAAGAAACAAAATCAAACCCTCGTCTGACAAAGATGGGGGTTTTTTTGATCGGATACCCCTGTTATGAAGAAGAGAAAGGGGAGTGAAGTTAAGATCTTTTAGAAAAATGGGAAACATATAAAAAAGAAAAATAAAAAGTAAAAGGAGAAAAAAATATGAATGCAAGTGTAGCGATTCAAGTATTACCAAAAGTAGAAACAGATGAAGAAGTAATTCGTATTGTGGATGAAGTCATTGCCTATATTAAAAGTACAGGATGCAATTACTATGTAGGTCCTTTTGAAACAACTATTGAAGGAGAGTATGATCAATTAATGGACATTGTAAAGGAATGTCAACATATTGCCATTAAAGCAGGTGCACCATCTGTTGCCTCCTACATTAAAGTGAGCTATAAACCAGAAGGAGATATTTTGACAATTGAAAAGAAAGTCACAAAACATCATCAATAAGCTCTATTCTATCAGTGCCATTGTTATTTTATTACTTTTATGGCAAGGGCTTTGTAGTTTTCAGATTGTTCCAGAATTTATGCTTCCATCGCCAATGAGTGTAGGCAAAGCATTTATAACAGATTTCCCTCTTTTAATCGATCATTCTATGACATCGTTAATGGAGGCATTTATTGGGCTATTATTAGGAGTCTTGATTGGATTTATCACCGCAATTTTCATGGATCATTTCGAGATTCTGTATCGAATCCTTTATCCTTTAATTGTGTTGACTCAGACAATTCCAACGGTAGCCATAGCACCACTTTTGGTGTTATGGCTTGGCTATGAGATGGCACCAAAGGTGGTATTAATTATTATTGTAACTTTTTTCCCTATTGCAGTTGGAGTGTTAAATGGATTTCGTTCAGCTGACTCCGATACAATCAACCTTTTACGTTCCATGGGTGCTAGTTCCTTTCAGATTTTTTATCATGTAAAATTTCCAAATGCCCTTGGTTCTTTCTTTTCTAGCCTTCGAATTTCCGTTTCCTATTCTATTGTAGGAGCGGTGATTGCAGAATGGCTTGGAGGAACAAATGGGCTTGGTGTTTATATGACGAGAGTGAGGAAGTCATTTGCTTTTGATAAAATGTTTGCCGTCATTTTTTTAATTTCTTTTTTGAGTTTACTATTGATGGCTCTTGTAAACTTTGTGCAGAAGAAATGTATGCCTTGGGAACAGCTGAAAAAAGAGGAAGAATAAAGAAAAGACTTTACAAAGAAAAGGAGGCGCACACAGATAGTGCGATTCGTTATGAGAAGATTTGGAAAGATAGTATTAGCAGTTACCTTATCAACCGTTCTCATGCTTAGTATGGTGGGATGTGGAGAAAGTGATAAGAAGGATACAAACGGAGAAACGGAAAAAATAACATTTGTGCTTGATTGGACACCAAATACAAACCATACAGGACTTTATGTGGCAGAAGAAAAAGGGTATTTTGAAGAAGCGGGAATCGAAGTGGAAATTGTACAGCCACCAGAGGATGGTGCAGAAGCCCTTGTGGCATCAGGAAAGGCACAGTTTGGCGTTTCTTTCCAAGATACATTAGCACCAGCTTTTGCAACGGATTCGCCTCTTCCAATTACGGCGGTGGCCACATTAATTCAGCATAATACGTCTGGTATTATTTCAAGAAAGGGAGAAGGCATGGATACACCAAAAGGAATGGAAGGTCATAAATATGCCACATGGGATGCTCCTATTGAAAAGGCCATGATTCAAAATGTGGTCGAGAAAGATGGAGGAGATTTTAGCAAAGTGGAACTCATTCCAAGCACAGTGACCGATGAGTATTCTGCATTAAAGTCAAAGCAAGTAGATGCTATTTGGGTGTACTACGCATGGGCAGGTATCGCAACCCAAGTAAAAGGGTTACAAACCGATTACTTTGCTTTTAAAGACATCAATCCAGTATTTGACTACTATACACCAGTTGTCATTGCTAATAATAGTTATTTGCAACAACATAAAGATACCACAAAGGCCTTTTTAAATGCTTTAAAAAAGGGATATGAAGATGCCATTGCCAACCCACAAGAGGCAGGGGAAATCTTATTAAAATATGCACCAGAGCTTGATAAAGATATTGTGCTTGAAAGCCAGAAGTGGTTAGCGGATCAATATAAAGCTGAGGTGGAACAGTGGGGATATATCGATGCCAGTCGATGGAATGCCTTTTATAATTGGTTATCCGAACATGGGTTGACAGAGCAGGCAATTCCTGAAAATACAGGATTTACAAACGATTATTTATCTTAAATAAAATAGGTGAAAGAGATGGCAGAACTGATTACAAAAAATATAACAAAGCGGTTCGATGGAAAAACGATATTGGATGGTATTTCCATTGAAGTGCATGACAAAGAATTGGTCTGCCTTCTCGGTGTGAGTGGGGCCGGAAAGACAACATTGTTTAATGTGATTTCCGGTCTTTTAAAACCTGAAGAAGGCAGTGTATTTTTAAATGGAAAGGAGATTACAGGGGAAGCGGGGCATATTAGCTATATGCTTCAAAAAGATTTGTTGTTACCTTATAAAACAGTATTAGATAATGTGGCACTTCCTTTAATTATCCAAGGGGAAAAGAAAAAAAAGGCTAGGCAAAAAGCGATTTCTTATTTTAAAGACTTTGGATTAGAAGGAACAGAGGACAAATATCCAAGTCAGCTCTCTGGAGGAATGCGTCAAAGGACGGCTCTTTTACGGACATATTTATTTTCCGAGAGTAAGCGTGGCACAGGGATTGCACTTTTGGATGAGCCATTTAGTGCTCTTGATACCATTACAAAGAGCTCCATTCATGAATGGTATTTGGATGTGATGGAAAAGATTCATTTATCCACCATTTTTATCACGCATGATATTGATGAGGCAATTTTGTTGTCGGATCGTATTTACCTTTTGACGGGAAAGCCTGGGCAGGTGACCGATGAAATTATCATTGAAGAGCCAAAGCCAAGAAGAAAAGATTTTAATTTAACAGAAGAATTTCTTTCCTATAAGAAAAAAATTATTGAAAAATTGGGAACAATATGAGAGAATAGGTTTTGCTGTTCAAATTTGGGCAGCAAAATTTATTAAAGCATTTGACTTTAATACTGCGTTGTGATATAGTTTAGTGGAATACAGTAGTATTGTGATTCTAAGTGACAACACAGAGCAATATGGGAACTTCCAAAGTGTGTATTGCTAGAAGTAACCTAAAGTCGCGAAGAGTGTGCAACGCACACTTTGTTACTAAATAAAGAGTGGGAATAATAATAAGGCAGGATGGCAAATGTTTTGAAATGCAAAATAATCCAATATAAAGCGATTAAAGCACTTGACTCACGAACGTGGGAAGTTTATAACATATGGTTCTCATGGTTTCGGTCAAAAATACGATTAGAATAACGAGGTGTTTTTATGGGAAAAGGAATTAAAACAGAAGCAGTAAGCCATTTATTAGAAGCTATTTTAACATTGGAAAATGTGGAAGAGTGTTTTGCTTTCTTTGAAGATTTATGTACAGTTAACGAACTGTTATCATTAGCGCAGAGATTTGAAGTTGCAAAAATGCTCCGTGAACACAACACATATTTAGAAGTTGCAGAAAAGACAGGAGCCTCCACAGCTACAATTAGTCGTGTGAATCGTTCTTTAAACTATGGAAATGATGGATATGACATGGTATTTGCAAGAATGAAAGAGCAGGATGAAAATCATTAAGTAGAAAAGACGGAACAAATAGGAATTTTTATTCTTATTTGTTCCGTCTTTTCTATTTTTCTGTTTCTTTTGCTTGGCTATCTTTTTTGGATGGGGTATATAAATTATCGATCATCCGTTCAATAATTTGCTTTCTCAAAAAAATATCATAGCTTAATAAGGCAATAATTGCAAAGTTTTGTAATAATGTTTGATCTTCACCTTCTAAATCCGGAAATGCGGATTGTGCTAAGTCAATGGTATCTTGAATACTTTCTATAATCTTATAGTGATGTTCGTGTTCTAATTCATATAATGACTGATAGATGCCTGGAAAATCAATGGTTCCACTGACAGAAGAAGGTTCATAAAAATGTTCAATCAATGGATTTAATAACTTTTGAATATCATTGATGGATAAAATATTTTTTAAATAATAAATATAAATGAGAAGATAAATTTGGTTTTTATTATATTTTTTCTTCACAGGTGGTGGCATCAATTTATTCTTAGTATAATTATTGATCATAGTTTTTGTTAAGGTTTTATCATCTTTATAGCGTTTTGATGTGGAAAAATGTTGATCCATAAAGGTCGTCACTTGATCCATATACAATTCGATGTTTGGAATATCTTCTGGAAGAATATAGTCCAATTTGCACCATTGTGCAATGTAATCTTTTATATCCATAGTATTATTTTCACTCCTCTTTGGGGTACTTCCTAAAAATAATTATATCAGAAAGCAACGAGTCAAGCAAACATTTATACTGCTTTGAAGAAGTGAGCACTTGAAGGATACAATATATATCGATTCTAAAATATTTTTATGATATAATGAAAATAATGAGGCAAGCACAAAGTATTTGGCGAAGGCAACGAGATTATGAGCTTAGATTATGATATAAGGAAAGCCATGAGCTAAGTATGAAGTGTTTGGCGAATACAATAAGATAATGGGGTATGCTCATGATATAAAGAAGACAGACCAGTTAATATAATTTCTTATAAAATATAGCTATTGAGAATAAGGGAGGAATCTTTTATGGGAATTTTAAAGAGGTTTACAGATATTATGTCAGCAAATGTGAATGCACTGCTTGATAGAGCAGAAGATCCAGCCAAAATGATCGATCAATATTTGAGAGATTTAGAAAGAGATCTTGGCAATGTTAAGGCGGAAACAGCCTCTGTTATGGCAGAAGAAAAGAGAGCAAGACGCGAGCTAGAAGAGTGCCGTTTGGAAATGGAGAAGTTAGGAAAATATGCAGAAAAAGCTCTTTTAGCAGGAAATGAAACAGATGCTCGAACATTTTTAGAGAAAAAAAGTGATATGGCAGGAAAGGAACAGACCTTAATACAGGCATATGAGCTAGCAAAGACAAATGCTGAGAAAATGAAAGTCATGTATGATAAACTAGTAAAAGATATTGGGGCATTAAATCAAAGAAGAGATGAGATTAAAGCAAAAGTGTCTATGGCAAAAGCACAGGAGAAAATCAATCAAGTAGGCTCTTCTATGGGAAGTGTTGGTGCTAATTTATCCGCCTTTGATAAGATGGAGGAAAAGGCGAATAAAATGCTCGATGAAGCAGAGGCGATGGCAGAATTAAATCAACAAAAAAGTGAAACTTCCATAGAGGATCTGATGGCAAAATACGACACAGATTCTTCTACTAACGGACAAGTGGAGGATGAATTATCTGCATTAAAAGCCAAGTTAGGTTTGTAATATATGATGGAAAAAGTGACCTTTCGGTGTGAGTCCTGTGGTTCTACCATGGAGTTTGACGCCAAAGAACAAATGTTAAAATGCCCTCACTGCGGAACGTGTACTCCCATTGAAGATCGAGAAGAAACGGTGATAGAGCATCCGCTTACTTTGGATGCTAGGCGAAAAATACGAGTGGAGGAAAAAGAAACAAAGACCATTGAATGCAGTGGATGTGGTGCAAAAATTGAAGTAGAGCAATTTGATGCTTCTGTGGAATGTCCGTACTGTGGAAGCAGTTATATTCTTGCTAATGAACAGCAAGAAACTTTGATTCCAGATGGGGTTGTTCCTTTTCGAGTGGATCAGAAACGAGTAAAAGAACTATTTCATCAGTGGATGAAAGGCCGTTTTTTTGCACCAAATGCGTTAAGGAGTTTATACCAAAGAGATAAGTTTTTAGGGATATATTTGCCTTATTGGACTTTTGATGCTAAGGTGCATTGCTCTTATACAGGAAGAGGTGGAATAACAAGAACGGAGCATTATAAGGATTCAGAAGGAAAAGAACAGACGAGAGTTGTCATTGACTGGTATTATGTTCATGGAACATTGGAGCATTTTTTTGATGATGTTACAGTGCCAGCAACAAAGAGATTTTATAGCGGATTCTTTCAAGGCATTGAGCCATTTGCCTTTCAGGAGCTAAAATCCTATTCAAAAGCCTATCTTTCCGGGTATTTGGCAGAACAGTATAGCGTTGATCTGGAACAAGGGCATAAAGAAGCAATAAAAAAAGTACAGCAAATGCTTTATCAGATGGCAGAACAAGAGATTGAACGTCGATATGATTGTGCTGACTCCATTCATATTTCCCCACATTTTTCTGATGAAACTTATAAATACATATTGGTACCAGTCTATTCGACTTCGTATCAGTTTAAAGGGAAACAATATCATGTTTTAATCAATGGACAAAATGGTAAAATCAAAGGAGAGTATCCAAAAAGTCCAGTAAAAGTGGCGATTGCTACCATTGGCATTATCATAATGCTTGTACTTCTCTATTTCCTTTTTTCTGATTTGACTAATGTCAAGACAGAAGTTAGTCAACAAGTAGAGGAGATAGAAACAGCAGTTGTTATGGATGAGGGAAAAGATTATGATATATGATAATAAGAAGAAAAGAAATAACAATGATGAAAAAATAATGATAGTGAATAGGCAAGGAGGATAAAGCGTGGGATTATTTTCAGGACAATTTGCAAATGTGGTGGAATGGGAAGAATATCGGGATGATTTGATCTTTTGGAAATGGAGCAATGATGAAATAAAAAAAGGCTCAAAGTTGATCATTCGCCCTGGTCAAGATGCCATTTTTCTCTATAATGGAAAAAGAGAAGGGATTTTTACAGAAGAGGGTGAATTTGATATTGAATCAGAAATTATTCCATTCTTATCCACATTAAAAGGCTTTAAATTCGGTTTTAACAGCGGACTTCGTGCAGAAGTTTTATTCATTAATACAAAAGAATTTACAATCAAGTGGGGAACGAAACAGGCAATTCATATGCCACATCCAAACCTGCCAGGAGGATTGCCAATTCGTGTGTTTGGTACTTTTTATTGTAAAGTCAGTGATTATTTAGTATTAATTGATAAAATAGCTGGTGTAAAACAACAATTTTCCATTGATGATGTGAAAGAAAGAGTGGTATCCATCCTCGATCAATTGTTGATGAAATGGATTGTAAAAGAAGGAAAAGATTTATTTAATTTACAGGCAAATGCTTATGAGATCGCCAAAGGAATTGGAGAAGATCTCGATATGGAATTAATAAAAATTGGCATGACAGTGACAGGGGTCAATATTGCAAGTTTTAATTATCCAGAAGAGATTCAAGAAATGATAACCAAAGTTGCCTCACAGAGCATGGTTGGGGATCTTGGTCGATACCAAACCATGTCCATGATTGATGGAATTTCTAAGGGCTCTCATAGGGGAAGCCATATGGCAACGGATATGGCAGGAATGCAAGTAGGAATGATGATGGGACAGCAAATGGTACAACAAATGCAACAAAACCAGAATCAAGCAGGAAACCAATCCTACCAACAGCCACAAAGCACAGGAACAAAGCCTAACTTTTGCCCAAACTGCGGTACAAAAATAAACGGGGCAAATTTCTGTCCAAACTGCGGTATGAAGTTATAAAAACAAACATAAGGACTTTTATCAAAGAAACTTCTTTATCATTAGATGCGAGATTTCCTTGATAAGAAGTCCTTATTTGTTATCCATGTTTCTTCATTCTATAAGTGATTTTTTAAATATTTTATATGATACGCATAAGGACTATCAGGGAAATTTTTTAAATATTGTTTAAGAACTTCGATTACGTCTTCTTTTGTGGAAACTGGAGCGACAAGAAAAGAGCTATCTACATCCCAATAGCCTCGTTCTCCTTTTTGTTCCATAATAAGAATGATGAGTTGTTCTAATTTTTTTGTAGAATGAATAGAGCCAAAGTTTTCGCCCAAATTTAAATAGTCATTGCTTCCTTTCTCAATATAAGATAGCATACCATTTCCTTCTTGAAAGGAAAGAGGGAAAAAAAGCTCTTTTTCCTGTGTTTCTTCATGGGAAGCAATGGAGATAATACCATCAAAGTAATCTAAATGTTGTTTTCTAGTAAAAAATAAGGATTCTTTTCCTTCTCTTGGAAGAAGATAGTGAGTATAGGTTCCATCAATGGTGATTTTGGTTTTTAATGGATTTTCTTTTGTATTTAACGATAATTCAAGTGCTGGAATGGTTTTTTGAATTTTTGTCTGAAATCCATAGCGGGTGGCGATAAAATAAAAAATAATAAGAGCAAATGCGAGAATAAAAACAACAATCTTTACTATCTTTTGCCAGAGTTTTGATTTTGGCATTGGATACCCCATAAAAATCCCTCCTCATTTTAAAAATAAAAACATTGTTTCGTATAATTATACCATTTTTGCACAAAGAAGACGATAGATCTTGGAAAAATGTAGGAAGAAAGGAAGACATTTGAAAGTACCTTGTCCAAACATTTGTACTGAGGTATACTAAAAAAGACAGAGATTCTAAATAAGAAAGAAAAGAAGGAAAGGAAACAAGATGAGTATTTATGATACATTAAATCCACAACAACGGGAAGCGGTTTTTCATACAAAAGGACCACTTTTATTGCTTGCAGGTGCAGGGTCTGGTAAGACGAGGGTGCTTGTTCATCGCATTGCCTATCTAATTGAGGAAGAGCATATCAATCCGTGGAATATTATGGCAATCACCTTTACAAATAAGGCAGCTGGAGAAATGAGAGAGCGTGTCGATGACATGATTGGATTTGGGGCAGAGAATATTTGGGTTAGCACATTTCATTCCACTTGTGTTCGCATATTAAGACGTCATATTGATCTTTTGGGATATGAAAACAGCTTTACTATTTATGATACGGATGATCAAAAGACATTGGTAAAAGAAGTGTGCAAGTATTTACAGATCGATACAAAGCAATTTCCAGAAAGAAGCCTCATGAATGAGATATCAAAAGCGAAGGATCAATTTTTATCCCCATCAGAATATGAGGCAGAACATCAAGGAGATTTTCATAAAACAAAAGTGGCCAGTGTTTATAAGGAATACCAAAAGAGATTAAAGGCGAATAATGCACTGGATTTTGATGATCTTTTATTTAAAACAGTGGAGTTATTCCAGTTCCATCCAGAAGTTTTGGAAAAATATCAAGAACGTTTTCAATATATTATGATTGACGAGTATCAGGACACCAACCATGTGCAGTTTCTATTTGTCAGTATGTTAGCTGGAAAGTATCGTAACCTTTGTGTGGTAGGGGATGATGATCAGTCCATTTATAAATTCCGTGGTGCCAATATCTATAATATTTTGAATTTTGAGCAAAAATATGAAGATGCTAGGGTTATTAAATTAGAACAAAACTATCGTTCTACTCAAAATATTTTAAATGCTGCCAATGGGGTTATTCGCAATAATACAGGGCGTAAGGATAAAACTCTTTGGACGGATAATGAAGAAGGAGAGCTTATTGACTATACACAGTATGAAACAGAATATGAAGAAGCAGAACATATTGTGGATAAAATTGAGCAATTAACGACAAAAGGGGAGGTACGCTACCAAGATATTGCTATTCTAAATCGTACCAATGCCCAATCTCGTGTTTTTGAAGAAAAATTTCTATTAAAAAATATTCCATATAAGATTGTTGGTGGCGTCAATTTCTATCAGAGAAAAGAAATTAAAGATGTAATTAGCTATTTAAAAGTGGTGAACAATGGGCAAGACGATTTGGCAGTTCGTCGCATTATCAATGTCCCAAGAAGAGGAATTGGATTAACAACCATCGATCGAATACAGGAATATGCCATTGCAAGAGGCATTAGCTTTTTAGACTCTGCTTTTGAAGTGGAAAACATACCTAGTATGGCTCGTTCTGCTAAGAAAATCAATGATTTCACAGATTTAATTCTTGATTTTAGAAAACAACAACAGCAGATGACCATTGCTGAATTATTTTCCTATATTATAGAAAAAACAGGATATGTGGAAGAGCTGTTAAAAGAAGGCAAAGAGGAGGCACAAGCAAGAATTGAGAATATTGACGAATTATTAAATAAAATTGTGTCTTATGAACAGGATGCAGAAGATCCTAACTTAAATGAGCTTTTAGAAGAAATTGCACTGGTAGCAGATATTGATAATTTAGAAGAAGGAAATGAAGCTGTTGTCATTATGACCCTTCATAGTGCAAAAGGATTGGAATTTCCTTATGTATTCATGGGAGGAATGGAAGATGGCGTGTTCCCAAGCTATATGACCATTGTATCTGGGGATGAAAGTGAGTTAGAAGAAGAACGTCGTCTTTGCTATGTGGGAATTACTCGTGCGAAAAAACAGCTCTATTTAAGTTCTGCTAGAAGGCGTATGATACGTGGACAAACACAGTTTAATAAAGTATCCCAATTCATTGGAGAAATTCCAAAAGACTTGTTAAACGTTCATAATGGAATGACTAGATTTTCGCAAGGTAAAAGAGAAAGTTCTGTCGGAACAATGGATTTGGGCGGAATGAAAAAGTCATATGGACAAAGAAAACCGATGATGGGAACAAATCCATATAAGAAACAAGAATTTTCTGTAAAACAACAGGATTCCCTTTCTTATGGAGTGGGTGACACAGTAAAACATCTAAAATTTGGAAAAGGTGTGGTGCTTGAAATCTGCTCTGGTGGAAAGGACTATGAAGTAACCGTAGATTTTGAAAAAGCAGGTGTGAAAAAAATGTTTGCATCGTTTGCAAAATTGACGAAAGTATCTGAGTAGTCATTAAATTTCCATAAACACGTAGTAAAATAATAAAAAAGGTGGTATAATATCACTAACGCTATTACATTGCTATCGTAAAAGTGAAAAAAGTGGAGAAAGGATGGACTGAATCATGAAAAATATTGATGAATTATTAAGCGCAGCAAAGTTATCCGAGTTACTCGCTAAAAAGGAGAAAGAGGACAAAGATAATAAAATTGTATGGGGATTAGCGATTATTGGTGCTGTTGCAGCTGTTGCTGCTATTGCATATGCAGTTTACAGATATTTAACTCCAGACTATCTTGAAGATTTCGATGACGATTTTGATGATGACTTTGACGATGACTTCTTTGATGACGAAGAAGAGGAAGAAGTTGTTCCAGAAGAGCCAGCACAAAAAGTTGAAGAAGAAAAATCTGAAGAATAATTTTTATAAAAAGCCGTATCCTAGAGATATGGCTTTTCTTTTTTTATAAAGGCAACCAGTCACGAAAGAGCATTTATACTCGTATTGACGACCACCAACCAACATCTACACTTCTTAGCATTTGATGTGAAAACAGTAAGACAGAAAAAATGATTTATGTTTTGATAAGATCACTATTTGCAAATATGAAAAAATCATGAAATATGCTTTTCATTATTGTGTATATGAAAAAAACAAAGCAGAAATTATGAGTATATATGACTGGTAACATTTGGAGAAGGGAAAAGACCACAGAAAAGATTTGTATTATTTTATAAAATATGTTATCTTTATGAAAGTTTTTTAAATATATATTTTTCTATTTTTTAAAATCTAAAAAATAATAAAAAGGAATATGGATAAAATTGGAAATGGAAATAGGTTCAGATTCCAAAAATCCAAAAGGATTTTTCAAAAGGAAAAGAAAAAATAATCGAAAAAAATGTTGTGTGAAAAGAAAAAAATTTTGAGAAAAACTCAAAAAAAGATACTTTTTTAAAAAATAATAGTGCCGAGAAATGGCTTAAAATCGTGGTTTTTGAGGAATTCAAAAAAAAACTCAAAAAAATTTAAAAAAGTTGTTGACATTTTATTGCATATACTCTATAATAAATCATGTCGCCGGACAGAAGAGATAAAAAAACAAAAGAAAAACAAAGAGTTTTCAAAGGTTTATCTCAGAAAATAACGGGGTGTGGCTCAGCTTGGCTAGAGCGCTTGATTTGGGATCAAGAGGTCGCAGGTTCGAATCCTGTCACCCCGACTTTGCGGGTGTAGTTCAATGGTAGAACACCAGCCTTCCAAGCTGGATACGTGGGTTCGATTCCCATCACCCGCTTGTATAATGCAAAATTATACAGATTGAATTACAGATAGTATTAAAATGTTTCCATAGCTCAGCTGGATAGAGCAACGCCCTTCTAAGGCGTGGGTCCGGGGTTCGAATCCCTGTGGGAACGTTATGGTGGGTATAGCGCAGTTGGTTAGCGCGCCAGATTGTGGCTCTGGAGGCCCTGGGTTCGAATCCCAGTATCCACCCTTTCAACTAATAACTAAATAGTTGAAATATTGGGCTATCGCCAAGCGGTAAGGCACAGGACTTTGACTCCTGCATTCGCTGGTTCAAATCCAGCTAGCCCAGTTAGAGTTGGACAAGTTCTAAACTCTATATGAAAATCAGGAACTAATTTAGTTCTAAAATGGGATATTAGCTCAGTTGGTAGAGCACTTGACTTTTAATCAAGTTGTCCGGGGTTCGAATCCCCGATGTCTCATTGTAATAGGTCGTTGGTTAACAGAAGTTGGCTGACGGCTTATCTTTTTAAAAAAATATGCGGGTGTGGCGGAATTGGCAGACGCGCCAGATTTAGGTTCTGGTGTCCCCGACGTGCAGGTTCAAGTCCTGTCACCCGCACTGTAAAAGCCTTGTAAACACAAGGCTTTATTTTTTTATGTTGTATTTCGTGTTGCATACTTCTTCAAAATGCCTCTTGGCAGCCTCATTCATTTCTTTTAATTTATCTCCATTGCATGTCTGTATACGCTTTTTAAAACGCCATCAGAATCCCACACACCACGTTATATAATATAAACATCAGGTATCCAAGGTGCATGTTAGATACTAATAGAATAATACTTTGGATATGGTAAAAGTGGTGAGTAAGAATAAAATCAAGAAAAATGGCTAAAAATAGGCAGAGAAAGGAAGTGAAAGAGAAAAGGAATTTTCGAGAAGAATACTTCTAAAAATTGAAAAGATACATACACAACATAGAATTAAGAATTTACAGAGGGGGCAGTATTCTCGATCTTTACCCAACGGATGAAGATAGTAAGAAATATAATATTGAAATCCAACGTTCTGATAAAGGAGCTCATGCAAAACAAGCAAGATATAATAATACTCTTATTAATGTAAAGATTATAGAGCCTGAAAATAATTATCAAAATTTAGCAGAGACCTATGTGATTTTCATCACAGAAAAAGATATGAAAGGAAGAATTTTCTAATTTATTATATTGAGGGTATTATTAAAGAAACAGGAACAATTTTTGAGGATGGGGAACATATTATTTATGTAGATGAAGAATATAAAGATATACCTAATAAGAGTCTTCATACAAGATTTAGTATGTATAGATGCAACACAGATATATTATAAGCAACTTGCATAACATATAGAGAGATAAATTGTGAAGTATGAAATTGAAAGGCATCAATAGAAATGATGTTTTTTATATTTCTAATATGGAAGAATAACGGAAGGTATAAAAGCAATTCATAAGGCATGGGTTTGATAAATATTGTATGTTTTATAAATATATGATATAGTTTAGACAGATTAAATCTGTAAAATTATACAATTGAATGAAAAAGAGGTCTTTAGTATGGTATATCAAAATGAATGGCTTATTTTAGAAGCAGAAGATGAAATTGATGAAATAGAACATAGAGAACCTACAGAAGAGTTTCAATTTTATCATGCGGTGGCTCATGGTGATGTGGATGCGGTGAGAAAAAATTGTGAACAAGGAATGTTTGTGAAAACAGAGGGAGTAGGGATATTGTCAAAAAATCCTGTGACAAATCTCAAATATCATTTTGTCATTACCACAGCAATGATCACTCGCCTTTGTAGACAAAATGGTATGGAGTTAGAACAGGCATTTCGATTGAGTGATTTTTATATTCAGAAATTAGATGAGATTCACACTATACAAGAAGTACATAATTTACATGATGAAATGGTAATGGATTATACTGAAAAAATGAGAAAATATTTTCGAAATAATACGAATTCCAAACATATTAATGCATGTAAGGAGTATATTTACTCCCACATAAAAGAACGTATTATGATTGAAGATTTAGCGGATGAGATGGGAGTATCTGCTAATTATTTATCACGTTTGTTTAAGAAAGAAACAGGGACTTCAGTAAGTGCTTATATACGTGAGAAAAAGATTAATATGGCAAAAAATCTGTTGAGATTTAGTGACTATTCAATGGTTGATATTGCTAATCGATTATCTTTTTCTTCACAAAGTCATTTTATACAACAGTTTAAAGAAGTTGTAGGTGTGACTCCCAAAAAATATCGTGATCAAAATTATATGGTTCAATGGGATATTGGAAAAGAAAAATTAGAAAATGTACTTTATAAAAGAGATATGTAGTCAGAATAATTATGAAGTTATATACAAAAAAGGGTGCAACTTAAAGTGAGGTGCACCCTTTTTATTTACGCGAAGGCAGCGAATCATGCAAGAGCATTTAGGCTCTTATATGACGACTGCTCGCAAACGTGAGAAAATCATATAACGTGTTTCTCATCGTCTTAGAGAATTAGTAAGATTTCATTTTCCTCTTTGAGAAGAGAAGAGTCGATATAGTTTGTTTCGAGTTCTTTGCCATTAAGCATAATTTTCTCACATCCAGATTCTTTTCCATTTGGATTTTCTACAAGGATATGCAGTTTTTTACCACGAAAGCTTTTCGTGATTTCAAAGTTTTTCCAGTCTTTTGGAATGGATGGTGAAAGTCTGATACCATCCATATCAGGACGAAGACCTAGAATACCTTCTACACATCCAACCATAACAGTTGATGCTGTTCCAGTTAACCAATGTACATGGGACCGACCGAAATGTTTGCTTGATTTACCTTCTGTAAACTGTCCATAACAATAAGGTTCTAAACAGCGGATTTCAGCTTTATCATTTTGAGCAGCAGGAGCATTTTCCATAAAATAAGTAAATGCTCGTTCTCCATGTCCACATAGAGCTTCTGCAAGAATCAGCCATCCTTGAGATTGAGAGAAAACACCAGAATTTTCTTTTGTACCTTGGTTGTAAATAACAGCGAGGGCACCATCAAAGGCATGGGCATGATATGGGGGATCCATTAGGATAGCACCATATTCTGTATTGAGACGTTCATAAACATTTTTGAGAGATAGATCCGCTTGGGTTTTGCTTGCAAAACCACTAATAACAGCCCAGCTTTGTGGGTTTAACCACATATTAGCTTCAGGATCTTTGGCTGCACCAATTCGTTCTCCTGCTTCTGTATATCCACGGATGAATCGATCGTTATCCCAACAAAAATTTTGGATTTTTTCCGCAATTTCTTTTTGTTTTCTATTTAAATAAAGAATGTAAGTTTCATCTTGTTTATATTCAGCAAATATTTTTAGTATTGTCATAGCATAGTAGAACTGTAATGCAACAAAGGAGGATTCTCCATTTGCTCCAAGACGTAGACAATCGTTCCAATCAGCATAGAGTCCAGCTGGTAAGCCATGAGATCCCAAATGTTCAAAAGAAAAATTAATAGCACGTTTCAAGTGGTCATAAACAGTACCCTTATCTTTATTGGCATAAGGGATAATTTCATCAAGGAAATCCTTATCTCCAGTTTCAGCAATATATTTATATACAGTTGGGAATAGCCAAAGGGCATCATCTGCGCGATAGGCTGGATGTCCTGTTTCTTGTACATAAGATGCATCATCAGGGGTATCTTCATGTCCTGGATTATGAGTGAATTTTACGAGAGGTAACCCTCCACCATTGTCTACTTGAGCTGAGAGCATGAAACGGATTTTTTCCAAAGCCATTTCTGGTGCGAGATGAATGATACCTTGAATATCTTGTACAGTATCACGATATCCATAACCGTTGCGTAAACCACAGTAGATAAAAGAAGCAGCACGTGACCAAATGAAAGTCATAAAGCAGTTGTAGGCATTCCATGTATTGATCATAGTATTAAATTCAGGGCTTGGTGTATTTACTTTGAGATTATCCAGTTTTTTATACCAATCTGATTTGAGAATATCAATTTCTTTTTCAACGGTTTCTTTCGGATTGGAATAGGTATCAATGAGTGTAGCGGCTTCCATAGAAGGTTTCATTCCAAGTAAAAAGACAACGGTTTTTGTTTCACCTGGCTTTAGAGAAACTTTACAAGAAAGGGCACCACAAGAATTTTCGTTATAGCTTGTCACATTTCCAAGATCACCAGATATAACTCCATTTGGATTGCCATATCCATGATATCTTCCAAGAAAATGTTCTTTATCGCCGCAGTATGAGGAAACTTCAGCGCCTGCAATACCAAAGAAACGTTCTGTGACATTTTTTTCATCGACTTGTTCATCATTAGGAAGAGCATCTAAGTTGCCATGGATCTGTTGTGTAATTCGATTTTTCTCAAATAATGTTCTGCTAATAAAAAGTGAATATTGTAGGTTTACTTGATCTTGTTCGTAATTGGAATGATTTGTAAACTCAGCGTATCCAGTTAGCGTAAGTTCTCTTGTGAGGGCAGAATCATTTGTTACAGAAAGACTCCATACTTCATAAGATTTTCCCAAAGGAACATAGTAAAGTGCTTCAGAAGAAATGTTGTCATAGTTTGCTGTCATTTTTGTATATCCGATTCCATGACGACATTCACTTTTATAGTGATTCAGATCTTTGCCAACAGGTTGCCATGAAGCAGACCAGTAGTCACATGATTGGTTATCTCTAATGTAAAGATACCGTCCAGGTTGGTCAAAGTTATTGAAAACATAGCGAAGAATTCTTCCGTTTGCACCAGATTTTGCAAAACTGTATCCACCTGCATTATTAGAAATGATTGCACCATATTCAGGAGAACCTAGATAATTTACCCAAGGCGCAGGAGTATCAGGGCGATTAATTACATATTCTCGATTTTTATCATCAAAATATCCATATTTCATTTTAGTGTATATATCCTTTCTTTTAATTAAATTAATGTTACAGTAATTATGTGTCTTTCATCTGAAAGCTCCATAAGTGTCTTACGGGAAAGAATTACATAGGAGTCTTCAATTGTTGGTATGTTAGTTGTATCGCAAATAGCCTTTTCTATTGTATATTTAGGGAAATCTTTATTTGATTTATTCTCATAAATAATTTCAAAGGATTTGCCAGCAAACGTGAGGGAAATGGAAGTAACCCTATTTTCATCAAAGTGTTCGGCTAAAAGTTTTGGATACAATATTAAATCTCCAGCAGAACCCTTTACACCAAATACTTCTGTTATTATAGTCAGCATAAACCAACTAGCAGCACCAGTTAGATAATGATACATACCTCTTCCGTCAGGACGGAAATATTCAGGAATTCCAGGATAGATACGGCTCGTATTAAAATTCAAAGCGGTATCTGCTAAAGTCTTTAATGCTTTCCAACCTTCAATAGCAAAACCACGACGGTATAAAGCGTTTGCATACATCACAGTCATATGGGAAAAAACAGCTCCATTTTCTTTCTCGCCATAGGCGAATCCAAACATACGACCCATGTCAAATTTGAGTTCTTGAAAATCTGTATTTAAACGATAGCCACCACATTCTTTTTTATAAAGATAGTGATCAGCACTTTTTACAATTTTTTTAATTTGTTTATCAGTTGCGGTACCACCCATGATAGCAAAAACTTGTCCAGTTAGCATCATGCGAATGTTATCATTGTGTAGACCTTCGACTGCTAGTCCATGATTGTCATAATAACTATTGAACCATCCCTCATCTTCGGAAAAATCAATCCACTCATTTTTTCTTAAAGATTCTTTTAGCCATCTAGCTTTTTGGATTAGATTACAAGCGAGGAATTGGAGAGAAAAGCTTAATCGTTTACCACTAATATTATGTTTACAACGAGATGTGTAATCGGATAAAAGTTTATGTTTTTTCTCTATATTGTTGTAAATAGAAGAATCATCATTAAGAAGGGGCTCAATTTCTTCTAAAAGTTCAACAGTTTGGTTAGGATATACACTGTCGAGAAGGCGAATCATAGTGGCAAGTTCTATTAAATTCCCAGCGTAGGCGTATGTAAATGCTACACTTTCTCCACGTTCTGAAGCCATATCTAGAGCATCATTCCAATCGGCTCCACGTAATCGATATATATTATGTTCTCCTACATCGTAAAAAGCAGTAAGCTGTTGAAGTAATAAATGTTCTAGAATGCTCCCAGTATAGATATCACCAGCCGTTGTGAGCTGTAGGTTTCCATAATCCTCTGTCCATAGAGAATCTATTTCCATTCCTCGTAGGATTTGAGCATCTTTAAAATATGGTGCCTGTTGAGTTAAAATTTCAATATCTCCGGTTTGATCAATGTAGAGTTTTGTTGTCATTAACGGCCAGAGGGCATGATCCATCCAGACTCTAGAAATACCATTTCTATCAGCAAGAAAATTGCCATCACCATTACCAATAATAGTAGCGTTGGTTCCATCAATACGAACACCACCATAGTTTTTAACAATCATTTTACCAACATCTTGAGGATCCATTAATAAAAGAGAAAGACAGTCTTGCCATAGATCTCTCCAACCACGTCCACCTCTTCCATAATCATGATGAGGAAGGAAAGAACAACCAAATAAACGACGTAAAAAAGGTTGAAAACTAATCCATTTCATAAGAAGATCAAAATTATTATTATGAGTATGGAATGATACATTGACTTTATCTTGCCAATACTGTTTTGTATCTGATAATGCTTTTTGTATTTTGGTTGTATGATTATATTTTTCTAAAATGTTAGGAATATTTTCTTCCTTATCTTCGATACCAAGAAGAATAATAAAGTCTTTTGTTTCACTAGGAGCAAGAGTAAATTGATCAAAACGGAAAGCCCCCATTGCTTCTTTACCAGCATAATTTCCATGGGGTTGGAATCCAGGATATTCTTCATATACAGCACGAGGATGAGTATAGCTTCCGCCCTCTCCAATAAAAGCTTCAACTGTTGGATAAAAACTTTCAGGGGTATTTCCTTCTCCTGTATATCCGCTAACATAGTAAACTTTATGATTTGGTAGATGCCCTCTTTCGTCAAAAGTCATAGTTGGACATACAAAAACTCCATTTTCTGTTGTTTTGATACGGTGTAACATAGAAGTTACATTTCGATGATCACGAATATTATCTGCACCTCGGCCATAAATAGGAATAGCAGCATAAGCAGATAGAGTTTGAGTCATATTTGATTCGTTTGAAATTGTTATGTATATGATCTCTACATTATCATCTTTGGGTATAAAAGAGGTAACTTCTGAAGATATTAAAAAATGTTTTGATACACGTTTTAATGTTTGCCACATAAATCCAGCAGTCAATTCACTTTCGTCGTTTTGAGAAGAGAATTTTGTAATTTCTTGTTCGGCAGATGTACCAAAGACAGAATAGGCACCTATATTATCTCCTGTAATCCAGAAATTTCGTGTAGAACGATTATTATGAAGATTTTCTGAGCTAACGGGTTCCAACAGAAAAGTGCTTTGATCAATTTTAATGTCTCCACCACCATTTGGTGTAATAGAACTTTTTAATCCTTTTTCTGAGGCTAAAGGGAAATATAGGTAACTGATATTCTCAGGTTGTTTAACGGTAAAAGTGCCATTCTTATCATTAAAATGTAAATATTCCAAAATTAATACTCCTTTCATATTTTTTTTTGTTTATAGTGCTAATTATACAGAAAGTTATTTGTTCAGTAAAATAAAAAACTATAAAAAATGTCAAAATTATGACATGAAATGTGTCATAATTTTGACATTTTTGGATAAATTATAATATATCGTCAATTGGAATTTTGATATAATTTAGTCACTATTAGGCAGAAGCCGTAAAAATTCTAATAAATGTAAGGAGGATTTTTTAATGAAAAAACAAGTAGTGGCGATGGTATTAACTGTAGTTACAGCAACTGGACTGTTAGCTGGATGTGGAAATTCGGCTAGTCCAAACTCTGATACAGATGGAGCAGGGGAAGGGAAAGTTATTAATATTTATTCATGGAATGATGAATTTCGTACACGTGTAGAAGCCATCTATCCAGAAGTAGAAAAGACATCTACGGATGGAACAGTGACAACATTAAAAGATGGAACAGAAATTCACTGGATTATTAATCCAAATCAAGATGGAGTATATCAACAAAAACTTGATGAAGCTCTTTTAAAACAAGCAGATGCGGCACCAGACGATAAGGTTGATATTTTCTTGTCAGAAACAGACTATGTATATAAATATTCAGATGCAGATGCAGGGGTTGCAATGCCTTTAGAAGAACTTGGAATCGATCCAAGCAAAGATTTAACAGATCAATATGAATTTACAAAAACAACAGCATCTGATCAAAATGGAGTACAAAGAGGTTCTACATGGCAATGTTGTCCGGGGCTTCTTGTATATCGTCGTGATATTGCCAAAGATGTATTTGGAACAGATGATCCAGAGGTGATTGGAGAAAAAGTAAAAGATTGGGATACATTAAAAGGAACTGCTGAAGAATTAAAAGCCAAAGGATATTATACATTTTCTTCCTATGCAGATACATTCCGCCTCTATGGTAATAGCATTGAACAACCTTGGGTAACAACAGGAGAAAGCGTTGTTAAAGTAGATCAAAAAATTATGGATTGGATAAATGATTCAAAAGAATGGTTAGATGCAGGATATTTTGATAAAACAGTAAAAGGCCAATGGAATGATGATTGGAATAAAGCCATGAGCTCTTCTTCTAAAGTATTCGCATTTTTACTTCCGGCATGGGGAATTGACTTCACATTGAATCCTAACTGGGATGGAGAAGATGGAGCATGGGCAGTTACAAATCCACCACAAGAATATAACTGGGGAGGATCTTACATTCATGCGGCTACGGGAACAGATAATCCAGAACATGTAAAAGATATTATTTTAGCTTTGACAGCAAATAAAGATAATTTACTTAAAATTTCTAAAGAGTATTCAGATTTTACAAATACACAAAGTGGTATGCAAGAAGCAGCTACTGACGATGCAAACTTTGCTTCTGATTTCCTTGGGGGACAAAACGCATATAAATATTTTGCACCAGTTGCAGAAAATATTAAAATCGCACCTCTTTCTGCATACGATCAAGGTTGTGTTGAATTAATTCAGAATTCATTTGGAGATTATTTACAAGATAAAATTGACTTTGATAAAGCAAAATCAAACTTTGAAACTGCAATCAAAGAACGTTATCCAGACATTACAGAAGTTCAATGGGCAGAGTAGATTAGAGCAATAGGCTGTATTTGTGGGGGAGTTACTACCCCACAAATACAGTCAGAAAAGAAAGGAGCCATATTTTTATGAATAAAAAGCGTAAAAGTATCAGCTACGGAAAATGGGGATATTTATTTATTCTTCCATTTTTCTTATGTTTTTTTATCTTTTCATTCATTCCGCTATTAGATACAATTCGATATAGCTTTTTTGAATATTATCGTTCAGGGATTAAAGAAATTGGACCTAATTTTATTGGGGTGGAAAATTATAAAAGTTTACTAGAATCTGATATGCTCAAGTATGCTGGAAACACTCTTATTTTATGGATCATTGGGTTTATACCACAGGTTGTAGTAGCGTTAGTATTAGCTTGTTGGTTTTCTGATTTACGTTTAAAAATTCATGGAAAACAGTTTTTTAAAGTTGTAATTTATTTACCAAACTTAATTATGGCATCTGCTTTTGCAATGTTATTTTTTGCATTATTTTCTACCAATGGACCAATTAACTCTATTTTAGAATCAATTGGTTTTATTAAAGAACCAATTGATTTCCTTGGTTCTGTATTAGGAACGAGGAGTCTTGTTGGGCTAATGAACTTTTTAATGTGGTTTGGTAATACAACGATCATGTTGATGGCAGCCATTATGGCAATTAGTAATGATATTTTTGAGGCTTCTGAAATTGATGGTTGTAATAGTATAAAGAGATTTTTCTATATTATTTTACCATTGATAAGACCAATTCTTGCCTATACTTTAATTACATCTATTATTGGTGGACTTCAGATGTTTGATGTTCCACAGATTTTGACAAATGGACAAGGAAACCCAGATCGTACCTCTATGACATTAATTATGTTTTTGAATAGCCACTTAAAGAGTAAAAACTATGGTATGGCGGGAGCCTTATCTGTTTACTTATTCATTGTTAGTGGTATTTTATGTTTTATTGTATATAAAATGACAAATGATAATGATCCGGATGGTTCAAAACGTGCTGCTAAGAAAAAAGCAAAAGCAGAAAAAAGAAAGGGGTAATAATAATATGAACTCAAAATCAGTAAATCGTGTGAGAAGTATTTTCGCACATATTGTACTCATTCTTTTATCATTTTTGTGTTTATTTTTCTTTTATATATTGATTGTTAATGCAACAAGATCACACGCGGATTTACAAAAAGGTTTCTCGGCATTGCCAGGAAATTACTTTTTTGAAAATCTTAAGAGCGTTGCAAATGATGGAAGTTTCCCTATGTTTAGAGGAATTTTAAACAGTTTGATTGTATCTACATGTTCGGCTGCAATCTGTACATATTTTTCATCCTTGACGGCATATGGGTTATATGCATATGATTTTAAATTAAAAAAGGCAGCTTTTACTTTTATTATGGCAATTCTCGTAATGCCAACACAAGTAACAGCAATGGGATTTTTAAGATTAGTAACAAATATGGGGATGTATGATTCCTTACTTCCTCTGATTATTCCATCTATTGCATCGCCAGCCGTTTTTTATTTTATGTATAGTTATTTACAATCTTCGCTTCCATTAGCTTTAATAGAAGCAGCACGAATTGATGGTTCAGGAGAATTTAGGACGTTTAATCAAATTGTTATTCCGATTATGAAGCCAGCAATTGCAGTGCAGGCAATTTTCACATTTGTTGGTTCTTGGAATAATTACTTTGTACCAGCATTAATTATTCAATCAAAAGATAAAATGACAGTACCTATTTTAGTTGCAACTCTTAGAGGAGCAGATTATATGAGCTTTGATATGGGAAAAATTTATATGATGATTATGGTGGCAATTGTGCCAATTATTATAGCCTATTTAATTCTTTCAAAATATATTATAGCAGGTATAACACTGGGTGGCGTTAAGGAATAATAGATAGTCGTTATATATTAATATTATATGAGAACCTCCCTAGGATATCTTTTATTTTAGAAAAGGTTTACTAAGGAGGTTTTCTAAATTTTAAATGAAATATAAGATAGGGATTTAGAAAGGTAACAAATATGGCAGTAAAAAGATGGATTCATAGTGGAACATTGAACGAGGAGATTTCAGAAAGAGAAATTGCGCATAGAAAATTGGCAAAAGAAGCAGCAGGTGAAGGAATTGTTTTATTAATAAATGAGGGAATACTTCCTTTGAAAAATTCCACACCGATTGCATTGTTTGGGGCTGGTGCAGAAAAGACTGTAAAAGGTGGTATTGGATCAGGAGATGTCAATAATAGAGAAAATATTTCTATTTACAGAGGATTAAAAGAAGCAGGTATATCTATTACAAGTGAAACATGGTTGACAGATTATTTAAAATATTATGATCTAGCTAGAAATAAATGGAAAGATATAGTCTTAAATGCTGCAAAAACAGTGGATAATCCATTTGATGCTTATGCTGAGAATCCTTTTGTAATGCCAGAAGGAAGAGAAATCAATGATAATGATATAAAAGGTGCTGGGGCTGTCATTTATGTCATTAGCCGTATTTCAGGTGAAGGAAAAGATCGCCGTAGAATTGAGGGTGATTATTATTTAAGCAAAAAGGAACAAGAAGATATTTCATATCTTGATAAGAAAAATATTCCTATTATATTAATTTTAAACGCAGGAGGGCCAATTGAATTAACAGATCTTTTACAAAAGACAGAAAATATTCAAGCTGTCTTAAATGTTTCTCAGTTGGGACAAGAAGGCGGTTATGCAGTTGCAGATGTTTTACTTGGAAAGGTTGTACCAGGTGGAAAGCTTACAGCGACATGGGCAAAACGTTATAATGATTATCCATATGCAGAAGAATATAGTTATTTAAATGGAAATTTGGATATAGAAGAATATAAAGAAGGAATCTATGTAGGATATCGATATTTTGATAGTTTTGGTGTAGAACCTTTATTTCCATTTGGATATGGGTTATCTTATACAACCTTTGACATAAGATTTGAAGGATTGCGTATTCATAAAGAAAATATAGAGCTTGAAGTTGAAGTAAAAAACACAGGAAAACTTTACTCAGGTAAAGAAGTTGTACAAGTATATGTAACCTTACCTCAAAATGAAATAGAAAAAGAATATCATAGGCTTATTGGGTTTGCAAAAACACATATTCTACAACCAAAGGAAACACAAAAAATAACGATTAAAATAAACCAAAAAGAATTTGCTAGTTTTTCGGAACAACAACATGCTTGGATGATCGAAGAGGGAAGATATGGCATTTGGATTGGTAATAGCTCAGTTTCGTTAAAACAAGTAGCAGGGATTACTGTTTCAGAACAAGTTGTATTAGAAAGAACGAAAACAGTAGAGTTTGAGAAAAAAGCACCATTTGAAGATTTATCCATTTCATCATTATCACAAAATAAACAAAGACAACATTCAAGTGAAAATGATATGTTAGAAATTTCTTTTGTGCCACAAAAAGAAGAAAAGCAATTTTACCAGAAAAAATATGCAAAAGATCAGACTGTGGAAGAATTGATACCATTATTATATGGGAATATTACAAAAGGAACCAGTACCCTTGGTTCAGCTGGAATACGGGTACCAGGTTCGGCAGGAGAAACTACAGAAGAACTGGAGGAAAAGTATGGAATACCTTCTCTCATCATGGCTGATGGTCCAGCGGGATTGCGGTTACGTCAAAGTTATGAAGTTGATAAAGAAACAGATACTGTTTATGGTATTGGTGTTTTTGGTTCATTAGAAAATGGATTTTTAGAGCCGATGGAATATCATGAAAATGCTGATATCTATTATCAATATTGTACAGCATTTCCAGTTGGAACAGCGTTAGCACAAACATGGAATGTAGAGCTAATGAAAAAGTTTGGTGAGGCAATCGCTGTTGAAATGAAAGAGTTTCATGTCGATCTCTGGTTAGCACCAGGAATGAACATTCAAAGAAATCCATTATGTGGACGCAACTTTGAGTATTATTCCGAAGATCCTTTTCTATCTGGAAGTATGGCGGCAGCTGTGACTAAAGGCGTGCAAAGTACAGAAGGGTGTGGTGTAACTATTAAACATTTTGCTTGTAATAATCAGGAAGATAATCGAATGGGAGTAGATGCTCACGTTTCGGAGAGAGCGCTTAGAGAAATTTATTTAAAAGGATTTGAAATTGCTGTGAAGCAAAGTGAGCCAGTAGCAATTATGTCTTCTTATAATTTAATTAATGGTGTTCATGCAGCAAATAGCAAAGATTTATGTACTGTAATTGCACGAGAAGAATGGGGATTTAATGGTATAATTATGTCCGATTGGAATACAACAGTGCCAGAAGATGGAAGCATACCATGGAAATGTGTAGCAGCAGGAAATGATATTATCATGCCTGGAAACAATGAAGATGATGAGAGCATCCGAGTCGCATATGAAAATGGAAAACTTTCAGAAGAAGAAATTAGAGAATGTGCAGGAAGGATACTTGCAATTGTTCATAGATTGGGAAAATAGAGGATTACTTTTATAGAGTCTATTAAAGGTGGAGGTGATATGCAGGCGACGAATGTAATAGCTGAATAATAGATAATTAGTAAACTCCCATTAAGGAAAACTCCTTTTATGGGAGTTTTTTAATATAACGCGTTGTGCTAATATAAATTAAAATGTACACATGTTAAAAAAGGACAGAAAATCCCTATGATTAAAGTTACTGTAAAAAATTAGTAAATCA
>CASDVE010000019.1 GCA_949284175.1 uncultured Eubacteriales bacterium
CTAAAAATAAGAATTAGGAATGATGCAATAAAAAGTCCTCTAAATATAGAAAGGAAGCGGATTGTAAAAATAATCCACCCCAACCATTGACATAGAGCCATTTTTCTATACAATAACTAATCTTACCTTTTTTGTCAAGTTTAAATTCATTTACATAATTTTTACATTTTAGGTTTTTACTTCCTATTATTACTCTTCCCTTTATGTTCTCAAGTATTTTTCAAAATTTTTCTATACTATTTTTGCAAAATGTAATAATTAGTAAATCCACTCTTTCTATTTTATCACACTTTAACGAGAAACAAAACCTTTTCTTATGGCTCATACCTTTCATAATAAGATCATTTTTTGTATACGTTAAAAAATACCAAAGAAGAGAGATTTTGCTCTTTCTCTGGTATTTTTCTATTCTTTATATGAAATTATTGATCCATTAAATGACAGGCTACAAAATGTCCTGGACGAACTTCTTTTAGTTTTGGAGATTCTGTCCTACAACAATCCATAACTTTGGAACAACGATTGGCGAATGGACATCCTGGTTTTGGATTAATTGGACTTGGAACATCGCCTTCTAAGACTTTAATTCCTTTTTGAGCTTCTTTATCTGGATCTGGAATTGGAACAGCGGCTAATAAGGCTTGGCTGTATGGATGCAGTGTGTGTTCATAAATTTCATCACTACTTGCCAATTCCACTAAGTTTCCAAGATACATAACAGCAATTCTATCGGAAATATATTTTACAATGTTCAAATCATGGGCGATGAACATATAAGTGAATCCATTCTTTTCTTGAATCTCTTTTAATAAGTTAATAATCTGACTTTGAATGGAAACATCAAGAGCTGAAATCGGTTCATCACATACAATAAATTCTGGTTCAATAGCAAGGGCTCTTGCAATCCCAATACGCTGACGTTGACCACCAGAGAACTCATGAGGAAAACGGTTTGCATGTTCTTTGTTAAGTCCAACCGTTTCTAGTAACTCATACACTCGTTCCATTCTCTTCTTTTTATCGTACATATTGTGGATTTCCATACCTTCGGCAATAATACTTCCAACCGTCATACGAGGGTTTAAAGAAGCATAAGGATCTTGGAAAATAATCTGTGCTTTTTTCGCATACTCATAACGGTCTTTTGTCTTTTTAATATTAACAACTTTGCCGTTATATGTCATTTTTCCCTTTGTGGCAGGATAGATTCCCATAACCACTCGTCCAAGTGTGGATTTTCCACATCCTGACTCTCCTACAACACCAAGAGTTTCTCCTTTATAAATATCCAGTGTAATGTCATTCACTGCCACAAGAGTACGATTTTTTCCCACATGGAAGTGTTTTGATACATTTTCTAAGGAAATTAATTTTTCCATACTTCTTTACTCCTTTCTTCCCGGAAAATCTTTATGAAATTTCCAACAAGATGTGGTATGCCCTTCACCCACTTCGAAAACTGGTGGTTGGCTTGTTTTACAAATCTTCATACAATCTTCACAGCGACTTGCAAACGCACATCCAACTGGTGGAGCATACAAATCAGGAGGTGTTCCCGGAATGGAAATTAATTGTTCCTCTTTCTTCGTTTCAATGGTTGGTAAACTTCTCAATAAAGCAAGGGTATAAGGATGGGCTGTTTCATAAAAAATGTCACGAACCGTTCCTTTTTCTACCACTTTACCAGCATACATAACAGCTACTCTATCAGCAAGACTTGCCACAACACCAAGATCGTGAGTGATTAAGATAATGGCTGTTTTTGTTTCTTCTCGAATCTCCGCCATCAATTTCATAATCTGGGCTTGAATAGTAACATCAAGAGCAGTAGTTGGCTCATCCGCAATTAACAATTTTGGATTACAAGCCAATGCCATAGCTATCATAGCACGCTGTCGCATACCACCAGAAAACTCATGAGGGAACTGTTTTGCTCTCTCTTTGGCATTTGGAATCTGTACCATTTCTAATAGACGAATCGCCTCTGCTTCTGCTTGTGACTTGTCAATTTTCTTCTTTTTAATTAAAGTTTCTGTCAGCTGTTTTCCAACTTTCATCGTTGGATTCATACAAGTCATCGGATCTTGGAAGATCATGCTCACAAGCTGACCTCGAATCTCTTGCATTTCCTTTTCACTGGCTGCAACAATATCTTTTCCACAAAGAGTAATGTTTCCTTGCTTAATTCTTGCTGGAGGCATTGGATTTAATTTCATAATAGTCTGAGCTGTTACACTCTTACCACATCCGGATTCTCCTACAATGGCTAACACTTCTCCTTCATTTACATCTAACGATACACCACGAATTGCATGAACTTCTCCTGCATAGCTATCAAAAGAGACATACAAATCTTCTATTTTTAAAATTGGCTCCATGACCACTTACCTCCTTAATTTTGGATCGAACGCATCACGCAACTGATCTCCTAACAAGTTAAAAGAAAGCATTGTGACACAAATAAAGAGTGCTGGAATGACTAACTGGCTCGGATAATTTTGGAACACTTGAATACCAGAGTTCGCCATAATTCCCCAAGAAGACTGTGGTGGAGCGATACCAAGTCCTAACATAGATAGAAATGCCTCTGTAAAGATAACATTTGGAATATCCAATGTAATATTAACGATAATAACACTTAATACGTTTGGAACAAGATGTAGTCCAATAATTCTGGACGGCTTTGCTCCCATAGATTTTGCTGCGATAACAAATTCTTGTTGAGAAAGACTGACAACCTGTCCACGAACAAGCCTTGCCATTCCTGTCCATCCTGTTAAGGAATAAGCAACAATAATCGTTCCAATACCACGGTCTAATACTGTCATTAAAAGAATTACAATGATAAGATAAGGAATTCCGCTGATAATTTCCACAATACGCATCATAACGTTATCCACTTTTCCACCAAAGTATCCAGAAATCCCTCCATAGATAACACCAACAAAACAGTCAATTAACGCAACGGCAACGGCAACGGTTAAAGAAACTCTTGCTCCATACCAAATACGAACAAAAATATCTCTTCCTAATTCATCTGTACCAAATAAGTGAATGCCACCTGTCACTGGATCTTTAAAAAACATTGGCTGATTGGCATAGGCAACATTTTGATCGGAATAATTAAACTGACTGAATATCGGAACAAAAATTGCACCTAAAATTAAAACTAATAAGATAACAATACAAAGAACTGCAACTTTACTCTTTTTAATTCGATTAAAAGCATCTCTTCCAAAACTGATAGAAGGGCGTACAATGGATTCCATATTTTTAGTATCCGTACCTAGCACTTGGAATTCATCAGCACTGATACTGTCGTTGATACCATATTGCTTTCCTTGTCCTGCCTCCACTGTACTTTTTATGTCCTTTTTCCTAAGCATTTCCTACTACTCCTTTCCACCAGTTAATTTTACACGTGGATCGATGAATCCATAAATAAGGTCTACAATTAAGTTCGCAAAAACTAAAAATGCTCCATAGAAAATCGTAGTTCCTGCAATGACTGTATAATTGTTTGTCTGTACACATTGTACGAAATATTTTCCAAGTCCTGGAATGGAGAAAATATTTTCTACAACAAAAGCTCCTGTTAAAACGGCTGCTACTAAAGGTCCCATAACTGTGACAACTGGCATGATCGCATTGCGTACCGCATGTCTCCAAATAATAGAGCGTTGACTTAATCCTTTTGCCTTCGCTGTTTTAATATAGTCTTGATTCAGTACATCAAGCATACTTGTTCTCATCAAACGGCTGATCGTTGCCATAGAACCAAAGGCAAGGGCAAACGCTGGCAATATCTTTGCATTAGCCGAATCCCATCCCATAATGGCAAACACCTGTGTTCCTGTGGCTAAATAGATCTTTAATCCTAAAAAGTACTGTAATAAAGAACCAATGATAAAGGATGGTACGGATACCCCGATTAAAGCTAAAAACATGGCTACGCTATCCCATACTGTTCCTCTTTTGATCGCTGCTACAATTCCTAATAAAATACCAATAATAAAGGCAAAAATTAATGCACGCACTCCTAGTTCTAAAGATACAGGGAATGCCTGTGCAATAATATCCGTTACCGGTCTACCATCGGGAACGGAAACTCCTAAGTCCCCTTGTACTACTTTACCTAAATAGATAAAAAATTGTACGATTTCTGGTTTATCCAATCCATACTTTACGTTTAATGCGTCTAATGTTTCTTGGGATATCGCCTTTCCACCTGTAAATGGATTACCTGGCAAGCGATGCATTAAGAAAAATGTAATCGCAATTAAAACAAAAATCGTAATCAAAGAATAGACGATTCTCTTTAATATGTACTTTAGTTGATTTGGCAAACTGCTCACTCCTTTTCTATCTGTATTGTTTGTGTTAATTACAAAATCAGAAATCATTCTCTTTGACTTTGCAATTAACACAAACAACTAGGAGCTTTTGTCTTTTTTCTTCTTTCTTCAACAAAAACTCCTAGTCCCTTCTTCTTATTTTCTCAGCAATTCTGAAGAAATAAGCGATTTTATTTTGTTACAATCTCTGCACCATCTGTGAAATCCCATTCTTGGAATCCTGTACGTGTAACATTTTGTACTTTAGAAGATAATACATAAGGTTTCACGCTGAAGTATAATGGGAACACTGGGGCATCTGTTTTTACAAGCATTGTCTCTGCTTGAATTAACAATTCCTGACGTTTTTCTACATCTACTTCGTTTCTTGCTTCCTTAATTAACTTATCATACTCTTCGCTTGAATATTTACCATAGTTATTTCCATTTGTTGTTGTGAATAACTCAAGGAATGTCATTGGGTCATTATAGTCTGGTACCCATCCTGCAAATGCGATGTCGAAATCTCCATCCTGCATTGCTTGTAAACGAGCTTTAAAAGGCATTGGTTTTACATCAACACTGATGCCTAAAGCCTGTTTCCACTGTTCTTGATAGAATGCTGCTTCTTTTTGTGCAACAGTTGTATCGTCTGTGATTAAAGAAATTTTGAATGTTTCTGCTGTAAGACCTTCTTCTTTTAATCCTTCTTCTAATAACTTCTTAGCTTCTTCCATATTGTATTGGATCATATCGCCAGCTTTATCTCTATATTTTGTTTCATTGGCACCAGCGATTCCTGTTGGAACAAGACCAGTTGCTGGAACAGAACCGTCTTTTCTTACGTTATCACATAAGCTCTTTGTGTCAACAGCTAAACCAAGAGCCTGACGAATTTTTGCGTTGTTAAGCCCTGCTTTTTTCGTGTTATACTGTAAATACCATACGCCGTTGTCAACGTATTTGTTTGTTTCTACACCTTCATTTGTAAGCTGCTCGATTTGTTCACCAGTAAGCTCAATACCATCTACCTGTCCTGCTTTAAAAGCATTCATACGAGCATTGGCATCTTTCATCATAAGGTATTTTACTTTTTCAATTTTAATCTCATCCGCATTATAGTAGTCTGGATTTTTCTCTAATGTCACATGATCATCATGTACCCATTCCGCAATTTTGTAAGGTCCATTTGTCACAATCTTATCCGCATCTTTTGCGTATCTATCAGCACCAATTTCTTCATATGCCTTTTGATTCATTGGATAGTAAGTACTGAATGTGAATAAATGCTTTGCATATGGGATTGGGTTTGTAAATGTCACTTCTAATGTATAGTCATCAATTGCCTTTACCCCTAATTCAGAAGGATCTTTTTTACCTTCATAGACATCCAAACCATTTTCTAAGTTTTCATACATAATAAATGCGTAAGTAGATGCTGTCTTTGGATCACAAACACTCTGATAAGCGAACACAAAGTCATGAGCCGTCACTGGTTCTCCATTGGACCATTTTGCATCTTCTCTTAACTTCATTGTGTAAGTTCTACCATCTTCACTTACCTGCGTATCCGTTGCTAATTCTGGAACCGGATTGTCATTAGCATCCAATTTATAAAGACCTGAGATTACCTCTCTTAAAATATCTCCAGACGCAACATCTGTCGTTAAAAGGCTATTTAATTCAGGTGGCTCTGCACGCAAATCCACTGTTACCATGTTCGCATCTGGTGTACCCGGATACGAAACACTCCCCCCTGTATTACCATCTTTGGTTGTAGATGAACCACCACAAGCTACAACGGACATTGACATGATACCTGCTAACGCAAATGCCATGACCTTTTTCAATCTCATTCTTTCATCCTCCCTTTTAATTTTACTATAAAAAATATACTAATTCTTTGTATTTGTCAAGCATACATGTGTATACAAGGGCATACATTTTGAATTTTTATTTACATTTTACGCATATTTATTTTTTATATTTTCTTAATTTTGCAAACTATATTTCAAGATAAAATTATTTTATTCTTGTAATTATCTTGATTATTTAACATTAAGTCTATTTTCTATCTAATAACAGCTCTCATTTCTGGCTCATTTTTTTACATAAAAAATAAATATAAAAATTTTTTTAATATCCAGTTTATTTTTGCTTTTCTATCATGATTTTACCAATGTGCTTTTGTTGCCACGTCATTTCTTATATTATCTCGATAGCTAATTTGTAAACAAACGGCATCCAATGTAATATGGAGGCATTGGTCAAAAAGAGAACTTAAAAGCTGTACAGACTTCCGACTCTCACCAGTATCTCCTTTTACTGTTCCCGGAATCATCAACACCTTTTTTGCTACCTTCGCTAGAGGAGAATCCGCTTTACTTGTAACAGCAAGAACTATCCCGCCCTTTTCTACCGCCTTTTTGGCATCTCCAACGACACTCTCACTTTTTCCTGAGCCTGAAACTCCGATAAACACATCCCCTTCTTGTATGGCAGGAGTAATTGTTTCTCCCACAAAGTATACCATATATCCGAGGTGCATAAGCCTCATGGCAAATCCTCTTGCTGAGAAACCAGAACGCCCCTCACCTGCTACAAATATTCTCTTTGATTGATCAATTTCATCAATGATAGAAAGAATCTCTTCTTCTTTCACCTTTTCCATGACATCTTCTATCTCATTCATAATGGTTTGCAATATTTCTATCATTGTTTACCTCCTAATTGCCTCTTTAAACTTCCTTGATATTTCTGGAATATTCTCTGCTTTGCTAATGGCACTGCCTACGATCACAATATCCACTCCCGCCTTTTTCATGACATGAATATTATCCAACTTGACGCCACCTGCCACCGCAATTTTTTTTATGCCTTTTAACTGATCACACATCTTGATTACAAGCTCTTCCAATCCAACTCCTTGAGCATCGGATGGAAGATGGATACAAAAAATTGCTTCTGAAAATTCTTTTTTTAAAATTTCTAGTTTGTCATTGGATATTTCCAAAAGATCGATCATATATTCCTTTTGAAATTCTCTCGCTACTTTTTGACAAGCCCTCAACGTATCAATAGAAGAAAATCCCATGACTGTTGGAATATCTCCTCCATTTTCATATGTTTTTCTAAACTCATATTCTCCTTCATCACAGGTTTTTATATCCGCTAAAATACACTGTTTTGGATATTTTTCTTTCAGTGTTTTCACACTTTTATCTAAGCCAAAATCTTTGATTAAGGAAGTACCTATTTCAATAATATCCGCATATCCTGAAGTTAGATCGATAATTTCATCGGCTCGCTTTACGGAAACACGATCAATTGCCACTTGTAGTCTCACACTGCCGACCTCCTCATATAATCATGCAGTTCTTTGTTTGTTGGAAATCCTTCGTTATCGCTTAATACAGATACTTGAATAGACCCAATAGCATTCCCACGATCCACCATTTCTTTTATGGATAGACCTTCCAAATAAGCACTTAAGACTCCTACTGCGAATCCATCTCCAGCTCCTACTGTATCCACCACTTTTTCTACTTTATAACCATGATAAAATGCTTTCTCTTGTTCAGAATCTACATAAGCTCCATCAGCTCCTACTTTCACAATCACGCTCTTTGCTCCACGTTTTCTATAAAATTCTCCAATTTCCTTTGGATTCTCACTTCCCATTAATGTAAGACCTTCGGAAACTCCCGGAAGAACAATATCTGCCTTTGAAGCAATATCATTAATTACCTTTATCATGATGTCCTTATTTTCCCAAAGTGTAGGACGCAAATTCGGATCAAAACTTATCAACATTCCATGCTCTCTTGCCTTTTCTATCAAGCGATAGGTAGCATTTCGACAGCTTAATGACAGGGCTGGTAAGATTCCTGTCATATGTAAGACTTTTGCCTCTCCAAATTCCAACTCATCCACATCTTTTTCGGACAGATAAGATGCCGCACTATTTTTTCTAAAATAAAATACTTCTGGATCTCCTTTCAACACCTGATTTTTTAATTGATATCCTGTAAAATGTTCTGGATCTTTTGTAATCTTGGTATTCACCCCTTCTTCTTTCAGTTTGTTTTCAATATAGACTCCAAATGGATCCTCCCCAAGTCTTGTCACATATGTAACCGTATGTCCAAGCCGTTTTAGCCCAATTGCTACATTCACTTCTGCTCCTGCAAGAAATCTTTTAAATTCCTCTGCCTCATGCAAAGAACCCGCTGTGTTTGCAACAAACATCGCCATTGGTTCGCCAAATAAAATTACTTCTGACATAGTTTTTCCTTTCCAAATAGATTACGTTGTTTCTCTCTTAATTAACTCTGGTAATATCGTTAATGTCTTTAATTCTTGTTTCTTTGTCATGGCATCGAGCAATAACTGTACCGTTAATTCGCTTAAAACTTCTCCCTTATTATTGACAGTCGTAAGTTCTGGATTACAAATAAAAGAGTACTCAGAATTATTACATCCTGTTAAAGCAATATCCTCTGGTATCCTAAGCCCCATTTTTCTCCATGTGTTCATCGCTCCAACCGCAGTTAAGTCCTCTTCAAACACAACCCCATCATATCCTTTTTGATATAAAATCTTCGCAATATCTGCTCCGCCTTTCATACCATAGGTTGTACGATATACATGTTCCTTCGCATCTTCATATCCTAATCTTTGCATTTCTCTTAAAAATCCTCGCATTTTTCTATCTGCTGAATTCGTATGCTTATCTATAATATGAGCGATTTTTTTACATCCTCTTTCATGCAAATGTTTCGTTGCCAATTCCATTCCATATCCCTCATCTACAAGAACGGAATATACGTTTTCTCGCTCAATCTTTCCATTTGCCATTACAATTGGTGTATCGCTTAATAGATTCATCATTTCGTCATCACAAAGATAATTAAAAATAGAACCAACTAAAATAATTCCATCCACTTTTCGTTTTGAAAGCATTTTCAGATATCTTCTACAAGCCTCTTGCTTTTCTCCAGTATTGCAGACAAATACCATATAACCTAATTCTGACAGTTGTTGTTCCATGATATAAGATGTGAGCGCATAATGTGGAACTCGTATATCTACAACAATAATTGCAACTGTTTTCATAGAACCAGAGACTAATCCCCTTGCAATCTCACTAGGCTGATATTCATTTTTATCTAACACCTCTTGAATTTTTTTTCTTGTTTTCTCACTTACATATCCTTTATTATTTAACACTCTAGATACGGTTGTAATTGATACTCCTGCTTCCTTTGCAATATCATATATATTCATTTGCCCTATCCTCTAAATTTTATTCTTCTATTCAGCATACACAAACTATTTTTCCTATAAAACTCCTGATTCTTCTATCCCTTGTATACCAGTAGCCTCTAAAATTTCCTCATATAACAAACTTGCCATCTCTTCTTGATAACAAAACATCAAAAGTACATCCATTACATAAGGTGAAAAAGGAATCTGCAAGAGCTCTTTCGCAAAAGCCATAGCTCCTATTTCGCTTAAGCAAACAATTTTTGACTTATTAGAAAATGGCTTTCTCCATAACTCTATTTTCTCTGTCTGCGTATAAATACTCTTTTTCTTTTGGTACTCGATCCCATGAAATAATTCATGGGCCATTAGCAACTCTTTTATTTGCAAGTTTTTAAGATATTGTTCTAATTGATTCTCTTTTATAAGTACCTCTGCTTTTTTCACACAATCCGAATAGATCAGTATTTCATTTGGTTCTGTATACTGTGCCAAAACCACATATTCTCCGCCAATTGGCTCATCTGATGTATGCAAGCAAAACCCGTTTTCCATGATTATCTCTTCTATCGTCTTATTCGGGTATTGCTCTTTCAAAAGCTTTGCCTCTTCTTGTCCACATTGATACGCTTTTTGGATGTATTTTATTTTCTGTTCTTTTGTAAACTTTCTTTCTAGTGGTTCATGGTAAAAAGCATATATTCCCCATTGATTCTCCGTCAAATGCACAAGCTTTCCTAGCATTTCATCAATGGGATAAACTTTTTCTATTATCTCTTGTTCCCTCTCTACCTTGAACATATACTACCTCCATCTTACTTCTCTTGTGAACAAACAATATATTTGTCTATGCTTGACTTTTCGCTCCTACAATGACAATCTCTTCATTTGGATCAATAGACTGCATTTCCACATCAATCAACATAAGGATCTGCTCTAACTCACCAGAACCATTAAAATCCATAACTCTTGCTCTGGCACATATATAATAGTCTGGGCGCAAAATGGCATCCGCTTTATAAATTGCTAGTTCCTCCCAAAGTCTTGCTATAACACTTCTATAAGAGGTTGCTTTTGTTGCAACTGCCACCCCATCTGTTCTTTGCACTTTGATAAAGCCCTTTTTATCCAGAATACGAAGTGGATTTTTTCCTTTTTCTTCTGCTTGATAAACATAGAAATTCGGAAGTTGGCATACAAGTTCAATTTCATTTTCTTCTTTTCTTAAATCAGTTGCTGCCAACGCTCGGGCTTCAGACTCTGAACATTCTTTCATTAAATCCGCTGTCTTAACTTCTGTCGATCCAAGCGCAATCGCTGTCAACTTAGAAGTTTGAGGATCGATTTCAATATGAACTTCTACGGTATCTGGAGATGCTCCACTTTCCACTGCCTTATCAATCGCTTCACGCTTAATATTCCGAATATCCTCTGGTGTAGGATTTGGCACAACACGCTCTACAACATCCCGAACCATAGCAAGTGCCACTCCAATGGAAGATATTACTTCTGCGTTTTCTGGCACATTATAATTGATATTCATTTTTTTTGCACAAAAACCGATTAAGGATGTAGCGCCTCCTCCAACTCCTACAAGAGAAATTTGATCATGTTCTAGTTTATACTTTTCAGCTAGTTCTAAAATAACTGGACTGATTTTTTCATAAGCCCTCGTTAAAATCTGTGTTGCTACCTCTTCAATCGACACTCCAAGATAATCTGCCATTGGCTGCATTGCTTTTCTCGCCGAATTAACATTTCCATAGGAAAAATGTTCTGGCTTTACAAGCCCCAACACATTTGCTGCACAAGAGTTCGTAATCGTAATTCTTTTTCCATTCTTTAATCGAATTGCAACGTAGTCGGCTGGATCTCCTTCTTTTGGAGAAAATAGTTCAAGCTGTGGATCGACAATTTCTTCTTCATCGGTAAAGACTGCATAGTCAAGTCCCGCAATATGTGCAGAACGTGGCCCTACATCTGTAACACCATTTTTATTCAGTCGAATCATGCTTCCACCTGCAACACCAAGAACTCGTACATCTAACGAAGTAATATAAGTTCTGTGTCCACCTACAATCGAATAATCAATGGCAGGACGTCCATTTTTAATCACTCCGATATTGGTTGTTGTTCCACCAACTTCAAAATACACACCATTAGAGGCTCTTAGATACATTAAGGAGCCCATAACAGAAGCTGCCGGTCCAGATAGCATGGTAAGCACTGGTCGTTTTTTCATTTCATTAATTTCCATAACGCCACCATCACCACGCATAATCATAAGTGGCACTTTCACTCCTGCACTTTTTACACTTTCCTCTGTGGAATTTGCTGTATTTAACATTTTAGGCAAAATACTAGCATTAATGGCAGCTGTTCTTGTCCTTCTCGTCAGACCATATAACTTCGTAATATCAGAAGCAATGCTCGTTTCCATGCCCATTTCGCCTTTTGTCACATCGTAGATCGCTTGCTCACTGCTCATATCATCTACACCAAACGCTTCTGAGGCCACAAACACTTGAGCGCCTTCTTTTTTTAATTTTTCTGCTGTTTTTTTGATGTTGTCGTGATTTAATTTATTTTCTTTGATAAAGGCATTACAAATATGAATTTTTCTTCCAGAGCCTAAGTCAATGTCTTTTAATTTTGTCTGTGCCCTCGCAAGCACTCCCTCTATTCCTCCTCTAGCACTTCCAATTACCCCTACTTTTGCAACATCCCCCTCAATTAAAGCATTCGTCGCCTGTGTTGTACTATGCGCAACAAAAATAACTTCTTCTGGTTCAATACTATTTTCTTTTAAACAATTTTGAAATGCCTGAACAACTCCTGTGGCAACTCCATATTGATCATCATGGGTTGTCTTAACAGAAGATTTTCCAATAATTTCATGTGTTGCATTATCAATGGCTACGGCTTTTGTATGCGTACCCCCAACATCAATTCCCATCCTTACTTTTCTATCACCCATATTGTGTTCCTCCATAATCTATACCTCTCAACCAAACATGACATAAATCATCGCCTGAAGAATAATACAAATAATCCAGCCAACTCCTGCACTCAACTTTAAATATTCTTTCGTGGAAACCTTTGAATAATTGACTCCCCATATAATCCATGATTGTGTGATACAACAAGAAACATTCATAACAGTACTTGGAATAATAATAAGCGGTGCAAGATAAGCAGTACTAAATCCAATTCCTTTTAAAATTCCAAGTGTGGCTGCACCACATCCAAATAAAGTCAGAGGGCCTCGAAACATTCCCATAAGAGAAATAATGGCAAATACAATACTAATCACTAGCGTATTATTTGGTATAATTCCTCCTAATAACGCATTGAAATATGGCACACAAAGTTCTGCTGCTTTGTTAAACATTGGGAGCATTAATAAGAACCCTACTAAAGGTGCAGTATCTACAACACCATCAAAAAAGTCTTTATTAATCATACGACAAGTTTGAGACCAATTTTTGATTTTACCACAAGTAAATAAAGCATAAAAACTTCCAAGAATGAATCCAAGAATAATTGGAACATGAAATACAATAAGCAGTATAACTGGAATAATTGGCGCAATTAATGCCACCCCTGGAGCATTGTCAGCACGTCGTCTCTGCTTCGCAGCAGTAGCAACTACTGCCCAACGATGTACTTTTTTTTGCTTAGAAAGAACCAACACCATAACAATTACCACTACAACTTGAATCAGCAGTGCATAAATCCCCCATGATATATGTTGTTCATATGTATATAACGTTTTTCCATCCTCTCCTAAGAAAAAGGCAGAATATTGTCCATAAAGCACAGGATTTACAAACATTCCAGCTCCAACACTTAACATAAAAGCGCAAGTGGCAAGTACTTTTGGAATCCCTAATGACATAAAAATTGGCAGTACAATAACTCCAATGGCTACAACTGCTCCTGCTCCAAATATGGATGAAAAACATGCTGTTGTTACAATACAAAGTAAAATACAAGTAATTGCTGGTTTATCTCCTCCAAGTTCTGTTGTGGTTCTAATCAACGTAGATGCAATTCCTGTATTCATAAGAACACGCCCAAACCACGCCCCAAATACAACATTTACAAGGACAGAACCCCAGCCTTCTGGTCCACTTTGGAATACTTTATTGAGCGCCTCTGTCCATGTGATACTGATGGCATCTTTATTGGCTGAAATAAACTCAGGATTTGTAACAAATGTATTTCCAATCATCGGTAATATAGTCCAAATTACTCCCATAACAAAGATTCCAAGCATTAAATTTCCACCTCGCACTGCATACACAACTAACCCAAAGAAGGAAATCAATAATAAAATCCCCACTACATACTCCATAAATATACCTCCTATTTATTTTAATTTTTTTCAAAATATTTTATGCAAGCGCTTTCATATTTCTGATTATACGATCAAATTAAAAAAAGTCAATGTATTTTATCTGTATTTAATTCATTTTGTCGAATTATATACCTTTATATCATTATTTTTGTGTATATTTTTATTTTTAAAAATTTTATTATCAGAGTTTTTTACGAAAAATTTTGATATTTTTTGTGCATTTTTCAGTTTTATCAATTTATCAAAAAGTATTTATTTTACAAACAAAAAACTGTCATCTCATAACCAATATCGATTATGAGATGGCAGTTTTCTCATGTTTTTATAATAGAGATATTACATCTTCTAATGGAATAACACAATATCACGCTCCACATTTAGCTGTTCTAATAATTTTTGCTCGAATCTTGTTATCATCATATGACCTATGGAGTATAGAACAGATATACTTTTTTCTACTGGGGAAAAACAGGCGAAAATGAAAGAATTATTCCATCTCAGAATATTGGAAGGATGCCATAGGACGTAGCTTATGCAGATTCTGATTATGAAGGAAGTCGATTTTGGCTTTTATTACAGGATCCGCACAAATGCCAGATAAAATATAGTGATCTAATGTATCGTAAGAAAAGCCCAACTTTTTTTCATCGCTTTGTCCACTGAGCCCATCTGTGGGGACTTTTTCTATTAGCCGCTCTGGAAGTTTTAAAACGCTTCCGATCTGTTTTACTTCATGTACAAGAAAATTCGATAACGGACTAAAGTCACCCGCAGCATCACCATATTTTGTAGAATATCCCACATAATCTTCCGATCTGTTACAGGTGTTGACAACTCGTCCTCCGTATGGAAGAGATTGGGCTATGGCGTATAAAGTAGCCATTCTGATTCTTGGAGGCAGATTGATTTCCGTATCTAAGGGAACCTGTGGCTGCCCCCTGATTTTCTCAAATTCTGGATTGTAGAACAGAGACTTTTTCAATTGAGTTACCGTAGGTAATATATCAACTTCCAAAAAAGGAATGTCCAAATGCCTAACTAATAGCCTAGCATCTTCAATATCTGATTGCTCCCCATTGGGCATTAACACACCAACGACTCTCTTAGGTCCTAAAGCATTTGCACATAAAGCAGCTGCAACACTAGAATCTTTTCCGCCTGAAATGCCAATAACTGCACAACAATTTCTTCCATTTTCTTCAAAATAGTTGTGAATCCAGTTTATCAATTCTTTTGTTATTCTCTCCGGATTATGTAGCATAAGCACCTCCCATTTTATTTTTTCCATTTTCAGAAAGCATGTTCATTTTTAATTCATAATATGCTGGACTCATATTGAGATAATGTTTGTGAGGATTTTCAAAACGTTTCTCCTCCTCCCAAATTTCCGTTTCAAGCTGACTTTTTACATAATTTCGAATAGCATTCAGATTTTGACGTTTCCCAACAAATTTTCCATCCCGAATGACAGGCTGTTGTAACTCCTTTGCGGTACACTCCGTAAAATAGCGATTTTTCCACGGCTTTTTGGGATCTACATACCGATATGGTTTTGTAAAGTCCACTTCTTCCCATGCCAGTGTAATAAGATCTGCAATGGCTTTTCCCTCTTTATTGTATATTCTGTAAACTTTTTTTCTACCAGGATTTGTAATTTTTTCTATGGATTCCGACAACTTGATTCGCGGACTGCAAACTCCTTGCTTCTCCACTGCGGCAATTTTGTATACGGCACCAAAAACGGGATCACTCTTAGCTGTAATCAGTCGTTCCCCCACGCCAAAGGAATCAATACAGCCACCTTGTTCCAAAATAGAACGAATGGTATACTCATCTAAACTGTTAGAGGCAATAATTTTACAATCTGTAAGTCCTGCTTCATCCAGCATATGACGTACTTTTTTCGAAAGATAAGCAAGATCTCCAGAATCCAGTCTGACTCCTTTCAATCGTTTTCCCATAGGGTGAAGGACTTCCTTTGCTGTGCGGATCGCATTAGGGAGTCCAGATTCTAGCACATCATAGGTGTCTACTAATAATATAGTTTCATCAGGATATGCTTTTGCGTACTTGCAAAAAGCGGTGTATTCGTCATCATAGTACATCACCCAGCTGTGCGCCATCGTTCCGCTTACTGGAATCTGAAATTCCTTTCCTGCCATTACAGTAGCAGTGCTTCCAACTCCACCAATATAGGCAGCCCTCGCTCCATAGGTCGCTGCATCAATATTATGTGCACGCCTTGCCCCAAAATCGGAAATACTTCGTCCCAAAGCTGCTTTTACCATCCGAGCGGCCTTTGTAGCAACCAAAGACTGATGATTAATCTGGGCAAGAATTACCGTTTCTATAATTTGAGCATCCAACAAGGAAGCGGTAACCGTAAGAATCGGTTCTTCTGGATACATAATAGTTCCTTCTGGGAAAGCATCTATATTTCCACGAAAACGATACCCTTTCAAATATTCTAAAAAACCATCCTGAAAAAGACCAAGAGAACGAAAATATGCAATATCTTGCTCATCAAAGTGTATACCTTCGATATATTCCACAATTTGCTCTAACCCTGCAAAAACGGAAAACCCTCCACCATCTGGATTCTTGCGATAAAACACATCAAACGTTACTCTATTCATGGCGTTTCCATCTATAAAATAACCATTCGCCATAGTCATTTCATATAAATCCATCATCATGCTAATATTTCTTTTTCCACTTCTAATCATTCATATCCCTCCTTTCTACATGAATCAGACAGCTCTCCATGCTTTGTAAAGCGGCTTCATGCTTTTTGGGTGTGGTTCCAGCGCAACACGAAGCATCCACAAAAATCGGTATACATCGTTTTCTATCATTTCTTACCTCACTTTAAGAATACCATCAAGGGCTGTAGCAATATCTCCGTCTACACCAATGGATTTTGCAGCAATTTCAGCAGGAATATAGACTTCCCCTTTGTTAAAGGTAATATAAGTCGCCTGAGGTTGTGCTGCGGTAAGTTCCATCAGTGGCTTTTTAATCATGTTATTTCGCCAACCTACACCAAATTCTAAAATGACCAATTTCTTTCCATCATACTTCTGAATAAACTTCTGATAGTCCTGCACTTTCTGTCGAAAATGTTCTGTTTGGAAAAAGAAATTACTATCTGCAATATTAGTCGTCATAAAATCCCCACACTTAGGACAGCGTGGAATCAAGGAAGCTGGAACACGTCCGTCTTTTTCAGCTTCTGCTAAACGTAGGATATTATTGCGGTTTTCATAAACATCTTCACAACACCATGACCCACAGCGTAGCTGTGTCATTCTGCCTTCCATTTCAAATACCTTTTCCCTAGAAAATCCGACGGGAACAAAATGATCCTCTGTATTGGAGGTCAGCACATAATAATCTTTCTCTTTGATTAGTGTATACAGATTCTTCATCATCTGAGAGGGTTGTTCTAGGTAGCTTTTTTTACTAATAAGCCGACTGAAAAATGCCCATCTCACCTCTTCTGAAGGAAACTGAAAAAAAGAACCCTGTAAAATGCTGTGAATTCCATATTGGGAACGAAAGTCTCCGAAATTTTTCTGAAACCAAGCATTATCCGTAAAAATATTATAGCCTTCTGAAATAGACAGTCCATTGCTAGCACCGATTAAGATGGCATCCGCGTCTTGAATCGCAGTTTTGATTTTCTGATATAATTCCGTCATTTGATATTCTTCCTTTCTTCTATTTGTTTTCGTAGTTCATTTAATACGTCCGCAAGATCTCCTGTAATATACATGCTTCTTCCTTTCAGATGTTCTGGGGCAGAAGATACTTCTAAATTCAGGCAAGCGTAAAAAACTTGGCTATTTTTAGAAGCCATGCTCCAAAAGGGAAGTTTGATAATACTCGGTGTCATTTCTCCAACACCAAGCTCCAAAAAAAGAACCTTTTTCTCTGGCTGCTGGATCAGATAATCAGAAAGAAAATCTTCGTACCGTTTTACACTTGATTTCCAGTCTGAACCTTCTAAAAAAGTATCATCCCTCACCCAAGGAACCATGATCCGCCCACATTTTGGACATCGCGGAACAAGTTCTGGTGATAAAGCAATACTCTTTATTTCCTGATTCATCTTTTCGATGATTTCGTGATTTTCATATAAATGATCGTGACAAGGCTGAGAACACTGAAAATAACCGATATTTCCTTGAAAACTGCAAAGTCGTTCTTTCGGGAATACCCGCTCACATTGCATGTCCACATTTGTTGTAAGCACGAAGTAGTCTTTTCCATCAACGATTTCCTTCAGATCAAGATAGGGCTGTCCAGTTGGAAGATGCCACATGCTGTAAATATAACGGGTATAATATGCCCACTGCTGTTCCATAGAAGAATAACAGTAATAAAAGCCTGCAAAAGGAGAAGAAACTCCATAATACATTTTGAAATCTTCCAGATATTTTTCCATGGATGGCATCCAATGGTAGTGATTATATCCAGCTGCACTGGACAGTCCAGAACCAACACCAATAACAATAGCGTCTGCAAGACTAATCTGCTCCGCCAACTGTTTTATTTTTGCTGTTATTTGCTGCACCATCCTTTATTTCCTCTGTTCCATTAAATTTCTTGCATCCTGAAGAACTGGGGCAATATCTTCCTTAATAGCAATTCCTTTCTCCTCTATTTCCTTTGGGAGCAGCGCATCTTTTGGATTAATTGTAATATAAAAGGCATGAGGAAGAGCATAGGTTAGATTCCAGAACGGCTCCTGAATGAACATAGGAGTCATACGCCCTACTCCTAGCTCTAAAAAGAGAATCTTTTTATCTTTGTTGCGTTCAATAAACTCATTAACCTTACGATATTCCTCTTTGTATTTTTTCCCCTCAAGGAAAGTATAACCCCGTACCCAAGGTTCTAGCTCTGCACCACATTTGGAACATCGTGGAATCATCTCAGATGGAATACATAGGTTCTCATCGATTGCTGCATTCATAGCATAGACCATCTCTTTGTTGTAATAGATCTCATCATGGCATCGGTTGCTACACGGGTAGTAGCGAGAATCTCCCTGAATAGCGCTGAGCTTTTCCTCAGGGACTACACGGGTAAACTGAAAATCCTGATTCGTGGTCATAATGTGATAATTTTTTCCCTCTAACAACTTCATCAAATCATGATAAGGTTTTCCAGTTTCACATTCGTATTCTAAATAGCCCAGTCGAGCTAGAAAATCCCAGTGAGCTTCTCGTGATGGATACCGATGATAAAAACCGTTAAAGGCTCCCGTAAATCCATATTTCTTATAGAAGTCTCCAAAATACTCATAAAAAATGTCATCATTGTGATAGAAAAAATTATATCCACAAGCGGCAGACATTCCAGCTCCTGCTCCTACTAAAATCGCATCGGCATTGTTAAACTTCTCAACAAGAGTAGCAACATTTTGAGAATATATATCATTTGTCTCTAATTTTTGTGTTGTAAACATCATTGCTTTTCCTTCCTTTAGATGTTATTATTAAAATTACAACAAAAAAAATGAATTTTGGAGGTATTGGCATGAAATATTCCACGAAACTAAGCGATACTATTCATATATTGGCTTTTATTTATCTTGGTCAAGGGACAAAGCTAACTAGTGCAAAAATTGCGGAGAGCATAAAAACGAATCCTGCCTATGTTCGACAACAGATGTCCGCTCTAAAAAACGCGGGTATCATTTCTAATACACAAGGACAGGCAAATGCGAGCCTTACAAAACCCGCAGATCAGATTACTATGCTGGATATATATCGAGCTGTGGAAGGCGATAAACCTCTACTTCACTTGGATATAGACACGAATCCAGAGTGTGGTGTAGGAATTAATATCCAGCTTTCTATTGCTGATTTTTACAAAGAAATCCAGAATGTAGCAGAAAAAGAAATGCAAAAAATTACACTTCAAGATATTGTAGAGCGTTATTATGAGAAATTACAAGAACAATAAAAATTTAGCATTCTAAATTATGAATACAACGTACAAAAAGGAACTGCCATACGGATCGCTCCTTATATACTGATAGCTTAAGCAACAGAATGGAGAGCTTCTGGTGATAATTCTTTTGCTTTTTTTGACATAAAAATATGCTCCCTCCTAAGTGACAAGCTTTTGTTATTTCACTTGTTTACCTAGAGGGGGCATATCAGCTCTCGCGACTTAGTTTATCCATTATATTTTTTATTTTATTAATTCATATAGAGAAAGGACATTCTCTAAAATTTCCCTTAGAGAATGTCTTAAAAATTTATTGACTACATTGAGCTTTTCCTACACTACCACAAACTTTTATTTTATCCATAACATATTGTTTCACTTCTTCACGCCCTCTGGCATTGTATTTCTTTGGATCAATTGTTTCTGGATGTTCTCGCAATACGTCATTAATTCCTTTCGAAAATGCAATTCGAAGATCCGTTGCATAATTTACTTTACAAACTCCTCTGCGTATACATTCTTTTACGGCTTCGCCAATGATAATACTTTTATTACTTCCCATCATTAAAGAACCAATGGCTGTAAAATATTTTCTTAAACCAATAGACTCCAACACTTGGTGAATGTGTTCCAGAAACGCATTAGAACAGATAGCTAACCCATACCCCTTTTCTTTTAATAAGCAAAGAACTTCCTCGATTCCTTCAAATGGTTGAGCTTTCATTTTCATTAACCGAATTTCATAATTTCTAATATCTTTTGTCCAGCGTATCACTTCTTCATCTTCTAATCCTCTAAATAATTTATCTATAATATCTGCTTGTGTTAACCCTATACAAGAAATAATTTCTTTACAACTTACCACACATTTTCTTTTTGCGAGTGCCTTTTGATAGGCCTCTACTGCATATAAATCAGTTCGATTCAAAGTCCCATCTATATGAAATATAACATATTTTCCCATATTTTTTCTCCTTTTTATACCAATATACCATTTCTAATAGAAGTATAAAAAGAGTAATTTCCTTCAAGAACCTTGCAAATAAATGGTCTATTCTTCTAACATTCTACCTTTATTGAACATTTAAAAATTCATATGAGTTATTCGTAAATTCTCTTAAGTTTATAAGGTTGCGCATAGCAGATGTTTTTATTGTATCGTAGAACAAAGCGTGCGCCCAACACTCTTCGCGACTTTATGTTACTTCTAGCAATGCACACTTTGCCGCGCGCGAGCAGTTTGCAAAGCAAACTTATCTTCTCTGCATACAATGAGAAACTCGCTTTGCGAGGAATTTCCTATAAAATAAAAAAATATCTCCAACCATATAACTATGGTTGGAGATAAAAAACTTTTTATTTTTTCATCTATCTACTTGACTAGGATAAATAAAAAGACAGGCAAAACTCAGATAATGCCTCATGAATATGATTGCAAGTGAAATTTTTCTAGGCTGATGTTAATTTTAACCCAATAATGCCAACTACAATACAACCGAGAAATAAAATTCTCATTGTACTTACTGGTTCTTTGAAAAGAAATATGCCTACGATAACGGCACCTACCGCTCCAATGCCTGTCCAAACGGCATACGCAGTTCCCATAGGAATTACCCTTGTTGCCTTTGCCAAAAAGACAAATCCAATAACCATACCCATAATAGTAATAATTGTCGGCAATACTTTCGTAAATTCCTCTGAATATTTTAGAGCAGTCGCCCATATTACTTCAAATACGCCTGCAATAACTAAATAAACCCAAGCCATAATGCTCTCCTTTTCTTCTATCAAAACTTTCATACTATATTTCAATTATTTATGTATCTGTGGATCTAATATTCTTACTAAAAAAATATATATCTTAATTTTCCTCATTTCAATATCACCTTGATACTTTTTTATCATCTCGCTTTTTCTTAAATTAAGATTATACAATATTTTTTCAAGGCAAACAACCAAATTCCACCACAAATACATGAAAGTTTTTACTTCGACTTATCTTATTGTCAAGTTTTATAAATTCAGGCTTCCCTCTAAATATGACATGAGTTTTCGACCAATCACAAACCTTTTCTCTCCCAGACTGCTTATATCATAATGGAATAAAGTATATGGAATTATTTAAGAAAAATAGATATAGAAAAAGAAGTTTCAGAGATAATAGATACTACGGAATGGAGAAATGTATCTATTATGTTTTTTCTATCTCTTATGAAACTTCCTTTTCTTATAAATATGTACCGAATGTACTTATGTGAAATTCTAATTCTTACTTAATTTAAATTCATTATAAGGCTACATTTACCTTCATATAATTTCCCGGATTTTTCTCAATATCAATAATTGTTGCTGGTGCTTCTTCCATAGATACTACTTTTGTCAATATCTTTCTTCCATCGACTTTCCCAGAATATAATAACTCAATCGCCTCTTCAAATTCATTGGCACTTGTACGTGCTCCTAAAATATCCACTTCTTTTCTTGTGATTACATCTGTTGGAAGTGCTGTTTCTTTCTTTGGCCAACCAGTAAATGTGATTCTACCAGCATTCGATACCAAATCTAAAGTGGAACGAACCGCTTCATTGGCTCCAGAACATTCCATCACTAATTCTGCTCCCTTTTGATTGGTATATTCTAACACTTTTTCTTGTAGGTTTTCTTTTCCTGAATTAATGACATAGCGAACACCTATTTCTTTTGCAAACTCTAATCTCTTATCCACTAAATCAATCATAATAGGCTCTGCTCCATAGGAAAACGCTACCATAGCAGCTAGGATTCCAATTGGACCTGCACCAATAATAGCTACATGTTCTCCTTTCTTTAATTTTCCTCGGTGGATTCCATGAAGAGCAATAGTCAAAGGTTCTGCAAGGGGAGCTAATTCCCAATCCATATCTTTTGGCAACTTCCATAACATATTAGCAGGGTGTACAATATAATCTGCCATCCCTCCTTCTATATGAACTCCCAGCACTTTTAAATCTGTGCAACAATTTGTTCTACCAATGGAACAAGGATAACAAGAATTACAATAAATATACGGATCTACAATAACATGATCTCCTACTTGAATCCCTCTTTCATTTTCTGAAATCTCCATTACTTCTCCAACAACTTCGTGTCCGATCACTCTAGGAAAAGATACTAAAGGATTCGTTCCTCGAAAGGCTCCAATATCACTTCCACAAATACCAGCCATTTTAACTCGAATCAATGCCTCTCCCTCTTTTGGATGTGGCTTTTCCATCTCAATACATGTTACACTCCAGGGTTCTTCAAATTTAATCGCTCTCATAATGCGCTCCTCCTATCATACACAATATTTATTTTTACGTTCTTATCCACCCAAATAAGCCTTCTTAATATCATCAGAATCCATTAACATTTTGCTATCTCCACTTGTCACCAAATTTCCCACTTCTAATACATAAGTACGATTGGAAATAGACATAGCCATAAAAGCATTTTGCTCAACAATAACAATCGGTATCTTTCTCACTTTATTCACTTGCACAATAATATCAAACATATCATCTACAATAACCGGTGCAAGCCCAAGACTTGGTTCATCCAACATTAACAATTCTGGATCAGACATCAGCCCTCTTGCAATAGCGAGCATCTGCTGTTCTCCACCAGACATAGAACCCGCTTTTTGTTTTGCACGTTCTTTTAACCTCGGAAAAAGCTCATACTGTTCTGCTAAATGCTCTTCCATTTGTCTTTTTGACATTTTAACAGAATACGCTCCCATTTCTAAATTTTCTTCCACTGTCATATTGGGAAAAATTTCTCTTCCTTCTGGAACATACACAATTTTCTCTCTTACAATTTTATGGGAAGGTAGTCCACTAATGATCTTTCCGTCGTATTCAATTACACCACTTTTTGGCCTGTTGATTCCCATGATTGATTTCATCAATGTCGTCTTTCCCTACTGTGTCAACAGCGTTTTAAAAAAATATCTAATCTATCTACTCGTATATTTTTCCTGTTTCTGGTAAAGTTCTGTATGATTCATATAATTTTCTCGTTCATTCAGCCAGTTTTTTACTTTTTTAATTTCTTCTTCAAAACAACAGTCTTCAACCTTACATTCCTCCTTATAATTGCTAAAAATTTCTTCCAATTCCTGCTGGACTTCCTGTCTTTCCATCTTTTCATAATTATCTAATTTATCAATAGAATCATAGTATTCCAGTTCTTCCAGCAACCCTTCTATATAGTCCGTCATATCCGTATTGCAAAGATAAGAAAGAAATGATGTTGATCCATAATCAAAGCTAAACCAGCAGCGTTGAAACCATTGTTCTACATACATACGTTCATCGGAGCCATTGGTTCTTTCTCCTCCAATCAAATCACCAATAAAGTTCTCAAGTAATCCTCCTACAGTTAGGTCGGCTGCTCCAGCTTTATAGCATAATCTTTTGAAATCTGTTTTAGAAAGTTTTATAGGAATACAATAGGTCCTGCTTTTATCATAAAGTTTTTTTACTTCTTCCGGCTCACAATATATCAAATTTGTTCCCGAATAAATGGCTTTTTTCAATTCGGAAAAGGGTTTCTTCAGCCACATATACTTTCCTGTTTCATCTCTTGCAAAATAAATCCCCTTTTCTAGTTCATACTCCCGTATATCTCGTAAGATTATTTCCTGAGTATCCTCGGAAAGTGCATTTATTAAAAGAGAGTCATCTGGTACTGTAAGGAATCTCTCTCTATCCATATTCTCATCCTCCTATCCGCCAGCGTCATAACCAATCATTGCCTTATTTACTTATACAAAAAAGCATATCCACATTTCAGCAGATATGCTTTCTTTCTATTCCAATATAAAAAATGTTACCTATTATTGTTAGCTTTCCTGATTTCTTTCTCAGTTACTCCGGCAAACTTCTTAATTTCTTCCCTAGACAATCCATTTGCTAGAAGATTTTTAATAACAGTTAATTTTCCTTCCTCGATTCCTTCTTTCTTTCCCTGCTCGATTCCCTCTTTCTTTCCCTGTTCAATTCCCTCTTTCTTTCCTTCTTCAATTCCTTGCTGTTTTAATTTTTCTAATGCAGTACACATACTGTCATTCTCCTTATTATAGCTCACGTTGTGCTTGTTTGATTTCCTCTTCTGTTACTCCAGCAGCAGTCTTAATCTTTTCCTGTGACATTCCACTCACTAGGAGATTCTTAATAATAGTTAATTTTCCTTCCTCGATTCCCTCTTTTTTTCCCTGTTCAATTCCCTCTTTCTTTCCTTCTTCAATTCCTTGCTGTTTTAATTTCTCTAATGCAGTACACATACTGTCAACCTCCTTATTATTTCCCATTTCCATGATCTCTTTAGACCCCGTCATCTTCCCTATTACTGAAAGCATTTCCGAACTCAGTTTCTCGTGTTCATACTTTTGGCGAATTTCCTCAATGTTTCCGGCAAAAGTTTTTCTGGTAATATCAAAAACAACCTCTACATCCCTATTATTAAAAAGGTATTTCCCTGAGTCCCGCACTTCCAATAGATTCATTTTATAGTCTGAAAAAACAACTTCAATTTCCGGAGGCATCTCAACCACCATGTCCTTCAGACAATAAGGACCGTCCCAGGCATTTTCACCATAATAAATTGTCAGACTGATAATCGGGTGCAACCGGTCTTCCTTCTTCATCTTGCTCAAGAACTCTGCTTGTGTTTCCAGACTTCTGTCCTTTTTACGGCTACTGGTTATCTCTTTATATTCTTTCAAATATCCCAAAGAATCATAGATCATGGTCCGAAGTGGCATTGCATAATGAACTTTTTCTTGATTCTCCACTCCCATAACCACAAATTCGACTCCATACGCCGTCTTCTTCACAACATCCCTGGCTCTTGTCAAAGTCTCCTTATAATCTTTCATTTCAATCGTACCAGAAACATCGGTATCCATTTCAGATAAATTCTCCGGCCGTATTACTTCTTTTCCATTGAAGATAACCGTATTAAATAAATCTGCAAACCGTTCATTTTGCCGCCAAAACTCTTTAAATACTACATCTGCTTTTGTCTTTTCTTCCATAATTGTCCTCTGTCTTTCTATAATTTCATTATAACAAAAATCTTTTAAACTGCAACTCGTTTTCCCGCCCACTGATTTCCGGCAGGCAAACAATTTTTTTCTCTTTTTTCGCCAGTTATCAACCTCTCCACAGTAAAATTTCTTATCATACCTGATTTTCAGTTTCCACAACAAAAAGATCCTCAAAAGCCCACTTTACTTCTATTCTGTCTTCAGCATATATGTAAATAGTATCAATCATACAATCGACAATTTTTGAATCCAGTTTCTCTATTTTCTCAAAACTCCTTATTTCTTTCAGCTTTTCATTCTTTTGTAAACGTTCTTTATGTTTTGCCTTTTCTCTCTGTTTGGTTGCTGTATCTATCCTTTGTGTATAAAAAGAAATTTCATTGGATAATTCTTTCGCCTTTTCCTGGTACTCTTCTTTGGTAACTCTCCCTTCTACATATCCCTCATACAGATAAAATTTTTTCCTTTTTAGCTCCTGTATCTTGGTTTCCAAAAGTTCTATTTTCTCCGCTGAAGAACCTTTCGGAATATTCCGTCTTTCTTTTCCTAACGCTGTTATGCGATTGGAAACTAGCTGAATTTGATCCTTTACCATCTCTAAAATAACTTTTTTAAGTTCTTCTTCCTGTATCCCACCTTTCATACAGCCATATTGTTCTGAAACAGATGGTGTCCGGCAACTAATTCTCTTACTCTTTACCCCCATCCGAATACGCATTTTATTTCCACAGCATCCGCAGCGGATTTTTCCATGAAATATGCTTTTTTCAGTATTGTGAGGTACTTGCTTTTTACGAAACGCATGTTCTTTTAACAAGATTTCAGATCGGGCGAAAATCTCTTTTGAAATAATTGCCTCGTGCTGATTTTCACATTCGATTCTTTCTTCCTGTGGTATGATTTTTACTTTTTTCGTAGAAATAACTGCTACTTCTGTTTTATGGTTCACAACCGTTCCAATGTAAGCCTTTTCTTTTAATATTGCCTTTACAGTAGTTGAATACCAAAGGTTATTCCCTTTTCTGGCAACCTTATATCCTTTCTTTCCTAAATAGGTGGCCGGTGTATCTATCTGATTAACATTTAAGATTTTTGCAATCTCTCCCAACCGTTTTCCTTGTGTAAACCATAGAAAAATGTCTGTTACAATCATTGCTGCTTCATGGTCAATAAGCAGCTTTGAAGATTCTCCTGGTTTTAAAGCATACCCGTAAATAGGAATGTTCCCCATAAATTCTCCTTTTTCTGCGGTTTTCCTTTTCTGCAATTTAATATTTTTGGAACACATTTCAGGATAAATACCATTAATCAGGTTTTTAAACTTAATTTCCAAATCATTTTGATTCTGTGCAGGGAGATTTGTATCCAGGTTATCATTTACAGCGATAACACGAACTCCTAAAAACGGAAAGATTTTTTCTACATATTCTTGCGTTTCAATCGTATCTCTTCCCAATCGGGATAAGTCTTTTACAATAATGACTTTAATTTTTCCCTCTTTGGCTTGTTTTAACATTCTTTGAAAGTCAGGTCTTTCAAAGTTTGTTCCACTATATCCATCATCAATGAACTCTTTAATGGGGAATACAGAAAATTCAGACTTTGATTGAATATATTGTCTTAATAATATTCTCTGATTCCTTATACTGTTGCTTTCCTCTTGATCCCTATCTTCATCGGATAACCGTAAGTATATTGCAATATACTTATCTTCTCGCATCATAACAAAGTCCTTCCTCTTCCATTCCTTTTTCAAAGATATCTGCAAACCAAAATTTAATTTCCAGCTCTGTTTTTGAATAGATATAGATTCCCTCAATGAAATTTTCTACAATTTCTCTGGTAATCTCTTCCAACTTCGTATGATGGAGTAATTGACGTCCCCATTCTATTCTTATCCTTAATTTTTCCAATATATCTTCTTTATATTGTTGAAACTCTATAAGTTCTCTTTTACTTTCTTTTTCTTCCTCTTCGTAGATCGCTTTTACTTCCTGATAGGAGTCTTTATCCAAAATTCCTAATGCATAGTTCTCAAAAGCCATCTTTTTCTTTTCTTCGTACTGACGATATTTTTCAGATAATCTTTTGGCTCTATCCTCTAATTCCTTGCAAAGTTGACGATAGAATGTTTTTCCATACTTTTCCATACAGCTTTCTGCAAGTCCAACTTGATACAAAAATGCAGCCTTTATTGCCTCCAATACGGCATCTTCACGAAGATAAGAAAGTGAACATCCCTGATATTCTTGCGGAGCATTTGGACATGAATAGGTCAAATAGGTTCGTGTTTCTTTTCCAACGCTTTCTCTGCGTAATCTTTTTCCGCACTTTGCACAGAATATCTTTCCTAGAAGGGGGCCATTAGCTGCTTTGGTTTTATTTGGGTTCCCTTCCCAATGCTCTTTCAGATGTATCCATCTCTCTTTTAGTTGTACCTGTGCCATATCATATAATGCTCTTTCAATGAGAGGTTCCGATACGCCAAAAACAATTTCCCAGTTATCTTTAGGAATCAGCCGTAACGGGATATTTTCACATAATGCCTGCTTGGTTTTACCATAAGCCAACGCCCCAATACAGGCTGGATTTCTCAAGATTCCCATAACGGTACTTTGCAGCCATATCGATTTCCTTCTTTTTTTTGCATACTTTTTTGCTCTATGATAGCTTTCAGCCGGTGTAGGAATCTCTAAATGATTTAGAATTCTTGTAATTTCATATGTACTTTTCCCTTCAATCGCATAAAGAGAAAAAATTTTACGCACAACGTCCCCTTCTGGCTGATAAGGTACTAATTTCTTGGAACATTCATCGGAACGCCGATATCCATATGGTGGTCTGCTGCCCCAAAATTCTCCTTTTTCTCTGGAAGTCTTATGTGCCTGAATCAACTGTTTGGAAACAATTCTCGCATAATAGTCATTCATAAAATGCTTTAAAATCCGAGATACTCGATCTTTTTGACAAGACGGATTCTCACTGTCATACTCATCCAGAATAGAGATAAATCGCACTCCCAGTTTAGGGAACACTTCGTCAATCAGTTCCACACACTCAATAGCATCTCTTCCAAACCGAGAAAAATCTTTTACAATGATACAGTTTATTTTTCCTGACCTTACAAGTTCCATCAACTGTCCAAATCCATCTCTTACAAAGGTCGTTCCGCTAATCCCGTTATCGCTGATTTCATAGAGCAATTCGATTTCCGGTTTCTTCGCCGTATATTCCCTACAGATTTCTTGCTGTACATTTAAGGTTTCCTCTCTGCCATGTCCTCCATTTTTAACCGATACTCTCGCATAGGATGCAGCCAAATACTTTGGACGCAGATTTTCCTTTTGGATTTGATTCTTTCTTTTTCTGCTGATTCTAGGCACTTTCCATCCCCTCCTTTTTCCCTAAAAACCGTTTTGTAACGGGATTAGGGGAGAGTCTATCCACTGCCTCAATCAATCCTACCGCTGTTTCATATTCGTCCTGAAACCAAAACACGATTTCAATTTCTTTTTTTGCATGGATATAAATGTCTTTCACCAGCATAACCAGCATTTTTCTATCGATTTGTTTGCAGTCTTGATATTCTAAAAATTCTTCTATCCATTGCTGTTTTTCTTTTGCTTTTGAAAACAATTTTTTAGTTTCTTCTTTTTGCTGTATGATAGCATCTTGAATCTGTTGGCTTTGTCGGTCATATTCTGATTTATATTCCAAATATTCCTCTTTTGTTAAAATACCATCCGTATAACTGACATAAAGTTTTGCTTTAATCTGCATCAGCCTTTTATACTCAGCGTCCAGCTTTTCCATCTTTCGATCCGCTTTTGATACAGCTTCTTCCGATAGGGAAAGCTGCCCAATATAGTCCATGACATCCTGCATTTCTGCTAACAAAGAAATCTGATATAAAATCGCTTTCTCTACAGCTTCTTTCAACTTCTCTGCATTGATTCTACCAGATTCACATCCTGCTCCTGGTTGATGGTTCACACATTTATAGTAAAAATGCTGCTTGTCTGGCGATGTGATGATCATATTTTCCCTACATTTTGCACACTGTACCAGACCGGATAAAGGAAATATTCTTTTCTTCGGAGATTTCCTCACATCCTTATTAAGTAAATGCTGAACAACTTCAAACGTATGTTTATCGATCAATGGCTCATGTGCATTTTCAAAATAAATCCATTCTTCCTGAGGCTTATATATAACGGTCTTTACTTTATGATTCGGTGTTGTCCGTTTCCCCTGTGCTAAAGTTCCCGTATAAATAATATTGGTCAAAATACGTTTTACCATAACCGAAGACCACACGCATTTCGATTTGGTTTGAAACCCAGTATGAAATTTAGATCCTATGGATTTTTTGTATTCTAAAGGAGTAAGGATACCCAAATTTTCCAATTTTTCAGCAATATTTGCCCTGTTATAACCTTCCAATGCCCACCTAAAAATATCTTTTACGATTTCCCCCGCATACGGATCTGGAATCAATTGATTTTTATTTTCAGGGTTTCTAAGATAGCCATATACAGTAAAAGGAGATACACATTCCCCGTTTTTCATTTTGGCCAAAAGATTCGCACGTACAGCCCTTGATGTATCTGCCGGATAAATATCATTTACCAGGCTTTTCATTCGCACTGTCAAGATCTGTTCCTGCATTTTGGCATTGTCATATCCGTCAGTAATAGCGATAAAGCGGATTCCCATTTGTGGGAAAATACGTTCCACATAACGCAAAACACCGGAAAAATCTCTTCCTAAACGAGATAAGTCTTTCACAATCACGCAATCTGCTCCACCGTTTTCCAGAAATCGTATCATTTCCTGAAATCCTGGCCGGTCAAAATTTGTACCGCTATAACCATCATCAATAAATTCTTTTACAATGGAAAATTCTTCATGGTCTTTGAGATATCCATGAATCAAAGTTCTTTGATTAGATATGCTGTTGCTCTCTATCTTATCTCCGTCCTCTGCTGAAAGCCGGAGATAGAGTACAACACGTAAGATTTTGTTTCGTTGATTTTTCAAATGCTATTCACTCCAATCTTCAAAATTAGTCAGCACTATTTGAGGATTGAAGCCTAGCTGCTTTGTCCTGACATCATCCTACCATATCCTTTACCATTTGTCTATATGTAAATTCTGTGCCGACTTTTTTCATTTATTCGGCACTGCACTATATAGCTGATAAAATTGTCTTCAATGCATCTTCTATCGTCCGTTCCGTTGCTGCATAACTCATTTTCACTAAAATGTTTCCACATTTAAGAAAATATGGGTTTCGGCCTGTTTCCAAACGCTCCTGAATCCGTTCTTTTTTGCTTTTCTTCTTATCGATAGCAACATCCTTAATGTCAGGAATCTCTTTGATATTTACCTCCTCAAAAGACTGTTCCCTCATTTTCAAAAGTTCTTCTCTGGTCATCATTTTTACACCTCTCGTCTTTTCTCCTGTATCAAAACAGGGCTATGTGGGAAAAACTTTTCCACATAGCCCTATTCTGATAGAATGTAGCACCATAATCAAGTTGCTATTTTATTTCTCCAAAATCCCCTTTTCTTCTCTAAATCTTTAATCTTAGCACTGGCAACAGATACTTCCGAATGTTTACCTACCTTATATTTAATACCAAGTATTGCCTTTTCTTTGGTAAAAGCAGTTACTCCCAAATCTACAAAAATATTTTTTTTCCATTTATTTTTATAAATAAATATATATGGAAACGCTGGTTCCAAAATCAACGCTATCCACTCTTCTAACCTTGAGATATTCTGAAATGGAATTTGACATAGATCTTTTAAAAATTTGTCTATTTGTTCCTTACGCATAATACATTGACATGCATCTACATCTAAGTGCAAATACAAAGGTCGTCCATCCAATATATCCCATGCAATTCGCAATATTCCGGTATCGTCCACAGCTAAAACAGTTCCTAAGTCTCCCATTGTCAATCCGCTTCCTCTTGTGGAACATATCCGTTCTAGCTTTACTCGACTTCCTACAGGAAATTGTTCTTTTAGGTTCTTTTTGACTTCTGGTCTTTGCTGTCTGTTGGAGCAGTCATTATTATAGTTAATAACCTTTTTTATAAAGTTTTTTTCTACAATTCCCTGACTGATAGAATCTATCCGTATATTATATCCATACAATACATTGCAAAAACGTATCAGCTTTTTTATATCCTGTGTCAACATACTGATGTCATAAGTAACAATTCCAACAATACATTTTTTCCTAAATAATTCTTCCAGCTTATCCATTCCATATTCTTCAGCAGCCTCTCCAACAGCAGAAATTTCCATAACAATTACAGGTATGTATTGTTTCTGCTTACAATAAAGCAATGCTCTTTCTCTCCAAAGCACCATACATTCGTCTATCTCTTCTATTTGTTGATTGACTCTTAGATAAATTGCTACATTCATAGTAAACCTCCTTTTTATTTTTGCGTATGGTACATAGAAAAATCTTCCTATGCATTTTTTATTTACTCTCCTCCGCATACGCCCGGGATATGTAGGACCGATCTGGCTAATCTGCCTGACACCCTGCAGCTCCCTTTCATGCTGCAGCATGTCCCGGACGCTACCCCGGTTACTGTTTTCTTCAGTAAAGGTATCATTATCATCTATGCTTTCAGACTGTTTGCCAGCACAGTCCATGTAGAAATGCTGCTCCCACTTTTCACTTCTTCTACTACGATTCCTTGCTTTGATCTGCCCTATTGCTGTCTTTCCGTTTATGCATACAGACAAGTGTATCTTCGCAAAGCTCAATTTCTCATCACGCTATTCGTGTCATAAATGTTTTGTGTCCTTAAAGATATATTTAGTACGTCAGAAATGACATACGATTTAAAAAAAAATATCACCATACCGATATTCTCTTTTCAAGGTTCAGAAGAGCCATATTGGCTCGTAAAAACATGCTCGCAAGAATATGTTTTTACAAACCAACATATTACTCAAAATATACACCTTATAAGTATATTCAATAATACTCTTATACAACTTGATTTTTGTATAAGACTAGGAATAAAATAGCCAACATATCTGAAAATCATAATGCTTTTTCGATTGATATCAGCTCATTAAAAAATATTTAAAATAAATATGCTTTAATGAACCGATATCCTTAAACACCAACATTTCTTAATGTATGATATAAATTAAATACAGTTTGACGAATGATTTCTTTTTCTATATCGCTACATTTAGTTAAAATTTCTTCTAGTTCTTCTAGAATTTCTTTTCTAGTTTCATATTCTTCGTTAATAAGTTCGTTAATATCTACATCAAATATTTTTGCTGCTTTTAATAATAACTGTAAGCTGATCCGACTTTTAGCATTTTCTATTCTATATAGATGATTTGTAGATATTTCTATTAATTCAGCAAACTTTTCTTGTGTATATGAATTTTCTTTTCTCAAACGTCTTATATTATTTCCAATAATAATGAATTCTTTATTGCTCAATTCATTTTCACCTCTTCTTTAGTATAATTTTCCTCCAAAAAAATTACCACAACCCAATATGTCGATTTTTTTCTACATAATATTACGAATTTTAATAATATTCAGCTTTTTAAATAGCAATAGATTTAATAATATTAGTAATTATTTTTTACTAATATTATTAATTTCTTGTATTTACACAAATTATTTTCTGTTTGTTAACATCATTACAACAAAGTCCCATGTGAATCACTCACATGGGACTATTTATGACATCTAATTTTTGTTATCTATTAAATATCATTTGATATTTATACCATGATTTTAAAGTTTTAAATATACGCATATAATAAATAATAGAAAAGAGGTATGTAATGAATAATGAAAATATAACTGACAATTCAGACTATTTTATTGAAATTGGATATAATATTGCATATTATAGAAAACATAAGGGTTTTACTCAAGAACAGTTTGCAGAGAAACTCGGAATAAGTCGACAACATCTTGGTGCTATTGAAGCTCCAAATATTGTACGTCCTTTTTCTCTCGACTTACTTTTTACTATGGCTAAAATTCTTGAAATTGCTCCTTATAAATTGCTTGTTTTTAAGGATTAACTTGTTGCTTTTCTATAATTTTATTATAGTATGACCAATTTTTCATTTTTAGATTGTTGCTTTTTCCCTTTTTAAGTATTTCGTAATATGCATATATCCATTCATTATACCCATGTCTATAGTGTTCTGTAATCATCCACTGAGTTGTATTGTCTGCAAACATTTTTTTTAATACATTTCCAATTATCCACCAGGGCAAAAATAATAGTATTTCTGGCCACATATTGGAAATTCTAACCCCTGTTTTCATACATAATTGTAAGCCGTCTCGATAAGCTTTAATATATCTTTTTAATACAAACAAATTTGGATATTTAAGTCCCTTATTCTTCATATCGATAAATAAGCCTATTGAAATTGCTTGCATTAAATAATGTACTTTTATCCACTCACTAAATCTTTTTTCTATTCGTATAGTAGCTCCTAAACTCTTTAATATATGTTCATCTAAATCTCCATTATTCATATCTTCCAAAATAATTTTACCTTTGCTGAAAACTATTGCATTAATCTTGTTTTTCCCAACACGTCCACCTCCTATATTTCTTGGAAATCCAAGTGTAAAGTTATCGTAATACTTTTCAATCTCTTTTCGACCTTCATAGTTATTTCCTAATATCAATAAATGACAATTACAGTTTTGTTGTTTTAGTATATTAATATACTTTATGACGCTCATTCGATTAACAGCTATTATTACTAAATCATAGATAGCATTATATTGTTCAGTATAATAAGGCATATATTTTTCTTTTTTTAGTAAATTTAGTTGTTCATTAAATAATGTAATATTAATAGGCGTTTGATCCTGTAACTTGGGTTCTAATACATGTACAATATGCTCTTTTGACAAAAGATAAGCATATGTAATACCTATTGTTCCCCTTCCTACTACTAATATTTTCATAGTTGTTCCCTCCATTTAAACCGCACATTGCATCTCTTTTTCATATTTAGTGAAAATATTAAACATACTATATAACTAAAAAGAATTCCTCCCCATATTGCTTCAATTCTATTAAACACCAGCACAGATATCATTATAAAAGGAATTCTACATACCAAATAACATATAAGCATTATGCTTAAACCTAATTTTTCATTTTTTATTCCATTGAAAACACCCATAATTGAACATGTAATACAATTACAAAAATATCCCATAAATATAATAGTAAAATATTTTTTAACAATTTCCGTAATGTAATTATTTCTGGCTATTCCAAATATATTGCTGCCAAAAGAAATATATAATATAGCTAAAAATATAATTGTTATAAATATGCTTAAACCTATTCCACATTTGTAGAAAATTGAAATTCTTTTCTTATCATCTGCCCCATATGCATTACTTGTTAACGTTGTCAAAGTAAAACTTATTGCCATTGCAGGTAAAAATATTATCGTTTCAACTTTATTTGCAATTCCAAAACCAGCGATTTCATTAATGGAAAATTTACTAACGAAAAATGTTACACATAATAAACTGATTGAGGGAATAATTTGTTGCAATATTAGTCCCCAAGAGATTCTAAGTATTTGAAGAACTTCCCGCAAATGAATTTTTTTAATACAAACGATTTCTTTCTTTTTATAAATTTTAATATATAGAATAAAGAAACATACAATCACTGTTTGTGATATAAGCGTAGCAATTGCTGCACCTGATACTCCCAACTTTGGTATAATTCCATATCCCCCTATCATAAAGGGATCTAATATGATATTTATAAATGTAGAGATCATTAAAAAAACCATTTGTGTAATTGTATCATTTTCGGCTCTTAAAACAGCAGCAAAATGATAATACAAAAAAACGGGAAATAGACCAACAATAGAAATCATATAATATTCTTTTGTATCAATCCACATTTGCTGTGTAACGTTAAAGATTTCGAAAAAGAACTTATATCCTGAAACTAAGAATAAAACAAGGCAAAAGCAAATTAGTAGTGTCATAGTAAATCCTGAACTGCTATATACTTTTGCTTGATCCTGCTTTCTTTTCCCGATACAGTCCGAAATCAATATTGTTTCTCCATTAGTAAATCCACTTGCTATTGCCGATGCTATTACAATAATTGGGTATATAATAGTGACTGATGCTACCGAATCATTATTTAAAATTTTTCCTATCCAATAAATATCTATTACAGAATACAGTGAATTAACAATAAATCCAACAAGGATAGGGAAAAAAATCAATGAGATTTTTTTGATTTCCTTATTTATCATTAGAATACCTCTTCTTAAATTTTCCAACTTCCTATTTCATCATTTATAAATGCTAAAGCCTCATTTTCTGTATAGCCTTTTAAACAAAACATCTGTTTTAATAAATCAATACATTGAGATATTTTATTATTATCAAGTACAATACTTTCTAGTTTTTTTACACATTCTTTCATTTGATTGTTATTATAAAAAACTTCTTCTTTAATGGGATAACAAGCTATAATCCGACTAGCATAATTTAAAATTATTTCTGGATAGCCTATATATTCTTTTACTAAATTCCAGCTTTTATTTAGTTTATATAGATGAATTCCTTCTCTTTCTAGCATAGAATATAAAATATGTCTAATACCTGCATCAATTAATATGCTATTATTTTTACTAGTTACATATTTAATACACTCTATCCAATTAACTGGTTTACACAATTGATCCCTTAATGAATCTTTTATTTCTTCAATACTAGCAAATGGCAAAGCTGTTTTATTAGAAATTACATTACAACATGGCATTCTCCATTGATATCTATCTAAAAATTTTCTAAATTCGTCTTGAACTCCTTTTAATAAAGAATTATGCATTGCCATACTTACATTTAAATAGGTAAACTGTGACTTTACTATTTTTGTTTCAAATTTTTCTAATTCCTTTTTTAATCCAGATATAACAAATTGTCTTTTACCATTTTTACATGCAATCTCAAGTGTTTGAAAATCTTTTATACCGTTTAAAATTTCTTCTTCATCCATACCATTAACACTTATCATTCCTGATGGTGGAAATTTATTAAATTCTGAGTCTATTAGTTCTCCTCTCTTTTTTAATATTTTTACCATATCCTCAAAATCAATAGCATTAGAACATACTAAACTAATATATTCTCCTAAACTATGTCCTATCATATACTTAATATTTATTGCCATTTTTGATTCATAATATTTATAAAATCCCACACCTATTGCTAATAACACAACCTGACTAGTTTCCATATCTTCAATCTTTTCATTTTTTGAAATGATTTTTTTTAAATCTTTTTCTACAATCTCACTTGCAATACTCAAATACTTATCAATATACACTTTTTCAACTTGACATTCTTTTAAAATATCAGAAATTAAAATCCCTTGTCCTGGAAATAGCATTACAAAATTCTTCATATTTTTTCCTTTCTTTATACCTAAACAATATTGTAAAAAATATTGTTTAGGCAAATTCATAAAATGGTATTATGTTCAAATAAACTGCACTTTTTTACAATACTCCATCATTTTTTTAACATGCATTTCATCTACTTTTTCCCATTCAAAGTTCATTGTTTCTAAATACCCCATTGTCTTAGAAAAATCTATCACAAAACGTGTTTGTTCTGAGTTCCCTGAAACCAAACCAGAATGTATCATAAAATCATTTACATAGAAAGATTTGTCATTATCTTTTAGATCTCTGGTTAAATTTATAATAAAATCTCTAATTTCTAATGTTGGAAGATTTAGCAACTTAGAAATTTTCATAGGATTCACTATATGGTTATTTATAATATGAAAAGTTTTATTTAATAAATTTTCTTTATTGTATAACATAATTATCGCTTTAGCCGCTTGATCAACATAGGTAAAATTCCATATGTCTGTTTCTATTTCTGGAAAGTATCCTAATTTATATAAATCTCTGATTATACTATAAAATGCATTGCTTTGAATATTTTTTTGAAAAATTCCGCTTTTAGAGTCAAATACTAAATTTCCAACTCTAAAGATATTTATATTAATTTTGTCACGCAATTTTATAGCTTGAATTTCTGCTGATAGTTTACTTTCTAAATATAAATTATCTAATTTCTGCCCAACATCTGTTAGACTTTCGTTAAAACATATCTCCTCTTTTCCACTAATTCTTCCTCCAGCAATACTTAATGTCGAAACTAGATTATAATCTTTCTTTTTTCCTATCATACAGAATTTTAATAATTCTTCATTTCCAGAATCATTAACCAAATAATCTTTTTCCGTTCCAAAATGTTTTACATTAGCTGCAGCGTTTATAATGCAATCTATACTCTCTGATAATTCATAATACTCTTTTGGTAATAATCCAAAATATTTATTAACCAAATCTCCTTTGAAACAATATATTCTTTTTTTATCTTCATCGCTTAATAATTTTCCAAAATAGAACATCATATTATTTTCGATTCTATTTATAACTTCATGGCACCCTTTTTCTCTACATATCAAAAATACATTACTACAAGAACTTTTTAAAAGTTCATTTAAAATATGAGTACCTAAATATCCTGTTCCACCTAAAAGCAATATATTTTGGTAATTAACAACTTTGCCGATATCATTAGAACTCGAAACATGTTTACACAAATATGGACTATATATTGCCGTTTCTAAAAATGAATCAAATAAACGTTTCTCAATACTTACATTTTTCCATTTAATACTATTTGCGATTTTTCTTATTGTTTTCTGCTCATAAATGTCTTGCGGAGAAATATTGGCATAGCTTCTCAATTTTTCTACAAGTTTAATAACCTTGATTGATGTATACCCATACTCAAATAAATTGTCATCTAGTCCAATATAATCTTTCGAAGTTTCAAGGTATTTTTCATATACAAGTTTTTCTTTTGGATTCATTTTTTCTGTATTTAGTTTATCCATATTATTGGGCAATTCTTCGATATTAATTTTTCCGTTAATTGTTCTAGGAAAATCTTTCAAAAATATAAAACTGCTAGGAATTACACTTGTATTTAATTTATCTTTTAAAATGCTATAAAATTCTTTTGGACTATATTCTCTTAGTGAAGTATAATAGGCAATTAAATTAATTTCATTATTTTCATTTTTTTGAATTACTATTTTTACCTCATTTATATCATTTATTTCCAATAATGCCTTTTCAATTTCGTCAATTTCTATCCTAATTCCATTTATTTTTATCTGATTATCTTTTCTGCCAATTAAATTAATATTTCCGTTGCTATCTAAATATCCGTAATCGCCAGTAAAATACATTTTTCCATTAATATATTTATTATTAATGTTTTTAAAACTTTTATTGTCTGTGATATTTATATAGCCATCAGAAACATTCCTTCCTACACATGATATTTCTCCTTTCATGCCCGGTGGTACTAAATGACCTTCTCTATTAACAATGCAGACTTTATTATTATAAGCAGGTTTACCTACACAAGAAATATTTTCTTGTTGCAAATTTGTATTAGCCAAAATTCCAATCGTGCATTCAGTCGGGCCATATTCATTAACTAACATTATATTTTTATTTATGTTTCTTATGTTATTTATCAATGATTTAGTTGCTTTCTCTGCTGCTAAAATAATTACATTAAACTGCTCTATCACCTGACTATCCGCATTAATTAAATAACTCAACATGGACGGAACAATGCTTGTGATATTAACCTTTTCATTTTTTATTACTTGAGTGATATATCTATAATCAATTCGTTTACTTTCTGGAATCATTACTAATCTACCACCACTTAACAAACTTGAATAAAGATTAGCAGCAAAACCATCGAATGAAAATGAAATTAATTGTAATGTAATACTACTTTCGTTGTACCGATATAATTTATTTCTCCATGAAATATAATTAATCAGATTATCAGAGGAGATTCTAACACCTTTAGGAACACCCGTTGTACCAGAGGTAAATATAGTATATACATATTTTCCATACTCTAATGGTTCACATAATTCTTCATTACATTTATTTACAATCACTTTTTTCACAGAAATCTTGTTCATGTATGCATTTTCTTCTTTTACTAAGCATATTTTCATTTTGGTTTCTTTGAGAATATATCTTATTTTTGAATCTGGTTGTTGCATATCAATAGGAATATATGTTGCACCTACCATTAAAGTTGCTATTATAGCTACCACCATGTCTATAGATCTTGGCATATAAATTCCTATGTTATCATCTTTTTGAATATTATTTTTTTTCAATTCTCTTGCAACACACTTCGAAGATTTCCATAACTCTCCATATGTAATAGAAGTATTTCCACAAATAACAGCTATTCTATCTTTAGATTTCTTACATTCTTTTTCTAAAAGATTCAAAATATGATTATTAACAAAAGGAAAATTATTATTTGATTGAGCAAGCATTTTCTTTGCTGTTTTTTCTGCTACAAGTTCTAAAGATTCTAATTTACTATCACTCTTTTCTATTACTTGTTCCAAAAAAAATGCATATCCGGTCAAAAAGTTTTCTATTGATAATCGATCTATACCTTTTCCCCAATACTCAACAATAATTTTGTTTTCTTCCATATTTAAAAGGCATAAATTTCTTTTGGATAAATCAAGAGATTTTATATATTTATTTTTATCAAACTTGTAATGCATTTTGGTATAATATATAGAAAAAAATGTAGCTTTTTCATACAATTCTTGTGTTTCCCTTTTCTCTTTATTGGAAAAAATATTTTCTAATTCATTTAACTCATTTTTCAAACATGTCTTAAATGTATTTTCATAATCAACAGAAAGCGTACTTATAGGGAAATTAGTATAACTGGCATTTTCAAATATTAATATAGAAACTTCTTTTGAACCTGTACATTTTCCCAAAAATGTTCTTAATACAGCGTTATATAATACATATTCTAATTTGCAATTTTTTTGGCATATTTCTTTGATTCTACTTTTTATTTTATCTTCTAAACTTGTTTCCACTTTTACATATTGTAAACCATCAGATTTTGGCGGAAAAACATCTGGTAAATTCAAAAATTGTTTCATAATTCCTCCTGTTTATCAGAAATTAAATTCTTTATCAAAAAAGGTATTTTGTGCTTTTATTTCTACTAAATTTTTTAATTGCACCGTACAATTATCTTCAATATTCTCTACAAAATCATTCATATATTGAATGATTTTGTTAATCTCACTTTTTGAATATATATCTTTCCTATACTCAAAAAATCCACTTATTTGATTCTCATTAATTGTTGTTTGTAAGATAATATCAAATGCAGTTTTTCGTCTTTCAGGAAATATCTGTTTTAAACAATTGCTACTAATAATTTTATTATGAAAATTTTGATGAGAATATAAAGTATCAAAATATAAATGTTTTCCAGTTTTTTCTAATAATTCGTATTGAAACCCATCAAAAAACAACAACATATTTTTAATTTCTTTATCTATCTTTTTAAGATAATCAATAAAATTTTCATCATTTATTTTTGATATGAGAGGTAAATTTTTAACAAACATTCCTATTTGATTTTGAACGGAATTTGTATTTCTTCCATCAACTGGCACACCTATTATAAGTTCGTCTTTTTTAGTTATTTTATGTAATGATAATAAATAAATACTTAAATTCAAACTATAGAAGCTAACCTCATACTTTTTCAAAAATGTATTCATTTTTTTCAAAATTTTATCTTGAATATCAAAATACACTATTTCAGAATTATATTCCATTGGACAAGAATTCATAAGCCTTTTTGTGTCTGGAAAATTTTTTAAATATGTTTCCCAGTATAAATTTGCCTTCTCGAAATCCGATGTTTTATAATATTCTTTATGTTCTTCTATATAATTATAAAAATCATAATCTTTGTTTTCTAATTTTCTCCCCTCATAAAGCGATGCAAAATCATCTAATAAAATTTGTAAAGAATGACCATCTACAATTATATGATGTACATCCAGGAATAAATACGCTTTATTTTTGCAATGCAATATTTTTGCCTTAAAAAGTGGTTCATTAAATATATCAAATGGGATAGTATACCTTGCAAATAGCTCGTTTTGATCACAATCATCCCAAATTTCTTCCACCTTCCAATCCTTCAGTTCTAATTTTTTCTGTAAAATTTTTTCTTTATATACAAGGCAGCTATTTAAGCATCTATTATTTTTTACTACTTCTTGCAATGTTTTTTTGATCATTTCAATATTATTTTTATCAGTAATTTCAAATAACATTGGAAGGTTATATTGCAAACTACTTTTATCTATTAGATATGAATAATAAATTGGACGCTGCTGTTCTATTAGTTCACAAAAATTCACTTCGCTTTCTATTTTCTTTTTAAACTTATTTTTTTTGACAATTAAACTATTTTCAACTAATGAATTGTTTAATATATCTATAACAGAAATGCCTATATATCCTTTTTCTTTTAAAAGATTGTATGCTTTTATAGCCAGAATAGAATCTCCACCCAAATTTTGCCATTTATCATATACATTTATTTCTGAAACACCTAAAGTTTCTTTCCACACGCTTGCCAAAATGTACTCCATTTCAGAATACTTATTATCTTTTTTTCCACACAATTTAATCTTTACATCATTTTCTACATTTTCAATCCAAAATCGTTTATGTACAAAAGGATATGTAGGTAGCGAAATAATTGTTCCTCCTTCTATTTTATATTGTTCTTGTTTTAGCCACTTACATAATGCAATATACAGATGTTCTTCAAGGTTATTTTCAAATTTGTATACTTCGTAACTATCATCAAATAAATAAATGTCCTTTCTTTCGTGTAAGCAATTATAATTATTTAAAATAATTTGTAATTTATTTTTTAAATCATTTATATTACTAAAAACTATACAGCATTTATATTGATATACATTACGATGATTTATTAGAGTATGCATCAAATTTTTTATATTTACTTGATTATGTTCAAGGAATAAGCTGTACTTATTTAAGTATACTTTTAAGCTTTCTGGATTTTTAGCTGACAATAAAAATATATTCTTTTCACTACTATTTTCGCTTTCAGTTGTATACTCATAAAAAGGATAATTTTCTAAAACAACATGTACATTTGTTCCGCTTAATCCAAATGAATTAACACCACATCTCATTGTTTTGTCTTTCCATTCTATTACATTTGTATTGACATATACAGCTGATTTCAAAAAATCAATTTCCTTGTTAGGCTTAACAAAATTAATCGTTGCAAATAATTTTTTATACATAAAACAGACAATCATTTTTAGAACACCAGCTAAACCAGATGCACAATCCAAATGCCCTATATTCGATTTAATAGAACCAATCCCACAAAATTGCTTTCTATTGGTGTATTCTTCAAAAGCCATGTTAATTGCATTGACCTCTATTGGATCACCTAATTTAGTACCTGTCCCATGTGTTTCGATATATGATATACTTTCTGGATTTATTTGAGCATCTTTCCAAGCATTAATCAATAATTCTTTTTGGGCCAATGCACTCGGTGCTGTCAAACCAATAGAATGTCCATCTTGATTAATTGCACTACCTTTAATAACAGCATAGATATTATTTTTTTCTTTAATAGCATCATCTTTTCTTTTAACGACAAAAACAATACAGCCTTCCCCTGATACAGTACCATCTGCAAAATCGTCAAAACTTCTTATTTCCTCTAATTCTGACTCTATGCCTATCTCTTGTTCATCCTTTGCAGGATATAAATTTAATTTTATACTTCCCACAATAGCTGCATCACATTCTCTATTTCTTAAACTTGAACAAGCATAATGCAATGCAGCTAATCCAGATGAACACGCTGTATCAATACATAAACTTGGACCTTTAAGATTTAATAAATAGGATAATCGACTTGCTATAATTGAATTAATATTTCCAGTCATTGCACTTTCAATATTTTTCCCATACTTTGCAATTAAATTTTTATATGTATATATATCGTCTCCTCTATATCCTAAAAAAACACCAACCTTTTTTCCGTCTATATCTTTTTTTCTAAAACCAGCATTTTCAATAGCTTCATATGCTTTTTCCAGAAATATTCTTTGATTTGGGTCCATCATTTTTGCTTCATTAGGAGATATGTTGAAAAATTCATTATCAAAGGTATCTATTCTTTCTAAGTAACCTTTTTTTAAATATTTTGTGTATTGTAAATTTAAAGCTTTCCCATACTGCTCAATATCGGTACGTCTTTCAGTCGGAACGTTTCGTACACTATTTTTTTCATTTAATAAATTTAGAAATAAATCTGTTATATTTTCTGCTTCTGGCAATTTGAAAGCTATTCCCACTATTGCCAGTTCATTATTGTCTTTTTTTTCAATTTCACTGTTTTTAATTTGATTAAATAAATTCAAAATTATTCTCCTTCTTATGCGTATCTACAGTTAGTAACTAATTGTAGATACGCAACCTACAAAATCACTTATTTTACTAAAAATTTAGAAGCAATATCTTCATATTTTTCTAAAAATTTTCGAATACCACTTTCAGCAAATACTCGTTCGTTAAAGATTGTTTCAAATTCAACTTTTTCAAAGTTATTACACCTAAATATCAACATTGAATTTATCATTTCTTCTAATTCTAATGAATTATCCATATCAAATACTGGTAATATTTCATTTTTATGAAAATCTACCTTCTTATAATCCATAATTGACAAAGAATTTTCAAATTTAGACTTGATTTCTTGAACAGCTTCTTCAAACGTATTAATCTCTGTTAAGTTTATTTTTGTTTCTTTCAACACATTTTGTTCATTGTAGTAGATACTAAAACTTTCTTTGTTTGCGAACTGTGAAAGAGAAAGAACACAGATCGTAAATAAAATGTACTTTTCATCAACATTTTCTGTTTTAGCAATTTCTGCTACCGAATTACTTAATTTACTATTTAGCCTATAATAAATACGATTTATGTTATCTTCTACATAATTCGAACTGTTTGTGAAAAATATTTCTGGCAATTCTAACGTATGAAACTTTTTCTGTTCATTTACTCTATCACTAATAATCGCCGCTAATTTCTTTATAGATGGATAGTTAAACAATTCAGTAATTTTTATGATATCTGGATATTCATTATCAATCAAATTGTGTGCTTTAATCAGCATCAATGAATTACCACCCATATCAAAAAAGTTTTCTTTAATATCAACTGTATCTACTTCTAAAACCTCTTTCCAAATATTACTTAATTTTATTTCAATATCTGATTCTGCTTTATTATTAACAGTAATCTTTTTATTAGTTATTTTATTTGGTAATGCTTTCACGTCTATTTTACCGTTACTTGTTAATGGAAATTCTTTCATAAAAATTATATGTGTTGGAATCATATACTTCGGTAAATGATTAGATAAAAACTTTCTAATTTCTTTTTCATCGTATTCCTCTTCTGAAACATAATATGCTACAAGTAATTTATTGTTTTTTTCTTCCCGAACAATCACTTTACTCATTTGTACTTTTTCAAATTTTGTTAAAACATTCTCTATTTCTTCCAACTCAATTCTCATACCTTGAATTTTAACTTGAAAATCTTTTCTTCCTAGAAATTCTATATACCCTTCGGCTCTCATTACCCCCTGATCTCCCGTTTTATACAATTTTCCATATTCAGGGTGTGTTATAAAAGATTCTTTTGTTCGTATAGGATCATTATCATAACCTTCTGCTATACCTTTACCTCCTATATAAATTTCTCCCTCTGTATTAATTGGGCATAGATTAGCACTTGAATTTAAAATATAAATATTCTGATTTTCTAACGGATACCCATACGGAATACTTTTCCACTCTTTTTTCACTTCCTTAATAGGATAATATATAGACCATATAGCTGCTTCAGTTGCACCTCCACAGCTAATAACGTCAGCACCTGGAAAGTAAGTATTTATTTGTGGAATTAAAGATAACGGAATCCAATCACCACTTAAAATAATCTTTCTTAATTTGAAATTTTTTGAGAAGACTTTATCCATTTTTTCTTCAAATACTAAAGTCTCATCCATCTTTTCATTAATACATGTCTCATCAGTATCGGATGGTCCACATTCCATAGCATGTAAAAGAATCTGTTTTGAATTCAGAAACATCTTTTTACCTATTTCCTTAAATTTCATATTTCCTATTGAACATGTTCCTATGCCTATTTCATCTGCTGCCCTTGAAATCGTATCTACTATAATACCTAAATCTATACATGCCAAAAAATACCCTAAACCATTATACTTTTTCATATTTGCATCTGCATTATATACAAATAGAAAGCTAAACGATGAATTTCTGTATATTTCCTGATTGGTAAAGAAATGATCATTTACTGATATTTCATTGTCATTTACTTTTATTAATTTGTGTTCCTTAGGACTATAATAGTAGAATCCTCTTTCCAAATTATCAATCATACCTTCTTTTATATATAGATAAATATCTATCGGATATAACCCTCCTGCTGATGCATATGCATATCTTATGCCATTGAAATCTCTATATTGTTTCAGTATCGCCAACAGCTCTAAAAATTGATGCAATGATATCTTTTTATTTGGATTAAAATTTCTTGTTGTATGACGTTTCAAATATTTTTTAGCAATAGTATCTTCATTTGGAAGTTGGTAACTTTTCCCATTATAATTATAGATTCTATCAAGAACTTCTTTCTTATACTTTTCGGCTTTATCTTTATAGAGCATAATTTCTTCACTAGCGTTATCACTATATAGTTTTTCCTGTGCCTTAAAAATATCAACGGGATGTTCTAATGTTTCAACCAAAACATTATCCTCTATAAGTTCTTCCAACACTTTGTTATCAATTTTGCTTTCTTCTAACAATCTCTCTTTAGGAATTCCATTATAAGCTAATTCATATATTTTTCTAAGTTGATTAACATCCATATTTGGATACATCTTATCAGAAATATAAATTTTTTCTTCTTTTTCATTCCATCGTTTAGAAGGGGCCCAAAAAAGCTTTTGTTTATTTTTTAAACCTATTCTTTTTGTTACTAACTCTAATATTGCAGGAACAGAATTCCAAATTGTTATATTTTTTTCAAATAATATTTTTTCAATTAATTTAATGTCTTTTTGACTATCAATAAGAACTAAACATGCTCCAGAACCTAATGTTCCAAAAATATCATAAACTGATAAGTCAAATCCTAAAGATGAAATTCCTAATGTTTTATCTGTTTCGGATATTTGAATTTTATTATTGATATCTAAAATAGTATTTACAGCTGCCTCATGAGAAATCAATACCCCTTTTGGTTTGCCTGTACTTCCAGAAGTATATATAATATAAGCTATTGTCTCTTTTGGAATACTATATTCAATATTTAATTCCTCATTATAATCTTCTAAGTCAGAATAAAATTGCGGTTCAATAAACGTTGTGCTATTACTATTCTGCATAATATACTTTCTTCTCTCACTCGGAAGTTCAGGATCGATTGGTACATATGTTGCACCAACTTTTAATATCCCTAACAAGGCTGCAACTGTCGAAATTCTTCTCTCTGCATGAATAGCTACTCTGTCTCCTAATCCAATTCTTTCCGTTTTTACTAATTTATTTGCAATTTGATTTGCCATTTTATTTAATTGGTTATAAGTAATACTCTCTTCATCGTATTCAATCGCAATATTCTTGCCAAATTTAAAAAGTGCATGTTCAAACAATTCATGTAATAACAGTTCAGAATCAGATCCTTTAGTAGAATTATACACTTTCCATATTTTTTTCTCTTTGTCCGAAATTTCATAATTCTCCTCTATATTATAATTTTCAATTCCATCAATATATTGGGAAAACATTGTTTCTATAACGTTCCTATCAAATATTTGCTCTACATAATCCCAAGATATTATAATTCCATCTGGCGTTTCTACAACCTGATTATCAAGATATACTTGCGATGTCTGATTTACTCCATACACACTTTCTCCTAACAATTCCCATGAATTTATATTATCTGTTGTTCCTAATGCTCCAGAAAATACAATTGGCATTATTGCTTTTCCAGATAAATCATAACGCCTTGATATTTCTTGTATAAACTCTACTCCATCATAAAGTCTATGATCCATTGACTCAGAAAGTGTATCTTGAACTTTGTGCATTTTCTCAATTAAATTACTCGTGTTTTTGTAGTCCACATTAATCAGCAGCAAAGATGTAAAGTCACCAATAATTTTATCTACATCTTTATTAAAAGGAATTCTATCTGCTACGGTAAAATTAATTGCAAAATTATCTTGATTACTCCAAAAATTTAATACTTCAGCATAACGAGTAACTAAGAATGAAATTGGTGTAACACGATTTTCTTTTGAAAAGTTTTTAATTTTTTCCCATAATTTGTAATCTATTTTTTTTGATAATCTCTTAAATGTAGGTTTTTTTACACTTAACGGATTTGTAATCATTGGTAATTTAGGTGCTAATGGAAAATCATCCATTTGATTTAGCCAAAATTCTTTATCTTCTTGGTATCTTTTTGTTTTCTTTAACTCATTTTTGCCTAAAATGTAATCCCTAAAAGAAAATTTAATATCTTCTTTATCCAAAGTAGGATTATTATAAAATTCAATAAGCTCTTTTCCTAAAATTCTCATACTTCCTGCATCTGCTATGATTGGATCAAATCCTATGCATAGTCTACTTCTAACATCATCTAATTTGTAAGCTTTGAATTCAAACATTGGCCAAGTCATCGGATCAAAAATATATGTTTCCATATATTTTCTATTATCTTCCAATATTTTTTCTTTTGTTTCCTTGTCTTTATTTCGAATATCTATCTCTTGAATTTCATAATGACAATTTTCGATAATATGTTGTTGTCCCTTTTTATTCACAACACATCTAAGCATGGGGTGTCTTTTTATAACTCTATTTAATGCCTCTGATAAATATTTTATATTTAAGCTTGTATCCACCTCCATATATAAATGTGTAGAAACACCGCCCATCTCATTATTATTTTCTCTTCCAAGGAAATACGAAAGCTGAATATCTGTCAAAGGAAAGCTTTCATTTATATGTTCCACATCTCCGATAATATATGGAATGCTATCTTCCTCCCTGTTTATTTCAGATAACTGTAAATATTTACAAAGCTCTCTGACACTAGAATGTTTAAAAAAATCCTTAAATGGTATCTTAAATCCTGTACTTTTATTAATAAGTGATATAATCTTCATCATAGATATAGAATGTCCGCCTAAATCAAAGAAATCATCCTCAACTCCAATTCCTTTAATTCCTAGCACATTTTCCCAAATCTCTAAGATATTTTTTTCAACTTCTGTAATACTTGTTTCTCTATTAGCAGAATGCTTAGTCACCTCAGGTAAATTCTTTATATCCACCTTTCCATTTACAGTTAAGGGTAATTTATCAAGTTTTATAATTTGTGATGGAATCATATATTGAGGGAGCAACTTTGACAAATATTCCCTTATAGAAAGATTTTCTAATTTTTCATCCGTTACTACATACGCAAAGAGATTCTTAATGCCATTAATCTCTTTTGCAACAACAGTTGCAGATTTTATATTCTTATGGTTTAGAAGTGCTGTTTCTATTTCTCCTATTTCAATTCTATATCCTCGAATTTTTACCTGTTTATCAATTCTTCCTAAATACTCAATTTCTCCGTTTTCTAAAACACGTCCTAAATCTCCAGAACGATATATTGTCTTTCCAAAACGATTTATAAATTTTTGTTTAGTTAATTCTTCATTATTTATATATCCTTTGCAGACCCCTAATCCTGCCACACAAATTTCTCCCGGAACCCCTATTGGAAGTATATTTAAATTCTGATCTAAAATATATACTTCCAATGATGGTATTGGTTTTCCAATATTACTAATATCCTTTTTTATTTCATAGTCTGTTATCTCTTTATATGTAACATGTATCGTAGTTTCGGTTATTCCATACATGTTGATTAGCTTAACATCAGGATATTTTTCATGCCATATTTTTAAGTGTGCAGGATGTAAAGCTTCTCCTCCAAATATTATATATCTAAGTGAATTAAGCTTGCTCTCTTTAGTTTCATCTACATCTGCTAAATTATAAAAAGAAGCTGGTGTCTGATTCAAAATTGATACTTTTTCTTCATTTAATATATTCCAAAATTCATCTGAATCTTGAGCTTTATTTTTGTTGATAATGACAATTTTTCCACCATATAAGAGCGGACCAAATATTTCCCATACTGAAAAGTCAAAACAGAACGAGTGAAAAAATGACCATACATCTTTTTCTGAAAAAGAGAACTTACTTTTTTGGTTTTTTAATAGACTATATAAGTTTTTATTTGTAATCATCGCACCTTTAGGTTTTCCCGTAGTTCCAGATGTATAAATTAAATATATAATATCTTCACTTGAATAATCTGTTATAGTATATCGAATTTGAACATTTTTTAAATTTGATATACTATTAACATTAATTAATTGATATAAATCATCCTTTTTTAATCTTCCTTCGAACTTATTGTCACTGATGATTGTTTTACAATTAGCATCTTCGAGCATATAATTGATTCTGTCATCGGGAAATTCCGGTGAAATTGGTAAATAAGCAGCTCTTATTTTCAATATTCCCAAAATACTTGCAATCATATTTACAGACTTATCCAAAATAATTCCAACTATATCTCCTGATTTTACTCCAGCATCAAATAAAGTATTAGCAATAATATTTGCTTTATAATTTAATTCTTTATATGTGATTTTCTCCTCTTCGTTTGTAATAGCTATGTTATCAGCAAATTTTTCTGCACATCTCTCAAATTCCTTGATAATAACCGTCGGATTATCAAATTTGAAATCGAATTCGTTAATTCTACAGCAAATATCATTTTCTTCTTTTTCGGTCAGCAACTTAATCATCTCAATAGATTTGCACTTTTCATCCACAATTTGAAGTAATATATTCTTAATATGTTCAGGTATTGAACCAACATAATTCTCTTCAAAAGATTTTGGATTAAAAATAATTCTTATACTTTTTTCATGCGGTATAACTGTGATGTTAAAATCATAATTGGTTGTTTCATACATATCAAATGATGTTATTTTCAACTCTGTATCGGCTACAGCATTACTATTTAAAGCAACCTCTAATGGATAGTTTTCAAAAGTAAATAAAATCTTAAACAGTTCCTCTTTAGATTTACATAATGATTTTAATTCAGCGAGAGAAATATTGCCATTTTCCTCATCAAGAATACTTTCTCTTTGTAATGTTTTCAAATTATCAATAATACTCTTATTATTATCAAATTTAATTAATAATGGAATCGTATTAATATACAGTCCAACACAATTTTCGACGTTTGCCTTTTTATTACTCCTACCGGAAATTACATTTCCAAATAATACATTTGAATTTCTATTATAAAGGCTAAGTAAGATTCCTACTGCAAACTGATAAATTGAACATACTGATACTCCATTTTCTCCTGCAAAATTTTCTATTTTCTTTGCAAGTTCATCAGAAATATTAAAGTTCAATTCTTTTCTATTTTGATTTGTAAGTATGTTGTTTGATTCAATTGGTAGATCTGCCGCAAAATCATAAGCTTTCAATCTATTTTCCCAATATTCTTTAGCTATATGTATATCTTTATTATCCTCTAGACTTTTTACCTCTAAATAATTATCCTCTTCGATTAGAAAGTTTCCAAACAAAATTTCTTTTAAAATAATTCCCATACTCCATCCATCTAAAATGATATGATGAAAATTTATAACAATGGTATAGCTTCCTTTTCCCCAATCTACTATAGAAAATCTAATTAAATTATCTTTTGCTAAATCAAATCCCCTAGTTAAATATTCGTCTTTTATCTCTTTAACAATATTTTCATGAGAATTCTTTTCTACATTTTCATATTTCAAATATTTTATTTCTGGATTTCTCCCACTCATTTCGACTAACTGTGGATTTTTAAGATTTTTATAAACAATCGCAGAATTTAGTATGCTATGCACATTGACCGATTTTTTAATATTATTAATTATATGTTCTATGTCTTTACACTTATCAATATTCAATGTTAATATTTCGTTATATAAACTTTTGTTTTCATCATTTAATAAACTTTGATATAAAATTCCTTCCTGCATTGGGCTTAATTTTCCAATTTTTTTTACTTTCATTATTATCTCCTTTGTAATTTTTCTATTGTTCAATCTGTGCAAATATATTTGCAATTTCCTCAACATCTAATTCATTATCTTTGGTAATATACTTTAAATATTTACCTTCTTCTTCTTTATCAAGATATTCAATGATTTTTTTGAAATAGTTTTTAAATATAGATAGAAATTGTTCCATTTCATTTGTAGTATATCTGTTTTGATTAAACTTAAAATCGATATTTAAAGTATCTTCATTTAAAATTGCAGTAATATCAAGATTAATCCCCGATTTTATTTCTTTTGTATTTTCTTCTAAATGGCTTTCACTTAAAATACCTTTTAATAAACCTCTAGGGCTTTCTAATGTATAATTTCCTAAATAATTGAATGCAATGTCTGGTTCGTCATATTCTTGAAAATGATGCCCATAATATTTTAAAACTCCATATCCAATTCCACTATTTGGAATAGAAGTCAGACATTTTTTTACTGTTTCTAAAACATTTTGGATATTTTCGTTTTCATTCGTTTCAAGAGCAATTGGAAATCTTGACGTAAACCATCCTACTTTTTCAAAAACATCTTCTCCTAAAATACTACTTTCTCTACCATGTCTTTCTAATGAAATGAACACTTTTTTTACTTTTGAAATTTCATATAAGGTCATATATAATGTACCCAACAAAATAGTTTCAGCATCCACATTTTTTTCGCTTTGTTGTTTCTTTATTACCATTAAATTATATGGATCTGAAAATTTAATACTTTTTATTATCCTATTTTGCCTTATTAACGCATTTTTCCCCATACTAGCTTTTTGCTTTTCCCAATAATTCAATTCATTTTCTTCAAAATAAGAAAGTTTTTCAAATAAAATATTAGAATAATTAAATATCGGCTCTTTTTTCTGTTCAGACAAACATCCATAATAGTATTCTTCTAATTTTCGTATAATGTTAATCCATGAAATCGTGTCCACTATAAGATGAGCAGCCGCAATATATAAATATTGATTACTATTTACCTGAAATAATCTTATTTCAAATGGTTTTCCATTTTTTATATTTATTTCACTACTTCGACTTATACACTCTTTAATTTCTTTTATATTTATTGATTCAATTTCTATTTGTGGACTCTCTTTTTGGTATTTCCACAAAATTTCATTACCTGTTTTTTCAAAATAGGAACTAAATATATTTACATTTTTTACAAATATATTAATTGCATTTTTTAATTGTTCCATATCAACGTCTAAAGACAATTTGAAAAGCATAACCTGATTCATTTTAGATTGATTACCATATCCATATTCATCAAAATACCAATTTTGAATAGGCGTCAATGTTTGGACATCCTCTGTAATATCTTGTTGTTGTGTATTTTCTTTTTTTAAAAGTAATGCAATTGATTTAATATTAAGTCCTTCAAAGAAGTCACTAATTTTAAGTGTATATTCATATTTATGCAATTTTGTTATAATTTGGATAGCTTTTATGGAATCTCCTCCTAACATAAAAAAGTTATCCAATATTCCAATTTCTGTATTATCAAGTACTTCCTCCCATATTGCTTTTAATATACTCTCTTCATATGAAATTTTTTCTAAACTTTCTTTTTCTTCCTTCTCTTTAATTTGACCTTTGTCAGATATTAATAAAATCTTTTTTCTATCTATCTTTCCATTCGAGTTTATCGGAAATTCCTCCATTCTTACAAACTCATTAGGAATCATATAGCTTGGAATAGATTTTTGTAAGTCTTTTGCGATCATGTCACTTGTAACGTGTTCTAATTTATTTGGAATATAAAAACATGTTAATTTCTTTTTAGCACTTAACAATACAATAGCCTTCTGTATATAATTTAAATTTACTAAATGCCTTTCAATTTCTCCTAATTCAATTCTGTATCCTCTTACTTTCACTTGATTATCTTTTCTACCAATGTAATTAATAGTACCATCTATATTCCAAGAACCTAGATCACCTGTTTTATACATTTTTTCTGAAGGCTCAAATACATCTATTACAAATGATTCTGAGGTTCGTTCAGGTAAATTCAAATATCCTCTTCCAACATTCCTTCCAGATATATAAATTTCTCCTATACATCCTATAGGTACTGGTTCTCTTTTTTCGTTTAAAATATGAATTTTAGTATTATCAATTGGTCTTCCGATTGGTATATTAGTTTCATTGCCTTTACATTTATAGAAGGTAACATCTACAGCTGCTTCTGTCGGTCCATAAAAGTTATATAGTGTCGTATCAGAAACATTAAATATGTCATAAAATTTTTTTACCTGTCCTACATTTAATGCCTCTCCACTTGCAACTACCCATTTCAGGCTACTCAAATTACTCGCAAAGTTCTTTTGTTTACCATATTCCAAAAATGCTTCTAACATAGATGGTACAAAGTGTACATACGCTACTTTATTATTAGAAATTTCTTCTAATATTTCATCCGGCTCTTTTTCCGAACCAGATTCTGCTATACGAACATTTGCCCCATTAAAAAACCACCAAAACATTTCTACTACAGAAACATCAAAAGTATATGGTGTTTTCATTAAAATAGTTTGATTTTCTTTAAGATTAATTTCCTTGGACATCCAATACAATCGATTCACAATAGATTTATGCTCAATCATAACTCCTTTTGGTGTTCCGCTTGAACCTGACGTATAAATAACGTATGCTAAATTTTTTTCATCTATTGTCGGTAATTCAATATGTTCATCTACACTTTCTCTTTCGTATTTTTGGTGATCAAGTACAAGGGTTTTGATATTGATTTTTAAATCAAGTTCTGTTTCAATAAGACATATTTTTGCATTACAATCTCTTAAAATATAATTAATCCTTTCTATAGGCGTATCCGGTGCAATCGGCAAATAGGCAGCTCCTGATTTAATAATACCCAGTATTCCATAAAGCATTTCCAAACTTCTATTTGTTACTATAGGAATAATATCTTCTTTTTTAGTACCATTTTTTATTAAAATTTTGGCCAATAAATCTGAATATATATCTAGCTCATTATAAGTACAATATTCATCCTTATAACTTGCAGCAACCTCTGTTCTATATTTTTTTACTGCATTTTTCCATATATCAACTAAATTAAATGGTTCCTTATAGATATTATCCGTATTATTAAAGCCTGAGATCAATTTTCGTTCTTTTTCTGACAAAAAGCTCAACTTATCAATAGTTTCTTGAGGTGCTGTAAGCATATTTTTTATAACTGTAATAAGTCCTTGAAAAAATATTTCCACTTCTAAATCAGAATATATATCGCATTGATAATCTATATTTAAGATTAAATTAGATTTTTCATTCCTATTCGTTAATTGTATATTCATACTATTTAATTGATGACTATATCCCAGCCAAAAGTCTTCCCAAGAGTCAAATACTTCACCAAGCTTAAGATGACCCGTTTGATAAGTAAAATTTATATCATACATTCCTGATGAATTACCTGTTCTCTGTATAAATTGCTTATTTATAATTTCTTGTGGACATTTTGAATGTCTTAAACATTCAAAAAACTTTTTATTTACTTCTTTAAGCCAATGTAAACTACTATCCGTATTAATTTTCAATCTAATAGGAATCATATTCGTTATCATACCAAAAATTTCTTTTTCCTTTGCCTTTTCACGATTTAAAACAGTCGTACTCAAAGAAATATCTTTTTTATTTGTTAATTTAGAAATATATATAGCTAATCCGCCTAAAAATAAGTTGAAATATGACACATTATTTAAAGAACAATAATCCTTTATAAGAGTATCTGTTTTTTTATCGATGACAAATGTTTTTCGTTTAGATATTTTCGACATACTTCTCGTATTTTTCAAATTTATAAATTCTGGAACATCTTTATATTCTTCATTCCAAAATTTCATATCTTTAATAAATTTTTCACTATCTATATAATTCTTTTCTTTCTCAATAAAACTCTTATATTGCATTTCACTTGGAATATATTCTAAATTATTTTTTAAACAATTATATATTTCAAATGTTTCATTAAAAAAATTAACAACTGATAACCCATCTGCAATAACATGATGAAATGTAACTAATAGCCCCATTTCGTTATTTGTTCTTAAAATAACCATTTTAAATAACTTATCCTGATTAAATAAACATTGATTTTTCCAATCATTAGCAAATTTAAACAGTTCATTTTTACTATTCAAATGACATTCTGGAATTACATATTCTTCAAAATCGCAGAACATCTGATAAATAGTACCTTCTTCTTCTTTAAGTTTTATTCTCATTGCATCATTATACTGAATAAATTTGTTAATTGCCTTTTTCAAAATTGGTATATCAAAACTCTTAACTAGCAATAATCCTGTATTATTAGAAATTCCCGTATTTGGGAAAAATTTTTCTGTATTACATATCATTTTTTGTGGATATGTAATTTCAAATTTTCTTTCTGCCATAAAATGTTTTCCTTTCCTAAAGCAACTCCTGCTTTATTATATTCAATGTATCCTTGATATTCTTTTTTAAGTAAAAATGATCACCTACAACTTTATAAAAGTCACATGCGATAGATGAATAATCTTTCCATGCAATTATTTCATTTTCTTCAAATCTATCCCTTGTTCCGGTTATTATACAAATAGGTGTATTTAACTTGTATGGTTCTTTTTCATAATAATTATCAACTATTTCAAAATCATTTTTAATTAATGGATAGAAAAAATCCAATAATTCTTTCTCAGCATAGATTTCCTCTTCTACACCTCCCATTAAATAAATTTTTTCCCAAAATTCTTTATTTTCGTATAAACTAAGCTTATTTTTTTGTGGTAAATGGGGTGCTTGCTTGCCTGAAAAGAAAATTTTTTGAGGTTTTTTCCTATTTAGACGTTGCATTTTTTTACATAATTCGTATACAATTATCGCTCCCATACTATGTCCAAATATTGAATACTCTGTATCTGATATTTGAGAGGATATTTGTTCATACAAATCTTCCACATAAGTTTCCATTGAAATATTACTCTGTTGCATTGGTCCTCTTCTTCCATGACCAATCAACTCAAGTGGTATGATTTCTATCCCTTCCATTTTCCCTTTCCACTGTTCATATAATGATGCACTTCCGCCAGCATGTGCCACGCAAAACAACTTCATGATAGTTCCTTTCTAATTTCTCCTGTTATTTACAGTTGTATAATGTTTTTGTCTTTTTTTTAAGATAAGTAATGCCGTACCAAATGAAACTGTAACAACCATTAGTAATTTATTATGCATTTTGACCTCCTTTAAATGAATAAGTATTATTCATTTTTAGAATAACATCTTTCTTGGAAAAAATCTACATCTTTTTCAAAAAAATTTTTTACATTTGCGGTGTGCTAAATAAATTTAATAATTTTCTATTTAATATATATCTATTGATATTTTATCAATAACAATATATCAGATTGACAATTATTTAAACATCAATTATAATTATGAATGACGATAATTCATTTTCTATATAAGGGGGATTTTATGAGAATTTCAAAAACACCAAATGAAAGGAAACAGGAAATACTTGATACAGCTATTAATGTATTTTTGGCTAAAGGTTATGAACAAACATCTATTTCTGATATTGCAAAGGCAATGAATATTTCACAAGGTCTTTGTTATAGATATTTTAAGTCAAAAGAAGAGATTTACAACTGTGCTTTGGATGAATATGTTAATGAAGGATTAACCAATTTTGGAAAAATATTACTAGATTCTAACTTATCAATAGTTGAAAAGTTAAAACAACTACCAGATGTTGCAAAAAATACAAATCAGGATACTTCAAAGCATAACTACTATAATCAGAATATAAATATTCAGGAGCAAGTTTTATTCAAACTAAACCGTAAACTACTACCTATAGTCATACAAGCTTTGGATATTGCTGTTAAAAAAAATGAAATATCTTGTGATAATGTCACTTCAATAGCTTACTTTATTCTATATGGACAACTAGGAGTGTTTTTATGTCCTGGTTTATCTCAAGAAGAAAAAGATATGTATAATTTTAAAATAATTTCTAAAATATTAGGAATTGATTCCGAAAATGAATAGTTACATATTATTTTTATCTAATCACCCACAGTATGAGTATAAAAATTTAGTGTCTTCTGTTTCTTCTGCACGACAGCAAAAATTATCTAAATTTCATTTTGATATAGATAAAAGGCTTTCACTTTATTCAGAGTTATTGATTCGTATGCAATTATCTATACATTTTAATGTTAATCCATCTTCTATACTTTTTGATACTACAGCTTTTGGAAAACCATATATTAAAAATTATCCTAATACATACATTAGTATTTCTCATAGCAATCATGCTATTTTAATAGGAATTTCTTATATACAAAATATAGGCGTAGATATAGAGTACATTGATTGTTCAAAATTAAATAAGGAAATGCTTAAAGAAATCATACATCCTTATGAACTTGATAGAATTACTTCTAGCTTTTGTAATATTTTTGATCTTTATCAAATATGGACCAGAAAAGAAGCATATGGCAAATCTAACGGCTATGGATTATGTCAAGATTTATCAAAAATAAATACTTTCATTAATCCAATTGGCTATGAGTATAAATCATGGATTACAAAAAAATATATGTGTTCTGTTTATTGTAAAGAACATGAAAATATTAATATAAACTACTTAAAAGAACAGGATATAATTGATTTTTTCATAAGAAAATAATATTTATTATGTATCTAAATCATATGTTTTTATAAATTTTTATTGAAATTGTAATTATTATTATATAGATAACACATGTAAATAAAAACGCTTATTTGTTATGATGTTTAGTTTCTGCAAACGATAACATGCTAAAAAGAAAAAATCTATAGCAGTTTTCTACAGATTTGTAAACAAAGAGGAATAGCCGATTCTTTTTGATTTAACACATACCATAAAAAGCCATAGTCATATATAGTATTTATATATGTCTATGGCTTTTTTATAAACATATTTCTTAGTTACAATATGTCTACTTTGTTATGCTTGAAAAATAAGTAAAACACTTACCGTACTGGTGTTTGTTTATTCGGTTCTTCTCTATGCTGTTGTTCTAGTTTTTCTTCATACTGCTGCATAATGCACTCTTTCAACTCGGCTGAAAACTCTGAAGTAATTGGGAAACATACATTCTGAATCTCCTTCGTATCTCTCCGGGTGCGATGTGGCATACTCACAAAACTTTCCCCTTTCCAGTTTCGGTAGATCGCTGCCTGATTTACTACGATTGCTCCATCCTGAAATCTTAATCGAACCTCTGCTAAAAGTGATCCATTCCTTTTGGGATTTACATCTACTTCATAATTCAGTTCTTCATCTTCCCAGTTTCCTTCTATTTCTCCCTTTCTATCTTCACACTGATGCAGGGCCATGACAGCAGCTTCGGTAAGTTCTTCCCGAAGTTCCCTGTCTCTAATGGTAAAATAATCCAGATAATCTTGTGGATTCTGATAGCTTTGATACCGGGGCGGCTCCAGATAAACCTTGCCGTTCCTAAACTCTTTGATTGCAAACCCATTTAATACAAATTGTCCTTCTAAAACCAAATTTGCAAATCCTAACAGATTTTCTTTTCCCTCTACCTGATATACCTGTACTTTATATTCCATAATTTGAATCTCCTTTCCATAAAAAAAGAACGCTTTTTTGCGTTCGTCTATCGTACTGCCGCATCTAGCTGCGGTGTTGCTTGTGAAATTTCTTCCGTTTTTTCCTTATTTGCCAGATCCAACTCCATATTGATTTCAATCTGCCTCTTGATTTTTTCTTTCAGGCTTTCTTCATGGAGAAATGGCTCCTCCCATGATTTTTTTGCACTTTGTATATTCTGCTCTGATTCCTGAATCTTAGATTCCAATTTTTCTATCCGTTCTTCCAAACCGGAGAGTACGTTATCCATACGGGTAATGTTACCAAGATTGCTTTCTCCCATTTCAACGCTATAATCGGATTCTCCTCGTAAGATGAGTGAAAGACCACCTGTATTTTTCTGCATGATTACTGCAAATCCCCGGTAATGTCCGATTTCTTCCTCTTTATAAAATACGAAGGAATCCTTCAGTGCCAGCAGAATATCTCCTGCATCTTTCTTTTCCGAGTAAGTTACTCCTTTGATTTCTATAAGAAATTCTTCATGTAAACTATTCTCATTTCTTTTCTTAATATCTTTCTGGATATTCTCTATAAAGTTTTTGCATTTTTTAATCTGGTTAGGAAGCTGAACTGCATAAGCATCCTGTAAAGCATAGCGGTTTGCCTCCCATGCGGATTTCAGTACTTTTAGTTTTGCTATTTCTACATCCAAATTCATTTTTTCCATAATCAGAGGATTTCCGGAGGCAATGGCTTTGATTTCTCCGAATGTCAAAACGCTTTCATCCACATCGTCACATTCCCTGCTTACTGCCTTATTGGTCATGACCTGACTAATAAACTTCTGCTTATTTTCTATGATTCCCCAAAGGTATGCATCAAACGTTCCCTTTGTTACATATCGGTAAATAGCCACCTCTTCATTCCTATTACCTCTTCTCAGAATTCTGCCATCTCTTTGCTCGATTGCAGAAGGTTTCCAAGGGCAATCAACATGATGGGCGGCTATCAGCCTGTCCTGAATATTAGTCCCGGTTCCTAATTTATCCGTACTTCCAATAATGATACGCCTTTTTCCACTTCGTACATCTGCAAACATCTTTTTTCGCTGTTCATCTGTTTTAGCATCATGGATAAAGCAGATTTCCTCTGGGGATAATCCTCTTGCTATCAATTCTTGTTTGATATAATCGTAAAGATTAAAAGGCTTTCCTCCTCCTGGTGTACCTATATCAGAAAAAATGATCTGTGTACCTGAAAACTCTTTGGAATCCATATATTCCTGGTACACATTTTTTACTACTTTATTGAGTTTTGATTCCCCATCCACAGGGGCAAGAGTATCTAGTAATCGGGGATCAGTTCCCAAAAGCCTTGCTTCTCCGGTAAGTTTCAGCATATTATCGTCTTGGGGATCTACCCCGCCATTTCGGATTGCGTCTGCCCGTTCTACAAAAGTTTCCATACAATTTTTTACATATTCACTGGCTTCTGACTCCACGATGATACATTTTCCACCCCGCAGTTTCGGAACAGGAAGTTTTAACATTTCCGCAAGCTGGATATCTGCAAATTCCTTAAACATCGTCATAAGCTCCGGAAGATTCACAAATTTATTAAACCTTGTCCGCATACGGTAGCCACTTCCTTCTGGGGCAAGTTCCAATGTTGTTGTGACTTCGCCAAACATATTGGCCCAGTCATCAAAATGTACCAATCCATGTCTTTTCAGTTCTTCTTCCTGAAGATACAGTTGCATGACATATAACTCATAAGGTAGGAAACGCCACGCCATACTTCCTTTCGTCCGTGGTCTTGGCGTAACCCCCTCCAGAACCGTGCTTACACCTCTCGATGTACACGGCTC
>CASDVE010000020.1 GCA_949284175.1 uncultured Eubacteriales bacterium
GTTCGCGGGCAGTCGTCATAAACTTATGCAAGCATAGTTTCTGACTCGTTGCCTTCGCGTAAAATAGAAATGCAAGCATTTCCGCTTGACTTATGCCTTTCACGTAAATATGACATAGGCTGTTATAAAATAACTTTTTTATAACAGCCATGGTTTAAATCTTTCTTTTATATGTAATTCTTATACTATCTCTTTGTAGATTGTACCGTAAATGCTCTTGATAAATAAGGAACAATGATCTCATCAGAATCACCAATTTTATCTTCGATCTTACGAATAATTTCTTCAAAGACTTCTTGTCCTGCTTGTGCTTGGATATCATTTACGGATCTCCATGCCCCAATGTATCTTTCTTTTGTCATTACTGCTTCATGACTTCCTTCGATCAAAAATAAATCTTTAAAATATTCTGTGCAAAGTAATTTTTGTTCCATATCTTTCATATTCATTCTTGAACCAGAAGAAACTCTTTTTAGATTTGGTACCATTTCTTTGATCATAGCCTCAATTTCCATATGCCACTCGCTTTTCTCAATATCTCTTGGATTCCAAATGGCGGTAAAGAAACCACCTGGTTTTAGAATTCTATGAAATTCTTTTAAAGCAACTGGTGCATCTGTCCAATGAAAAGAAGAACCCATAAGCACCCAGTCCACACTATTATCTGGTAACTCTGTCACTTCTGCTGTTCCTTTTGACCAAAGAAACTTGGTATTTCCTTTGAAGATTTCCATACCAGCAGAACGCATAGCATCATTTGGTTCTACCGCATACCCTTTCAGTCCGATGTTGGCAAGATTTTCTGTAAGTTTACCTGTTCCAGCCCCTACATCAGCAACTTTCTCACAGGATCTTCCTAGTTGCTTTTCAATATAAGCTAAAATAACATTTAAAACGACTTCTGAATATCCTGTACGGTTTTTATAACTTTCTGCTAATAATGTAAAATCTCCTAATTTCATTTTATTTTTTTCCTTTCATCGCTCTATTTTTTCGAACGAGCTATCCAGATTCTTGTTGTATATGGCACAACAATATATTCCTTCTGATAACTCTCTACATATGTTCGAATTTCTCTATTTATTTTATCAAATACTTCTTTTGATTGGCGATAAACGGTGCCATGAGATTTCCATCCTTCAATAAAATCTTCCGCTAATATTGTATGTTCTATCCTTCCTGAAACAAATTGTACTTCTTGAAATAGTCCTGACTGATTGATAACTTCTGTCTGCTCTTCTCTTCTTGTCCCATAAGAATAATCATCAATATTTTGTTTAATAATATCTTCGATTCCCTTTTGAAGTGGATCTTCCAAATCTCTATGATTCCACATACAAGCAAAATATCCACCTGGTTTTAAAATTCTATCTGTTTCTTTTAACGCAAGTTGTCGATCACATACATTAAAAGATGAACCAAATGTTACAAGATCAAAGAAATTGCTTTCCATCCCTGTATTCTCTCCAACGCCTTCAAACCACTTTACATTTGGATATTCCTTTGTTCGATTGATTCCATTTGCTCGCATTGCATCATTAGGCTCTACCGCATATACATCCAATCCCTCTTTTGCAAGTTCTAAGGTAAGGTGTGCTGCTCCAGCTCCTACATCACAAACACTTGATACCCCCCCCCGGAAATTTTTTCCAACTTTTGTTATTTCAAACATTTTTTGAATTGCTTTTGGTGCATATTCTGGTCTTTTTAAATATGCCTCTGCAAGATTTGTATAATCCCATTCTGTTTTCATTGATAAATTCTCCTTTTCTTTTTTTATTCTATACATTATTTTTTAAAAAAATCTTTTAATAAAGATACTTGTTGCTCCGGAGTTTTTTCTCCGTTATTATATAAAATAAAATCTGGAGTTTTTGGTTCCTCCATTTTTATATGAATTCCAACCAAATTATTTTCTTTTCCAATACAAGAATTTGTATAGAGATTTTTCTGATCCCGTTTTTTTAATGTTTCCATGCTCACTTTCACATAAATTTCATAATAATCTTTTATATTTTTCCTGTTCCACTCCCTCACTTCATCAAACATTGAAATTGTACAACATACAACATGAATCTCTTGTTCCGATAACATCTTACAAAGCTTTGCGTTTCTCATTGCACTTTTTCTTCTATCTAATTCAGTATATCCAAGATCATTACCAAACACTTCCCGCAAAATATCTCCATCCAAAAACACGACATTTTGAAATTGTGTTCTTAAATAAGAATACCACATTTTCCCAATCGTGGTTTTCCCAGCTCCTGAGAGTCCTGTAATCCAATATACATCTGCCATATTTTAATTCTCCAGTTATAATAAATTCTCCTTATCAACACATCTAGAATTTTATCTCCACGGAGCTCTTCCTTCATTCCATAACTTCTCTAAATAATCTCTATCATGAATATTATCCATTGGGGACCAAAATCCATCATGTGGATATGCAGCTAATTCCTTATCTTTTACTAGATTTTCAAATGGAATAGTCTCTAACATAGAAGTACCATCATCTAAATAATCAAAAACTTTTGGCTCCATAACCATAAATCCCATATTCACCCATGCTTGATCCATTCTAGCTTTTTCTTTAAATCCTTGAATCTCAAATGTTTTTTCATCTAGTTTCAAAGCTCCAAATCTTCCTTCTGGTCTTGTCATAGATAATGTTACTATCTTTTTATGTTGTTTATGAAATTCTATCAACTTAAAAAGATCCACATCAGCCACTCCATCACCATACGTCAACATAAATGGCTCTTCACCTAAATACGCTCTCACCTTTAAAATTCTTCCTGCTGTTAGTGTATTTAAACCAGTATTTACTAATGTCACTTTCCATGGTTCAATCTGTTTATGGCAATTTACTTCTTCCGCCGCTAAATTAAAACTCATATTTGCTTGATATATAGAATAGTTTATAAAATATTCCTTTATCATATGTCCTTTATATCCACAACAAACAATAAATTCATAAAAGCCAAATTTTGAATACCAATTCATAATATGCCAAAGAATTGGTTTTTCTCCAATTGTAACCATTGGCTTTGGGCGCATTTTTGATTCTTCGCTAATACGTGTTCCTTTTCCACCTGCTAGAATCACTACTTTCATAATAAAATACTCCTTTATTTATCTCTGTATGGAACTTTTACATCAATAGATTAACTCCATATTTTCCATGGTGTTTCGTTCTCGTCCCACATTTGTTGTAAATTATTTTTATCTCTTTTTGTTTCAACTAGTGTCCAAAATCCTTCATGTTTATATAGAGCAATTTCGTTCTTCTGATTTAATCGCTCAAACAATCCATTCTCCAAATATGATTCCCCTTTATCTAAATAACTAAAAATATCTGATTCACACAACATAGTACATGCATTTACCCATGATTGTGAATTATCATCTTTATCCAGTTTTAGAAGAGAATTTCTTCCCGCTGGTTTTGCTGCCGCAACTGTAAGTATTTTTTTTTCAAGTCTATGATGTTTCTCTAACTCTTTTATATTTATATTAGAAATACAATCTCCATAGTTTATAAAAAATGCTTCGTTTTTTACATATTCTCTTATTTTTAAAATCCTTTCAGAAACGCTGGTATAAAGCCCTGTATCAATAATAGAAACATTCCAATCTTCAGTCCTTTTTTTATGTATTTCCACTTGATTTGTCTGTAAATTGACAGTAATATCCGATTCATAAATATAATAATTCATAAAATATTCTTTTATCATCTTGCTCTTATAACCAGCACATATAATAAAATCATTATATCCATAATAAGAATATTGTTTCATAATATGCCAGAGCAAAGGTCTGCCACCTAACTCAACCATAGGCTTTGGTATTCCCTCTAAATCTTCATTAATAGAACTTGGCCATCCACCTGCTAGTATTACTACTTTCATCCGTTATTCCTCCATAAGATCTTTTATACCATTGTATAAATCTATACTTGGATTCCACCCTGGTAAACAGACACCTTGTCGATACACTTTCATAACTTCCCTTTTTCTATATGGACGCTCTCCCCAATGAATTAATAGTTTCTTTCCGCTAACTTCTTCAAAAATATGAGCTATCTCTTTTAAAGAATGAATTTCATTTGGCAATAAATAATATTTTTCATACTTTTCCTTCATATTTTGGAACATATTTACAGTTATGCCATATGCTTGTACTACATCATCAATATGCAAAAGTCCTATTTCTTGCTCACCTTTTGACATGGCAATCTCTTCTTGTGTATTAATGATTTCTGCAAATTTAGAAATGATCTTTCCTCTTGTATCATTTTTTCCATAAGTATCATATAAAACTAATGTAATTGCTTTTAATCCCTCTGCCTCAACATAATACTTAATAATATCTTCAACCACTTTTTTTGTAGCAGCATATAAACAACTTGGATTATATTCCTCATTATTATAATGCTCCCATACCGTTGATGTATTAATAAAATTAGTGACTCCTGTGCGACTCATTGCTTCCAATATGTGTGTAGAAAACCTAATATTACTATCTATTAAATTATCAACTTGAGAATACATATGTTCTGATACAAAAAAAGCAGCAGTATGAATCACTACATCTGGCTTTCTCTTGTTAAAAAATTCTATAAGTTCTGTCACATTTCCATTATAAACACAATACTCTATATTATTCTTATCTAACTGCTTTGTATTAGAATTTTCTCTAACTATTGCATATATTTCATATTGTTTCTCATTAAAATGCTTCACTAAGTTAGAACCAAGAAAACCTGTGGCACCTGTTATCACTATTTTCATTTTTTACACTCCTAATTATTCTTTTGCCATTTTACTTCAATTCACAAAACTCTTTATATGTGCTCCATTTTTTGTCTTTTTCTGATAAAATGACTTCCTCCACTCTTTCTAATGGCCAATCAATTTTCAAATCCTCGTCATTCCAAATTAAACCTTTCTCATCCTCTGGAACATATTCTCCATCACAAGTATATGTGATTACGACTTGTTCAGATAGAGCTAAAAATCCATGAGCAAATCCCTTTGGAACATAATACATTTTTCTATTTTCTCTGGATAAAATAACTCCTCTCCACTGACCAAAAGTAGATGAATCTTTTCTTAGATCCACCGCCACATCATAAATCTCTCCTTCTAACACTCGGATCAACTTCGCCTGTGGATACTCTTTTTGCATATGCAGTCCTCTAAGAACTCCCTTTGAGGATTTTGATTCATTAATTTCGGTTACGTTCAAATCAATTCCAATATTCTTTAAAAGATTCTTCTCAAAGCTCTTTAAAAAATATCCTCTATGATCCTCAGCTACAACTGGACTTATAATTTTTAAACCTTCAATCCCTGTTTCTTCATACATGAATTCTGCCATCTATATCCCTCTTTCTATTTTTTATTATACCGTATAATGGCATCTTGCCATTGTCTTATCCACTCATCTTCTGGAAAATATCGATAAAATTGTAAAAAAGAACTTTTATTTTGTTCACAGAAAATCGGAAAATTATTGCATATGTATTGTACATTTTCTGGACTACAATTTAACAAAAACTTTCTTTCATTTTCCCCAACAAAATTTAAAAAATATTGTTCTATTGTTTCATATTCAAATCTCAATTCTATTTTTTCTTCTGCTAATAAAGGCTCTAATACAAAATTTAATTTTTCTATATTATCTTTTAAATTATATTTTTCTTTTATACTATTCTTAGCCGATTCACCTAGCTGTTTTGCTAATTCTCTATCTTCACATAACTTGATAATTTTTTCTACATAATCTTCCATATTATCAGCTAAAAGTCCATTTTTTTCATTATCAATAATGTATTTTTCTGTGGATTGATTTAAACACACTATTGGAATTCCAACTGACATTGCCTCTAATATAACATTTTCAGTAGAACCAAAATGAAAAGGATTCAAAGGATATCCAAACACATCTATGTTCTTCAAACATTCTTCTATACTTGGTAAAAACCCTGTGAAATTAAAATATTTTTCTATATGTTTCTCATTTATTTTTTCCAATATCCAACTTGTATCTTCCATATTACCTATCATTAAAAATTCAACTCTTTTTAACCTTTTAATAATACGTTCACAAGCTTGAATAAATTCATTATTTAATTTACTCTTTGTAAATGTCCCTACATATCCTATAATATACTTTTCATGGATAGAATAATCCTGCTTTTCATCATAACTTTTCAGTTCTCCTAATCCATAAATAACATCGGATTTTTTCTCCAAATATTCTTTCTGTTCCAAATTACTATTATATTTTTCATATGAATAGGGTGTTGTAAATAATACCCTTTTAAATTTCTCCAAAAATTCAAAAGGTACATTAGGATATGTACAACCCGACACGTGTATCCAAATCACATATCTTCCTTTCACTTTTGGAAATTCCATAAAAAATTTTCCCATCACTGGATGATCCCACCAGTGCAAAATAACAACATCCGTACTTGCTATCCTATTATCAATTTCTTTTATGCTAGGAACTTCTAAAACAGATATGTTTTCTTTTTTACACTTATCAGCATATATACTATTTTTAGGACTTTCCAATAAAAGAATCGTATGTGCATTTTTAGTATCATTTAATACCGTATCGGAAATCGCCTTTCCAACACCTCCACCCATATGTGAAGTAATATGCAATATTTTCATGCTAAAGTCCTTTCTATAAAACTACACTTCAAATTCTCTTTTACTCAATGCGTCTACCTTATTATGCAGACCCATTTTTCTAATTTGTTTTTCAATGGAATCCTTATACATAACCGGAAGAATCAATATTGTATCATCCACTCTGTTTTCTTTTATTATCGTTTCTGGTGATACAATCGTAAATATTTTATGATTGATTTCATACTGTATTCCCTGCCTACCTGGATTGCTATCTACCAGGTATTGAATATTACACCCATTCATAGCACTGCTAAGTAACTGAGCTGTTGAAGCTCCAATTCCCCACAATATTAATGGTTCTTGTGACACAACATATCGTTCCATAATATTACCAATTTCTCTTTGACATTTTTCTAAATACGCTTTTGTCTTCTCTAAGGCAATTGTATCATAAAGCAATTCTTTACAATCTCCGCCTTTTCTATATGTCATATAAACAGAAGGATATACCCCTCCATTTTTTCCATTGCCTTTTAAATATTTTCCTCTATTCAATATTTCTAAACCAAATTTTCGTGCTATATTTTCTAACGTTACTTCTGTCATATGAATAACATGTTCATAAGTATAATAAAAATATGGTACTTCATCATAATCCACATATCCTGTTAAATCCGGAACTTCAATAAATAGGACTCCATCATCTTTTAACATATTAAGAGAATTTGTAATTACTAATTCTATATCACAAAAATGCTCTAATGTATGTGATAATACAACAAGATCATATTGATTATTTAATATTTCCTGTTCTTGATAACAATCTCCTTTTATTGCTCTAATTCCTCTATCTTCACATCCTTGAATACACTTATCAGAATATTCTAATACAAATACATCAGAATATCCTTTTTTATCTTTTAGATACTCCATAAACTCACCTTTTGCACCAGCAATATCTAAAATTTTACTATCTTTATGAATGTAATTTTTCACACAGTCATATAAATGTTCAAAGTAATCTCTAGCTCCTCTTTCTCCATGTAATACAACATAGTCAATTGGATTGCTAACATCTGAACAATAATACTCGTTGTAATTCTCTTTCGTCGCATCCATATCGAGATAAATCAGACCACAACGATTACAAGAGCTAACATAACTATCACATTCAGGAAAATTATTTCCCATCACTTTCATATTAGAACATAATTTATATAATCTTGTCTTTTCTTTTGAATGACATAAACAACAATTATCTCACTTATCTATGAATATTTTTGATATAATTCTTCTAAGTTTTTCTCATATATAGGATTGATTCTACGCCGAACTTCATCCTCAAATAACCACTGATACGCTCTTTTTATTCCCTCTTCCAATGAAATATTAAAATTCCATTCCGGTACGAGTTTTCTTACTTTAGTTGTATCAAATAAGCTATCCATTAATCTTTGTTCCACTAAGTCTCTACTTTGAAAATAATTGATGCTGAGGGATTCTTCATATGGAATATGAATTACTTTCTTATTCTTTATCTTCAATGAGTCAAATAAAATATCTGCAACTTCATTCCAAGAATAACTTTCTTGTGCCATAATTTGGAATGTTTCTCCAATCGCCTTTTTCTTGCCAAACAGACCAACAAATGCCTTTCCAAAGTCTTCTGAATGAGTAAAAGTCCATCTATTTTGTCCATCTCCAAATATTAAAATTGGATATCCTTCCAAATATTTTTTAGAGGCTGTAAAACAATTATGCCCAACTGGATTTGGAATAATAACATCATATGTATATCCCGGTCTTACAATTGTAATAGGAAAACCTTCTTTTTGATAAGCGGAATTAAATACTTTTTCTCCACCTATTTTTCCCTTTACATAATCCCCTGCTTTTTCCTCTAAGGTAATCTTGGATTTTTCTGTAAATGGTAATTTTGCTCCTTTTCTTTCATAGATAGCCTCTGAACTAATATATATAAATTGTTTTGTATGGTCTTTAAACAATTCTACATCTCTCTTAGCATCTTCCCCATTATAACAAATAAAGTCACATACTACATCAAACGCTGTTCCTTCTAACAGCATTTTCATTTTAGTAACATCACGGACATCACAATCTATCTTATAAACACCGGATTGTATTTTACGTCTTGTATTTAAAGTTGCTCCTCTGTTAATTTCATAAACTTCATATCCTAAATTTAGAGCTTGTTGCACACACTGCCAACTTATGTTCCCATTACCACCAATAAATAAAACTTTCATTCTTTTCTCCATTTTTATAATCGTTTTAAGAGTTCTTCAGCATAATTATCAATATTATCTGGTGCTCCCTGTTTCATCTGACCACATTTAGAGCAGATAGGATGTTGCTTTCTCTCACCTCTTAAAAACATCTTCTGATATTCTTTTAGTATTTTTCCATTCCAAATATCTTTTAAAGATTGTGTTTTGGCATCTCCTATTACAAGCTTTCTGTGCCAATCTAAAAAGCATAAGCTAACTGATCCATCAGAGTTCACATACATACAATAAAATGTATATGGGCACACTAATACTTCTTCTATTTTTTGTCCATATATTCCAAATTCTTCATTTACTTTCACTTGATTAATTTCAAACGTTGGCCAACAATCCATAACATGTTCTATAAAAATTCCATCTGTAATATCACCAAATGTATCTAAAAAAATCTGTTTTTCTTCCTCACTAATAATATCACCATTGATCTTTACGATCATTTCACACTGTTTTCTGTGTTCATAAAAGAAACGAATATTTTCTACATATTTTTTAAAATCCAATGGATACTTTGAAAATTTTCTATACTGTTCATCTGTTACACCTTCCACTGATATATTGATCCTATCTAATCCAGCGTCAATGATAGCCAAACTTTTTTCCGGCGTTAATAATGAGGCGTTTGTAGTAGTATCCACTCTATCACAACATCCTGATTCCTTTGCATAGCGAACCATATCCGCAAAATGTGGATTCAATAGAGGTTCTCCATCTTTATATAGGCGAATTACTTTTACCTTGTCTTCAAACTTACAAATATCATCTATGATCCTTTTATATAACTCAAAGTCCATATTACCAAAATTTCTTCCCTTAGTTTTCTTCATTAACTCTCTATCTCCAGTTGGACAAAACTGGCATTGGAAATTGCATAAATCACTAGGATCAATATTAATAATAAATGGTGTTCTAAGAGGAATCACTGTTTCTAATTTTGTTCTATTTTTTAAGTCAATTCTTGGTTTTATTTCTGCTTTCATTCTTCTTTACCTTCCATTTTCTTTAATATTCTTTCTGCTGCCCAATCTATATTATCATAACATCCATGTGTAATCACTTTACAATTCTTACACATAGGAAATATATTTTTTCTTCCCTTTAAATGTTCCAATTGATACTGTATTACTTTTCCATTTCTCCACAGTTCTTTCAAACTTTTTGTTTTACAATCCCCGAGTAACTGTTTATGTTGCCAGTCCCCTACACAAGTTGAAATTGTTCCATCTGAATTAATCATCATACTGTAAAAAATATATGGACACACTTTTCTATCCTCCAACATCTGACCATAATTTCCTATTTCTTCATATGGATACCCATACTTTTCTAAATCAAAATTTGGCCATGCTGGAGATAATCGTTCTAAAAACACTCTATCTGCAAATTCACCAAATAATTCTAAAAATTTTTGCTGTTCTTCTTCTAATAAAATATCTTGAATTGATTTAATATAAATCGTACAATTCCCTTTATTTTTACATAGGTCTCTAATATTTTCTACATATTGTTTAAAATCTATTTTCCGATTTGTATGTTGATATATTTGTTCTTCTGTTATTCCATTAACAGAAATATTAATCTGATCAATTCCACTATCAATTAGCTTTCTATTGAATTCTTTATTCAATAAAATACCATTTGTCGTTGTATCAATTCTATTAAAGTTACCGTATTTTTTAGCGTAAGAAACCATCTCGCTAAAATTTTTATTTAATAATGGTTCCCCTTCTTTATATAAACGTAGAACACGAATTTTTTCCTCGAACTCATTGGAATCATTCACAACTTTTTTAAATAACTCCATATCCATAAACGTTTGACAACGTTTCGATTTCTCTATCAAATCATCATGTCCTGTTGGACACCATTGACATCTCAAATTACAGTAATTAGACGGATCAAGCAAAATTACATATGGCGTTTTTAAAGGAAGTTTCTCTCCTAATTCTTCTCTTTTTTCACTTAACCTAGTTTGTATATTCATGCTCTCTTCCTTTCTATTCATTAATAGCAATATAAAATCGTTTCCACACCATAGGCTGAATGATGTAATAAGTCAAAACGATAATCCTCTCGTAATCCTTTGACATATTCAAAAATTTCCCATAAATCTTCTGCTTTATGATAAACAGATAAGGCTAGCAATGGTTTTTCTTTCTCAATTAAATTTTTCGCACCTTTTAATAACTCCAATTCAAATCCTTCAACATCCACTTTAATGAATGTCGGTTTTTCCATTTTGGTTTCAAAAAATTCATCTAAAGAAATGCTGGATACCTCCATAGATTCTTCTGTTGAAGGCTCTAATAAAAAGTTACAGCTGGATAAATTATTCATGATATTGATTTTCAATTGTTCACTTTTTTCTCCAACCGCATATGGAACTAAAACAATCTGATCATCTGCTAATGCCCATTCTCTTTTTAGACGCTCCATTCTGTATTGCATAGCCTCCATCTGCTTTTTTCCAGGCTCAAACGCATAAATTTTATGAAAAGCTCCAAATCTATTGAATAAATATCGTTCTATGGTATCACCAACATATGCACCACAATCTACCAAAATATCATCTACTCTTCTATAAGAGAATTGAGGGATAGCAAAATATTGATTTGCCTTATAGATTTTTTCATATTCTCTGTTATCATCTGAAATACCAGCTTTTAAAATCCCTATCAAAGTCTTCTTTGATTCCTCACTCTTTAAAGAATGATATAAATTTTCTAATTGCTCAATAGCAAAACATCGAATATAAGCCTCTGATGTTATACAAAATATCTCTCCCCCCCCCCCCAATTTTTTGAACATTCAGAAAATATCTCCTCTTTTTTTCCTTTTACAGCATTTATAATAAGAATCTTTTCATCATAAACAAATTTTTCTGGTGATATACATGGAATTCCATATTTTTCTATGAATGTTTTATCTCGTTGTTTTTTTATATCATTATCTAAAAAAGCTAGTATTTTTCCACCTAAAAAACTCAATTTTTTTTAAATATATTCATACGCTAATATTCCATTCATTCCAGCTCCAAAAATAACAACTTCTTTATACCCTTCTATTTTTTTCTTTAATTCACGCAATTCATCAAATACCATTTATTTTCCCTCCATTTTATCAATATTTTTGAGTTGTTAGAATAAACTCTTTTGTTATTAATCGAGCCAAATTCATATCTTTATTATCACTCATTTGAATATACTTCAATATTTTATTTATTTTTTCTTGTTTCTCAATGCTCAATTGTGTTCCATTCATATCTATATCTATAATTTGACCATAGCATTCAACATTACTCATTAATTGTTCTAATGAAATATGATAAAAAATATTTTCTCTAACTTGTTCACGCTCTCCAAAAATATTCAATACTTCCATATAGTTAAACGTATTTTCCAATATTAGAAAAAGAATACCTCCTCTTTTTAATACTTTCATGACATCTTGAAGTATAACAAATGGTTCATTATAAGAATTAAATGCCTTTCCTAATATGATATAATCATAACTTTCTTCTGGATAACAAAGTCTAATTCCATCTTCCCTATCACAAATCACGCGACCATTGCAAATTGAATACAAATCTTCTCTATATGTTGCATCTTGTGTAAAGGCTTGTAAATTAACATCAAATATATTATTTCTTCTTAAATGATTTTTTAATTCCAATAAAATATCACCACTTCCAACATCAATTCCAAGAATATTCACTTCTTTTTTGTCATGAACAACAGGAGCTTTTCTAAGACTTTGAATCCAAGAACATATATTATTATCCCAAGCATCCACACCATGATACTTTTCCATAAAATTCTGTCTTCCTATCTCTAAAGACTTCTGAAATTCTACTGGTTCTTTACTTTCTAAATTCCTAAAATCATGATCATGATGAATCCAAGTATCCCCTGCCAGGATTAGTTTATATCCAAATCTTCTTATGCGATAGGAAATGTCATCATCCCCAAAATCATGAAAAAATCCAATATCAGAAATTGGAAATCCTACTGTATACAATGCCTCCTTTCGATATAGAGTTCCTAGTGTGATCAATCTCATCCTCTCCTCCCACTTCGTCGGATCGGATTGATTAAATTGCTCTGCCTTTTTTTCCATCTCCTCATAATCTTTAAACAGCAAATCAACTTGCTGTAAATTACTCACATTGGAACTAACAGCATTGACCATACCAATTCTTTTATCCGATTTCATACAAATGAGCATATTCTTTAGCCAGTGAGGTGTTAAGACAAGATCCCCCGGTATTAACACAACATAAGGTGCTAATTCTAAGTTGTGAAGCACACATGCTGGAAATGCACTACCAATATTTTTTGTAATTCTTATGATCTTTTTTGGCTCATAATCAACTTGTTTAAAATATTCTAATGTCTCATCCTCCGAACCATTATCAACTAACAATAACTCATAGTTGATCCCTTTTGTATTGCGAAGAATACTTTCTATACATCTCTTTATTTTATCTATTTGATTATATGCCTGCACTAAAATTGTAACTTCTGGCATTCCTTCTTTATATTGCATTTGTACCACATTTTCTCTTCCTTCAAAGAGAGAATTTGCAACCTTAGGTGCCTCATAGTCGTCTGTATTTATATAGTGAATTTCCTCTCTCACACTTTATTCCTCCACAATTGCCACATATTCTATTTTTTATTCTTTTCTTCCTCTAACACATATTCCTGTTCTTCTTTTGTCATGATGTTCCACATCTTTTCACTTAACTCTGTGTATTTAACCGCTTTTGCGGTTTTCATAATATAATATTTATTTTTAAACAAAGTAAGATCATATAAATTTCCTAAAAATTGATATACACCTTCTACACTCTCTTTATTTTCATAAAAACTTTCAAGCAAAATAGATAATGCTCTAACATCATATGGATACAGCCTTAATAATAACACAAGATATTTGACCATACCAACTAGATTATTATTTTCTTTATGTAAAACAGCTAAATTTTGATAAATTAATTTTAAATTCGCATTAACGTGGACTGCCATATTTCCATCTTCTAAGCCTTCCATTAACTCTAGCGTTCCTTCTAAAAATTGTAATGCAATATCTTTCTTATTTATATTTAAAAAGTATAATCCTACTACCAATTCCACATCCGGATTGTTCACTTTTAATGTTCGATATTTATTATATAATTCCACTACCTTTTTTTGATATTTTTCAGAATTTTTCATTCTCGTATAAACTTTTATCATCCCCACTAGAGCAAAAAGTCGCATATCCACACGAAGTTTCCAATGTTCAATTACTTTACCATATGCTTTTAACGCTTTTTCGTACTCTTCTCCTATGGCATAACTATCTCCCAAGTAACACCACCATTCATCATCCTGTGGATGTTCTTCAATCTCTCTTAACAATAGTTGTACATTTCTTTCTGATTTTGACTTACTTACTATATTTGATTTTTGATATCCTGTATGCAATATAGATACTTCTTCACTCACTATTCCTGGAATAATACTTCCATCCAAACTTGTCAAACACTCATGGATTCTATTTTTATATCGTATCATAGGAGTATTCATAAAAAATCTTTCATTCAACCCCCCTGACTGTAATATATTATATTCATTTAAATTATAAATTCTCATTCGCAATGCTTGAATATTTTTACCTTTTTGATTGGCTTCATAAATATTATTTAATAGTTTAACTAAATTTTCCAAATCTTTTTCATGAACGTATTCATCTGCATCTAAAAATGCGATCCAATCCCCTGTCGCCTTGCTGAGTGCAAAATTCTTTGCAGCCGAAAAGTCATCATTCCATTCAAAATGATATACTTTTGCTCCTAATGCCTTCGCAATCTCTACCGTTCTATCCGTAGACCCTGTATCGACTACAATCTGCTCATACATCAATTCCTTTCCCCATGATAAAGCTCGCTCAATATCAGCTTCTTCATTTTTTACGATCATACATTGTGATAATTTTAATTTTAAATCCATTTTTTCCTCCTAGCAGTATAGAAAATCATAAATATAAAGATTTTTCTTTGTACTTATGGCTACCTATACATCTAATCCATTATTTTTTTCATATACGAAATAAAATTTTTCTATAAGATAATAAAAGGTGGATATGGACATCCACGCAATTCCATATCCACCTTTTAAATTGTATCGAATTCTTATTACGAATTAATTCATCAATTATTGTAATAATTGAAGAACGCCCTGTGGCTGTTGATTTGCCTGTGCAAGCATAGACTGAGCGGCCTGAACAAGGATGTTATTCTTTGTATAAGCCATCATTTCATCAGCCATATCAACATCACGAATGCGGCTTTCAGCAGCTGTCATATTTTCTGCTGTTGCTCCTAAGTTATTAATTGTATGCTCTAAACGATTTTGAACAGCACCTAACTGACCACGTGTTGAAGAAACTGTATTAATGGCTGTTTTAAGTGTATTAACGGCTGCTGATGCTCCTGTCTGTGTAGAAATATCAATTGCAGAAATACCAAGTCCTGCTGTATCCATACTAGCAACTGCAAATGTTAACTGATTAAATTTCTCTGCTGTATCACCAATCTGTAACTGCATATTAGTCATAGATCCATCTAATAATTTTGTTCCATTGAAGTTTGTGCTCTTAGAAATACGATCGATTTCACTATTTAATGCTTTAATCTCTTCTTGTAAGTTTTTACGGTCGGTAGCATTATCATAAGTACCATTAGCAGATTGGTCAGCTAATTCAACCATACGATTTAACATAGAATGAACTTCTGTTAACGCACCTTCTGCTGTCTGTACTAAAGAAATACCATCATTAGCATTTTTTTGAGCTGTTTCAAGACCTGTGATCTGTGCTCTCATTTTTTCAGAAATAGCAAGACCAGCTGCGTCATCACCAGCACGGTTGATTCTGTAACCAGAAGATAACTTCTCTAAGTTTTTAGAAACTGAGTTATTGTTAGTTCCTAATTGTCTATAAGAGTTTAAAGCTGCAATGTTGTGTTGAATTCTCATAATTGTTTCCTCCTTGAATTAAGTAATCGGGATTCCTTTCCCTAATTTTACATAAGTTTAAATTTAATTAAATTTAAATTCATCGGTTCATACTCAATTATTCTTATGCAATTGGTTATGAACTAAAAAACTTATCATTCATAAGTTTTCTGAATTATAAAATATAACATTTTCATTTTTGTTTTGGGCCCTACAAAAATGATTCTTACAGGCTAGCTATTCTGTAATTTCTTGTTACATCTACATTATCGGCATGGTGAAAAAAAAGTTAACTCCTTTTTTAAAAAAATTTTATTTTTTAGGAATTTCTACTTGAACGGCTTCTTTTTCTTCCTGTTTTCCTATCTGCTCTTGTACTTTTTGTCTACGCTCTTTATTGGCAAACCCTAGAAAATAAGCATAAATGTCCACAACAGCTCGATATAATTCTTCTGGTATCTCACTTCCAAGTTCTAATTGGGTTAGAACCGTAGCAAGAGAATTATCCTCATAGACCGGAACTTTATTTTCATTGGCAATCTCAATCATTTTTTCTGCCATATAACCCGTTCCTGATGCAACAATGATTGGTGCCCGATTTTTCTCTTCATCATAAGAAAGAGCAACAGCTCTTTGTTTGATCACTTCTTCAAATTTTGACATTGATTGTATTCTTCCTTTCTAAGAGTTTTGGAAATGCTTCAAACAAAGGAATTGGTGGCATTCCTTTTTCTAATACAAGCGAAGAAAAAGAGAGTCCATTTCGTGCCATAATTTGATTCATCTGTTCCCGAATCTCCTTTTGATCCGCTTTCAGTTCTTCTGGATAATCTAACTGCATTTCCACTTTTCCATCTTTATATAATAGGTATAGATCAAAAAATCCTACATCTTGAATTTCAAACTTCACAAGCAGTTTTACTGCTCTTTCTTTCATACTACCACTTTGGCTATTTTCAGCATCTGGATCGATCCACATTTCAGAAAATAACTTGGTTCCCTCGTATTCAATGGGAAGCATAATATGTAGCATTGGCATAAAAACACTTTCATTTAACAACACCGACTGCATAAAATCTTGGAATACGGCTTTGCTATCAAGTCCAGCCTTTCCGCTCATTGTTTCCTTTACAATTTGTAGAAATTGATCATTCCATGTATCTTTGGCAATGGTTTTTTCAAAGTCTGTTTGCTTTAAAAAATCAATGATTCTATCACTTTCCATTCCCTTTAAATATTTTTGAGATGTTCCAAAATCAAGAATCTGCTTAAACAGCTCTTTTACTTTATCTCCATCCCCATTTTCATAACGAGCGATATTCGCAGCTAACCTAGCAGCAGCATCTCGAAGAGGCCCTCGATCGTGTGTCTTTGTAATATACTCATTTAAAAAAGGAAGAATCTCTTCTTTCAAAACTTTTACATTGTGAGCCACATCTCCATTTGTTAATGCAGAACCAAATTGGAGTTTTTCCATTAAGTTTTGAAGCCTTCCTTTTGCACTTTGAAACATATAATTTTCTGTTGTCTTTAAATCATTTCGGATATTTTCCATAATATGTTCGCCTGATTGCATATCCGTACACCGACGCATAAAATCCAATATTTTTCCTTTTAATTCAACCGAATCTGTTTCATGGAAAATCCTCCTCATCACATCAAAAAAGACACCTTTATATCGAACCGACTGGTTTACTTGTGATTTCAACGCAGAAAGTACCGATTCCATATCTTCTGCCTGTATCATGGATAAAAACTTGGTAACCGCTGGTGTCATAGTTTCTTTATTTTCCGTTCCAATTAAAAAATCCAGATTCTCAAACAAAAGTTTTGAGAACGTCTGTGCCATTGGCGTCATCTTTCCCATCTTTTGAATGAACTGGCTTAGATTGGAACTATAATCTTTTAAAGCTCCTTGTTCATCATATTGCCCATTCTTTGTGGATGGATTATCTCGCTCTACATCTTGTGCTTGTGTCAGAGCTGCTGGATTTTGCATCCTCAATTTCTCAGCATTATCCGCTAAATTTTTTGAACCATCTACTCGATTATAATCACTAACTGAAGTTGTTACTTTTAAAACATTAGACATTTTTTATCCCCTAGAATTAATTTTTTTCTTTCTTTTGTCGATATAGTAATAGATATAAAAATAAAAAAGGTGGTGTCTTTTCATGGATAATACTATCGACAGTTTGCTTGATACCTATTTATTTGAAACAAATACTCTGTTAGACCAGCTCGATGATTTATTACTCTCTGCCGAGAAAACTCAAACTCTAACAGAGGATGAAGTGAATGAAATCTTCCGCAGTATGCACACAATCAAAGGCTCATCTGCCATGTTGGAATTTCATTCACTTATGACAATCGCTCACCATATAGAAGATTTATTCTACTATATTCGTGAAAACGGTATGGATAAGTTGTCTGATCCCAACAAAAAAGAGCTATTTAATTTGATGTTTGAATCAACAGAACGTCTTCGCTCTGAAATTGAAAAGGTTGAAAATAATGAACCTCTTAGTGATAATATCGACAGTTTTGTGAATGAAATTAATAGCTTTCTAAATAAAATCAGTGGTGCTTCTAGTGAAGCAGAAGAAGTTTCTACTGAAACAAAAACAACTCCTACAACTTCAGAAGAAATAAGCAATTCCAACCTTCCAGGAATAGAATTTTTGCAATCTGTTAATTGGTCACATCTTCCATATTTAATACATATTGATTTCAAACCTGATATTGGTATGGAGAATTTACGTGCATTTCTTCTTGTGAACACGCTACATGATAATGAATTGGATTTTCAATACTATCCAAGCGATGTGGAAACCAATCCAGCTACTTCGCAATATATTGTTGATAATGGATTTTATCTTGCATTTGAAGAAGAAACTAGTGCAAGTAGTGCTGCTGAATTATTAGCCAATGTTCCAAATGTAGAATCATTTGAATTAACAATGACTCCAACAATGGAAGAAGGAACTTTCGATTTATCCGCTTTAACAGCAGAACTGTCAGGACTTGACCAAGAGGACTCTAAAAGTGCTGATACAACATTAACAGTACAGACAGAGCCCCAAAAACTTGTTTCTCAGAATCAAGAAAAACATATAGATTCTAAACAAGACTCCTCCACAACTAGCCCAACGAAAACAAAGACTACAAAGCCTTCTAGCACTTCTAGTTCCAGTTTTTCCAACAATAAATCGAATTTAATTAGTGTAAACTTGGACAAACTAGATGCTCTGATGGCATTGGTTGGAGAAATTGTTATTACAGAATCTATGGTTGCTTCTTCTGTTGAAAATTCTGAATTAAAACTTGATAGCTTTTTAAAGGCATCAAGACAACTTAGAAAGTTAACAGATTCTCTACAAGATATTTCCATGTCATTACGCATGGTTCCTATTTCTGGTGTCTTTCACAAAATGAACCGTATTGTTCGTAACATGAAACAAGATCTTGGAAAAGATACTCGGCTTACGATTATTGGTGAAGATACGGAAATGGATAAAACTATTGTGGATGCCATTGGAGATCCCATTATGCACATCGTTCGTAATTCCATGGATCATGGAATCGAAGAACATGTAGAAGATCGTATCGCTGCTGGAAAAAATCCACAAGCCGAAATTATTCTTTCTGCAAAGCATACAGGAAGTGAAGTTATCATCACGATTTCTGACGATGGACAAGGAATGGATACAAAGAAAATCATGGAAAAAGCCAAGAAGAACGATCTTCTTGTCAAACCAGAAGAAGACTATACACAAAAAGAAATTCTCTCTTTTCTTATGATGCCTGGTTTTTCCACCAATGAAGAGGTAACGGAATACTCTGGTCGTGGTGTAGGACTTGATGTTGTTAAGAAAAATGTGGAAGCCATTGGAGGAACGGTTACCATTGCCAGTGAATTTGGCAAAGGAAGTTCAACTACTTTAAAGATTCCTCTCACATTATCCATTGTAAACAGCATGGAAGTGGCTGTTGGAAACTTTATTTTTGCAATTCCACTTTCTGATATTTGTCAATCTTTTAAAGTTCGCACGCAAGATATTATTTATGATGAAAATGGAAATGAATTAATCCGTTATATGAATAACTTCTATCCAGTTGTTCGACTTCATCAGCTTTATAATATTGAAACGGATACCACGAAACTCGAAGATGGCATTGTTATTTTAGTAGAATCTAATGAAAAACAATATTGTCTATTTTTAGATGAACTACATGGAGTACAACAGGTTGTTATTAAACCACTTCCATCTTATTTAACAAAATTTGACATCAAACATCATGGTATCAGTGGATGTACCATCCTTGGCAATGGAGATATCAGCCTTATTCTCGATATTGCTGGTCTGTATTACGCCGCTGATAATACAATATAATTGATTGGAGGAATTATCTATGTCTGAATCCATATCCGGCGAAATTGCTGAATCCTATACACTTGTACCAACGGAAGAACCTACTTCTTCCACAAAGAGGTACTTAACCTTTTTATCCAATGATCTAACCTTTGGAATCAGTACAGAATATGTGAGTGAAATTATTATTAACTACAAAATTCGTCCAGTTCCAATGGTACCAGAATACATTCGTGGAATCATTAATTTGCGTGGTCAAGTAATTCCTATTATTGATCTACGACTTTTTGTTGGGAAACCAACAAAAGATAACATGGAAGAAAATTGTATTATTATTTTGACATTCGATTCTTGCGTGCTAGGAATTATTGTCGATTCTGTATCCCAAGTACTTGATATTAATTTTGCAGAATCTTCTCCAATTCCGACTGCATCTCAAAATCGTTTAGCCGATCGAATGATCACACTTCCCGATCAACAAGTAGTCTTGCTCTTTAATAGCAACTCTATTTTAATTTAACCATAAGAAACACACTTTGTGTGTTTCTTTTCTTCTACCCTAAATTATTATGCAAAAATGACACAGGAGGGGCTCATGCTTACGATTTCAAACCATGATTTTCAACGTTTTACTTCTTTTATAAAAGAGCGATATGGTCTTGATCTCTCTCGTAAACAACACTTAATTGCAGGTCGTCTGTCCTCTACCATTACCACTCTTGGATTTTCCAATTTTTCAGACTATGTTGACTATATTATTTCTTCTCGTGACCAAAAAGAAATTGAAAATATGCTCAATCGCTTGACAACAAATTATACATTTTTTATGCGAGAGTCTTCCCATTTCGATTATTTCCGCTCTACGGTTTTGCCCTATTTAGAACAAACGAAAAAAGAACGTGTTTTAAGCATCTGGAGTGCCGGATGCTCTTATGGTCAGGAACCTTATACCCTTTCCATGATATTAAAAGATTACTTTGGCTCAAAAGCATCCTCTTGGGATACTCGTGTACTCGCTACTGATATTTCACAAGAAGCATTGCGTTTTGCAAGTCGTGGGGAATATGATAAAGATTCTTTAAAAGACATTCCCTCCAATTGGATGACAAAATATTTTTCCCCATCAACAACACCAGATATGTTGATGGTCAAACCTGAGATTCGATCTAATGTTATTTTTAAAACATTCAACTTAATGGATCCGATCCAGTTCCGACTAAAATTTGATGTTATTTTTTGTAGAAATGTTATGATTTACTTTGATCTGCCAACAAAACTATCCCTAGTAAATCGATTCTATAATGCCTCTAACACAGGAGCATACCTATTTATTGGGCATTCTGAATCCATTGGAAACTCCACTCCTTATCGCTATCTTATGCCCGCCGTTTATCGAAAACTATAAAATCTATTAGAAAGGAGAATGCTTGCATTTTGTCAAGCCAAAAACAACATGCCTTATGAACGAAAAATTCGTGTTTTGACTGTCGATGATTCCCTTTTTTTTCATCGACTTCTTCAAGACTCTCTGAACAAGATTAATCCAAACATTGAAATTATCGGAAAAGCCTTTAATGCCCATGATGCTCTGGAAAAAATACACAGTCTTTCTCCAGATGTTGTCACTTTAGATGTGGAAATGCCTGGAATGAGTGGAATTGAACTTACAAAAGTCATTATGAATCAAAAGCCAACACCGATCATTCTTGTTTCGTCTTTGAATCTTTCTGTGTTTGATGCCCTTTCTAATGGAGCAATTGATTTTGTTCAGAAACCAGATTTAAAAAATAATTATACAACATCAGCTTTTCTAAGTCGTCTTGCTTCTAAAATTGTCATTGGCTCCCACGCAAGACTAACGAAAAAAGCACCGATACACAATTCATTAGCAACAGAAAGAAAAACGGAACACCCAAATTCTAGTAAGACGGTGTCCACTTCCACTTCTGCACACATACAGCCACGTCTTAAAACATCTCTTACTTTAAATTCTAAGATTATCGCCATAGGTGCATCCACCGGTGGCACAGAAACAATTCTGGAAATCTTACGTCAACTTCCAACCCACATTCCGGGTATTGTTATAACCCAGCATATGCCTGCTGGTTTCACAAAAATGTACGCAGAACGACTAAACCGGATTTGTAAAATTGAAGTAAAGGAAGCCAAAAATGGAGATGTTATTAAACCCGGAAGAGCTCTTATTGCTCCTGGTGGTCTACAAATGAAAGTGGTAAAAGGCTCTTCTGGTTATAGTGTATCTTGCCATCCTGGTAATAATGTCAGTGGACATTGTCCCTCTGTCGATGTATTATTTTCTTCCATGGCAGAACAAGCTGGTTCAAATGGAATCGGCATTATTTTAACTGGAATGGGACGAGATGGAGCAAATGGAATGTTACAAATGCACAAGGCAGGTGCTTACACAATCGGACAGGATAAAAACTCCTGTGTTGTATATGGAATGCCTATGGAAGCCTACAAGTTAGGCGCTGTTTCTGTACAATCTCCTTGCTCTAATATCCCTTCTGTATTAATTAACTATTTAAATACTCTATAATGATCAAAAAAGCACAGCGATTTTTTATCTCTGTGCTTTTCTCATTTTCTTCTCTTCATTTTTTTATCAACTGCGTATAGAGCTGTTTCAACTCCTCTACTGTTTGTTTTTGATTACAAGATGCTTCTTGATTTACCTTCTTAGCTTCCACAAGTTCTTCTCTTAAAATGCTAATCTCTCTAGGCGCCTCAATTGCTAGTTTTACTCCATCTGCACCAGATTCTAAAATAGTAATTTTAATATCATCTCCAATACAGATGGATTGTTTTAGTTTTCTTTGAAGAATTAACATACTATTTTTCCTTTCTACTGAATTCACTCAGTGGATGCCGGAATCTATATTCTCCCTCTTCAAGAATAACCTGTTTCGCTTCTCGTGTCAAACTATTCACGATAATCGGACATTTTAAATTTACTGTACTATTTGCTGTAATATCTTTTACCACACAAATCACATAATAGGAAATTACACTTTCTTCCTTAGCTCCAATTGCATCCATATCTTTTTTTGAAATTTTTGGAGAATATGTTTCATCTAAGAAAAATGGATTCATGATCACAAAAGAAAGGCTTAAATCATCTACACATTGCAAACATAAAATCGCATCGCTCTCTTCTTGTATCGGAAGTGGAATATACTTCTTTTGTTCTTCAAATCCTATGATTCCTTCCTTAAAATAAATACATTCCTCTTCTTTATATATAAATTCCTTATCTTGGCTCAATGTATGCCTCCTATTTTTTATTTCATTTCTTATTCGCTTTTTCATATACTGTAATATTATTATTTATTTTCCATCATCAAGCCTTTACATCAACATTTTCTCCTGTCATTTTTTCATCATAACTTGGTGGCACATACATCGGTTTTCCAATGTATTCAATCTTTACATCTGGATGTTGCAAAATTTCTAATTCAACTTTTCCAGGAATAAATTCAAAATCTCCTCGATTCATTCTCCAATCAAAATTCAACTTATCCATTTGATATTCGATTGTAAATTGAGGATCGGTTGCAGTTAAATCTGCCCCAGCCGTAGGAATAAATCCAAGTTGAAACTCTCCTGTTGGCAGTGCCATTCTTCCTTGTATAATTTGTTTAAACACTTCTGACCCTTCTCCTTTTTTCGCCCATAATAACATTTTCCCCTCTTTTGCAAATCTAGCTGCTGTTTCACCAGCTGTCTGCTCCCCTTTTTGGGCTGCCTGTTCAATACTTTGTCTTGTTGTTGGAACAATGGAACTTCTCGCTCTTGATGTATCAATCTGAATTTTTACAGGTTCACTTTCAATATGAAGACCACCTTTATCTCTTTTGATTTGAAGTTGTACATTGCCACTATGTCTTTGAATTTCTGCATCTGTAATTTTTAATTCATATTTAATAGGAATTGTTGTAATCTGTAAAAGCTGTTCCATATGCCATCGCCTCACTTCTATTAACTAAAAATACTGTTCTCTTTGCGTATATCCATTTCTGCTCCCCCTCTATACAATACTCCCCTCTTATTATTGAATAAAATCTAACAAGGATGGAGATAAAATATTCGTTCCTACTCTTAACGCTGCATTATACGCATACTGTGCCCAAGAATAATTCATAATTGCCTCAGCAGGATCAATATTTACAGAATTATCCAATTGATCTTGTAAAGAAAGATCTAAATCCGTTAGACGTTCTTTTGTAGCTGTTAACAACTGTGTTTTTGTACCTAAAGTAGCAACGGTATCATTTAATTTATTTGCTCCTTCATCAAACTTCATCCACAGAGCTTCATAGGCATCTTGATCAAAATCTTCTTTTTCTAATTCCTCTGCCATTTGACCAACTAATACGATCATATTATTGCTCATATTATTAGCATCTTTTCCATATCCCACAACAGCAATTCCTGGTAGTGAAGTATTAAAGGCACTAGATGACACAATTTGTTGATTTTGGTCAAATGTTAATCCAAATCCCAAATCAACATATAACGTTTGATTGGCTTGTGCATCTAGTTCTGTCTTCTTTGTCATATCATCAACATCGATTCCATGATACAAAACGTTTCCATTATCATCTATTTCAAATGGAAGTTTTTTTCCATCGGAACCTGACAATACAAAATCATCACCATACTTTCCATTCAAACTGTTCACCATAGAATTTTGAATCTCTCTTAATGCCGCTGCAAATGTCTTTCTCGACTCTAATCCTGTTGTTCCATTCAGAGCTTCCATAGAATACTCTTTATTTATCGTTTTCGCCAATTCAGATACCTGTCTACAAGCATCCTCTTGTGCATCTTGATAAGACTGTACATCATCAATGGTTTCCAAATAATCTTTATTTCTTAAGTATCGTTTTGTTAGATTTGAAGCATTCATTGCATCGGATGGCTCTTCCCAAGCATATTGATACCGCCTTCCTGTCATCACTTGATACTGATTTTTTGTCTGTTGTGTCAAAGAATCATTTAATCTTGTCTGATAATTCTTCATCATCATATTGGTTGTAACACGCATTTTATTATCACCTATCCTTCTATCATACAAAACTTATTTTCAATTTTATACCACACCTGTGCCATTAATCAATTTATCCAATAAGGTATCTAATGTTGTCATAAGTCTTGAAGCTGCATTATAAGATTGCTGATATTTCATCATATTCATAACTTCTTCATCCATATTAACACCAGTAACAGACTCCCTCGATGTTGCTGCTTGCTGTGCTACTGTCGTATGGTTCTGAAGAAGAGATTCATAGGACTTTTTATCAATGGCATACGTATTTTGAATGGAACCATAGCAATCAAAAAGGCTTTTTTTAGTACCACTTTGTGTGCCATCTGGATTTATCAACTCAACTTCTTCATCAGATAATAAAGATATCATTTTTAAAATCGTTTCATTTCCAGTAGAAGTACCAGTATCTGTTCTCTTAATATGAATCGTTCCCTTTGCCCACTCCTCTGAGATTTTAATATTAGATGCAGTGAAACCATCTGCTCCTCCGTTTGCTGTTGTAAATAACGCTTTATCTAAATTACCAGTTGCCTTTCCATTTACATATGTAACTCCATTTAATTCATTCATCTTAATCGCAAGGGTATTGACAAAAGTATTAAAGGTATCCTCATAAAATCCAATTCCATTTGTGGTACTACCATTAAAAGAACCTCTTTCATTTAACATATCCAGACTGCCCTTTAAGATACCTTCTTTTAAATTAGATTCAACGTTATTATATGTATTTCCATCTGTATCAACTATTTCCATCTCATATTTTCCATAATTTGGATCACTTTGATCTTTATTGAGTTTTACAAATATTTTTTCTGCTACCTTATCATCATCTATTAACGTAATATTCTTATTATTAGAGCCTGTAAATGTCACTTTTAACTTATCAACATAAATTCCGCCACCCTTATGTACCTTTTCTGTTTCCACTTTAATTGGAAGATAGGTAGATAAATCATCTAATAATAAGTTCCGTTGATCTTGTAACTCCAACGCTGGATCACCAAGAATTTGACTTTGTTTAATGGATTCATTTAAATTTTTTATATTTTCTAAAATATCTCTTATATCCGCTAAGTTGCTATCTTCTATCCTATCGATTACTTTATCTTTTACCGTAGCCAAATCTTCCGCATTTTGATGGATATAATTGATCAATACTTCAAAAGAAGAGCGCACAATCGTATCATCAGAAGATTGCCCCGGCTGAGATAACTTATCTAATTGACTTACAATATCAGATAATTGTTCCTTAATAGCAGATTTATCGGATTCATCAAAGATTCCCCCGATATCAGAAAGAATATTATTAATAGAATCCGCTGTTCCTACTTTTGTTAACTGATTGCGATACTGTGTATCCAAAAAAGGATCTCGAATCTGGGAAACTCCTGTCATAAGCACACCCATACCAACTTTTACATCGTTTGGAGAGCTAAAACTCCCTGCTTGTTGTGGTGAAATGCTGACAAGATCTAGTCTTTGTCTTGTATAACCTTCAGTATTGATATTACTTAAGTTTTGTCCTGTTACATCTAACGCCTTCTGATTTGCACTGAGTGCCAACTGCGCCATTGAAAATCCAGCAAAAGTTGATCGAACCATAACGCTCCTCCTTATACTCTTCTACTTGTAAATGGCTTTTTTCTATTTTCTAGATTTCTATCTTCTGTATAACGTGCTCCATTTTGTGCTAAAGCGGCATTTACTTTATGTAAGTTTACTTGTATCAAAGCACACGCATCTTCATTTATAGCTTGAAATTCCTTTATTTTTTTTGATAATTTTAAAAATAAAGGCTCTAACCGCTTCTTTTCTTCTTCTGACACAATTTCAAGAATCTGACGGAATTTTTTATTCTCCCATCCATTTTCTTTTTGTATCCGTTCTCTTTCTTGTTCCAAGCCTCGTAATTTTAAGATACATGCTTGCTCTTTATTCATGCTATCTTCTAAGAAAGTGATTTTGTTCTTTTGAACAGATTCTAATTTCTTTTGCTCTACTATTTTTAACTCTTCAAATAGGGAAATCATTTTACGAATCACTTCTTCAAACTTCTCCATACCTATTCTCCTTTCTCAAGTAGAATCTTTGAAACAATATCAGTAACATTGAAAGAATACGTTCCTTCTTGCACTTGCTTTTTCAAATCATTTATTCGCTCCTCGCTATTTCCCCTTGCAACATCTTGAAGAACTTGTTTTGTCATAGAACTTATAAATTGATCTTCTAAACTTTTTGTAGATGGTCTTGTTTTTGTAATTTGGATCTGATCAAATTTTCCATTCTTTGCTTGTTGCTCTAAACTTTTTGTATTTCTCTGATTTTGCATTATCATCGAATTTTTATATAATTTGCTTATATCGTTAAAATTTATTTTCATATGACCACCTCATCATCTGACATTTTCCCTTACCTTTTTATTATCGTCATTGTGAAAGAAATATTAAGATTTCTCGTCATTTTTCTTTTGTTTCCCATAAATAAAATACAAACGATATAACCAAAAGATTGGCAAAAGCATTGGATATTTATTCAAAATTGGAAACAATTCCTTCATGTACTCTTTTCTAGGAAATTTCCATTGATGCCGTTCTTTCCTTCTTTTCTTTCGTTCCCATATTCTCTCTTTTTTCTCTTCAACTTGGATTAAGGGTAAAAACTCTTTACTAATCTCTCTTCCATTTGCTCCTTTTGTCAAAATATACTGCTCCATATTATAATATATTTCTTGATCCTCTGTGGCAATTTGCCCATCAAACCATATATGAGCCAGTTGCCTTATGTAAGTAGCAAACTTCAATAACTGCAATTTATTTAACTCTTCTTCAATATAGTTCCAATTCAATGTATCACTTACTTCTTTATAATAATTCCAGTAATCTAGAACATGACGAACGTTAATTTCTCCCTCTGCATAATAATCTACCAGTTCTTGAATCAAATGCACATAAAACGCATTTCTATCCCATTGATGGATATAAGAATGACCAATGACAGTTGGCACCTTACTCAATAATTTTTTCTTATATTTTTTCTTCTTTCCTGTAATCTTAGCATAATTTCTTAAAATGATAGTGCTATCTGAACCCTTTTTATACTTATAACCAATTCTAACTATCTCTTCACTTTTTTCATATCCAATGCGTTCCAGCAAAAATTCAATCTCTTCCAATTGTTCTTCTTCTATGAAAATCTCTATCGCTGATAACATTTGCATTTCTTTAATTGGATAATAACTTCTCATGATATATGCTCCAAATAACATACAATGAATTTCATTTCTGTCAAAAGCAAGCATAATCCGCTCAACTTCCCTTTCATATTTTTCCCCTGATAGAAAGGACTCTTGGTATCGTGCAAAAAATTTTTCATGAGTTTTTTCAGAAATGGTGGTTTCCATGCCAATCAAAGCTAAATATATCAAATTTGCCACCTTATGATAATCTGCCAATTTATAAATCTGATCCCAATCCACAGAACGCACCTTTTGTGGAACTTCATTGCCATTTTGGACAGATTCAATAATTCTTAATAAACATTCTACTTCTATTGTTCTTCCATACTGTCCAGCCATATACTTCTCACTTTCTAATCCATTATTTTTTTTCTTGTTGCGTCGATAAATATAATGTAGCTTTATTTAACAATACAGGAGGTACTTTCATTGAAACCACATATAAAATACCTTTTCTTTTTGACATTACTTATTCTTGTTCTCATTCCAACAACGAACGTAATGTCAAAAAATCCGAAAGAATCTTCCATTATCGTTCCTGTTACTTCTTATTATCAAACAGATCCAAAATGGGGAGATTATTTATATGGAAATCATGATCCGATGAAAAAATATGGCTGTGGGCCAACTACCCTTTCTATTGTTATATCTGCCTTAACGGAACAAAAATTGCTCCCACCAGACGCTGCCGATTGGGCTTTTAAACATGGATACTGGCGTTTGCATTCAGGTTCTCTGCATTCTCTCATTCCGGAGGGAAGTGAAGCCTTTGGACTTCGTGCAGAAAAATTGTATCTCTACACACAAACATCCATCTCTGAAGTTTTAGAACAGGGAAAACTCATTGTATTTTTAATGGGACCTGGTCACTTTACAGAATCTGGTCACTTCATCGTCATTCATGGAATAAAAGCAGATGGAACAGTGATTATTTCTGATCCATTTAGTAAAAAAAACACAGAGAAAAGCTGGGATCTTGATATTCTAATCCGTGAACTATCAAAAGCTACGGATCATGGTTCTCCTGCTTGGGTTATTTCCAACCCAAATGCTTTTTAAGACGAAAAAAACTGTGCACAAAAGAAACTTTTCAATGCACAGTTTTTTTCATTACTTTTTCATCGCATGATAAAAAGAATCTGTTCCCGCCAATCTTATACTAATGACTTGATCTAACTGTATTGTCTTTTTGGTTACATAATCAATTCTCATTACAAGATTCTTCAATTCCTCTATTCTATCTTTCCATAGAGCTATGTTTGTTTCACCTTTTAATAACTTTCTTAATTCTTTTTGCTGATTTTCATTTATTGACTCAATGAAAACTTCTAAATTATGGATACAAGTATCGCATTGCTCCATTTCCTTTCCTCTCATCTTTAGAATGAGTTCCGCAGAAACTGTATCATTTCTCTCTAATGCCTCTTTCACTTCTGCTGTCATTCTCTGGATCTCTGCCATATGCTGATACTTATACTGAAGCTGTTGCTTTATCGCATCAAATAATTCCTGTTCTCTCTCATCCATCAATAACCACACCTTTTACCAGCTTCCAAAAAAGCATCTCTTAAATCAGTCACCAACGGTTTTAATTCTTGAATAATCTCTTTTTTTCTACTGGAATTAATTCGACTCAATTCATATATAAAAAATTGATACATTTGATTGAGTTCCCTACTAATTGGATAATTATGATTTAATGTATCCATTAAATATTGCACAATTTCCATTGAACGTGTAATAGATTGTTCAAAAACATCCATTTGCTTCATATCCAATGCCAATTCGGCTCTTGTTAATCTTTTTAATAATTCATTGTATACGAGTTGTAATAACTCACTCTTAGTCATTGTATAAATTGTCTGTTCTTTATATTGTTTATAAGCATTCATTTCCCTACCGTCTTCTTTCTCCCATTACTGAAGTTGTGATAACCAACTACTCTGGGCATTCATATTAGCAATTACCGTTTCTAATCGTGTAAATTGTGAAATATAACGACTTTGTTCACTTTCTAATCGATCTTGTAATTGTTCAATAACCTTTTGTATATTCTCAATTTGTTTTTGCATAGAATTTTGTATTACAGATAAAGGGGCTTTTGTTGAGCCAGCTCGCTGTATTAAGATACCTTTTGTGGCACCAGTCGTTTTCGCATATTGATCCATAACATTTTGAATATTATTCATTAAACCATTTGATGTTTTCGTACCATCTGATGTAAAACCAGCAATTAGTTCTTTTACTTTATCCGGATTCGTTTCCATTGCTTTTTTAAATTTTGTTTCATCAAATACAAGTTTTCCATTATCGCCATAGTCTGAGGACACAGAAATTCCAATATCAGCCAACGCTTGACGATCCGCTCCAGATGGAAGTACAAAACGCAAAGCACTAGCTAATCCTCTAAGTTCTGTATCATTATAGAGAATACCCACTTTTGCTTTCTTCTCCCAAGCAGTAATTTGACTCTCTGTCATTTCTTCTTTCTGCTGATCTGTTAATGGTTCATATTTATCACTAGCACTTTGTTTTTCATTGACCGTTGTATTGACCAAAGATAGGATCTCATTAAAAGCATCTATCATTTCTTTAACAACTGTTGTTGTTTCTTCTGCATTTGCTTTTGCACTAAATGTAACTGCCTCCGCATTTGGATCAATCTCATCTGTATATTTACCATCTGGATCTTTTTTGTAACCAAATGTTCCTGTTAAAGAAAATTCCAAATCATCAATTTTAATAGTATTTGAATTTCGATGTACTGTAATTGGCTTGTCTGTATTGTTGTATTTTAATGTCATAATGGCATCTTTACCATGAGCAACACTTGTTCCATTTGCCGAAATGCTATATCCCTCGGCATCCTTGTCAAGTTGAAACAAATTCATTAAAGCTTGTGCATTCTTATCGGTTTCTCCAACTTTTCCAAAAGAAATGGAACTGCCTTTACCTTGATTTAGAGAAGAAATCGTAACTTTATCTGTACTGGACAAATATGTTATTTTAACATTCGCTTCTTCTGCTATCTTATCCATTAATTCTTGCAATGTTGTGTCTTTTGTAAATGTAACTTTTTGATCATTAACATAAAGATGACCCTCACCTGACTTTTCATCTATTTCAAATAAATTATTGCCATCACTATTTTTCAATTCTCCCAATGTTTGATTGACATTTAGACGGTTAGAGGCACCTTCTTCTATCCCTAAAATTCCATCCTTTCCTAAAACACCTGCAATACTAGAGGAAACAATTGATAATGTAGAATAATCATCATTTACTGTTTTAAAACTCAATTGAGCCCCCTGCAAATCAACTTTAATATTTCCTTCACCATAGGCTTTGTTAATGGCATTTTGTAATGCCGTTGCATATCCTGTCATGTCAGTAAAATCTTCATCCAATTTTATATTTTTCGTTGTTCCATTATAACTAAACGTTAATGTTGTTTCTTTCAGCATTTCCTTTACTGTTTTTGAAGGCCTAACATTTTCATCATGTTCTGCTGTTAAAGTTTCATTTGTACCAATAATAGTTTTCTTTTCTTCAACGGAAGAAAGTGTCTCACCCTCTCCAAGAATTCCAAGTGCTTGAAATACTTTATCTCCACTAACTAATGTTATATTATTACCAGCATTATCGTTATTGTGTATTGTCACCTTTCCACCAGATACACCAAATTCTACTTTCGCTGAGCCGTCATCATTTTTTAATCCTTGATCAATTAAAGCGTTATTGAGCACATTCACCGCTTTTTGTAGTGCATCTTCCTGACTTACACCATCCGTTAAACCATATAAATTTGTTGCATCTTCAGCCGATAATGTAATACTATACTCTTTAGTACCTACTTTTATTTTAAAACTCTCACCAGCTAAATTACTTGTGTAAATATTATCTCCCTTTGTTATAGTCCCGCTGATCTTTTGATCTCCACTAATTATATTAGATGATGTTATCTGTGCACTTGTCGCCAATTGTTTGACTCCCAATATAGAAATATTATCAATTAATGGAGAGTTTCCACTGACAGATACATACTTGCTATTTGCCCCTTGACTTGTAATATCGTTTCTTGAAAAGAAGCTAGAACTTAAAAGATTCGTACTGGATGTATAAGATGTATATTTCTGAGTAAAATCGTACATTTTATCTGTAATGTTTCTGATTGCCTCTTGTTGCCATTCCACAATTTGTTTTTGTTGTTTTTGTTTTTGTATTTTAGATTGTGTACCGCTTGTCATAGCTTCAATTAAGGAGTCTCTATCAAGCCCACTTGCCAATCCACCATATCCTTTTAAACTATTCGTACCTGTTAAACTGCTACTTGTAGAACTTGTTAAACCACCAATAGATGCCATGTTAACACACCCTTTCCTATATCATAAATAAATCGTTTTCTTTTTCTTGTTTTCTGTTATATTATCGGCAACAACCTATTCTAAATTAAGATTTTTTGTACATTTTCTGTATTGCTGTTCTATTCAACGATAGAAACAGAAAACCAGAAGAAACTTATCCTTCTATTTCTTCTGGTTATTTCTCTCTCCATTTTATATTCATAAAGCTGTTCTTTATCTTTTGTACTATTCTCATTGTTATTAGTGATGTGGATTTTCTTTTACAACAATACAGGCTTTTGTCAATTCTACCAATACTTGATCAGAATATTTATCTGCATAAAAATTAAGTAGTGGAAACACTCCACTTGACTGAATGACCACATATTTTGCAGGAAGATGGGTTAGGGCATAGGCTTTTACATCAGCGACACATCTTGGGCACATACAGTTCCCAAACTTCTCCATATACATTTTCGCCTTTTTTGACACAACATGTTCCATCACATTGACAAAACTATACTCTGGTATCTCTTCTGACTCTTCTTCTATATCTGGCACTTGCTCCTCATCGCCTTGCTTTTCTTGTTCTATTTCTGATTCTAACAAATCCGCCTGCTCTTTTAATTCTTCTTCTATTTTCTCTTCCTTTAATGTTTCAACTGGTGTATCTTCTTTTATCCCCTCTATCTGTTTTACTTCTTCTTTCTCCACCACTTCTTGTGAAGAATCTTCTGTTTTCTTCGCAACTTCTTTTGCTACCCCTTCGAATGAATGCTCTTCTTCTTGCTTTTTATTTTTTTCATTCTCCCTCTCTTCTTTTTCCAATTCCAGTTCTAGTTGTTCTTGGATCAAGGATGCTACTTCTTCTGCTTTCTTTTCTTTTGCATTACTTTCTTTTACAATATTGGCAGGAGTTTTTCCTTTTTCTTTCTCTTTTTTCTTATTTCCTGACAAAAGATTTAGTACATGATCCGTTTTATTTGTTTTTTTGTCCATCACACCTTCTCCTATCTCTCAATCCGATTTAGCACCTCTTCTACAAACGCTTCATAGTCTTGTGCTGGATTTGATCTTGGAGCATAGTCCAAAATGCTCATTCCATGAGCTGGCGCCTCTGCAACAGCAACGCCTGTACGAATTTTTGTTTTAAAGACTTCTGTTCCAATTTGTTCTGCCACTGTTTCTGCCATATCACTCACATCTTGTGCAAGACGTGTTCTCTTATTATATCTAGTAAGTAAAATTCCAAGAACATTTAATTCTGGATTAACGGTTTCACGAATGGCATCTACGGTTTCTGAAAGTTGTACCAAACCAACAAGACTTAAAATTTCAGATGCCATTGGAATAATTAAGTGGTGAGCAGCAGCATAAGCGTTCAGTGTTAAAATATTTAATGCTGGTGGTGTATCAATTACAATATAATCATACTGATCTTGCACAGATTCTAATGCCTGCTTTAATAACACTTCTCTATGTTCTCCATCCATACCTACTTCAGTTCCACTCAACAAAATATTAGAAGGGATTAATCCAAGGTCCCCTTCTGTCTGAATCGCTTCTTCCAGTGGTATTTCGCCCATAAAGACATCATACATGGTATTCTCCGCTTCCACATCCATGCCAAGGCTAAATCCTAGATTCCCTTGTGGATCAAGATCAAGGGCTAACACACGTTCTCCTCTTTTTAATAATCCGCTAATTAACGCTGCTGATGTCGTTGTTTTACCAACCCCACCTTTTTGATTTGTAAAAACAATAACTGTTGCCAAATGTTTCCCTTCCTTTCACTTTTGTTTAATAAAACAGATCTTCGATATGTTCTTTTAGCTTATCATTTTTTTGATACTCGCTTGTGAGCATCTTCCATACTTTATTTGTTTCATATAAAGCATGAATATAACCTCTTTTTACGCTCTCTTCTTCAATCATTAACTCTTTTGCAAGCTGTTGTACAAGGTGCCAATGCTCCTCTTCATATGCTAACAAAAATACATATAGTTTATGACTTTTTTCCTCTTCATTTGTAAGAGCATATTTTAATTCACAAGATATTTCTAGTGAGTCTATGATCTGCTTCCATTCCGTATCCACAATAAGTTCTATTATGGATAGTACCCCCATCATATAGCATTCTGCACTGGTCAAAGAAAAACCTTTTTTATCTTTCATCAATTCCATTGCAAAAAATCCACGAAAAAATGCTTTTTTTATAAGTAACTCACATTCTTTCTTTTCTTGCGAGTAAAACAATAAAAAAGGAAACCATTTTCTAAGCTGATCAATTCCTATGATCATCACCGCCTCGGAAATGGATTTCACTTTTTTTCTTTCAAAGAAAGTAGGGGCATTTACAATTTGTAATATATTATAAGTTAAAAAAGCATTCTTTCCTATCTTTTCTTCTAACTCCTTTATATCGACACGATTTCGACTGATTGCCACCATAAAAGAATGCAAATCATTGGATAAATACTGCTGTTTTATTATTGTATCGATTTCTACTTTAGAACAATATTTTCCCGATATCAGATCCACCTTCAAATCAGCAAGCCCGTCATAGGCTTGCTTTGAGTGAATTCCCCATATGACACATTTTTTTTGAAGACGTTTTGCAATTCTAAATGCGTTATTCATGGACTCTTTTTGTTGCTTTGGAATTTCTCCTATTCCTTCTACATCAAATCCAACATATTCTATGTAACTTAAAATCTTAAAATATTGTGGAATAAACTGAAAATTACGAATCGAAAACTTATAGTTCTTTTCATAATACTTTTTTATTTGTTGTTCTAAATCCCACTCTAAGATAACATCTTGTTCTAATTCAAAAATTACTTTCTCAACTGGAAACATCAACATCTGTTGTTCCGAAAAAAATAGTTTGGATGTGCAGGGGATAAATAGTAAAGTTTCCTCATAAAATAAGAGCTCTTCATTAGCCAAAGCTATTTTTTCAAACTCTCCTTGTCCAGAATTAAGTTCCTCATTGAAGAAAACAATTTCATATCCTATAATCTCTTTTCCTTGCTTTTCTTGAATCTCTCTTCTCTTGAAAAACTCTCCCATTTAATTTCTCCAATCTAACAAATTATTCTTTCAATATATTCTGTTATAACGGAATCCATCTCTTTTCATAATTTTTTATAGAAGTTAAGTTCAATTACATCATATGGGAAAAACAGATATTTAGTTTTCCTTTTTATTTCTTAGTATTAATTCGTCTACAATTCCAATTAAATGTCCAATTTCTGGCTTAGAAAGCTGTGCATCAGCTCCAAGTTCTTTTCCTTTTCGCTCCATTTCCTCATTAATTAAAGATGAGAAAATAACAAGTGGAATTTTACGGAAAACAGGATCCTCTTTTACTAATTTTGTTAAACGGTGTCCATCCATCTGTGGCATCTCAATATCGGTAATAATCAAATCCACTTCTTCTGATAAACGGTCACCATCTTTGATTCCACATAAATAGTCCCATAATTCCTTTCCATTATTAAATTTCTTTAAATTATGGTATCCGGAACGCACAAGGGCTGTTTCCACCATCTTGGATAATAAGATGGAATCTTCTGCTAGCAAAATGGCTTCTTCCTGATAGTCCCTATCTCCTAAAGCATCCACTTCCGTCAACTTAATTCCCGTTTCTGGAGCGATCTCTGCTACAATTTTTTCAAAGTCTAGTATGGTTACAAGACGATCTTGGAACTTGGCGATTCCAGTTGCCACTCCTTCATCACCATAGGACAGTGTTCTATCTGGTTTTTGAATATCTGTCCATGACATTCTGCTAATTCCATCTACGGTATTCACGCGAAATGCGATATTTACTTTGTTAAAATTCGTAATAATAAACAGATCTTTTGGCTGTGGTTCTGTTTTCATTCCAGTTAAATAAAATGGTAAATCAACTACTGTTAATAGGATATCTCTTGGCTTAAAGATTCCTTCCACAGCACTATGGGAATGAGGAATTGGCTTAACAGGCCCTGCCTGCATAATTTCTCTTACTTTTACAACATTAATTCCATAGAGTTCTCCATGAATGGTAAACTCCATAATCTCAATTTCATTCGTCCCTGATTCCAATAAAATTTCACTACTAGCCATAATTTTCTTCCTTTCCTATCTACATTTTACACTTTTATTGTTTCTCAATATTAACGAAGATTATTTATTGCTTGCTCAATCTCATCTGAAGTCTGAACCATTTTTAAGTTGTAAGAATAAGAACGAGAACTCTCAATGACTTTTGCCATTTCTTTCGCAAGATCCACATTGGATTCCTCAATACATCCTTGTCTTACCTTAGCATCTGTAATAAGATAAGGCTGACCATTTTGTTCTGATGCCTGCCACTCATTATCACCCTTGCTCAAAAGTCCCGTAGAGATTGGAAAATCAAAAACCCCTATTTGATCCTTTGATACACCTTGTTCTCCTATTTGAATTGGCTGTCCCATTTTATCCAACACCAATTTTCCAGCATTATTGACTAGATAAAATCCATCCGCTCTTTGTGAAGCGGAAAAACTACCATCTCTTGTATAGGTTATCTCTCCTGTTGCTGAATCAAGAAGCATAAAATATCCACTACCTTCTATGGCAAAATTATTTTGATCCCCTGTACTAACAAGGCTTCCTTGTTCCTGTGAATCCATCGTACGTTCAATAAGACACCCTGCTCCTGCATCCCAATCTTCTGCATTACCAGGGTTCATATTATAATACATCAAGTCACCAAATGCGACTTCCTTTGCACGATATCCATTGGTATTAATATTAGAAATATTATTGGCAATAACATTCATTTGCTTTTGTCGCATTCTAGCACCTTGTGCTGCCGTATAAAATGAAGTGTCCATTTTATTTCATCCTCCTTTTTCTATCCAAACGTTTCCTGTTTTGGAATTTCCTATCCTATGATTTCCCTATTATATTATTTTATCATCATTTATTGTGTTGGTCCAAGAGAAGAAACCATCTTTCCAATTAATTGATCGTATATTTTAATCATTTGCAAATCACTTTGTAAATTTCTTTGACTACTCATCATTTTTATCATTTCATCAACGGGTTTTACATTCGAAGATTCCACAGTCTTCCAATAAACCTCTGCATCATTTACTTGTTCTATGGCACCTGTTGCACGAAAAACACCATTGTCTTCCTTTATTAACTGTGTATCACGATCTGCAAAATCTACAATGGATAATTTACCTAAAACCTGTCTTCCATCCTCTGTGCGAATCACTCCTGCACGATCTGCCTTAATTTTATCGGTTCCAAGATAAATCGGTCCATTTTCTCCAAGCACTCTTCCTATTTCCGGAAGACTTAAATATCCCTGTTCATCAATGGAAAAATCTCCATTTCTCGTATAAACGGTTCCATTATTTGTTTGAATACAAAAAAAACCTTTTTCTCCCAATGCAAATGCCATTGGATTGCTTGTCTGCTCATAATCTCCTGCCTCGTAGTCCGTTGCAACTTGTCCCACTGTTACAATACTAGAAGAGCTACCGATTACTTGTGCATCTTGCTTTTCTTTGTTTCCAACACGACTAATCAGCGTATCGTGAAATGTCGTAATTGTTGTTTCATCCTTTTTATACCCTGGTGTTGTTGTATTTGCCATATTATTACTGATAACATTCAAATTTCTATTTTGTGTCAACACACCAGATGTTAAATTATAAAATCCTTGAAACATCACAGTACCTCCCATTTATTGATTGTATTGTTCTATGTACTCTTTTAACTTCTTTAGTGCATGAGCATGAATTTGAGAAATTCTAGGTTCACTTACCTGCATGATTTTTGCGATTTCCTTCATATTTAATTCCTCTACATAGTAAAGTGCAATCACTTTTTGCTCATTTTCTTTTAATTTTAAAATACTCTGTTCCAATACTTCATGAAATTCCTTATTCAAATAACTTTGTTCTGGTTGTTCTTCATCCTCCACTGATGGAAGTTGAAGAACTTTTGGATTTTCACTATTTTCTTCTATCACCATATCCAGTGATAGAATATGAAACAAGTTGGTCTTTGCCAATATCTTTTGATATTTTTCTTCTGTAATGCCCATATAAGCAACTACTTCTTTTGTACTCGGTGTTCTACCTAACTTTTCAAATAACTCAGCCGTTGCTTGCTCTAAATCCTTAACATTTTTACGAACAGTTCTTGGAATCCAATCTTGTTTTCTCGCTAAATCAATAATCATTCCTCGAATTCTTTTTGAGATATAGGTTTCGAATTTAACATTTTTCTCTAACTCAAACTTATCAATTGCACTCATCACTGTGATGACGCCTTCTTGAATAATGTCTTCTAATTGACTAAATCCAATGTAGACATCTCGCATCTGAATCGCAATACTTCTCACAACATATATATATCGTTTGGCTAGCTCCTGTTTCATAACCTGACTGCTTGTTCTTTTGTATTCTTCTAGTAGTTCCTCGTTCGACCACTGTGTATAATCAGTAGTTCTAGGGTTTTCTTGATATCCCATACTAACAGGCTCCTTCCCTATATACTATTTTGTAATATTTCCAATCGCCTGAATTTGTACATTGTTTACGATTTCATGAAATGATAATACATAAACATTTGGATAAAAAGGTTCTAAAAGACGATAGACATAAACTCGGATTACTTGGCTTGTTAAAATAATAGGACTTTGTGCCAGATCATGGAATTTTTTAATCTCTTCTCCAATCTGCTCAATCATATGTTGCATAACATCAGGGCTTAAAGCAGGATAAATACCTTGTTCCCCTTTTGTTAAACTTCCCGCAATTGTTTTTTCCAATTCTCCATCCAGTGTAACAACTCTCATCTGCCCTTCTTCACAGAATTTTCTTGTAATTGTACGTTTTAATGCCACACGAATGTTTTCTGTAATCGTTGTTAAGTCATTGGTAAAGGTAATGGAATCAGAAATACTTTCAAGAATCGTTTCCAAATCTTTAATTGGAATTCCCTCTTTCAAAAGATTAACAAGAATTTTTTGAAAACTTCCATATGTAAGACGCTCTGGAAAAATTTCTTGAATTAACTCTGGCAATGTTTCTTTTACATTTTCTATTAATTGCATCGTTTCTTGTCTTGTCAACAATTCATATGCGTGTTGTTTTACAGTTTCTGACAAATGTGTTAACATAACCGATAGCGGATCAATAACTGTATATCCATAGATTTCCGCCAATTCTCTATTTTCTGGCAAAATCCACTTACTTGGAATTCCATATGCAGGCTCAATGGTTTCAATTCCATCAATAACTCCTGTTGGATTGGCTGGTTCCAATGCTAAGTAATAATCAACAAGTATCTCTCCTTTTGCGACTTCTTCTCCCTTAATCTTAATAATATATTGATTTGTATTGAGATTAGCTCCATCTCGTAATCGAATGGAAGGAATGACAAGTCCCATTTCCTGTGCATATTGCAATCGGAAAATCACAATTCGATTCACCATTTTTCCGCCACTGCTTTCATCTACAAGTGGAATTAAACTATATCCAAACTCCATTTCAATTGGCTCTACATTTAAAAGAGAATACACATGATTGATGTCTTTATAATACTCCTCTTCTGACACTGTATCTTCCACTGTCCCATCTTCCACTGCTGGAGTCGCTGCTGCTAATTGTTCAACCATAGCCGCTTCTTTCATCTTATTAGAAATTTGCATTCCTGCGAAAATTAACACAACAGCAATAATAGCAAGCTGAATTTTTGGCATTCCTGGAATCAATAATAAGACCAGTAGAATACCTCCAGACATAATAATCGCCTGTGGTTGTGCCAAAAATTGTTTAGAAACATCCGTATTCAAACTTCCCTCTGAAACGGCTCTTGTTACGATCATACCAGTAGCTGTGGAAATTAAAAGTGCTGGTATCTGGGAAACAAGACCATCACCGACCGTTGCAATAGAATATACATTCAACACTTCACTAAAAGATAATCCAGATGTTAAAATACCGATAACACTTCCACCAACTAAGTTGATGAAAGTGATCAAAAGGGACATGATAGCATCTCCCTTTACGATTTTCGTAGCACCATCCATGGCACCATAAAAATCTGCCTCTCTTTGAATTTTCTCTCTTCGTACTTTTGCTTGCTGTTCATTGATAAGTCCAGAACTTAAATCAGCATCAATTGCCATCTGTTTTCCTGGCATAGCATCCAATGTAAAACGTGCTGCTACCTCTGCTACACGTTCTGCTCCCTTTGTAATAACAATAAACTGCACTAATACGATAATTAAGAAGATAATGAAACCTACAACTGCATTTCCTTGCAAAACAAAGTCACCAAAAGACTGAATGACTTGTCCAGCTGAGCCCTGATTTGTCAAAATATTTCTTGTAGAAGATACATTAAGACCTAGACGAAATAATGTCGTAATGAGTAAGAGAGACGGAAATATTGAAAATTCCAACGGCTCTTTAATGTTCATACTGATTAAAATAATCATAAGGGAAATGGATATATTTATAATAATCATGACATCCAACAAAAATGGATTCAATGGTATAATCAAAAGTAAAACAATTACGATAACAAATAGTGCTACCGAATGATTCAGTATTTTCTTCATAGTACTGCCTACTTCACTTTCCTATTGTTTATCTTATACACTTCTACAAGCAATTCCGCTACCAAATTATAATATTCCGCTGGAATTTCTTGATTAATTTCTGTTGAAGCATAAAGCCCCCTTGCAAGAGGTTTATTTTCTACAACCATAACTTTATTTTCTTCTCCAATTGCTACAATTCTCAGTGCTACTTCATCCTGTCCTTTTGCAACAACAATCGGTGCACTATGTTTCTCAGCATCATATTGTAATGCTACCGCAAAATGCGTCGGGTTTCTTACAATAACGTCTGCATTTGGAACGGCCTGCATCATTCTCATCTGTGCTCTTTGTCTTTGAATCTGTCTAATCTTACCTTTTACCTCTGGATTTCCTTCCATTTGCTTAAATTCTTCTTTTACCTCTTGCTTTGACATCTTCAAACGACGTTCATAATCCCACCATTGATATAGAAAATCTGCGGCTGCAACAACAACAAAGACTAATGTGACCCGAAATATCATACTCATCATTAATTCCATCATATAATTAACAGATGCGCTAATATCCATATTCATAGTCTTTATAATGGATGCCATATCATCTTTTAAAAGGCCATACAATATATAAATTAAAATAATAATTTTAATAATGTTTTTTAGTAATTCAATTAAATTTCGCAGAGCAAATAATTTTCTAATTCCTTCTATCGGATTGATATTGCTAAACTTTGGATAAAAGTTCTTTGCAACAAATAAAAATCTTGTTTGTGCACCAGTAGCAATAATCGCAACAGCAACACTAATCAGTGCTAATGGAAAGATTAATTTTGCTCCACTTATTATCAAATGAATTCCCACCTTTTGAAGATCTCCTAAAGTTAGTTCTTCTGCACTTCCACTTAATGAAACAAAAAATTGCATATCATACCGAAGCGTCTTTACCATAGTTGGAAAATAGAGTTTTAATGCAAAAAAAGAAGCAAATGTTCCTAAAACAACAACAATATCCTGACTCTTTAATACATTACCTTTTTTCCTCTCATCCCTTCTCTTCTTGGGGGTCGCTTTCTCGGTTTTAGAATCTCCAGCCATTCCTTTTCACTCCTTATGTTGTTGCTGTCTTTAAAACATATATCATTTCATTCATCATCTGTGTAACGATCGTTCCAAACATACCTCCAATTGGAGAAATTAACACAAAGAGCATAATAAACCCTATAATAATTTTTAATTGAATACTTAAAATAAATATATTAATTTGTGGAATGATCTTCATTAAAATACCAACTGCAATCTCCACTAAAAACTGAATGGCAATCATAGGAAGTGCTAATTTTACTGCTAGAACCACACATTCTGAAAAAATAGTGAGAATTGCTTGTGCACTTCCTCTTGTTACCACTGCCATCCCATATGGAATCACTTGTCCAGATTCAATCAAAATTTTCATTAATGCCAAATGTCCATCCACTGCAAAAAATAACAATATGTAATAAATATTAAAAATCGTTCCTGTTAAAGCCGATTGCGTTCCATTTTGTGCATCATAAACAGTTGCCATGGACAAACCTATTTGAAAATCCATAATTGCCCCAGAATATGTAACAGCGAATAAAAAAAGTTCCATTACAAATCCTAGCAAATATCCTAGAAAAAACTCTTTTAATAACAAAAATCCGAACACAAAAGCACTTGTACTTTCTATGGTTACCGTCTGAGAAGTAATGGAGTATACCACAACTGCCAATGCCATAGAAAACCCTGTCTTTACAATTGATGGAATATTCCTTCTCCCAAGAATGGGATTTAAAAATATAAAGCCAGACATCCTCATCAGCACTAGTAAAAAGAGCATAAATTGTTCATTCATTTTTCTTTCTCCATTCGTACCCTCTTCATTCGTTTCATATTATACAATCTCTTCACTTCTCCATTATGAAGCAATGATACTTTTTAACTTTTAAATACTATTAAAAATCTGTGCTGTAAAATCCTGTAAAGAATTTAACATTGTACTACCAGTCATTACAAGTAAAATGCCAATAACAATTAATTTTGGAACAAAAGTAATGGTCTGTTCGTGGATCTGTGTTGCTGCCTGTAAAATAGAAATCACAATACCAACTACCATACTAATAATGAGCATTGGCCCTCCAAGTTTCATTGCTAATATGAATACTTGATACATTAAATCAGATACTTCTCCATTTGTCATAACTTTACTCTATCCTTTCCATTAATATCGAAAACTTTTTACAATAGCGGAGAATAAAAGTTCCCATCCATTGACCGTTACAAATAAAAGCAACTTAAATGGCAATGCAATGGTTGCTGGTGGCAACATCATCATACCCATAGACATCAAGGTACTAGAAACTATAATGTCTATTAATAAAAATGGCAAAAATAAAAGAAATCCTGCCGTAAAGCCTCTCTTTAATTCACTTGTTATAAATGCTGGTATAATAACAGTGAGTGGCAATTCCTGTGGCTCTGAAACTTCTTTTTTTCCTGCCATATCCTTATATAATTCTAACGAACTTACTTCCGTTTGTTTCAACATAAATTCTTTAATCGGTTCTTGTGCTCGTTCTAAAGCTTGTTGCTCATTAATTCTCTCTTCTTTATATGGTTGGTATGCCGTTGTATTAATATCCTCAATAACAGGACTCATAATAAAAAGCGATAAAAAAAGTGCAATTCCAACTAAAACCATATTGGGAGGAGTCTGTTGAATCCCTAAAGCATTTCTAACAAAAGAAAGTATAATGATAATTCTTGTAAAGGAAGTCATCATAACTACAATTGATGGCAACAACATAAGAATTGTCATTCCAATAAAAATTTCCAGTGTTGGAACCTTATCCCCATTGATATTAATTAATGCCTGTGTTGTATCCATGTTTATTTCTTCCTATTCCCTATTTTCTTTAGAATCTGATTAAACGTTTCTTTTTGTTCACTTCCAAAAAGATTTGGAATTTCCTCTAAATCTTCCTCATTCAATTCGGAAAGTAGCGACATGGAGGAAGAGGATGTTCCAACAAGGAAATGCCTCTTGCCAATTGTCACAATAAGAAGTGCCTGATTTTGTCCAACTGCTATCTTATCTACTATCTTCATATAGGAAGAACCATGACGAATGGCCACCCCTTTTCCGATGAATTTTGTCGAAATATAAGTCAGCAACAAAATTCCAATGACGACAACCAAAGTTCCTAATGCAGTCACTATTCCATCAAGCATTTTTTTCTCCTTTATTAGAATTTAATACTTTCTTTTAGAATTTCTGTAATCCGGATTCCAAAATTATCATCAATGACAACAACATCACCTTTTGCAATACATTGTCCATTGACAAATAAATCCACCTGTTCTCCTGCTGCTTTATCAAGAACAACTAATGTTCCTTTGTTGAATTCTAAAATATCTTTTACAAGTTTCTTTGTGCGTCCAATTTCTACTGAAATATCCAATGGAACTCCCATAATCAGATCCATATTCACATCTTCACCATCTGCAAGATGCTCCGATTGAGTTCCGGATGTCAAAGTAGGGCTTACCATCTTTTGCACTTTAATCTGTTTTTGCTCTGGTGGTTGCTTTGCTGGTTGATTCTGCAAGGTTGTTTGCATCATATTTTGCATGGAAGTTTGCATCATCATCTGCATTTGTTGCATCTGTTCCATAAACTGCTGTTGTTGTTGTTGCATAGCAGTCATCATCTCTTTTGCAAAATTCTGCTCTTCCATAGCATACTTATTTTCCACCATTGGTTGCTGGTACGAAATGTGTTCCACTTCAGCAAATGGTGCCTGTTCTGTTGTTGCAGCGGTTTCTTCATGTTTTACAAAGACTTCTTTGTCTAGTGGCTCTTTTATTTCTGGTTCTTCGAGTTTTTGTTCAGTCACTATCTGTTCTTGTTTTTCGTGTTCCTTTTCTTTGACTGCTTCTTCTTTCGCCTCTTCCTCATCATCAATGTTAGGAACTCCATCTGGGAAGAAACCAGAAACCATTTCCTTTGCTAAAGGAACTGACATCATATTTAAAAATTCACTTTCCACCTTATCCTCAATTTTTAAGATAAAGCGGACAACAACCATTTTTTCGTTATCCCCATAATAACGATCTCGAAATTCGTTTAAATCATTTACTTCAAAAGAAGAAGGAGTGGATATATTGACGGCTTTTCCAAACAGTTCGGACAATGCAGTCGAAGACGCACCCATCATTTGATTCATGACTTCGCAAATTGCACTGACATTCATCTCATTCATTTCAAAGTCTTCTTCTGGTATTGTAGCTCCCATCAACATTCCCACAATTATTCGAACGTCTTCTCGCTTTAATAACATCATATTGCTTCCAGAAAGACCGGATACATATGTAATTTCTACTCCAATTGCAGGTTCTAATTCTGAAAATTCAAATTCCTCTTTTGAAAGAAGACTAACATTTGGAGTTGTAATATCCACACGGGTATCGAGCATTGTGGAAACGGCTGTCGCAGATGCACCGAGACTGATGTTCAAGATTTCCCCTATCGCATCTATTTCTATTGTACGCAAGCTATTTGTACTCATCTTTCCAATTCTCCTTTATGAAATCTTTTTCTTTATTCAGTCTATTTTCCAATCTCCAATGCTTTTTGTGCCATCAATTTCATCGCATTAAATGCGGTAATATTCGCTTCATATGCTCTTGATGCCGCCATTCCATCAATGGTTTCTTGAATTAAATCAACATTCGGCATTTGTACATATCCTTGTTCATCTGCATCCGGATGAGTTGGATTATAAACAGATTTTAAATCACTTTGATCTTCAGTGATCTGTTTCACAATAACTCCTGCTGGTGTATCCACTTGATTCATCGCTTGATCCAGTGTTACTTGAAATGGTGACCTCGTTCTTTCTTCTAACACAACTTGCTTTCTACGATATGGTGTACCATTTTCTGTTCTTGTTGTTTCAATATTTGCAATATTTTGGGAAGCAATGTCAAGTCTTAATCTCTGTGCAGTCATACCAGAAGCACTGATATCAAAAGAACTTAAAAAAGACATAGTATTCCTCCCTATCCAATAATTTTAGAAACAGTTTCTAAAATTCTATCCGCTTTAAATGGTTTTACAATAAAATCTTTTGCTCCAGATTTAATTGCCTCAATAACCATTCCCTCTTGTCCCATAGCGGAACACATAATGACATTGGCTGCTGGATCCAGTGCTTTAATTTCTTTTAATGCTTCAAGACCATCCATATTTGGCATTGTGATATCCATGATAACAAGATCTGGTTTTACTTCTTGATATTTTTCTACCGCTCTTGCTCCATCTTCTGCTTCTTCTAAATCACTATATCCACCTTTTGTTAATGTATCTTTCACCATCATTCTCATAAAAGCTGCATCATCAACAACTAAAATTTTTGCCATTTTCTTTTACCTCACTTCTTTTTCTTTCTATTATCTTTTATTATGTCAAGTAGATTCTTGTGCATTAGAAAGCTCTTCTTGCACTAATTTCAAATCCATTCCGTTGTTCAACTCATTTAACTTGGATTGAATTTTTACAGCTACATTTTTATTATATACTCCTACTTGACCTGTAAACCATTTTTTACTTCCAACTAAAACTGACACATCGGAATCTTTTGGACAGTTTAAATCAATAACATCTCCCACATGAAGATTATAAATATCATCTAATGTAAGTTTCACTCCAGAAATCTCTGCTTTTACTTCCAACATTGTCTGTTCAATATTATCCATAATTTCATCTTTGTGATTTTGTTCAATAATATCATATGCGGTATCCACATGACGTTTCTTTTCAATCACATCATAAATATTGGCAAGCAGTCTTCCTGGAATACAAATACTAATATTACCGGATACTTCTACCATGTCTACGGCGATCATAACAATAACCACAATTTCATCTACACCAATGTCTTGAAACAGTCCTAGATTTTCTTCAATTCGATCGAACTTTGCCTCCAATCTCATATAACCGCTCCAAACATCTTTAATGGGCATAATTAAATATTCCATAATTCGTTGATAAAGCAATTTTTCAATTTGTGTATATTGATATGATGCGTCAATTGCGGTATCACTTTCTGTTCCACCTAACATTCTATCAATCATATTAACTGCGATGATCTGACTGATGTGCATTAAAATTGGCGGATTCTTTGATCCGTCTGGTGTTTGACAGCTCACCAATGTAAAAATATCGTTATCCGATAACGCATTGCTAAACTCATAATATCTTTGCTCTTCTACGGAGAGAACAGTAAGTTCACTATTTACCCGAAATAAGCTATTAATCTGGGAGGAAGTAATTCTTGAATAGTTTTCATAGACTCCTTTTAAAATCTTTAATTTCTCTTTTGTGAACTTTTTAGGACTATAAAAATCATACTTTCGATATGTTTTTTCTCTTGTTTGCGCTTCCACTTTTTTTCCACCCTCATCCGAGGATGATTCCTTTAAAGCACCAAGTAACGCATCAATTTGACTCTGCGATAATACTTCAGCCATAGCTCCTTCCCGCCTTTATTTAAATTTTTTCAATACTTTTCACAATTTCGGATCTCCCTATTTAGAAATTACTTTTTCAATAGTAATTTCCAATCGATCATTTTTCTCCAATTCTGTCTTGATTGTTGTAATAGGAAAAAATTGACCGCATCCAACACTTAAAATTGATGATGGTTCCACAATTTCTTTTTGTTGAATATAAGCGGAGATTTTCGCTGCCCTTTCTGCTGATAGCATGCGATCGGTCACCGCTTCATTCGGGAGATCCGGATCCTTTTGCATTGTATGTCCGCTGATTACGATTTTTCCAATTATATTTTTATTTGTTTTCAACTCAACTAATATGCTATCTAAGATAGAAATAGCACCTTTTTTTAATGTTGTTTCATTTTCTTTAAATAGCTTTTCATTGGAAATTCGTATTCGTATGGACTCTCCTCCATTTTCTACTATAAAAGTATCTTTTTGTTTTTTTCTTAGTTTCTTATAAAGCTGTGAAAATTTCTTATCAATTTTATTTCCATTGTTTTGGGAACTGTTTTTTGAAGATAATTGACCCGGAGTTTCAAATTGAGTATAGCCATCTGTAAAATCACTTTCATGAAAAGACGTTCCTCCATATAAAACAACTACAAAACATAAAAGTACTGTTACAGCACCACTATAAATTCTCAGCCATCCAGCCTCGTTTTTATATTCTTTCTTCTTCCTCATGCAATACTCTCTCTTCTTCTCTTATCTCTTTTTTTTCCCAGAAGAAAAGGTCTTATCCCGTTTTCCTTCTTCGATATAAGATAGAAGTCGTTCTTTTATATACTTTGGGTTTTCGCCTTCTTGTATTGCCATAACTCCTTCAACTACAACCTGTTTATAAAGAACTTCTTCTTCATTTTTTACCCTCAATTTTCTTCCAATTGGATTAAAAATTAAATAGGCAAAGATACTTCCATATAAAATCGGAAGAAATGCAAGTGCCATTTCAGTTCCAAGTATTTCCACATTCCCTTGATACTCACCTAATTTTAACAGAAGTGGAACTAACTTTACTAAAGTTCCTATCATTCCAAAGGCAGTTGCATAGGATGCTCCCTTATCGTAAATTTCTGCTGAATCTTCATGACGCTGTTCCATACATTCAATATCTTTTTCTAATATATGTTTTACTTTCTCTACTCCTACGGCATCAATGATTAGAAACATTCCTTTTCTAAAAAAAGGCTCTTCTATGGATTGTACTTCTTTTTCTAAAGTTAAAACACCATTTTTTCTCGCCTTTTCCGATAAGCTGTATAACGCGTCAATCAATGGTTCTACATGATAACGTGCCCTTAAAAGTACTTTCCAATGCCGTAACATAATCAAAAAGAACTTTGGTGAACAACTCGCCATTAATGCAAAGATTGTGCCTCCAAACACAATAAGAAAGCCATTCAGACTCCAGAAATGAACTAGATTTGGAACTTTAACCTCCAGCAAAAGAATTGCAATCCCAAAAAGCAATCCCAAAATACTCGTAATATCCATTCTTTCTCGTCCTCTATCCTATGTACATTCCTGCCATCCCATTTTTATCGTTTCATATTAACAAGATCACTTAACATTTCATCTGTTACTGTAATGATCTTTGTATTCGCCTGATATCCTCTTTGTGTTGTAATCAAATCAGACATCTCTTTTGCTAAGTCAACATTGGACATTTCAAGATAACCACTTAAAATCTTACCACTAGAATTACTTGTAACACTAGCCTTTAGACTTCCCGCATTGGCACCTGGTGTATAGTAATAGCCTTGATCATGCTCTAAACCGTTGACATTTCCAACAGACGCAACAGCGATCTGTCCAATAGTATAAATGGTGTCGTCTTGACCTGTTCCTATAATTGTTCCATCATCACCAATTTTATAGGTACTAATAATTGGCTGCTCTCCATTTCCTGCCTGTTGTCCTGCAAAATCTTTATATGGAACTTTAATTGGTTGTAATTTAGTTTTATCGATTTCCATATCAGTGGCATCTTTCCAACTTCCTTGAAAACCATAGACATAGTTACCTTGATCATCTACCAAATATCCATTACTATCGACACCAAAAATTCCAACTTTTGAAAGTTTCAAATTCGTTCCTTCAATATCTGCTACTCCATTTGTAGCAGTGATTCCTCCTGTGGCTGGATCAGGCATTGGTCCTACAATGAAGAAACCGCTTCCATTGATCATACAATCAAGAGCACGACCTGTTGGACTCCATGCCCCGGTTGTATAATTCACCGCAATACTACTAACATTGACACCAAAACCAACTTGTGATGTATTGGTACCACCAGTCCCACCTGCTGTTGTAATTCCTTCTGAACCAACCGTACTATTTTGGTACATGGAATCTGAGAAAGATGCACTTTGTGATTTGAAACCCCATGTGTTAACATTGGCAATATTATTACTGATAACATCCATCTTTGATTGATGTGATTTTAATCCTGAAACTGCTGCATACATTGATTTAACCATTGTTTTACTTCCTTTCTAACCTTTTATCATTTTAAAACATAATTTTATTATACAACATTTATTAAAAATGTCGAATTTTAATTCATCATGCTTTTCTTATCTTCTGTATTCAGTTAAATTGTTGTCTCATCTTTCCCAGTTTCATCGGTCGTTCCCTCTGAACTACTATCCCCATTTTCTGTTCCATCTGTTTCATCATCCTTTGGAGGCGATGGAACTTCACCAATTCCCATCAGCTGAGCTAGCTCATAAGGCTCTCCATCAATATAGAGCTGCGGAACTCCGTTATAGAGGGCAACACCTTCTACTGTCCCAACTTTATCTTCACCAGTATATACTCCATCTTCATCTTTTAAAGCCACTTTTACCTCTTTTCCAAGCATGGATGCGGAATAAGTAGTTAAGTTAATTTGGGACATCTGATTAATAGAACTGATCAGCTGCTGTGTCGCTACAATCGTTTCTGTCTGTGCCATCTGTGCCATCATATCGGCTGTACTTGTTGGATTGCTCGGATCTTGATATTTCATTTGGGCTGCTAACAACTCATAAAAATCTTGCATACTAAGAGATGTGTTATCCTCAGGTGATGTTTCTGTTGTTGTACTTCCTGCTCTCGATGTCTGATTCAACGAATTGCTATATGTAGTAACTAAATCTGTATTAACTGGCATCGGTATCATCCCCTTTCTTCTTATGCTAATCCCAATCTCAATTGTTCTAAGAAACTTCTTGTACTAGTTTCCTCTTGTTTCTTCTGTTGCCTAGATGTTTGTTCTTGTTGTTGCTCTTGATTGCGATGATTTCCATTTCCTTGTTGTTCCAAATAATCTGGTTCTGCCTGTGGCGTATCCACAATAATTGTAGTTGGAGCTTTTAAATTTTGCTCCATAATCTGACCAATTTCTTTTACCTGCTGTGCCAATGCTTGTGCAGTTTCTTTACTACTACATAAGATGGATACAGAGGTCTTTCCATTTTCATATGTAATATGAATCGATAATTTCCCCAGATTTTCTGGATTTAATTGAAGCTCTAATTGTTGCTTTCCAACTTGAATATTTTTTAATATATGAGATGCAATTGTTTCACCCATAGACGGATCGTCTGGAATTGTAACTGTTGGAATGGATGATTGTAAAGAATGAGAAGCAATTGTGTGTCTACTCATAAAATTCTCTATTCCTTTTCCAGTATTTCCAACTAGTAAAGTGGGATTTTCCATCTCTTTATTCTTAGAATCAGATTCCACCATCTCTGCTTGAACCGACTGTCCTGCTGGTTGAGTTTCTAAAGTGCTTTTTAACTGATTATGGTTTTCTCCCTCTAATTCAGAGATAGCTTGTTTTGATGCTTTCATATTGATTGTATTTTCATCACTTCCTATCTCACTTAAGTTCTGAATTTCCTCTTGTTGTCCATTCATATTTTTAGGATTGGAAACTTCATGAAATGTCTGTCCATTAGAACTTCCTGATAGAATAGTCATCGGCTCCATATTTCTCTGATTCCCAGCACTCGTGGCAACTTCAGTTCCATTTTCAGTCATTTGATTTTCTTGCGTTAACAATAATTCTTTTGTAACACTATTGGTCTGCTCCATCTGACTTTTGTTGGTCAATGTTTCGATGGAAGATATATTCGTATCTACTTGTAAATCCATATTATTTTTATTATTCAGATTTACTTGGCATTGCCCTTGTAGCAAAGAAAAGAATATATTTATATTCTGCTGTTGTGCATTTTCTTTTGGTTGCCCTTCCATCTTTTCTTTTTTGACATCTTGTGACTCTTTTTTCTCTGAAACACCAGCACTATCCTGTTCTTTATTCTCAGTCTTTGGTTTTTCAGATGTTGCTTGTTCCGTATCTACCGCTTGTTCAAAAAGGTCTTGAAAATTATTCTCACCATTTTTCCCTTGCGTCTTCGTACTCGCCTTTGTTACCTTTATTTGTTGTATTGATGAGATTTCTTTTACCATATTCTTCCCTCACTAAGAGATTTCTACTTTTTTTAATGATGCTATATTGGATACAAACTCTTCCACAAGAAGTTCTTCTTCTTTTTGTACCATTTTTTGATACTGCTCTTGCTTTTTCTCTTTCAACTTCTCAATGGATGCCTTTTCAATTTTAGCTTCCATCAACTCTTTTCTCTTCTCTTCTTCTTTTTCTTTTAGACAGACTAGAATTTCATGTTCCTTATCCATCTGAATTTGAAGATTCCCAAGATACGTTTCATAAAGTTTCATAAAGCCGACGGTACAGCCATTTCTTTTACCGTCTTCCAACACTTTACAATGATGGTCATATTGAGCATTTAACTCTTGAATCACTTTTTCTTGTTCTACTACACGAAGTGCTCTTTGCATATATTCATTTCGCAGTGACTCTTCTGTCTGTTCCTTATACGCTAACACTTTATTTAATGAAAAATAAAACTTCTTCATCGGTTACGTTCGCCTCTTTCTATGTTGTTTGAAATATCTTACGCAGTTTCTCTATCATTTCTTCATAAGATACTACTTCTTCTATCTTTTGCATTAAAAATTCATTGATTTGATCAATTTTAGAAATAGCGTAATCCAAACTTGGATTTGTTCCGCTCTTATAAGCACCAATTGAAATTAAATCTTCATTCTTTTCATATAAACTAAGTGTATTTCTTAATTTTGATGCCAATGCCTTATGCTCATCGGTTGCTAACTCATTCATCAAACGAGAAATGCTCGCACTTATATCAATTGCGGGAAAATGATTGGCATTAGCAAGGTGTCTACTCAATACAATATGCCCATCCAAGATTCCTCGAACGGTATCCGCAATTGGCTCATTCGTATCATCACCTTCTACTAAAACTGTATATACCCCAGTGATAGAACCAGTTTTAAAATTTCCACTTCTCTCTAAAAGTTTTGGGAACTCCGCATAGATAGAAGGGGTATATCCTCTTGCAACTGGCGGTTCTCCAGTGGCAAGCCCAATCTCACGCTGTGCCATAGCAAAACGTGTTAAGGAATCCATCATAAGTAAAACATCTTTTCCTTGGTCTCGAAAATATTCTGCAATGGTAGTGGCCACCATTGGACATTTCATACGAAGCATCGCTGGTTGATCAGACGTGGCAACGACCAGAATTGAACGTTTCATTCCCTCTGGTCCTAAGTCTTTTTCAATAAATTCTCTTACTTCTCGTCCACGTTCTCCTACAAGGGCTATGACATTGATATCTGTCTTTACATTTCTTGCTATCATTCCAAGCAATGTACTTTTTCCAACACCACTTCCAGCAAAAATACCAATACGTTGTCCCTTGCCAATTAAATTAAGACCATCAATTGCCTTGATCCCAAAGTCCATTTTTTCTCGAATTGGAGGTCGAGATAACGGATTCATTTTTGGAGTTTCTACATAATAATATTGTTCAGATTCAAAGTCCCCTTTTTCATCCATGGGCTTTCCAAGCGCATCAATAACACGCCCCTTCAAAAAATCTCCAACAGGAATTTTCAATCTCTTTTTTGTATTACGAATGAAGCTCTCTGTACCAATACCACTCATGTTCTCGTATGCCATAAGTTGAATTCTATCCTCTTTAAATCCAACTACTTCTGCGGGTATTTGCCTTTTTTGTTCCTCGTTATATATCATAACAATATCCCCAATATTAGCATTACCACCAGAGGCCTCCATAGACATTCCTACAACATGTTCAATCCTACCAATATGGCTGATCGTTTCCGCATTTTTAATCAAATTTGGTAGATCTTTCAACATTTTTCTACTCCCTATATTCTTCGGTTTTCTTTAGTAATTTTGCATTATTTAAAATATCTTTAATATTTTCAAGCTGTGTTGTAACACTAATATCCATAATTTCATCCGGAAGTTCCACAATACAAGTACCTGCTTCTTCTTCATCCATGACAATAACTTTTACATTGTCAGAGAGTCTTGAAAGTTCCTTCATAAAACTAGCATCGCCTTGAATATTAATAGTTTCCTTAGAATTTCCGATATATATTTTTGCCCATGCCTTCTTTTTCAACTTCTCTGTGGCAGCGATGACCATTCTTTTAATGATTTCATCACTTGTTTTTAAACTAACTTGAATGATCTTTTCTGCCACTGTAAGAGATACATTCTTTAAGTCTTCAAGATACTCTTCAAGCATCTGTTCTTTTTCTTGTTCGATAGAAAGAATCGCTTCCTTTACTTCTTCTTTTATCCTTCCCATCTCTTCTTGATATCGCTTTTCAAAATCACTTTTTGCTTCTTTGATACCAAGTTCATACCCTTCTTCATATCCTAATTCATGCCCTTTTATTCTCGCTTCTTCTTGAATCGCAACACTCTCTTCTTTGGCACATATAAGCATTCTTTGAATTTCTTGTTTCATTTGCTCTAAAGACTCTGTTTCTTGCCATTCACTCTGAGCGGTCTTATCTTCTATTTGTAGTTTCTCACCCTCTGTTTGCTCTCCTATCTCTTCCTCTTCATACGGCATAAGTGGCTCTAACGTTGGAGGCACAAACGCTTGTACCCTTGATAACTCGTTTTCTGATAGTTTTCTAAACAATGATATCGTCCTTTCCACCTTTGCTTATGATCAGTTCTCCTTGTTCTTCTAAAGTTCGAATTAAAGAAACAATTCTTTGTTGTGCTTCTTCGACATCTTTTAAGCGAACATTGGTTGTGATTTCCAAATCCGCTCGAACACTATCTGCCATACGGGTTGACATATTGGAGTAAAATAGATTTGTAATTTCTGGTCCTGCATTCTTCAGTGCATATACAATATCCTTCATATCGCAATCACGTATGAATCTTTGAATAGAACGAGAATCCATGGTGAGGATATCTTCGAAGATAAACATTTTCTTTCGAATAACTTCGGTAAGCTCTGGATTGTTCTTTGACATTTCATCAAAGATATATTTTTCATTACCACGATCCATATGGTTCATAACATCGGCAATGTAATCCACACCACCTACACTTGTATAATCTGTTGTTAAGATGCTATCAAAACGTTTTCTGAGCTCAGCTTCTACAATCTTAATTGCCTCTGGTGAAGCACTTTCCATTTTGGCAATGCTCTCCACAACTTGTATTCTCTTTCTCTCTGGAAGACCAGCAATGAGTTCTGCTGTTTGTTCTACATCTGTATAAGAAAGAATCAATGCAATTGTCTGTGGTCTTTCATGCTGTAAGACAGAAAACAAACTCTTTGTATCCGTCTTTCTTATAAACTCAAATGGACGGTTCTTTAGGAATTTTGTTACTTTTTTCAATAACTCATTTGCTGTTGTTTCGCCATATGCTTTTTCTAAGACGCTTCTAGCATATTCCACACCACCATCTGTCACCACTTTTTGTGTCAAACAACTTTTATAAAAATCATCCAGTATTTGTTCCGTTTCATAGGCATCAATACGTCCAAGTTTTGCAATCTCTACGGTTAGTTTTTCAACTTCTTCTTCTGTCAGATATTTATAAATCTTGGAAGCATTTTCTGCTCCAATTGCTACAATAATCGCTGCTGCCTTTTGCGCCGGATCCAATACTTTATGTTCTTCCATTCTCTTCACCTCCACGCAACCAATTCTTTAACATTTGAGCTGATATTTCAGGATTTTGTTTTGCAAAATCCTGCACATTATTATACAATTCTTTGCTACGTGCAGATTGATGTTCGAACAGTTCTTTTTGTTTTTCCATTGCAAACTTCTCTGCTTCAAGCGCCCTTTTCGTAGCTTCAATTTCTTCTGATATCTCTTCTGGCATCTCATATTCCATTGCTTCTTTTCGTCTTTTTCTTCTCCTACGAGCCAGTAGCACAAATAAGAGAATTACTAAGAAAAGACCTCCTACCACTGGAGCAACAATAAGCCATGGAATATTTAGTCCTGTTGCTTGATCTGTTCCATTTGCATTGGTTTCATTGTTATTTTGTGTTTGTTGATCCGTTCCATAGAATGGAGCAGCTGCCACTGTAATTTTCGTTTGCCAACTCTTATTTGGAATTCCTGAAGCATTTCCGATCAGAGAAATTAGCTGATCTTCTGTTAGACTTCCATAATTGGTTCCATTAATTGTGACAGCAACTCTTAAGTCTTCTAAAACACCAGCATCGATCTGTCCTTGTTCTTTAATCTGGTTAACAAGGTATTCTCTCTCTATTGCTTGACTTTCACTTTGTTGATTGCTTGTTCCATTTGTTGTATTATACTGTGGAATATCAGAGTTACTTCCTGTTCCAGCCACACCACCATTTGAAGTATCTTGATTATTGGACTGACTGGAAGATTCACTTGATTTTGAAACAATTCCCTCTTTATCATTTTCATCAATTTTATCTGGAGTATGATATGTAATGGTTTCTCGAATCAATTTTTCCATATTGAAGCTTCCTTTTGCGGAAACTCTCACATTCCCTTGACCATAAATAGGAGTCAATACGTTTGCAATATTTCTTTCTATCTGTTGCTCCAATATTTGAGATAATTCTTGTGCCGTATTTTGGCTTCCTGTGCCTTCTTCATTATTCGTGGAAACTTCAATCCCATTTCCATCAAATACTGCCACATTGCTCATGTCGAGATTGGCAACGCTTTTTGCTACCAACCGTTGAATTGCAGATGCTTGTTTTTCTGATAACGTTTCCCCATCTTTCATTATCACAACAACAGAAGCACTGGCTTTATTTACCTCATCGTCACTTTGTAACGCATATTTTTGTTCTTGTCCAAGAGCAATTGTTACTTTGGCATCTTTTACACCAGAAAACAATCGAATTTCAGCTCCAATTCGATTTTGAAGTTCATATAGCTTATATGTCTGTTCTGCTGAATCGGTTGTCATTCCTCCAGTATTATTAATAAAGATATCATAAGCAAAACCACTTTCTGGATACCCTTCTTCGGCTAATTGTACACGAATCAAATCAGCACTTTTTTCATCCACTAAAATTGTTCCATTTCCCTTATATTGGTAATCTACCCCTGAATCTTTTAGCTTTGTCAGAATTGTTTGTACTTCTTCGTCATTCAATTGAGAATATAGCACCGTATACTCTTTGTGATTTAATACAAGTGCAATTCCAATTGAACCACCGATAATAAGAATCCCTACAATAAGAGCTAGTCTTTTTGTCTTCTTACTAAACTTATCCGCAAACGCCTTTACTTTCTCCATCGTCTGTTTCAGTTTATTGTCCATATTAAACCCACTTTTCTTCTATTATCATATTTTATTTATAGACTTATACGCATAAGTTCATTATATCCATCCATTGCTTTATTTCGCACTTGAACGAGTAAATTCGTCGCCAGCTCCGCTTTGGCAGCTGCAATTGGAACTTGATGAGCATCATCAATTTGTCCTGTTGCTAACAAATATTCCTTTTGTGCTAGCTCCACTTCTGAAGTTCTTGCATCCTGATATAAGGACTGAAAAATACTTTGGAAACTTTGTCCATTTTGCTCTTTACTCTGCACCGCTTGTGTGGAAGCTATTTGTGTAATCGGTTGCATTAACTGGATTGGTGTTATAAATTGTGTATTCATATGCTCCTCCTATTCTCACTATTGACCCCTAATAACCAGTCTTAGTCTTGAAATATCACTGTTCAATGAATTCAACACGTATTGATATTGAAGAGCTGTTCTTGTCAACTCTACACTCTCCGTATCCGTATTGACACCATTACCATCCAAACGTGCACTCTCTAATGATGTATGCACAGTATAGTTGGAATCTTGAATTGCATCTCTTACCGTTTGAGAATTACCAGATAAAGAGGCATTTTTTAAATTATTTTGAAATGTTTCTTCAAATGATACATACTGAGCTTTATAATCTGGCGTTTCACTATTTGCAATATTATTCATTGTGACTTGCTGTTTCTTCCAAAGAAAGTCCAATGATTTCTCAGACATTAATATTGAATTTCCAAAAATTTCATTCATTCTCTGCATACCTTTCTTTAACGTTATATTTTTATCATTATGGTAGATCTTACCTTATAGTTTACTCCTTTTATTGACAATTAACAACATATTTCTTAAAATTTTATGTCATATTATCGTATAATGCTTCTTTCCATCACGCCTTCTTGTCTATTACGCCTTTTTTTTACAATTTTTTTATATGTTTTTTATAAATATTTGTTATCCATTACATAACCATATTACTATATCCTTGTGCATATTTCTCCACAAATTGTCAATCTGCTTTTTAATTTTTATTTTCACCTTAACTAACTAAACATTATGGTCGATAACATTACAATAGGCTTTATTTTCTTTTTTTTAATAGATTATGATTAAATATTCATAAAATATTTTTTATTTGCGGGAAATTAATGAATTAAGTAACAAATTTAGAACAGATAAAACGAAGTTTTTAGTTTTTCTAAATGAGATATTTAATAAATACTCGCGAACATGAGAAACTTATAAAATATGTTTCTCCTCATTTTATGCTATATGTAAGGGAATAGTATATATTAGAAAAGAGGCCTCAATAAAATAATAAGGCGGTATATACATAATTATGAAAAAATTCAACATTAAGACAAAATTATTAACCTCATTTTTTTTACTCAGTATAGTTACCAGTATCCCTGGAATTCTTGGGTGTTTTTGGATCGAATCCCCTCTTATTTTAGGGACTTGCATTGCTTTGATTCTTCTATCCCTCTTTCTTAGTATTGCAATAGCTTTTTATCTTGCGAAATCCATTGCATATCCTTTAGAGGCTTGTGCAAATCGTCTAGAACTTCTTGCAGAAGGCGATCTACACACCCCTGTTCCAGACATTCATTCTCATGACGAAACAGGCTTATTAGCTCATTCAACCAAAATGATTGTTGAAAAACTCTATACCATCATCGATGATGAAGAAAAATTATTGACGCAAATTGGAGAAGGTAACTTTAATATTCGTTCTAACTGTCATGATTACTATATCAATGATTTTAAACCTCTGTTATCCTCCATTAAAAAAATATGTATTAAACTCAATCAAACGATGAGTTCTATTCATAATTCTGCACATGAAGTTGATATCAGTTCAAGTCAAGTTGCTTCTGACTCTCGAGCATTATCTGAAGGTGCCATAGAGCAAGCAGGTTCCATTCAAGAATTGGCTGCAACTATTAATAGTATATCAGAGCATATTTCTCAAACTTCTGAAAGTGCAAAAACTGCTGATCAACTCATTACTCATGTTGGTCAGGAACTAAATTCTAGCAACCAACATATGCAAGAAATGATCCATGCAATGGATGAAATAGACAAGTCTTCTAATGAAGTCAAAAAAATTATTAAAACAATTGAAGATATTGCATTCCAGACAAATATCCTTGCCCTAAATGCTGCTGTTGAAGCTGCAAGAGCTGGTTATGCGGGAAAAGGATTTGCTGTCGTTGCTGATGAAGTTCGAAACCTTGCTATTAAAAGCCAAGAAGCTGCTAAAGATACCACTTCCTTAATCGAAACCTCTATTACAGCCATCAAAGCAGGAGCGGAAATTGCTGATACAACCGCCATGTCCATGAGCCAAGTGGTTGTGGACGCCAATGATGTTATCTCATTAATTGCAACGATTACAGATGCAACAAAAGCCCAGTCAGATTCTATCTCTCAAGTAACACATGGGATTGAGCAAATTTCCAATGTTGTACAAAATAATTCTGCCACTGCAAAAGAAGAGGCCATTGCAAGTGAACATCTGTCACAACAAGCAGGTTTTCTAAAAGAATTAATTGCAAAATTCAACTTACATAGTAAGTATACTTCTGTTCAAATGTCAAATACACCTGAACAAGAATATTTAAACAATACAAATAAAACATCTTTCAATGATAAATATTAATACATGATATCCTATTTATAAGTATACACGATGTATATTAAATTAATATTAAAAAACTTTTAAAAGAAAAAAGAAGCTGATATCCTATGTTATCAGTCTTCTTTTTTTATTTACGCAAAAACAACCAGCTATGCTCACATATAGCTACTATTTGTAAACGGAAGAAACTCATATAATATATTTCTATTATTACCCTAATAGACTTCCTATATCACTATCCTCTTCTAAGGAAAAAGCTGATGTGGTAGCTTGAACATCCATATTATATTTCATTTGCTCTAGCATATAATAGAACATTTTTTGGTAATCCATCTCCGCCAAAGCAGAAGCCCCAACCTCTGTTGTATTATTGAGAACAGTCTGTCCATAATTAATTGGAATGCTGGAAAGATTCATCACCCCTCCTAAAGCATTCATTCCGAAATAATATGGTGTCGTACTGATTTTTAAGGAGTTATTTTGTCCTAGATTTGCACTACTACTATCTTCCAATACAGTCTTTCCTGTTGTAATTGGAGTTTGCATATAATCCATAACTTTTTTTATGTAATTTTGAGTTTCTCTAAACGGTGGAACTCCCCCATATTTTGCCACATTTCCAATTCCTGCGTTATATCCTGCTAAAGCAAGTTCTAGATCTCCATCATAGCGTTCTAACAATGTTGAAATCTCTCTTGCTCCTGCCATAATATTCTGTCGTGGATCATAGGGATTTGTTACACCATATTCATTGGCTGTTGCAGGCATAATCTGCATGATTCCCATAGCTCCTGCACTTGACTTTGCATCTGCTTGAAAATTGGATTCAGCCTTACCTATTGCTTTTAACAAGTTGACATCAACACCGTATATCTGTGCTGCCTCTTCAAAAATACTATCGAGGCTTTCTGGTACACGAAGTTTTTCTTGATAACTTTGTGCAAAGGATATACTTTCTTTCGTTTTATTTGTCTTTTGAGCAGACTGATTGAGATTTCCTTGTATCGGAATTATACTTCCAATTTGCTCAGATCCTATCATGTTTTTTCCTCCACTTTCTTCCCACTATATTAGTATCACTCTCTATTTTTAATATCTTCTTTTTATAATATCGGATCTTTTTTTATTTTCTATACCTTATTTAAAATTTATGTGACATAAATTTTGGTAAAAATATAAAATTCGACATAATGAAAACCAAGTTTTATCAGTTTCTCACATTCATTGATATATCAATATTGTAAATGCTCATCGACAATTATTAGAAATTATGCTTGCATAAATATATAACTCATTATGAGTTTCACACTCTTTGCAATTTTAAGTTGTTTATAGTAATAAACACTTTGCCTAACCCCAGTAGTTTTCAAGATAAGCATCTTCTTCTCTACAAGCTACACATCGTTTGTATGCAGTGCTTTTTTATGTTATAGAAAATTAAATTTCCTATAACATAAAAAAGCCTAGCAAGTATTTGCTAGGCTTTTAACAGGGGTTGAGAGAATCGAACTCCCACTAAAGGTTTTGGAGACCCTTGTCATACCATTTGACCAAACCCCTATGGTTTATATTAATTATATTTCTTAAAGCAAATATATGATAGCAAAAAACTCCAAACAGAGCGTTTGGAGAATTACTCTCTATACTTTCAAAACTACACACAGATTTTTTATCTTCTCTTAGATTTTCTCAGCGATATTCTTGAAGTTCTATCTCACTTCGTTTCGATAGAACGACCTCAAACTTAAGCTCTGTCAATCGAATTTGTTTCTTGGAAGTTCTGTTTCATTTTGTTCAACAGAACGACCTACGACTAAAACTCAGCCTACGACTTCGTCTTGTCTTCGTTAAGTCTTTAGGTCAAGCCCTCGACCTATTAGTATTGGTC
>CASDVE010000021.1 GCA_949284175.1 uncultured Eubacteriales bacterium
GAAGCTAATGCGAAAGCTAATGCTTTTTTGAATTTTCTCATTCTTAAATTCCTCTCTTTCTTTCTCTCGACGATATGTACGTCATAATCTTAATCTTCGTAAACGAGAAGTGTTTACGAACCAGAAGTTATCTTCTGGTAGTTACCATACAATTACCTATCATAATTATAGGAAACCATATCTGAATATATTCTAGCAGTTTTGTAAATCATCGTCAATATGAAACTGGTAATTTATTCACAAAACAGACACCTTAGAATTAAAAGCATATTTTGCAGTTTTACTTTTAACCCCCACTATATATTGTGGTTTTAAACAACATTTCCACAATTAGTCGATATATTCCTGTTCTAAAAGCTCTCCAAATTTTAGAACATTTTTATGTACTTTCAAAAATTGTAAGATTTTTGTAATCTTTTATTTTTTATGTACAAAGATATGGTCAGAAGGCTAGAATCAACGGTTTTTCAGCCTTTCTATTAAGATAATGCAGGAACTTCTATTTTTATTGCAATAAAAATAAAAAATTTTAAAATATTTTTTGACTTGTTTTGACTTATTTTATAGAAGCGTTCTCTTTCTATCCATGTTAAAAAAACAAGAGAAACTTTGAATTTCTATTTCTCTCAGTTTCTCTTGCTCTCTTTACTTACTTTTCACTTTTTTTCTTCTATATAATAGATGATATCCATGACATACAAAAAAGACACCAAATCCCCCAATGGTGAGGTTGCGTCCTAAGACATAGCCACTTGGAACGTAGCGAAACTCAATTTCATGAAGTCCCTTTTTTAATGGAAAAGCTAAAAACGCATCCGCAACTGTTACAATCTCCTCTTTGTTCATTGTTTTTCCATCTACGGTAACTGTCCAGCCCGGATCATAAGGAATACTTGTAAAGAATAATCCATCTTCCAATGTTTCTATGGTTCCTTTCAAAAAGTCATCTCCATGCTCTGTCACATGATAGCCTTCATCGTTCATCGCCTCATAATACTGTTGAAAGGCATCTTCATTAAAATCCGCCATCATCACTCTGACCTGCCCTGTATTTGGACTCGTTCTCATCCGTAAAGAAATGGTAACTGGTACTCCCTTTGTCACATCACCTACATGAATAATCTGGGAGTTCAATTTCTCATTACACCGAATGGTTTCTCCATTTTTTATGAGAATTCTATCAATTTGATTTCCCGTTATAAACACATAGAGATCCATATCTTTTTCTGGAACAAACTGATACACAATATTATTATCCTGTGTGGACTTCACTTTATAGGAAATAAAATCTTCTCCTTGTGACGTGGATTCACACTCATTTAAAATAGGAGGTACTGTCATTCTCACTTCATCAAATACTTGTACAGGATCTTCCATGGTAGAAGCGATCCAGTTATTTTGTACTTCAAAAGGATTGGATATTCGATAAAGCAAATCTGTCGCTTTTTCAGAAACCATATACCCAATTGGTAACGCCTCAAAATTCTTATAAAGATCAATCCCATCCACAGATTTATAATATTGAAAGTTTCCATAATTGGAATCTCCCTGTCTTAAAAATAAATATCGCACGCCTAATATCGCATCTGTCACCGGTGTGGAACCGCGGTATAGATACTCATTTGCTGCGGAATAAAAACCTAACCGTCCCATTGTATATACTACATTTCCAATAGCGGTGGAACCGAATAAGTTCACAGAAGGCAACCTATGCCATGTCACTTCATCCAGCATTTTTGACTTAGCAAGCTCCGCTCGGTAAAAATCAGAGTCAAGTTCCATCAACTGTTTTGCCTCTTGCATAGCATTGGTTGTATCAAAAAATTTACTAATGCTGATTTGTCCTGTACAAGCGTATCCAAAAATGGTATGAGCCCCCAGTTCCACAATCATAATACTTCCTATTAAATACTGGAAATATTGTTTTTTCATTCTCCATCCAGTGTAGGGTAAAAGGATCATAGAATACACAAGTGCCACTGTTGCTGTGATCACATAACTATACCACGTTTCCGGTGTATCAGAAAAAATATAGGATAAGATCATAACACCCATGGTAATTCCAAAACTCCATATAATATGGAATGGTCGATAACTTTTTATCCAAAGCAGTACTTGGTATGCCATACAAATGCCCACAAAAATATATACATATGCAAAACGGTTTGGAATGCCATACTGATCATGAAATCCATGCCAAATATAATTTAACCAGTTCAAATTAAAACTGAGAATAAAAAATATCATAAGTAGACTTTGCTTGATACGAACCGACCGTTTAATCTTGCGATTCATCAAATATAAGTTCATCAGTAAAATGGTTAAAACACCACAATATAAGTTTGTTCCCCCATCTCCTTGTGCATTGGTTATTACCTTGGCTCCTATACTATGAGAATTGAGAATATCAAAAAAACTTACATAAAATTCCGGTTCTGGAAACTGCATTTTGGCAGAAGAAGTCATCATCAGCCCTTGATAGGTTGGAAGTAAAACAATACCTGCCATAGCCCCTGCCAATAAGGAGTATCCAGCAAAAACAAACCCTCTTTTTATAAATTCCTTTATATTCTTATGATGATATAACACATAATATAGCACAAGAAAAATGCAGGTCATAAATGTCATATAGAAATTACAATATAAAGATGCAAATAACATGAAACAATAGAATCTTCCATCTTTCTTTTCAATCAGTCGTTCTAACCCTAGAACAACCAAAGGCAAAAATATCATGGTTTCTAGCCACATCACATTCCAACTGTATCCAATCATATAACTACTTAACGCATATGCCATAGAAAAAATGAGGACTTGCCAATCCTTTTGAACGATATGATATTTTATTTTACATGCCCATGTGGCATTTTTTAAATAAATTGCCATGGTCATGCTAGCTAATGCAATTTTTATGATAATAAGAAAACTAACAACACCGTTTAAATATATTTGTGGAAAAAATACGATAATAAGATTCAACGGACTGGCTAAGTAATACGCCCAAAGTGCCATAAAATTCACACCAAGTCCTGCATTCCAACTGTAAAATAAACTGGATTGATGTTGTAACTTTTCTTGATACGCTGAGAAAAATGGCATATACTGATGAAGACCATCAATAATAACAAGAGAATGATCCCCAAAAGGCTCTACTTCATAGAGCATGCAACAGATCAATAAAATAAAAAATGGAACGAGAAATGCCAATAAATAAAGCTGACTTCTTTTACTCCAGCTGATATTTCTCTCTTTCTTCTTATTAAATACAAATACCTTGCTAAAGACATAATTTAAAATAAGAACGATAAACTGAACGATTATTTTACTCAACATTTCATGGAATGCAAAAATGCCTACCAATATCCCAACCCCTACCATTTCTATGATCATGGTCACAATTCTTGCACCAAAGAAATTCAAACATTCCTGTATTATCTCATTAGGAATGCGGATACTAGAACGAAACACATAGCATTTATTCACGATATAAGCAAAAATAATTGCCAATAAAATAGAAATAAAATTGCTTGTATTTAAATTCAATCCTACCATCTCACGAAGGATAAAAAATAGAATAATATTTACTAAGGTTGTGGATATCCCCGCTATCAAATATCGGATGGATTCTTTTCCTATAAAATACTCCAAGTACTTCTTCATGTCATTCTCTCCTATCAATTCTCAGTCATGTTTCAAAAGGTTCTTTTTTGCGAGAAATTCATAAAACATGTTTCGCATCCTTTTACATGTACTTGGCTCTATTGTATCCTTTTTCTAATTTTGGTGCAACAAGATTTCCACTCACTTTATTTGTAGAATATCGTTCACCCATATGTAGACATCCACTTCTACTATCCCATTTGCAAAAAATCGTCTAAAATTCTATTAAAGTCATTCCTCACCCCAAGAATTCGTTTTACCTCCTTTTGTACATGATACCATACATTCTCATTGGATATTAACTGACCGATGGAATGAATATCTTCTTCCTCCATTTTCTTCTTGGCAATTCTTGAAAAAATAGCAATATGCTGTCGATGTAAGTCCGCTGGGACATCGAGAATCACAGGATATTCATAAATCTCCTCCTGCCAATTTTCACAAAGACGTTTGCTATTCATTCTCCATGTTTCATTTTTTCTATGATGGGTAATATAGTGAAAAATCTGTTGGTACTCCCTTTTATTATCAATTGGCTCACTTAAAAATCTGCCTTCAAATACCGCACCTTTATGATGGTATCTTTGATTATAAGCCCACGCATAACTAATGGAAACCCTTGTACAAAAACTGGTAAGCATTTCTTGCTTTGCACAAATAATCGCATGAAAATGATTCTTACCAATATAACAGCATTTCATACAGATCTCCCCTATTTCTTCTAATTTGGTATCCAATATATATTGAAACTCCCGAATATCCTGCTCTGTTCGAAATAGTCTAAGCTCTTCTTTTCCTCTTAATACAATATGATAACAGTCCTTACTGCTATAACGTCTCCTCTCCCTTGCCATAAGTAACTCCCTTCTAATATGTTATTCACATTGTATCATATATTATTTTTAATTTCAATATTAATCTATATTATATTTTATTTTAATTTTATTATATATTTAATTCTAATTTAAACAAGTTTCAATCTTAGATCTTCTCAAACTTTCTTCAACTTTTATTATCTGTCAAATATTTTCTTACCAACTCTTCTGATAGCATGGATTTTTTTGCTAAGAAAACCAATGTAAAACACACTTTGCGAGGAATCTTATAAAATAAAAAAATGCCCTATACTATTTCTAGTATAAGGCATTACTTTTACATTTTCATAATTGCTAACGTATGAATTAGTCTGCTACGTATGGCATTAACGCTAAATGTCTAGCTCTCTTAATTGCAACAGTAAGAGCTCTCTGATGTTTTGCACAGTTTCCTGTGATTCTTCTAGGAAGGATTTTTCCTCTTTCAGAGACGTATCTTTTTAATTTGTTTACATCTTTGTAATCAATGACAGCGTTCTTATCTGCACAATACACACAAACTTTTTTTCTTCTACGTCCGCCTCTTCTTCTCATTGGAGAATCAGCGTTTGATTTATTAAAAGCCATGATTGATATTACCTCCTGTTAAAATTCAAATGGTTGATAGCCTAAACTATCACTAGTTAAAAGGCAGTTCTTCTTCGATTCCATCTGGAATGCTCATAAACCCGTCGCCTACTGCTGCACTTGGTGCTGGTCTGCCGGCTGGTGCCTGCTGATATCCACCATCAAAAGAAGAGCCTTGTCCCATAGCATTCTTGCTTTCACAGAAGTCTTGTTCTTCTACAATAACATCTGTTGTATAGACACGCACACCTTCTTTATTTGTGTAGCTTCCTGTCTGAATTCTTCCAGAGATTACAATACGCATTCCTTGTTTGAAATACTTTTCAGCAAATTCTCCCGCTTTACCAAAGGCAACGCATGGAATAAAATCTGCATCTGGTTCACCATCTCTTTTGAATCTTCTGTTTACGGCTAAAGTATAACGAGCGATCGCCATTGCTTTTTCACCTTGAGAGTATCTCACCTCAGGATCTCTTGTAAGGCGACCCATTAAAACTACTTTATTCATGGAGTTCCTCCTATTCGTTATGCGTCCTGTTTAACACATAAGTATCTTAAAACTGATTCCATGATACGAACTCTTTGTTCGATTTCAGCTGGACAGCTAGATACTGCTTCGAACTGGATGAAATAGTAATATCCTTCTCTCATTTTCTGAATTTCGTAAGCTAATCTTTTCTTACCCCATTCATCAACGTTTGTTACTGTACCGCCGAATTTTGCGATCATTTCTTTGATCTTTTCAACAGTTGCTGCTCTTTCATCATCTTCGATTTTTGCATTAAGAACTAACGCTAATTCGTATTTATTCATCGTGTCAGCACCTCCTTCTGGACTCTGGCCCTTCTCTTTCGAAGAGCAAGGATTATTAGTTGTATATCACAATTGAAAATTTTATCATAGTAATAGTAAAGAATCAAGCCTTTTTTACGATTCCACGAAAATTTTTTTCCACTAATTTCCTGCTTACCATCACTTGATGTCCACATCCAACACATTTTAATCGAAAATCCATTCCCGTACGCAAGATTTCCCACTCATTTGCACCACAAGGATGTGGTTTCTTCATTTTGATCACATCACCAATGTTCAAATCCACGATATTTCCTCCCATTCTCTTCAAACTCAATCTGAAATGCCGTTGCATTCGCATTTATGAACAAATTATACCTTTCCTTTTCGTCATTTACAATATTTCGTAAGAAGATTTTCCCTCTTCTATTTCTGTATTGCTTTCATTACATATGTAACCAAAAGACAATCTCATTCTAACGGCTCCTCTTACTTATTTATGAATATTCACTTTCATGGAACCATAATAATATTGTTTTTCAATTAAGTCTGTTTTAAATCTCTGATAAAACTCGATCTTTATCACAATTTCTCCTTCTAGTTGAGAAACCCATTCTGGACGAAATGTTTCAATGACTCCAGGCTCGAAATCTAATATATACTTAAGTTTTTGTCCAATTCTCTTTCCATTTTGATAAACACCAACTCTTATATAATAAACATCTTTTAAATTTTGAAAAAGCATTTCGCTTTTCATAGCTAAAACTCCGCTATTATTTTCAATCGCCCATACTTTTAATGGAAGATAAACTCTTGGCATTCTCTCCCACTTTCCATCCTCTGTTAGTAGCAGTTCTTTCCTATAATTCATAGAAAATCCATCAAAAGAACGGATATAATAAAACCCAAACTCTGAACACATCTTCTTTAAATAAATAGAATCCATGGACTCTTCCACATAAACAGCATTAAAATTTCTTTTTTTCCACATTTTCATCTTTTCTATCAACTCTTCTTTCAAAAGAGCATCTAAAGAACCTGATATCTCAGATTTTAAGTTGAGCATACGAAGAGGAATGGCTGTGCTATCCATATAATAGCACCCATCTTCAAACCATACATTTTCAATTGGCATCTTTTCAGCAATCACTTCTTCTGCTGTTATAAAGACTAAAGAATACAGAAGGTGTGTTTCATCGTTCCATAGTGTCACATCTTTCCGACGAATTTCCAGAGAAACCTTTCCATTTTCGTCCAAATTTTCTTTTTTCACATTCTTACCTTTTGGAGAAATAATAAGACATTTTGTTGGGATTATAGAGCCAGAATATATCGCTTGAATTTCCATATAAATTTTTTCTTTTTGAAATTTCATAGAAATTTGATAATCAAAAATATGATTTTGGGGTCTTTTTAGAAGTTTAGCACCTAGAAATAAAATGTTTTCCTTCTCTTCAAATTGAATGGATACTCTATTTTCTTTTTCTTTTAAAAGAACTGTAATTGGAATTTCGTAAACTCTTTGTGTTCCATTTCCAATTCCAATTAATTGATGATTCAGTCTTACTTCAAATGAACTTCCTGTTGTTTCTAATTGTAGATAATAAAGAGATTCTTGTTCCACCGAAATAGAAAATATTTTTTCATATTCTACCTTATCGATCCGAGCCGGAAGATTGATTATTCCTGTCCCTCCCATACTTTTTTCTTCCCATCCTTCTTCTAAATCATATATTGTTTCTGATGGAATTTTTAGTATATGGCGTCTTAAAATGTCTTTCTGAAAAATAGTATATGGTGCATGAGGTGGCAAAATATTATATTGTTCCTGTTCCTTAAAAACAGTTTCTTGTTCTGCTTCTATTAAAGATTTCTTCTGCATCTAACTTCTCCTTTTTACTATGCTTTTTTTATTAATCAAGCATATTTCTCTCCACTCTATGTATCCATACAATAAACATTTTCTCCAACAAATTTCATTTTTAAATACTGTTATCATCCATAATTGTCTTTTTTATCCATTTTTATGCCCTTATAAAAGTATCTATAAAATGCTAAAAATTCTATGATGATTTTAAAGATTATCTTTAATTCCCCATAAAAACATAACCCCTTAATACTATAATACTTTTGATAAATACTCTTGTATGACTCCTTGCATTGACACAAATGGTAAGAAAAACAGGATACTCTTTATCCATCTTACAAGAAAGAAATATCCTGTTTCTATCCATTTTTATTTATTTTTTATTTTCTTACTTTTGGCTACTCATAGCCTCATGCTCCTTTTTCAATTCCTCATATAGTTCCCACAAATTCCATTGCTGATTATGCTCTGTTATAATGGCTTTTAAATTCACTCTTACATTCGCTTTTCTCATTTCTTTTAAAAGCATATCCAATCTTGTATTTGTAAATCCTCTCATAATGAGCATTTCTTCTGGAACTGGATCTTTTCCCTCATTTGCATCTACTGACTTTTCAAATCCTTTGATTCCTGCTAAGTATCCCACTTTTTCTCCACACCAATCAACGGATACATTTCGGATTCTAACACCCATTCGAATTAAAATACCTTTTAATTTTCTTTCTTTTTCAATATCTTTTATTCCATATAGTAAGATCTGTTCATTTGTCGTCTTTATCATCGTTTCTTTCCTTTCTTATACTCTTTTTTTATTCTCATTCCGTCCCTCTCAACCTTTCCTATTTTCCGAACTCTTCTTATTGTTTTAATTATAATTATATCATAAATAGATATTAGAATGCAAATTATATTTTTAATAATGACAAATTTTTATATACCATAGCTTTTTTTATGATATATGGTATGATAGTTAAATATTCATAGTCATTTTGGGGCTTTCCCATAAACGAAAATCATATTTATAGCATTGGAGAATACATGATGAGTAATCAAAAATCAACCTTACTTACAGAAGGCGTCTTATGGAAACGTATTATTGCGTTTGCCATTCCACTTTTTCTAGGCAATCTATTTCAGCAACTTTATAACACCGCCGACTCTTTGATCGTTGGAAATTTTCTTGGTAGCAACGCTCTTGCTGCTGTCAGTTCCTCTGGAAGCCTTATTTTTCTTTTAGTTGGATTTTTCAATGGGATTTCTATGGGTGCAGGCGTTGTGATCGCTCGTTTTTACGGTGCAAAAGATAACGAAAAAGTACAGCGTTCCGTTCATACAACCGTAGCTTTTGGTATCTTTTCAGGAATTACTCTAACCATAATTGGAATTCTATTAGCACCACAAATCCTCATTTGGATGGGAACTCCAAAGGATGTGCTTGTCAATTCCATCGTATATTTTCGTATTTATTTTTTAGGTTCTATCGCCTTCGTTCTTTATAATATTTTTGTTGGTATTTTACAATCTTCTGGCGATAGCAAACATCCTCTTATTTATTTAATTATTTCTTCCGTTGTGAATATTGTGCTTGATCTATTATTTGTGGGTGTCTTTCATTTAGGAGTTGGCTCCGCTGCTCTTGCCACCATTATCTCTCAATTTACAAGTGCCATTCTTTGTTTTATCCGACTTACAAAAACAACGGAATCTTATCAAATACATATACGTAAAATTAAAATAGATCCTTCCATGTTAAAGCAGATCATTTCCAATGGTTTGCCGGCGGGATTTCAAAACTCCATCATTTCTTTTGCCAACGTTATCGTACAATCCAATATCAACCGTTTTGGAACTATGGCAGTGGCTGGATGTGGTGCTTATTCGAAAATCGAAGGATTTGGATTTTTACCGATTACCTGTTTTGCACTCTCTCTTACAACGTTTATCAGCCAAAATCTTGGAGCAAAAGAATATGAACGAGCAAAAAAAGGAGCAAAATTTGGCGTTTTATGTTCCATCCTTATGGCAGAACTGGTTGGGATCTGCATTTATTTCCTTTCCCCACTACTTGTATCCGCTTTCAATAGCGATCCAGAAGTAGTTGCCTTTGGTACCGCACAAGCCCGTACTGTTACACTATTTTATTTTTTATTGGCATTTTCTCACTGTGTAGCAGGAATTTTAAGAGGTGCTGGAAAATCCATTGTACCAATGTTTGTTATGATGATCTGTTGGTGTGTCATCCGTGTGACTTATATTACAGTCATCGTAAAAATAGTTCCTGCCATTCATGTTATTTTCTGGGCATATCCTCTGACATGGACTCTTAGTTCCATTGTATTTTTGATCTATTTCTTAAAAGTGGATTGGATTCATGCCTTCGAAAAACAAACAGCATATCCATGACAAAAAGAGATTACTCCTTTCATCAGGCAGTAATCTCTTTTTCATTATCTTTAATGAAATTGACTATTATAAAGCTGATAATAAGCCCCTTTCTTTTTCATAAGCTCTTCATGACTTCCCGCTTCTTTAATATTTCCTTCGTCAATTACAAAAATTCGATCCGCCTTTCTAATGGTGGAAAGACGATGTGCAATGACAAAAGACGTTCTTCCTTTTAACAAGTTTTCAATCCCTTGTTGCACTAACAGCTCTGTATGAGTATCAATGCTAGAAGTCGCCTCATCGAGAATTAAAATTCTTGGATTGGATACCATGGTTCTAGCAAATGCCAGCAATTGTCTTTGCCCAATGGAAAGCTGACTTCCCCTTTCGCTGATTTCTGTATCATATCCCTTTTCCATCTGCATAATAAACTCATGAGCATGCACTGCCTTTGCAGCTGAAATAATTTCTTCCTCTGTGGCATCCAAACGCCCATATCGAATATTTTCACTAATTGTTCCAGAAAATAAAAAGTTATCTTGGGTCATAATTCCCATCTGTTTTCTTAAACTATGTAACGATACTTCTTTTAAACAGTATCCATCAAGAAGGATTTTCCCTTTTGTCACCTCATAAAAACGGCTGATTAAATTTACAATCGTTGTTTTTCCAGCTCCTGTTGATCCAACTAGGGCAATCGTTTCTCCTGGCTTCACTGTAAAATTCACATCTTGTAACACATACTTCTCTTTTGCATCTTCATAAGCAAAACTCACATGTTCAAACTGTACTTGCCCTTTTAACTTCGGTAACTCCTTTGCCCCCTCTTCATCTACAATCTCTGGTTTTGTATCAAGAATCTCAAAAACCCGTTCCGCAGAAGAAATATTAGTTGTCAACTTATTATAAAAATTTGCCAAGTTCCGAATGGGACTCCAAAACATGGATAGATATGTGGAAAATGCAAGAAATGTTCCAATTCCTACGTTTCCAATACCTAATATAGAAATTCCAATAAAATAGAGCAAAAATCCTCCAAGCCCCCATGTGATCTCAACAACTGGTCCAAATCCGTCCGCAAAGACAACTGCATGGATAAAAGAATCTCTTTGTTCTTCCGCCATTTTATAGAAATCTTTTCTCGTTTCTTCTTCTGCTGCAAAACTTTGTACAATGCGAATTCCTGATAAATCCTCATGAACAAATGCGTTCAAATTGGAATTTTTTCTTCTATGAATCTGCCAAAGTTTATGGGCTTTCATCTGGATAAAAAACATACCAGTAACCAATAATGGCAAGGTAATCAATGCGGACATAGCAAGCCACGGATTTTTTAAGAGCATAATCCCTGCCACTCCAATTACGGTAATAAAATCTGGTATGAGCTTTGTTACACTATCAGATAAAACATCTTTTAATGAATTGACATCCCCAATGATTCTGGCAAGTATTTTTCCTGTTGGTCTGCTATCAAAAAAATGAAAACTCAGTGTTTGAATATGTTCAAATAAATCTTCTCGAATTCTCACCAAAATATCATTGGATACTCGTGCCATAATCAACATACGAATATGGGTTCCTATGCCATAGATAACAAACAAACCGATGGCGAATATCCCTAATTCAATAAGTCCTTTTTTATCATTGTTTGCCACATGAACATCCACTGCACGCTCTACTAAAAGAGGAGCAATCATACTAATGCTTATTGTCACTGCCATAATCAGGCTCACAACCATAAGCTCTTTTGGATAATGTAGTAAATACTGATAAAGGCGTATTAAAGTATCTTTTTTTTGTACTTCTTTTTGTTCTTCGTCTTCCCGAATTGCATTTACTGCCATATATTTTCCCTCCTTTTTACACTACAATCTCTTCTCCATATTGCACACAGTAGGTTTTATAATATTCCCCTTTTGCCTTCATTAAGCTATCGTGATTTCCTCGTTCTACGATATGCCCATCTTTTAAAATCAAGATTTCATCCGCATTTTTAACAGCGGAAATGCGATGACCAATAATAATCTTCGTTGCGTTTCCCACTTCTTCTAAACTCTTATGAATCTCTTGTTCTGTTTCCATGTCAAGTGCCGATGTGGAATCATCCAAAATTAAAATCGGTGTCTTTTTTGCAATGGCTCTGGCAATGCTAATTCTTTGCTTTTGCCCTCCTGATAAACCAACGCCTCGTTCTCCTACAACCGTATCATAGCCTTCTTCTAACTGTTCAATAAAAGTATTCGCACTGGCATGATCGGCTGCCCATTCCACCGTTTCTCGATCTAAGTTAAATTTTCTTCCTGTCTTTATATTTTGTTCTACTGTGTCAGAAAATAAAAAGACATCTTGTAATACCACCGACATACTACTGCGAAGTTGCTCCAAAGAAAGCTCCCGAATATCCACACCATCCACCAAAATTTTTCCTGATGTCACATCATAAAACCTTTGAAGTAGATTGATAATGGAAGTCTTTCCAGAACCCGTCACTCCCATAATGCCCAACGTCTGCCCTTGCTTTAATACAAAATCAATTTCATGCAACACTTCTTTTTCATTTAGCGTAAGACTGACCTTATCAAATACAATATCACCTTTCATTGTTTCAAGCACCTTTGGCTGTTCTACATCTTTGATCTCTGGCTGTGCTTTTAAAACCTTTTGAATCTTTCGGTTGGATGCCATAGCTGCTGCAAAATCATTGCTAATCCATCCAAGCATTTCCATTGGCCATATAATATTATTGGAATACTCTGTAAAAGCTCCAAGCTGTCCAATGGTGATCTCTCCTTCTATAACGAGAATCCCTCCAACCATAACAACAAACATTAAAAGCACCTTACCAGTGAAAGAAATAATGGGCTGATAAAATGACACCAATTTTGCTTGTTTCATATTCATGCTATAAAATGTTTTGTTGCGTTCTTTGAATTTTTTAATTTCATATCGCTCTCTTGCAAAGGCTTTAACTGTTCGCACACCAGCTAAATTTTCCTGTGCCACAGTGTTCAACTTAGCGGTTTCTTCACTAATATCCTCATAAATATCTCCTAATTTTTTCTCCATTCTCATGGCACAAAATCCCACAATGGGCATAGCGATTAATGGTAACAGCGTTAACTTTGGACTAATAAATACCATACAGACTAAGACTACAACGGTATGGACAACACATTCGATCCCAAGCATTCCAACGAAACCAAGGGCATTCCAAATGCGATCTACATCGTCCTTCACTCTCGCCATCAATTCTCCCGTATTATGTTTATCAAAATAATTGACGGATAATTTTTGAATGTGATCAAATAGCTCTTTTCGAATTTTACAACCAATGGACACACCAATACAGTCAAAAGTAAATTCTTTTACATACTGAAAAATAGCTCTTCCAATTCCAATTCCCAATAAACCAAATAATAACCTCATAAGAAGTGCTATCTGACCTCCAACAATTACTTTGTCAATTAACATCTGTGTAATCTTAGGTGCGGTCATATCCAATAAAATACTGATCATCATTGCAACAAATCCCAGCAAATAAAAATACCAATATTTTCGGATAAATCTCCATAAATAGTGCATAACTTCCTTCCCCTTTCCTTTTATCCTTTTTTCTGTCTAACTGAATGCCTTTACAACGATGAGAACCACTCTTGCATAACTCGTTGCTTTCGTGCAAATAATAAAAGACCGCAGTCGTAACACGACTGCGGTCTTTTATTGTAAAAACACTCTCAATTAATAAGGATTTCCATTATGTATAAAATCCAGTTTTTAACTCAAAAGTAAGGCAGACTATGCTAGATACTATTATTTTCTTGTTTTGATTATTAAAATATCTTCTCATGGTTTCTACCTCCTTTTACTAAATTCTATACACTCATGGGTTTTATAATATCGCTTTTGACCTTAAATGTCAATATTATTAAACTAACAGTTTAAAATTTTATCATATGTCAATCGTTCCGAATCTTTACCATCTTCCATATAATAAACAACACCACATTGCTCATATTGATTCTTTTTTAAGAAATTTCTCATGGTGTGATTCTCCCTATATGTATCAATTCGAATGCCTTTGCAGTGATTTTTAAAACAAAATTCTTCTCCTGCATCGTAGAGGGGTTCTCCTCCTAAGCAAATGGTCATCATACCTAACACATCGCCTTCCTCTTCCCACACATAACACTCTTCTTTTATAATATCCTCAAAAATATGCTCTCTTCTTGGATACTCTTCTGTCCATTGTACAAATCCACATTCTTCCATATATTTTCTTGCATCATTCACAATCTCCATCAAGCGTTCCATATCCTTTTCTTCTGCTCTTCTATATCCCATATCTTATACACTCCTTTGCTGTATTTTTTCATATAATTCCACTTGCACTTGTGGATACGTCATAGCCTCCTTTGAAGGCAACACATCAAATAATTTCCACACATTCAATCTCTTTGCTTTTGTCCCCCATAGATCGTATAATTTCCGCTCACAACGTAAGCGATGGCACAAACTATAAAGAAATACGGCAGATATTGGTATCCAAAAACCTCTGCTCCAATGAGCATAGGTGCTAAAAAAGTATTGGTTGCTGAGCCAAACACTGCAATGTATCCTAAAGCACCTCCAAATACAACAGGAATGCCAAAGAATGGAGCAACAATAGCTCCAAGACTTGCACCAATAGAAAAGAGTGGCATTACTTCCCCACCTTGAAATCCTATGGACAGTGTAAATACGGTAAACAGTAGTTTTAAAACCCAATCATAAGGATAAACTGTTCCTTCCCCAAAGGTGAGGGAAATTAAGTTCGTTCCAAACCCCGAATATCTTCCCTGCCAACATAAAAGGAGAAGAATGCTTAAGAAAAGCCCAAGCAAAAAAATACGTTTCATAGGATTTTCTATCATCTGTCCAAATTTTTCTTTTAAATATTTGAGTAAAAGAGCAAATATGGCTCCCACAACTCCAAATAAAGCTCCCAATATCACTAGCATACAGAAAACTTTTGCATTCAGTGGAATGGAAACAGCAAGGGCATATTCAAACTTTTCAAGACCTAATGCTCGTGATGTCATACTAGCCACAAAAGCAGAACTAATGGCTGGTATTAACGCTTGGTATTGAAAAGCTCCTACTACAAGCACTTCAAGTGCAAAAAACACAGCGGCAATAGGAGTCCCAAATAATCCAGCAAAACCTGCCGCCATTCCAGCAATTAAAAATACATTTGTATTCTCATTTTTTCTTATCTTTTTTCCAAACCATTGAGAAAAGGTAGCACCAATCTGAACGGCAACTCCTTCTCTACCAGCACTTCCTCCAAATAAATGGGTAAGCCATGTTCCTACAATCGAAAATGGAATTAATCGCAAAGGTATTTTTTCTTCTTCTCCATGTCCTACTTTAAAAATCAGCCCCATGCCTTGTTTGCTTGATCCACCATACTTTTCATATGCCCAGACAATCAACACCCCAACTGGTGCAAGAAATGGGAGTAACCACACAATATGTTCTCCACGAAATGCAGTAATTCCTAATAAAACACGTCCGAATCCCGCATCAATAACACCTACAATCAATCCAATGATAACGCCATATGCTAACAAAAAAATACCGTACCAAAAACAATCGGCTGTTGTTTTTATTTTTTCTTTCATATTTCACCTCCGCTCAATCTTTTATCCACATGGTTTTTAAGTTTTGTTTCTTTTTTTCACATTTTTCTCTTTTTCTGTGGATGAAACCATAGGTATTATAACACTCCCTTTTTAGTGAAACAATACTGACAACTATGAGAAATACACTATGCAAGTTTCTGACTCGTTGCTTTTACGTAAAGAAAGGGACTAACTCTTTTGTTAGTCCTTTTTATTTATAATACAAGAGATGGTTCTACATATACTCTTGCTTTTAACTCTGTATCCAACATATAAAGGCTCTTTGGATCAGAACCAAAGAGTTCCATTCTTGTAATAAGATCATGAGCCTTTGTTTCTTCTTCTCCTTGTTCTTTCACAAACCAATCTAAAAACTGTGTGGTTCTGAAATCTTTTACGCTATGTGCTGCATCATATAATGTATGAATTAATCCTGTTACATAATATTCATGCTTTAAACCCGTATGCAATGGATCTAACAAAGTATGTAATTCCACATCTGGTTTTTCAATAGTTTCCAATTTCACCTTTTCATTATTGTTATGAAGGTATTGATAGAATAACATGGCATGAGCTCTTTCTTCTTGTGCTTGCACACGATACCAGTTAGCAAATCCTGCCAATCCTTTATCTTCATAAAAATTGGATAATTCTAAATATAAATAGGCAGAATAAAATTCTTTGTTCACTTGATTGTTTAATAATTCTACTACTTTTTTATCTAACATTTTTCCATCTCCCATATATTTTTTTGAAAATTTTTATCACTTATTTACCATTATAGAACTTATTTTTTGATTCATCAATCTATTTTTTCATTTTATACTCTCTTCTTAAATAATGTTAAAAATAGGGAAAGCAGGAAGTTCTTTTCCCTTCCTGTTTTCCCTAGAAATTCTATTTTATTATACTATTTTTTGTTTCTTGCTCAAACACTGTATGATACGTTTTCCTATCAATCAAAAACAGATCCTGCTTCCCATTTTACAATATCCCCTGTATAGGCATCAATTTCAAATTCATATTCTTGATCTCCATAAATGATCTCCCCTTCATAGAGAACTTTTCCATCGTCTGTGTCCATTGTTAGGAAAATATCATCTTGGGTTGCTCCATCCACTTTTTCTAAAGCAATCTTTTTAGCTTCGTCTTCTGTAATCTGTTTTCCTGTATTATTTTGTCCAGAAATTGTTTCATAGTCTACTTTTAATACTTTTCCATCATCTGCTTTTATATCATACTCATATTTTTTATCTGCTGTAAAAAACTTTACTTCATAGATAAGGATTCCATCATCTCTATCTTGTTTTACTTTACTTGTAGTTATATCGCTTTCTTTTACTCCAGCGTGTTCCATAGCAATTTTCTTGGCTTTTTCTTCTGTAATAGTACCAGACTGTTCTCCACTATTATTCGTGTTGATTGTTGTTCCTCCATTTCCGCTTTGGGTAGTTTGTGTCGTAGAACTGGTTGTAGTCTGCGTTGTTCCAGTTCCTGCATTGTTATTTTGCATTTCTGTCCCTGCATTTGCACCAGCACACCCTGTCATAAATATTCCTACTAGTGTCATAACTCCAACTGTTTTTAAAATTTGTTTTCTCATAACAATACCTCCATCTTCTATGCTTATCATATCTATCCTTTATTCTTTCGTGTTTTCTTTTTTTCATTCAAGATAGTGTTTTTTGTTTGATAAACACAGTATATAGGAAACAAATTAAAGAAACATTAAAACAAAAAATTTTTTTATACTCTTGAAACGCACTCTAAAAGTTTCTCATGTTCATGAGCAGTCATCATAAACTTATACAAGCATCGTTTATGACTCATTGCTTCCTGGCAAATGAAATGTGAAAATCGTTCCTTTTCCTTCTTCACTGGATACAAAGATCGTTCCTCCATGTGCTTTTACAATCCATTTCACCATAGGTAATCCTAGTCCAGAAGAGGATTCTTGTCCTGCTGTTCTTGCCTGATCCACTCGATAAAATCGCTCCCATATATGAGCTAAATGCTCATTGCTGATCCCGATCCCGTTATCCTCTACCTGTCCTGTTATCTGCTTTCCATCCGTAAATAATCTTACTTTTACATATCCGCCCTCTCTTCCATAAGAAATGGCGTTGGAAATCAAGTTTACCCATAACCGAATCATAAGTGTTTCATCCACACAAGCGATAATATTTTTTTCAATTTCCGTTTGAATGGAAATATTTTTTAATGAAGCAATTTCCTCTTGCTCTTCTGCCACCATTTCCGTTAACTCGCTTATATCAATTTCTTCTAAATTGACAGGAAGACATTCTCGATCCGCCCTTGAAAGCATTAAGATTTGAGAAACAAGTTGTGCCATATTCCTTGCCTTTTTCTCAATGACTTCTATCTCTTTTCTCTCTTCTTCTTGTAATGTGTCTTCTTCTAACAGTGCCTCACAATGGGATAAAATAACAGTAGTTGGAGTTCTAAGTTCATGGGATACATCAGAAGTAAACCTCTTTTCCCTCTCAAAAACTTCCTCTAGCTGAGTGAGCATTTGATTGAATAACAAGCCCAACCTATGGATCTCATCTTGTCCAAAGTCAATGGATACCCGCTTTGATAAGTCTTCATTTTCACAAATATCTTGTACTGCTTTGATCATATTATCCACCGGCTTTAATGCTCGACTTGTAAAACGATATCCGATGATCGCTGTTAAAAGAACGAGAAGGGGTAATCCTACAACTGAAGTTTTAATCAAAACAGCAAAGTTATTTTCTTCATTGGTAACAGAAACAATACCGCGAATAGTCACTTCTTCATACCCAAACACCTCAGAAGTGCTATCAAAAACATACCATTTAGTCCCATTGGATGTAAAATTTCTCAATTGTTGATTTTGTATCTCCACATCCAAATTAAAGTCATAAGGAATCCTTCCATAGATAAGCTGTCCATTCTTATCGTATACGGATAAATAAATGTTGTTTTCCACTTCCATAATATCAGAGTCTATCTCAAGCTCTCCATCATCCCATTCCACATAACGAAACCCTTTTTCTACACTTTCTTCCAATTGTCTTTGTACAGAGGCTAAGATCTGTGTATTGCTAATGGAAAATAAGATACCAAGAGCTACCACACTGATTAACGTCATAAAAAAAGTATAAAGTAACGTCAATTTTACTTTTACTGACAGTTTTTTCATCCTTTGTTACTCCATTTCTTTTAATACGTATCCAGCTCCACGAACCGTATGAATCAGTTTTGGTTCATATCCACTGTCTATTTTCTTTCTCAAATACCGAATATAGACATCAATCACATTAGAACCTCCGGTATAATCATAGTTCCATATATGTTGTTCAATCTTCTCTCTTGATAGAACAATCCCTTTATTCATGATCAAATAGCGAAGGACAGAAAATTCTTTATTGGACAACATAATCTCTGTATCCCCACGAAATACCCTATGGGAATCCAAAAATACTTTTAAATCCGCAACCTGACAACAACTATCCTTTACTTCTGCTTTCTTTCTAAGCATCACACGAATCCTGGCAAGAAGCTCTTCAAAGGCAAATGGTTTCACAAGATAATCATCCGCCCCAAGATCAAGCCCCATCACCCGATCTTCCACAGAATCTTTGGCCGTTAACAAAAGAACTGGAACGGGATTTTTCTTCCCTCGTATTTCTTTTAATACTTCTAAACCATTTTTCTTTGGCATCATAACATCTAAAATAACCGCATCATATTCTGCACAAGAAAGATAATCTAACGCTTCTTCCCCGTTTTCACAAGAGTCCACCGTATAGCTTTGCCCTTCCAGACGTTTTTTTAAAATAGCATTCAAATCTTTTTCATCTTCTGCAATTAAAATTCTCATAGAATCTCTCCTTTTTATTCTATCATGGGTTATTAAGAACCTATTATGTTTGATCTTACCACATTCCTCCTAAGAATACAGCTAGCATTTTGAAATTTTATGAGAATGATAAATGCCTTTACAGAAATAAAATATGCCTATTTTTATTGCTATCCTCTACAATTTCACTTTCCACATGATACACTTCTCTTATAAATTCTGTTGTCAAAACTTCTTTTGGTGTTCCTTTTGCCACCACCACCCCATCTTTTAGAGCATAAAGTCGATCGCAAAACATACTGGCTAAATTCAAATCATGAATGGCGGAAATAACTGTGACATCCAAATTTTTTACGATCTTTAGCAATTGTAACTGATGGGTAATATCCAAGTGATTGGTTGGTTCATCCAAAATTAGACACTTTGTCTGTTGTGCTAACGCCCTTGCTAAAAGCACTCGTTGTTGTTCCCCTCCAGAAAGAGTGGAAAAACTTCGTTCTATAAATTGACTCATTCCCACTTGCTCTAACGCTTCTTCTACCATGCGATAATCCCTTGCATCATCCCGCTCCATGATCTTTTTATGAGGGGCTCGTCCCATCAATACAACTTCCTTTACGGAAAAATCAAATTGGTAGCTGTTATGCTGAGCAACAACAGCAATGGATTGTGCCGAATGTTTATAACTCATCTTATCTAGGGGAGTTCCATCTAACATAACACAACCTCGATGGGGCTTTAACACTCGATACATACATTTTAGCAACGTGGACTTTCCACTCCCATTTGGGCCAATCAGTCCTACAAATTCTTTATTTTTCGCATAAATAGATACTTCTTTTAAAATCTCATTAACACCATAGGATACTCCAATGTCTTCTGCGGATATTTTCATATCTTTTCACCTCCAAAGCCATACGAGTGTTTTACCATAAGATAAATAAAACAAGGAGCTCCTATCATGGCAACGAGAATCCCAATTGGTAACTCCGAATTTTTTAAAATACTTCTGCAAAGCACATCCGCCCATAAAAGAAAATTAGCTCCTACTAATGCACAAATTGGAAGCAACCGTCTATGATCCGTTCCAACTACCATACGGACGGCATGAGGAATAATTAGCCCTACAAATCCAATAGTACCAGCTACATATACCGCAAAGCCAATCATAAAGGAAGCAAGTATCATATAACTAATTCTAATTTTACGAAGATTTGTTCCCAATGTGATCGATGTTTCATCCCCTAAAAGCATCAGATTTAGATTTCGAAATTGAGAACAAAAAATAAGTGTTCCAATAATCATAATAGGAAGAATCAGAACCACCGTATCCCATTTTGCATTTGCCAAACTTCCCATTGTCCAAAAGATCACTTCTGATGTGGCATTTTGATTATGTGCCATATAAATCGCAAAATTTGAGCAAGCAGAACATATAGCACTCACCGCCATCCCTGCTAAAATCAACTTTCCTGTGCTAGTTCCTCTTCCTATGCTGGCAATGACTAAAACAAAAAAAGAAGTGATCATAGCTCCTAAAAAAGCCATGATTCCCACAAAATTTTCTCCAAATATAGCTCCAAAACCAAATAAAATGGCCAAGGTAGCTCCCATAGACGCACCAGAAGAAATTCCTAATACATAAGGATCTGCAAGGGGATTTTTCACAACGGCTTGCATAATGGCACCACAGACTGATAATCCCATTCCCACTGCCAAAGCTAATATGACTCTTGGAAAGCGAATGAGCCACACCACGTCATGAACTGCACCTTGTGAAAATTCTGAAAAACGATTCATATGAAATATTTCATAAAAGATCACACGATATACTTCTCCAATGGAAATATCCGCATTTCCAAAGGTAATGGATAGTAGAACAGAAAAAACTAAGAATAGAAATAAACTAAGAATGATAAAACCATAACATGTAGGCGATATGATTCTTTGTGTTCCAGATTTTTTCATCATTACTTTTACCACTCCAACTTCTTATTGTCCATCTAACTCTAAATGGAGTTCGGGATAGAGCCCTTTTGCAAATGTCACAATACCGTCTTTTGTACGGGTCGCACTGGCATACATTTCACTTAACATAATAGGAACAATTCGATTATTTTTTACCGCACTTAAACTTCCATAGGCTCTATCTTTTAAGATAACATCCAAATTCTCTTGTTTTACTTGCTCTGCATCGTCACCAGCATATGGCATATACACTACAAAAATGACATCTGGGTTTGCTGTAATCACATCTTCTTTTCCCATCTCATTGGAATCTGTATTTACTAGCTTTCCTCCTAGTTTGGTTACCATATCACCTCCAAGACTTGTTGCTCCATAATTGGTAAACGTCCCCTTGTTGGACTCCAAAATTAATGCCGTCGGTTTTTCTTTTATGCCTTTGGTTTCTTTTTCCACTTTTGTAATCGTATCTTTCATATCATTTACAATTGCTTCTGCTCTATCCTGCACATCAAAAATTTTTCCAATATTTAAAATATCCTCATATTCATTCTCCAAAGTTTTAGAATAACTAACTCCATTTTGCATGGGATGTGTATTAGTATTCATATAAAGATTGACCCCTTTTTCTATCCATCCTTTTGTATCTCCTAATGTAGTATCTTGAAATAAAGAACCCCAAGAGAAAATCATATCCGGCTCTAGCATAGTAACAGTTTCAAGAGATGGGGTAAACTCATCCAAATACTTTGTTTTAGAAAAGGCAGACTTTTGTTCATCTGGTACTTCATTATCCAACCCTGCGGTTGCCACCAAATGTTCTTCCAATCCCAACGCCAGCATAGTTTCCATGGAACCTTGATAGACCGCTAATACTCTTTCTGGTGCTTTTTCATACACCGTCTTTAACTCTGTTCCATCTGTATTATAGGTAGTAATCGTCAATGGATACTCTGTCTTCTTTAAAACCGTTTCTTTCTTTTGTTGCTCCATCTCCTCACTAGAAGAAGCTACTATTTGATTTTCCTTTTTAATACTTTCTACATCTTTTCTCTCTGAGTCGCTAGTGTGATTTCCATTAAGACCACAGGCCGTTATCCCAATAGATAAACCAATTGCCATTACAACTCCAATGATACTTCTTTTCTTTTTTGTGTGTTTCATTTCTCTTCTCCTCTTCATGACTTTTACCTTTACATAGATGATAATGGGAGAACAAGTTTAGAATATGACACTGATTTCTCACGTTGGCTAGCAGTCGTCATATAAACGCATAAATGCTCTTACATGACTCGTTGCCTTTGCGTAAAAGAAAAAAGCCTGCAAAAAGCAGGCATCAGAAAATACACTTCCCGCAGGAAATGTATTTTAGATGTTACTTTCTTCGGAAGTTTCATCTCGTCCCATATAAAGCAGGTTTCCTGACTTGAGTATCCTAATCTAGTTTCACCTTCTCACAACAACTGTTGCAATGGTATCAAAAAACAGACTCCTCTCTTACAGTGACCGGATCGTTCAGGATTCTCACCTGATTCCCTCTTTTCAGTAAAATGTTCTCTCCTTTTACTGAACACTTCATATGCTATTCCATTATCTAGTACCACTGTACCATAAACCTCTTTTTTTATCAACACACCTTTCAATCACTTGTCTTTATAGAACAAAGAATTTATAATTTCTCATGTCAATACACTCTCAAGTTGTATACCCTATCTGCTCAACGACACCTAACCTATTTTTCTACGATATATTTTAACTCTCCTTCATTCGTTTCCTCTTATAACTCTATGGGAAAATATGGGGTCATACAACGAAGAAACGATAAGATTTCATTCCCATTTGTACAAATAGTCGGATATCCAAATTATCTTTAATATTCTTCATTATTTACCACACAATCTTCTATCTTCTCCCCTTCTTTTAAAAATTTAACATAAATATTTTCTCCTACAATATCTTCTATAATATAATGGTCATGGTTGATTTTAAGTTTGTCCCCTACTAATTTACATTCTTTTAAAATCCATCTATTCTCATATTTTGATATAACAACATAATCATTGCCCTGAATTGATACTATGTTTAATTTATTACTATTTAAGATACTACTTCTACCCATATCGTATATATTATATCCAAGCCATGCAATATCTGCTAAAAAAAAGGTAAAAAAACAAATTGCAATACTTTTTATATATTTTTTATACTTAGAATGATTATTTCTTTCTATATTCGTATCCTCTCTCTTATTCTGCTTTGAAAAACCTTCGAATGTAAATTCTATAATTATACCAAAAAGAAAGAAAACTCCAATACAAAAAACTGATAAAGATATTACATTACTTATGAAACTAATAAATTCATACTCAATATATAGAAAAATTTCCTTTATCGATATACCACATTTTATAATAAGATATAAGAACTCAACAACTATCACCCCTAAAATTACTGTAACAACAGCACCTATTCCTGATCTTACTTTTTTATACCATAATTCCTTTTTTAAAATTTTTTTCCACCAAAAAGTGTATAGATAAGACAGCCCTATTAGTATTCCCACGCTTATCATAGTGATTAAAAATTTATATAATATATTTCTATAATTAAGAGTAATATAATCTTCAGGGATTCTCCAGTAGTCATAATACCCTCTATAATAAAGATATGCTCCTATTTTAAATACACTTGTTATACATAAAGACAATGTAGAAAATATAATTGTCAAAATTGCAATATGTTTCTCTATATACACTATCACTTCTTTTAATGAAAACTTCTTTTCCATTTTATCCCCTCACTCCTTTTCCTCATTTAAAAATAAAGTATATATTGCATATTCTCTTAAACTTCTGATGCTTTTTGTCAATTTAGACTATTCTATATAATCTTTTAATATAAAAAAGATTATTAAACAATATAGAAAAAAGCCCAGAAAACCTAAGTTTTCTGGGCTTTTAAAGCCTAAGCTATATCATTCACCTATCAAATGATTGATTAAAATTATTCGATGATTGTAGCAACACGGCCTGATCCTACTGTACGTCCACCTTCACGGATAGCGAATGTAAGACCCTGTTCCATAGCGATTGGGTGAATTAATTCGATTGTCATTTCTACGTTGTCACCAGGCATGCACATTTCTGTTCCTTCTGGTAAGTTACAAACACCTGTTACGTCAGTTGTTCTGAAGTAGAACTGTGGTCTGTAATTGTTGAAGAAAGGAGTATGACGTCCACCTTCATCTTTTGTTAAAACGTAAACCTGAGCTGTGAATTTTGTATGGCATGTAACAGAACCTGGTTTAGCTAAAACCTGTCCTCTTTCGATATCTGTTCTCTGAACACCACGAAGTAAAGCACCGATGTTATCACCAGCCTGAGCTTCGTCTAAGAGTTTACGGAACATTTCGATACCTGTTACAACAACTTTTCTTGTTTCTTCTTTGATACCAACGATTTCTACTTCTTCAGATACATGAAGTACACCACGTTCTACTCTACCTGTAGCAACTGTACCACGACCTGTGATAGAGAAGATATCTTCTACTGGCATTAAGAAAGGTTTGTCTGTTTCACGCTGTGGATCTGGAATCCATTCATCAACTGCGTCGAAGAGTTCAAGGATTTTATCTCCCCATTCGCTGTTTGGATCTTCAAGAGCTTTTAAAGCAGAACCACGAATGATTGGAGTGTCATCTCCTGGGAATTCGTATTCGTTTAATAATTCTCTGATTTCCATTTCTACTAATTCAAGTAATTCTTCATCGTCTACCATGTCACATTTGTTCATGAATACTACGATGTAAGGTACACCTACCTGACGAGATAATAAGATGTGTTCTTTAGTCTGAGCCATAACACCATCTGTTGCAGCTACTACTAAGATAGCACCATCCATCTGAGCAGCACCAGTGATCATGTTTTTAACGTAGTCAGCATGTCCTGGACAGTCAACGTGAGCGTAGTGACGTTTTTTAGATTCGTATTCAACGTGAGATGTAGAAATTGTGATTCCACGTTCTCTTTCTTCTGGAGCTTTATCGATATTTTCGAAAGCAACAGCTTCACCTGTTCCTAATCTTTCGTGAAGTGTTTTTGTGATAGCAGCTGTTAATGTTGTTTTACCATGGTCAACGTGACCGATAGTACCAATATTACAGTGTGGTTTACTTCTTTCAAACTTAGCTTTAGCCATTTTAAAATGTCCTCCTTTTATTATCTGCCTTATGGGCATCATTTACAAACTTTTATTCTTTGTTATAAGAGTTCCTGTCCCTAATAAAACAGGAACTCATATTACTTATGATTATATTGCATTCCCGTTCTTTTTTCAAGAATTTTTTGTCGGGAAACCCTTTATTTTTCAAGAAATTTTAGGAAAAATTATTTCTGTCTTTCAGCAATAACTTTTTCCTGTACAGACTTAGGTACTTGCTCATATTTTTCGAAGAACATAGAGTAGTTACCACGTCCTTGAGTTCTAGAACGAAGATCTGTTGCATATCCGAACATTTCAGCAAGTGGAACGAATGCACGAATCATTTTTCCACCACCAACGTCGTCCATACCTTCGATACGTCCACGACGAGAGTTAATATCACCAATAACATCACCCATGTAATCTTCTGGTGTAGCAACTTCTACTTTCATGATTGGCTCAAGTAATACAGCACCAGCTTTTTGCATTGCTTCTTTGAAAGCTAAAGAACCAGCAATGTGGAATGCCATTTCACTTGAATCGACTTCATGGTAAGAACCGTCGTATACGTTTGCATGAATACCAACTACTGGGAATCCACCGAGGATACCAGCTTTTGTTGCTTCTTCAATACCTTCACCAACTGCTGGGATGTATTCTTTAGGAATCGCACCACCAACAACAGTTGATTCGAATTTGAATAATTCTTCGCCGTTTGCATCCATTGGAGCAAATTTAACTTTACAGTGACCATACTGTCCACGACCACCAGACTGTTTTGCGTATTTAGAATCAACTTCAACTTCTTTTGTAATTGTTTCTTTGTAAGCTACCTGTGGAGCACCAACGTTTGCTTCTACTTTGAATTCACGAAGAAGACGGTCTACGATGATCTCTAAGTGTAACTCACCCATACCAGCGATGATTGTCTGTCCTGTTTCTTGATCTGTATGAGCGCGGAATGTTGGATCTTCTTCTGCAAGTTTTGCTAAAGCTTCACCTAATTTACCTTGACCAGCTTTTGTCTTAGGCTCAATAGCGAGCTCGATAACTGGTTCTGGGAATTCCATAGACTCAAGAATAACTGGATGCTGTTCATCACAGATTGTATCACCAGTTGTTGTAAATTTGAAACCAACAGCAGCTGCGATATCTCCAGAGTATACTTTGCTGATTTCTTGTCTGTTGTTTGCGTGCATCTGTAAGATACGACCAACACGTTCTTTTTTACCTTTTGTTGCATTAAGAACATAAGAACCAGAGTTCATTGTTCCTGAGTATACACGGAAGAACGCTAATTTACCAACGAATGGGTCAGCCATGATTTTGAATGCTAACGCTGCGAACGGTTCTTCATCAGAAGAAATTCTAACGATTTCGTTACCTTCTTCGTCAACACCTTTGATCGCTTCGATGTCAGTTGGTGCTGGCATGAATTTGATAACACCATCAAGTAATTTCTGAACACCTTTGTTACGGTAAGCAGAACCACAGAATACAGGAACCATTGTACAGTTACATGTAGCTTTACGCATAGCTGCTTCTAATTCTTCCTGAGATGGTTCTTCACCTTCTAAATAAGCCATCATTAAGTCATCATCTGTTTCACAGATTTTTTCCACCATGTCTTCACGCCATAATTCAGCGTCATCTTTCATGTCTTCTGGAATTTCTGTAATTGTGATGTCTTCACCCTTATCGTCATTGTAGATGTAAGCCTGCATTTCGAATAAGTCGATAACACCTTTGAATTCATCTTCTGCACCGATTGGTAATGTTACAGGAACTGCATTTTTACCTAAACGATCTTTGATTTGCTGTACAGCGTTGTAGAAGTCAGCACCTAAGATGTCCATTTTGTTAATGAACGCCATTCTAGGTACGTTGTATGTGTCAGCCTGACGCCATACGTTTTCTGACTGAGGTTCTACACCACCTTTAGCACAGAATACACCAACAGCACCATCAAGTACACGAAGGGAACGTTCTACTTCTACTGTAAAGTCAACGTGTCCCGGTGTATCAATAATGTTAATGCGGTTTTCTGGTGTTCCTGGTAACACTTTGTTTTCATGTTGTAATGTCCAGTGACAAGTTGTAGCAGCGGAAGTGATTGTGATACCACGTTCTTGTTCCTGCTCCATCCAGTCCATTGTAGCATTACCTTCATGAGTATTACCAATTTTATAGTTTACACCAGTATAATAAAGGATACGCTCTGTTAATGTTGTTTTACCAGCATCAATATGAGCCATAATACCAATATTTCTGGTTCTTTCTAATGGATATTCTCTTCCAGCCAAGGTTTTTTCCTCCTAAACTATTTCAGACAAATACAGTTTTTCTTTTGTATCGATGAAAAACTTGTATCGCTAAACAGAAATTGTTTATATTTACACATTGGCAGTACACCGAACGAAACCACTTAAGATTCTCGTTCGGTGACTGCCTGTTTTCTTCCACAAGTACGTTACGATACTTATGATTAGAATCTGTAATGAGCGAATGCTTTGTTTGCATCTGCCATTTTGTGCATATCTTCTTTTTTCTTTACAGATGCACCAGTGTTGTTAGCTGCATCTAAAATTTCGCCAGCTAATCTTTCTTCCATTGTTTTTTCTCCTCTTTTACGAGAATACAATGTGATCCAACGAAGTGCTAACGCCTGTCTTCTGTCTGGACGAACTTCGATAGGTACTTGGTAAGTAGCTCCACCGATACGTCTTGCTTTTACCTCTAATACAGGCATGATGTTGTTCATAGCTTCTTCGAATACTTCAAGAGCTGGTTTTCCAGCTTTTTCTTCTACGCGTGCGAATGCACCGTAAACGATTTTCTGAGCAACACCTTTCTTACCGTCTAACATGATGTTATTGATAAGTTTAGTAACGACTTTGTTGTTATAAATTGGATCTGCTAATACATCTCTTTTTGAAATATGTCCTTTACGTGGCACGGTACTTCCCTCCTTAATAAATATTAATTCTTAGGTACTCACAGTGTTTCCTTTGAAACGATGAGAAATATGCTACGCAAATTTCTCACATTCGCGAGCAGTCGTCAAATATCTCATTTCCAAAAATTCAAAATTTCATTTTTCTTTTTGGAAATTCGCTACTTGACTCGTTGCCTTCGCGTAAACTATGTCAAGTGTCATGCTAGGACGCTTCTATCTATCTCCTGCAACCATACAGGTCAAATATTGCTTTCCAGCATGAATATAAAACTGTGAATTTTGTTAAAGATAATTATTTATAATAATTACTTACCAGCTTTTGGTCTCTTAGCACCGTATTTAGAACGAGCTTGACGACGGTTTGCTACACCTGCAGTATCTAATGTACCACGAACGATGTGATAACGAGTACCTGGTAAGTCTTTAACTCTACCACCACGGATAAGAACAACGCTATGTTCCTGAAGGTTGTGTCCTTCACCAGGGATGTAGCTAGTTACTTCGATTCCGTTAGAAAGACGAACTCTGGCAATTTTACGAAGAGCTGAGTTTGGTTTCTTAGGAGTCGCTGTTTTAACTGCTGTACAAACACCTCTTTTTTGAGGAGCGCTTGTATCTGTTGCTTTCTTCTTTAAAGAGTTGAATCCTTTCTGAAGAGCTGGAGCAGTACTTTTCTTTTCTACTGTTTGTCTACCTTTTCTAACTAATTGGTTAAATGTTGGCATTCTTTTCACCTCCTGCAATATTTGTAAACTGTTGGTTGCTTGTTTACAAGCCTATGCGTAAAAACTTACGCACATTTTTAGATTATATTATCACTGGGGATTTTTGTCAAGGTATTTTTTAAAAATGGGAAGAAACTTTCGTTTCTTCCCATCTTTTTTCCTCTTATCTCACCCTCTCATGGATTGATAAGACTCTTTTATTCTTCTATACTGACAACAGACTCCATATCTTCTGCAAAATCAAGTTCTTCCATATCTTCTACCTGTTCTACCACTTGATCTGTATCAAGTTTTACAGAACGATAACGTTTCATACCAGTACCAGCTGGAATGAGCTTACCAATAAGAACGTTTTCTTTTAGACCAATCAATGGATCGATTTTACCTTTGATAGCTGCTTCTGTTAAGACTTTTGTTGTTTCTTGGAAAGATGCAGCGGATAAGAACGAATTTGTAGCAAGAGATGCTTTTGTAATACCAAGCATAACTTGTTTTCCTTCTGCTGGCTCTTTTCCTTCTTCGATCATCTGTTTATTAATGTCATCAAAGTCTAAGATGTCAACCAGTGTTCCTGGTAAGTATTCTGTATCTCCACTTTCTTCGATACGAATTTTCTTTAACATCTGACGAACGATAACTTCCACGTGCTTATCGTTGATATCTACACCTTGTAAACGGTAAACTCTTTGAACTTCTTGGATCATGTAATCCTGAACAGCTCTTACCCCTTTGATCTTTAATAAGTCATGTGGGTTAATAGAACCTTCTGTTAATTCATCACCGGCTTCTAATACTTGACCATCAAGTACTTTAATACGAGAACCGTATGGAATTAAGTAGGCCTTTGTTTCTCCTGTTTCATGGTTTGTAATTACAACTTCACGTTTTTTCTTTGTGTCTTTAATCTGTACAACACCGCCAAATTCAGCAATAATTGCAAGACCCTTTGGTTTACGTGCTTCGAATAACTCTTCGACACGAGGAAGACCCTGTGTGATATCGTCACCGGCTACACCACCGGCATGGAACGTACGCATGGTAAGCTGTGTTCCTGGTTCACCGATAGACTGTGCAGCGATAATACCAACAGCTTCACCAACCTGTACTGCCTGACCAGTTGCCATATTAGCTCCGTAACATTTTGCACAAGCACCGATCTTAGAACGGCAAGTTAACATCGTTCTAATTCTTACCTTTTCATAACCAGCTTTGATTACGGCTTCTGCACGTCTTGGAGTGATCATGTTATTGGCTTTTACAATGATTTCTCCTGTTTCTGGATTGATTAAATCTTCTGCCGCATAACGTCCTGTAATACGTTCTTGAAGGCTTTCAATTACTTCTTTTCCATCCATGAACGCTTCCACATACATTCCTGGAATCTCTCCAGTTCCTTCACAACAGTCAACTTCACGAATAATTAAATCTTGGGATACATCCACAAGACGACGTGTTAAGTATCCAGAATCGGCTGTACGAAGAGCAGTATCGGAAAGACCTTTACGAGCACCATGGGCAGAAATGAAGTATTCCAGTACATCAAGACCTTCACGGAAGTTTGACTTGATAGGCAACTCGATGGTACGTCCTGATGTATCCGCCATCAGACCACGCATACCTGCAAGCTGTTTAATCTGCTGGTTAGAACCACGGGCACCGGAGTCGGCCATCATGAAGATGTTGTTATATCTGTCAAGACCTGTAATCAGCTTTTCTGTTAAGAGATTATCCGCTGCGAACCATGTCTTAACAACAGAGTTATAACGTTCTTCTTCTGTCATAAGACCACGTCTATAATATTTTGTGATCTTTTCTACTGTGTTTTGAGCATCTTCAAGAATCTGTTTCTTCTCTTCTGGCACTGTCATATCAGAAATAGATACTGTTAAAGCACCTCTTGTTGAGAATTTATAACCGATTGCTTTGATGTCATCAAGCACTTCTGCTGTCTTAGTCGCACCATGTGTGTTAATACATTTATTAAGAATGCCTTTCAATTGTTTCTTTCCTACATGGAAGTCAATTTCTGGTCTTAAATAATTTTCTTCCACTGTTCTATCTACATATCCGAGATCCTGAGGAATGATTTCATTGAATAGCAGACGTCCCATTGTTGTATCATAGATACCACTGATTGGCTCACCTGCCACATTCTTGCCAGAAATACGCACTTTAATTGGTTCATGAAGTGTGATTTCTTTATTTTCATAAGCTAAATATGCTTCGTTTGTTGATTTAAATACTTTGTTTTTATTCTGCTCTGGTTTGATCAGAGTTAAATAGTAGATACCAAGTACCATATCCTGTGAAGGAACGGCAACTGGTGCACCGTCAGATGGTTTCAATAAGTTGTTTGGTGACAACAGTAAGAAACGACACTCTGCCTGTGCTTCTACGGATAATGGAAGATGGACAGCCATCTGGTCACCATCGAAATCGGCATTGTAAGCAGTACAAACAAGTGGATGAAGTTTGATCGCCTTTCCTTCTACAAGGATTGGTTCGAATGCCTGAATACCAAGTCTATGAAGTGTAGGAGCACGGTTTAACATAACTGGATGATCTTCTAATACATCCCATACTTCTGGCTGTAATTTCTCTACCATTTTTTTAGCAGATTTGATGTTATGAGCTAACTTCTTAGAAACTAACTCTTTCATAACGAATGGTTTGAATAACTCAATTGCCATTTCTTTTGGAAGACCACACTGATAGATTTTAAGTTCTGGTCCTACAACGATAACGGAACGTCCTGAGTAGTCAACACGTTTACCTAAAAGGTTCTGACGGAAACGTCCTTGTTTACCTTTTAACATATCAGACAGAGATTTTAACGCACGATTACCCGGTCCTGTTACTGGGCGTCCACGTCTACCATTATCAATTAATGCGTCAACCGCTTCTTGTAACATTCTCTTTTCATTGCGAACGATAATGTCTGGAGCACCTAACTCAAGAAGGCGTTTTAAACGGTTGTTACGGTTGATAATTCTTCTATATAAATCGTTTAAGTCAGAAGTTGCAAAACGTCCACCATCAAGCTGTACCATTGGACGGATATCTGGTGGAATCACTGGTACAACATCAAGGATCATCCATTCTGGTTTATTGTGAGAACAACGGAATGCCTCAACAACTTCCAAACGTTTAATAATTCTTGCACGTTTTTGACCAGTTGCTTCTTTTAAACCTACTTTTAATTCTTTTGCTTCTCTTTCAAGATCGATCTCTTGAAGAAGTTCTTTAATGGCTTCTGCACCCATTCCTACGCGGAATCTTCCTTGATACTTTTCGTAAGCATCGCGGAATTCTTTTTCTGTCAATACTTGTTTGTAAGACAGATCGGATTCGCCTGGATCAAGTACGATATAGGATGCAAAATAAAGCACTTTTTCCAGTGTTCTAGGAGAAATATCAAGGATTAAGCCCATACGGGATGGGATACCTTTAAAATACCAAATATGGGATACTGGAGCTGCAAGCTCGATATGTCCCATTCTTTCTCTACGAACACTCGCTTTTGTTACCTCAACACCACAACGGTCACAGATAACACCTTTATATCTAATTTTTTTATATTTACCACAGTGACATTCCCAGTCCTTTTGAGGTCCAAAAATTCTTTCACAGAAAAGCCCATCTTTTTCAGGTTTTAATGTTCTGTAATTGATGGTCTCTGGTTTCTTTACCTCACCTCTTGACCATTCTCTGATCTTTTCCGGTGAAGCTAAACCAATTTTAATGGCGTCAAAATTCATAGGCTGATCGATTTCCTGATTATTAAGTTCTGACATTCTGGTTACTCCTTCCCGTGCTACTAAATGAACATGGTACAATTTCCCACCATAGGCTCTATGGTGGGAATGCTTATAATTTTCTTAATTATCTTTGTATCAACGATGAAAGACATAAATGATTAAAGTTCGGTATCATCTGCTCCTGCTGGAACTGCATCAAAATCATCAATTGGATCTTCCCCTTCGTCGTAAGAGCCTTCTTTAAAGCCCATCTCTCCAAAGGATTCTTCTCGTTCGAATCCGAATGCTGAATCACCTTCGATCATTGGTGTCAAATCTTCATTGCCATAATCAACTCTTTCCTGAATTTCGATCTCAGTAGAGTCTTCTTTCAATACACGAACATCTAATGCAAGTGACTGGAATTCTTTTAACAATACTTTAAAGGATTCTGGAATACCCGGTTCTGGAATATTTTCACCTTTAATAATTGCTTCATAGGTCTTCACACGTCCTACAACATCATCAGATTTCACTGTAAGAATTTCTTGTAATGTGTAAGATGCACCATAAGCCTCCAATGCCCAAACTTCCATCTCACCAAAACGCTGTCCACCGAACTGCGCTTTACCACCAAGTGGCTGTTGTGTTACTAAGGAGTAAGGACCAGTAGAACGAGCATGAATCTTATCATCTACTAAGTGATGGAGTTTTAAGTAGTGCATGAATCCGATGGTAACTGGACTATCAAATTCTTCTCCAGTACGACCATCACGAAGTTGTACCTTACCAGTACGGTTGATTGGAACACCTCTCCATTCCGCACGATGAGCACGATTGTCATAGAGATATTTCATAACATCTTCGCTGACAATTTTGCCCCATTTTTCTTCAAATTCTGGCCATCCCCAGTTCGCATAGTCGTTTGCCATTTCGAGAGTATCCATAATGTCATCTTCGTCTGCACCATTGAAGACTGGTGTGGATACATTAAATCCTAACACTTTGGATGCAAGACTTAAATGGATCTCTAAGACCTGTCCGATATTCATACGAGAAGGCACACCAAGTGGGTTTAATACAATATCAAGAGGTCTTCCGTTTGGAAGGAATGGCATATCTTCTACTGGAAGAATTCTTGAGATAACACCCTTGTTACCATGACGACCAGCCATCTTGTCACCAACGGAGATCTTTCTCTTTTGTGCAATATAAACACGTACAGATTTATTTACTCCTGGTGGAAGTTCATCGCCATTTTCTCTTGTGAATACTTTTGCATCGAGTACGATACCATAAGAACCATGAGGTACTCTTAAAGAAGTATCTCTTACTTCACGAGCTTTTTCACCAAAGATCGCTCTTAAAAGACGTTCTTCTGCTGTTAATTCTGTTTCTCCCTTAGGAGTTACTTTACCAACTAAGATATCTCCTGCACGAACTTCTGCACCGATTCTAATAATACCATTTTCATCAAGATCTTTTAACACATCTTCGTTAAGACCTGCTAAATCTCTTGTAATTTCTTCCTGTCCAAGTTTTGTATCTCTTGCTTCTGCTTCATATTCTTCGATATGCACAGATGTGTATACATCGTCTTGTACTAAACGTTCACTTAAAAGAACCGCATCTTCGTAGTTATAACCTTCCCAAGTCATAAATCCGATTAATGGGTTTTTACCAAGTGCTAATTCACCATTGCATGTGGATGCACCATCTGCTAATACTTCGCCAGCTTTTACATGATCGCCTTTATTTACAATGGTTCTTTGGTTCATACAGTTTGATTGGTTGCTACGAGCAAATTTTACTGTATGATAAACATCTCTTGTTCCGTCTTCTCTTCTTACAACGATTTCTTTTGATGTAGCTTTTTCTACAATACCATCGTGTTCTGCAACCACACAAGCTCCAGAGTCAACAGCTGCTTTTGATTCCATACCAGTTCCTACAACAGGAGCTTCTGTTCTAAGAAGTGGCACTGCCTGACGCTGCATGTTAGATCCCATAAGGGCACGGTTGGCATCGTCGTTTTCAAGGAAAGGAATCATAGATGTCGCAACAGAGAATACCATCTTAGGTGATACGTCCATTAAGTCCATGCGGGCTTTTGGGAATTGAGATGTTTCTTCACGATAACGACCAGAAACGTTTTCATGAATGAAATATCCATTTTCATCAATTGGCTCATTGGCCTGTGCAACTGTGTAGTTATCTTCTTCGTCCGCTGTTAAATATATAAATTCATCGGTAACTCTTGGATTTTGAGGATCGGATTTATCAAGAAGTAAATATGGAGCTTCAATAAATCCATATTGGTTAATTCTTGCATAAGTCGCTAATGAGTTAATAAGACCGATGTTAGGACCTTCTGGTGTTTCGATAGGACACATTCTTCCATAGTGTGTATAGTGAACGTCACGCACTTCGAATCCGGCACGATCTCTTGAAAGACCACCTGGACCTAAAGCGGAAAGACGTCTTTTATGTGTCAGCTCTGATAATGGATTGTTCTGATCCATGAACTGTGAAAGCTGAGAACTTCCAAAGAATTCTTTTACCGCTGCTGTCACTGGTTTAATATTGATCAATGACTGTGGAGAGATTGATTCAATATCCTGTGTTGTCATTCTTTCACGCACAACACGTTCCAGTCTTGATAAACCGATGCGGTATTGGTTCTGCAACAATTCACCTACGGCACGAATACGACGGTTTCCTAAGTGGTCGATATCGTCCGCTGTTCCGAATCCATATTCTAAATGCAGGTTATAGTTAATAGAAGCTAAAATATCTTCTCTTGTAATGTGTTTTGGAATTAAATCAACGATGTTTTTACGAATCGCTTCTTTGATATCTTCTAATTCATCACATTCTTTTAAGATTTCAGCTAATACAGGATAATAAACTGCTTCTGTCACACCTAATTCTTGTGGATCCACATCCACGTAAGCACTGAGATCTACCATCATGTTAGAAAGAACTTTTACGACTCTTTCTTCTGTTTCCATCATAACAAATGGAATCGCTGCATTCTGAATCTGATCTGCCAACTCTCTTGTTACAACAGTGCCTGCTTCCGCAATAATTTCTCCTGTTGACATATCAACAACATCTTCTGCTAATTTATGTCCACTAATTCTATTTTTAAGAGCTAATTTTTTATTAAATTTATAACGTCCAACCTTTGCAAGGTCATATCTTCTAGGGTCGAAAAACATACTATTGATCAGGCTTTCTGCACTGTCCACAGATAAAGGCTCACCCGGACGGATCTTTTTATATAACTCTAATAAACCATCCTGATAATTATCGGATGGGTCCTTTTCAAAACTAGCCAAGATCTTTGGTTCTTCACCAAATAATTCTTTAATTTCTGCATTTGTTCCAATTCCTAATGCACGAATTAAAACAGTAATTGGAACTTTTCTTGTACGGTCAACACGAACGTAAAATACGTCGTTAGAGTCTGTTTCATATTCTAACCATGCACCACGGTTTGGAATTACAGTACTAGAGAATAACTCTTTTCCGATTTTGTCATGTCCAATAGCATAGTAAATGCCTGGAGAACGAACTAACTGGCTGACAATAACACGCTCAGCTCCATTGATCACAAATGTACCTGTCTTTGTCATTAAAGGCAGGTCACCCATAAAGATATCATGCTGACTGAATTCATCTGTTTCTCTATTATAAAGTCTTACCTTTACTTTGAGAGGTGCAGCATAAGTGGCATCTCTTTCCTTACACTCTTCAATTGTGTACTTGATGTCATCTTCACATAATGTAAAGTCCACAAATTCAAGACTTAACTGTCCGCTGTAATCTGTGATAGGTGAGATATCGTTAAAAACTTCTTTGAGTCCTTCATCCAAGAACCACTGATAAGAATTCTTCTGGACTTCGATCAGGTTTGGCATCTCCAAGATTTCTTTCTGTCTTGCATAGCTGACTCTGACACTCTTACCAGCTTTGACAGGATGTATTCTGTTCTTTTCCATTGACGTTTTCACCCCTTGAATATTTTATAAAAAATTAACGTTGTTTCATCATTTTTGATGTTATAGGCCTATGAACCCATAATATCGCATTATGATATGATATCACAATTGTCAATCTCTGTCAATTGTTTTTTTCACTATTAATACAGACGTTTTTGTTTTGCCTTTTCTTTCACCACAAATTATCAAATTTTTATATGTCAATTGAATATTTGCACAAAAATTTGTTTTCATTTTTCATTTTTTATATTATTATCCAAAAGAGTCATTTATATAATAAATGTTATCTTTATTTGCCATATAAAATCTCATAATTACCAAAATAGGGGTTGCATTTTTTTTAAAATTGTTTTAAACTGAAAAGCAATAGCTTGAAAAAGCTCTGTTTATTTTAGAAATGATAATTCAAAAATATAAGTCAATTTAAATTAATATATATTTTTTTCTAAATTTTATTGTCTTAAACTCATTCATATTTCCAACCAATTTTTTGTTCTAACTGTCCAAAAAATCGTATTTTGAATGTAAAAAAGAGATGGCTTTGACTTTTTCCTTTTTCATATTCAATGTTACTATGTTAACTGTAAAATCCAATTATCCACTACTACCAATAGCTATTCTTTGTAATTATCATATACACGTTTGAAAAATTATATTATATTCTAATATAACTTTTGAAAAATTGGATCCAACTAATAAACATCACAAAAGCTGACTTCGTTGATTCTAAAAATAAAATCCATTTAAAACAAAGACGACACCTACATAAAAAAGGAAAATACGTCTTATTATTATCATACCTAAAGAAATATTGAATATACAGAGTTTTGTCCATAGCAAAATAATGATTATGTTAGGAGTGATAAAATGATCTTATTTCAAAATATTACTAAGAAATATCGTACAAAAAAAATTTTAAATGATATAACATTAGAAATCGATAAAGGAACTTTGGTGGCTCTTATCGGAGAAAGTGGATGTGGAAAAACTACATTATTAAAAATGTTAAATCGTTTAATAAAACCAACTTCAGGTGATATTTTTATAAACAATGAAAACATTAAAAATATCAACGAAATTAATTTAAGAAGAAATATGGGATATGTTATTCAGAATACTGGATTATTTCCCCATATGACAATCAAAGAAAATATTGAGCTCATTCCAAAACTCGAAAAAAAAGAGAAAGCACAAATCGCAGAAAAAACGATGAAACTTATGGAGATGGTAGGTCTTGTCCCAGAAGATTTTTTAGAGAGATACCCTAGTGAATTAAGTGGCGGACAACAACAACGGATTGGAATCGCTAGAGCATTTGCTATGGATCCTGAAATTGTTTTAATGGATGAGCCATTTTCTGCATTAGATCCTATGACTCGAAGTGACCTACAAGATCAGATCATGAGTTTACAAGCCAAATGGAAAAAAACTATCGTTTTCGTTACTCACGATATGGATGAGGCAATAAAAATCGCCGATAAAATATGTATTATGAGAAACGGAAATATTTTGCAATATGACACCCCCGAAACTATCTTAAAATATCCAGTGGATGATTATGTTGCTAATTTTGTTGGAAAAAATAGAATCTGGTCCTCTCCAGAATATATTAAAATTAAAGACATTATGATCGAATCTCCTGTGACTGCTATCGATTCCTTATCCGTATCAAGATGTATGGATAAAATGAAAAAGAATCGTGTAGACAGTCTGCTCCTTTTAGAAAATGAAACAAAAAAACTAATCGGAATTGTCACTGCAAAAAAATTAAGAACGATTGAAGAGCGGACGCAAGAGGCAAAACAATATATGCAAAGTAATTTCCCTATCTTGTATCCAGATCAATGTATTTTAGATGCATTAAAAATGGTAAAAGAGGAAAATGTATCCAGAATCCCTGTTGTGGATCAAGATGGATATTTAAAGGGATTGATTACAAAAGGAAGTCTTGTCACTGCCTTAAGCCAACAATATTTTGATGTAGAGGAGGAATAAAGATGAATCTATTCCATTATTTTATTCAAGAACATCAGCAAATTTCGATTCTATTATTAGAACATATAAAATTAACGATTATTGCCGTGGGTTTTGCCATTCTTATTGGCGTTCCTCTCGGACTACTTATTTCTTATATTTCAAAAGTAAGCCGTCCCGTATTGATGATTGCCAATGTCATTCAAGCCATTCCAAGTATGGCTCTACTTGGCTTTATGATTCCTTTATTCGGTATCGGATCGGTTCCAGCCATCATCGTTGTAACGTTATATTCTCTGTTACCTATTATAAAGAATACATATACGGGGATCGAAAGCGTTCGTGCTCAACTATTAGAAGCTGCAAAAGGTATTGGCTTAACAGGAACTCAAATCTTATTTAAAGTACAGCTTCCAATCGCATTACCAGTCATCATGGCTGGTGTTCGTGTTGCTGCCGTTACTTCTGTTGGATTGATGACAATGGCAGCCTTTATTGGAGCAGGCGGATTAGGTAATTTAGTTTTTTCTGGAATCCGTACCATGAATAACGTTCAGATTTTGGCTGGTGCAATCCCTGCTTGTATTTTAGCATTGATTGTCGATGCAATACTTGGTTATATCGAGAAAAAAGTAACACCTAAAAGTGCAAGGAAAAATACAAAACCAAAATCAAAATGGCACTACCGTCTGGAAATTTTGTTAAATTTAGTTCTTATATTTGCTTTTATTGGTGTCGTTGGATATGGTATTTCCACCACTTATTCAAAAGACGATAAAAAAATTACTGTTGGCTCAAAAGATTATACAGAACAGTCTATTCTAGGCAATCTAATTGCAGAATATATCGAAGATCAAACCGATATTAAAGTAGAAAAAAAATTAGAATTAGGTGGAACACAAGTCTGCTTTGGAGCTTTAAAAACAAAAGACATCGATTTATATGTGGAATATAGTGGAAGTGCCTATAGTGACATATTAAAACATCCTGCTAGTCCAGATGTAGAACTCGTCTATGAAACAGTAAAAGATGAGATGAAAAAGGATTATGATATCGATGTTTTACAGCAAATGAACTTCAACAACACATTTACACTAGCGATTCCACAAAAAACGGCGAAAAAATATCATTTATCCACAATTGAAGATTTAGGGAAAGTTGCAAATCAATTCGTTTTAGGAAGTACATTTGAATTTTTAAATCGTGAAGATGGATTGTTAGGCGTACAAAAATTTTACAACTTTACCTTCAAAGACTCTATTCCTTTGGATTCTTCTTTACGATATCAAGCCCTTCAAAAAGGGGATGTTATGGTGATCGATGCCTACTCAACCGATGGATTACTAAAGAAATTTCATTTAAAAACATTGGAAGATAATCAAAAATTCTTCCCTCCTTATTATGCAATCCCAATGATGCGTTCGGATGTAGCACAAAAATATCCTGAAATCATCCCATTATTAGAACGATTAGGAGAAGAATTAACCGATGAAACAATGCAAGAATTGAACTATCAAGTGGATGAACTCCATAAAGATCCAAATGAAGTAGCCGTGGAATTTTTAAAGTCACACAACTTAATTGACAAATAGAATAAGAATAAATAAAAAGGACAATTCCTTACTTTCTATAAGGTTTTGTCCTTTTTTTCATTATATTATTTTATATTATTCCCATTATTCCACGATTTCTAATGAATATTATACTGTTTCTAATGTAAATCCAAAATAACGTGCTGCATTATTATAGGAAATATTTTTTACCATAGTTCCAAGGCGTTCTTGGTTCCATGGGTATTCTCCGTTTTCTACGAACTGTCCGATTAATTCGCAAAGAATTCTTCTAAAGTATTCATGTCTTGTATAAGATAAGAAACTTCTTGAGTCTGTTAACATTCCGATAAAGTTACCAAGGAGTCCTAAGTTGGCAAGGGAAATCATCTGTTCTGTCATACCTGTTTTGTGATCGTTAAACCACCAAGCACTTCCTTGCTGAATTTTTCCAACAGCATCAGATTCTTGGAAACATCCTAATAATGTTCCGATAGAAGCGTTGTCTGTTGGATTTAAGCTGTAAAGAACAGTCTTTGGAAGTTTATCTTCTTTGCAAAGAGCATCTAAATAAGAAGCTAATTCTGTAATTGGAACACGGTTATAAATACCGTCAAATCCTGTATCTGCTCCAATTTTATTGAACATCTTTGTATTGTTATTTCTTGTTACACCAAAGTGTAACTGCATTCCCCAGTCAAGTCTTTTATATTCTTTTCCTAAGTAAAGCATACAAGCTGTTTTAAATTTCATTTCTTCGTCTTCAGAAAGCACTTCGCCACCAAGACGTTTTGCTAAGATCGCATCGATTTCTTCTTCTGTTGCTTCTACATATGGAATGTATAATAAACCGTGGTCACTTGCTTTACATCCCATTTCATTGAAGAATTCCATTCTCTTTGTAATTGCACATTTCCAATCTGCAAATGTTTTGATTTCTACTCCTGCAACTTCAGCAAGTTGTTTTGTATAATCAGCAAAGTCTGGTTTTTCAATAGAAACGGCACGGTCTGGTCTCCAAGCTGGAAGCACCTGAATATCGAAAGTTTCATCTTCTTTAATCACTTTATGCCATCTTAAATCATCGATTGGATCGTCGGTTGTACAGATTAAAGTAACGCCAGAAGCCTTCATAATTCCTCTTGCACTCATTTCTGGCTGAGCAAGTTTTTCATTACAAAGGTTCCATACTTCTTCTGCTGTATCGCCATTTAAGTCGCCTTCATATCCAAAGTATTGTTTTAATTCTAAATGGCTCCAGTGATAAAGAGGGTTACCGATTGCTTTTTCTAATGTTTCTGCCCATTTTTGGAATTTTTCTCTATCAGACGCATCTCCTGTGATGTAGCGTTCTTCTACACCGTTACTACGCATCTGACGCCATTTATAGTGATCCCCACCAAGCCATACCTGTGTAATATTTTCAAAATGTCTGTCTTCTGCAATTTCCTGTGGATTGATATGGCAGTGATAGTCTAAAATAGGTGTTTTCTCTGCATATTCATGATAAAGGATTTTTGCAGTTTCTGTGGAAAGTAAAAAGTCTTGATCCATAAATTTTTTCATCGTAAATATCCTCCATTCGTTTTTCTATCTGTCGATTTATTTTAAAAAGCACAGTAGGGCTGTCATGAAACCAAAAGAATTTTTTCTCCAGTTACCATGACACCCCTTTTGCTTATTTTATGATTAAGCTAATGCTTTTTCAAACATTTCAAGTAATTCTTTTTGGTACGCTTCATCAAATGTGCCATCCACTAATTTAGGAAATGCTTCATTTTTCAAACGTTCCCAGCTTTCGCCTTCTTTATTCACAATGATAGGGAAGAACCATACGCCATTTTTAAATGCACTATCTCTATCTCCAGGAGCATCTCCAACCATCAATGTGTTTTTCTTTTCATAACCGAGTTTTAAAAGCTCTCCAATGCAGTATGCTTTAGAACCAGCTTCTTGGCTCAATAATACACGGCAATCTTCTTTTAATTTGTGTTTTGTCCACTCTGTTTCAACCGCTTCTCCATTTGCAGAAGATACTGCTGTTAAATCAGCCTGTTTGCACATAAAATCCATCGTATCTTTTACATTTTCAAATGGTTTATCATCTTTTGGAAGTTCTGTAATAGAACGGTTTACATGAATACTCCAAAGAAGTGCATTTTCCATACATGGATTGTTTACTTTTTGGCAGTATGCTACAAGAGCTGGATTAGAAAGTTCATTGGCTTCTTCTGTCCATTTTACGAACTCATCAAGTCCTTCAATTTCATATCCTTTTTCTCTCGCCCAAAGAAGACCTAATGCTAATCCTTTGAAACGGTTGATTCCTCTTGTCTTTGTAAAGAGGTTTACTTCATTCCAATAAGCAAGTCCTTCTTCTGCTACTTCTTCTAAACCATATTGTTTGATCCATTCTGGACCGAAGCATTTAAAATGTTTTACATTCATTGTATCCATCGCACAACCATCGCTGTCGATGCAAACAAGAAAATCCTTTTGTCTTTCAAAATCAAAATATCCCATTATTATCTCCTAATCGCTCCCATTTTTTCAATGGGAGCAAACTAATTCTTATCTTTTATTATAAACGTTATGGATCTATATTATATCCTTAATGTTCCATTCAATCCTTTTATATTTGGATAGAAAGGATACAAATTACCAACGTGTATCAGGCAATCCACAGAAGGAATCAACAGGATCGATTCCTTTAAATTCAGAACGTCCTACTAACTTCTCTACCAGTGCATCTAATGTATGATTGTTTTTATCATAGGCATTGATATAAGTTTTTACTTGAGGCACGTCTGCTAAGTGGAATGGACAGCAAAGGGAAATGAAGATGGTTGGAAGTTCATGTACATACCAAGGCATATCTGGTGTACCTTTACTTAATTTCCATTCAATTCTCTGTACTGTTGCACATAAACTATCTACATAAGCAACTTGAATAATTAAATCATAGTTGTCTGTAATATTAGTGATAGGTGCTTTTCCAGCATACATATTTTTCATAGCCTGTCCAACTTCTTCTTTTGGAAGTTTGGCGATTTTATCAATTGCAGATTCGTAAATTGTTACTTCAAACCCTTCTGCTTCTAATTTGTTCTTTAAATAATCAATATAACTTTCTTTTTTTCCAGCTCCACCAGCCATAAGAGCAAATGCACTTTCTTTTTCCTGTGGAACTAATAAAATACGTTTGTGTTTTTCAGGAGAAAGTGGAAGTGGAGAATCTCCGATATTTTTTACTAATGTGATCGCTTTATCAGATACTTCTCTTGCAATTGCTTTAAATTCTTCTGAACCGATTACGCTTAATCCTTCTTCTGGTGGTGTGATTTCTTCTGCTGTTTTCTTATGAAGTCCTAAGTATGCTTTTACACCTAAGATTCTTTCTAGCGCATCTTGAAGACGTTCTTCTGTAATAACACCATTTTTGTATCCATTCATCATGTATTCAAAGTCTTCATCTGGATCGTTGAAGAATAAGAACATATCACATCCTGCTGCGATTGCGTTAGGAAGAATATCACTTCTCTTCATCATGGCTGTCATACCAACCATATGAGAAGCATCTGTTACAACCATACCATTAAAGCCTAATTTTCCTCTTAATAAGTCTGTGATAAGTTCTTTACAAAGAGTTGCTGGCATTGTTTCTTCTGGTTTCATAGATGGATTGAAGAATTTTTGGTAAGCTGGCATCATAATGTGACCTGCCATAACAGTGTGCACACCTGCGTCGATCATACCTTTATATACTTTACCAAATGTTTCATCCCATTCTTCACAAGAATAAGTATTAACAGAGTTACTTAAATGCTGATCTCTTTCGTCGATTCCATCTCCTGGGAAATGTTTCATCGCACAAACCATGTTGCTTTCCATGAAACCTTTCATATACGCTTTAGAAAATTCTAATACGCGGTCTGGATCATCACCGAATGTACGGCTAGAGATGATTGGATTTCTCCAGTTACGGTTGATGTCTACGATTGGTGCAAAAGACCAGTTACAACCAACAGCTGCTGCTTCAATACCAGAAACACGTCCCATTTCATAAGCGTATTTCGCATCATTTGTAGCACCAACTTTAACTTCTAGACCAATTTCTGTACCATCTGTACAAGCACCATTTCCACCAGCTTCTGTATTAGCTGCAATTAACATAGGAATTTTAGATACTTTTTGTAAAATACGGTTCTGATCGTATACTTCTTTTGCTGTACCTGGGTTGTAACGCACTGCACCAAATTTGTATTTTGTTACAACATCTGTTAAATATTCTTCCGTTCTTGAAGATCCCATATTTACGAAAAGCTGACCGATCTTTTCTTCAATTGTCATAGAATCGATGGTATCTTTTACCCATTTAATTGCTTCGTCATCTAAGTAATATGGTTTTGCTTTTAAATCTACTCTTGCCATCTCTTTATCCTTTCTTCCAAACAATATTTCCCATCCTCGTCATAAGGCACGCAATGTATCCTAAGATACCTCTGCGTGCCTGTACAACTAGCAAAAAGACTTGGTTTCCTTGTTCTTATACTCCTGAATAAGCAGAGAAACCGCCATCAATAGGAATTACAACACCTGTGATGAATCCAGCTGCTTCGTTGTTTAATAAGAATAACATACTTCCAAGAAGTTCTTCTGCTTGTCCAAAACGTTTCATTGGAGTCGCTGCTAAGATCTTACCTGTTCTAGCTGTTGGAGTTCCGTCTTCATTATATAATAATTTTTCGTTCTGTTTTGTTACAAAGAATCCTGGTGCAATTGCGTTAACACGAATTCCTGTTCCTGCGAAGTGAACAGCTAACCATTGTGTGAAGTTGCTGATAGCAGCTTTTGCTCCACTGTATGCTGGGATCTTTGTAAGTGGTGTGTATGCGTTCATAGAAGAAATGTTTAAGATATTGCATCCTTCTTTTTCCACCATATCTTTCGCAAATTCCTGTGTTGGAAGAAGTGTTCCGATGAAGTTTAAGTTGAATACAAATTCTACACCGCTTTGTTCTAAGTCAAAGAAAGATTTTGTATCAGCGTCGATGTCGCCTGCTTCAAAGTATTCTTTATCTGTTGTTGCTCTTGGATTGTTTCCGCCTGCACCGTTGATTAAGATATCACATGTTCCAAAATCAGCAAGGATTTTTTCATGTGCTTCTTTTAAACTTTCTTTATCTAATACGTTTGCTTTGTATCCTTTTGCAACGTATCCTTCTTTTACGATTTCGTCAGCATATGCCTGTGCTGCTTCTTCGTTTAAGTCAAGAAGAGCAACTTTTGCTCCTGCTGTTGCTAAAGCATGTGCCATCATAGAGCAAAGAACTCCGCCTGCACCTGTTACAACTGCTACTTTTCCAGTTAAATCTGCTTGAATTGGTAATTTCATTTTCAATTCCTCCTTGATTTTTTTCAACAAACTTTATTATAGTATTAACGTCAAAAGTACTTTATGTAGGCTTTTCACGTTTCCTCAACATTTTTTATTTATTTCTGTCTTTTGCACTTTTTGCAACTGCTTCCCAAAGACCATTGATATAAGTTGCTCCAAGAGCACGGTCATAAAGACCATATCCTGCACGTCCTGTTTCTCCCCAGATCATTCTTCCGTGGTCTGGACGAATGTATCCAGTAAATCCATTGTCATGTAATGCCTTTGTAATTTCATACATATCAAGGCTTCCGCATTTAGAAAGATGTGCACTTTCTTCGAATCCGTTTTCTAAGATTTTAACGTTTCTCATGTGTACGAAGTGGATTCTTCCCATAGCTGCATATTTTGCTGCCATTTCTGCCACGTCGTTTTGGTTAGAGCATCCAAGAGAACCTGCACAAAGTGTGATTCCGTTGTGTTTGTCATCCACTAATTTTAAGAAACGATCTAAGTTTTCTTCGCAAGTGATGATTCTTGGAAGACCAAAGATGCTCCAGCATGGATCGTCTTCATGGATTGCCATGTTTACATCACATTCTGCTGCAACAGGGATAATTTTTTCAAGGAAGTACTGTAAGTTGTTCCATAAATCATCTTCTGTCATGTTGTTGTATTCTGCTACGATATCTTTTAATTCTTCTCTTGAGTAGCTAGAATCCCATCCTGGAAGTGTTAAATCACTATCGCTTTGTAATGGATTTACGGCATCTACTTGTTCTTGATAATAAACAAGAGTTGTAGAACCATCTTCTAATTTGTGATCAAGCTGTGTTCTTGTCCAGTCAAATACTGGCATGAAGTTATAACAAATACATTTTACACCTGCTTTTGCTACTCTTCTGATGTTTTCACAATAATTTTCGATGTAACGATCTCTTGAAGGTTTTCCAAGTTTGATGTCTTCATGTACTGGAATACTTTCAATAACATCAAAGTGAAGTCCGTTAGATTCTACTAAATTTTTTAATCTAGCGATAGATTCTTCTGGCCAAACTTCTCCAACTGGTACATCGTAAACAGCTGTTACGATAGAGTGCATTCCTGGAATTTGTCTAATATTTTCTAAAGTCACTTTGTCGTCTTCTCCGTACCAACGGAAAGATAATTTCATTTCACTCATACTTTTTCTCCTTTTATTTTTATCATATATTTTGTAATTCTAAATTTTTATAGATAACAAACAATCAAAAAGGAAATAGCAACTTCCCATATCTTTTGCACAAATAACTTTAACATTGCATTCCCGTAGAAACCACCATTCCAACTTTGGAACCGCGGTTTCTTTTAAACGGGTTTGCAATGTACAATACAATACTTATTATTTAATCATTAGTTTGCGTTTCCGCGACGTTCTTTTAAAACTCTTGTATTTTCTTCGATTTTCTTTTTGCTTAATGGATAAACAAATAATAATACAAGTGCTACAAGAATGAATGCTACACCTTGTCCTAATGTTGTTACAGAGTATAAACTTTCTTTTACTTGTTGTGTCTGTACATCCGCTGTTTCAGCATAACCGATTGCTGTTAAAGCGAATCCACCTAAACCACCAGCTAATGCCTGTCCAAGTTTTCTAGCAAAAGAGTATACACCATAGATAGCACCATCATCACGTTTATGTGTACGAACTTCACTATCATCAAGAACGTCTGTTAAGAACGCCCATACAGCCATCTGGAAGTACATGTAACCGAAAGCACCTACGAAAGTGATTCCTACATATACCCATGGGTTTTGCACTCGTAAAAGGAATAATACGACATACACAATACCTGTAAATGCTGTACCAACAACTGCTGTTTCTTTCTTACCAAATTTCATAGAAAGAATTACGATAAATGGTGCAAGACCAAGTGTTACGATGAGCATTAAAGAGTTATATGTGGATAATGCTCCTGTATTTCTAAAGTAATCTGCATATAAATATGCGTTTAAACTGTTTGCTAAAATAGTTCCAAATACTAAGAAAATCGCAGCTGCAATTAATGCGAGTAATGCACGGCTTGAGAAAAGAGTTTTAATGATGTTGCTATTTCCTTTTTCTCCTTTTGCCTTTGGAGCCACCTGCACACGTTCTACTGTACATTTGTAGCAAATAATATAGCAAATAATAGCGCAAATTGCGAATACACCTGCAAGTTTAGTAAACATTCCTTTGTTTACTAATTTGTTACCATCAGCATCTGTGTAATACACAAGAATAGGAACAGACATATTGATTACAGTTGATGCAATCTGTGCTCCTACGGAACGCCATGTTGATAAAGCTGCTCTATCTTTTGCATCAGCAGAAATAGATGCTGCCATAGAACCATAAGGGATGTTAATACTTGTATAACAAATAGATCCCCAAAGAATATATGTTACGAACATATAAACAACTTTTACTGTCATTGGTGCACCAGCAAGACCTGATTGATACATCAAGAAGCTGGCTAATGCAACTGGTACGCACATACGGCGAATCCATGAACGGAAACGACCATCTTTTGCTGGTTTTACGCTATCTACGATGACACCCATTCCGATATCAGTAAAAGCATCGATGATTCTTGATACTAAGAATAAAGTTCCAACGAGAGCTGCGCTCACACCTAAAACTTTTGTATAAAATACCATTAAATATCCGCTGGCAAAAATGAACATAAAGTCATTCGCAACGTCACCCATCATGTATCCGAACTTATCTTTGATACCGAATGGTTTTGTACTTGTTTGTGTACTCATAACTCCTTACTCCTCCATTCCTTTTTTCTGCGATTATGAAGCACATGATTTGTTAAAGAAAAAACTGTCGTTTTTCCTTCCCACGTCATTAATATACACCACTTGTATACAAGCGTCAATACCATTTATCTTTTTCGTAATTTTTTCACAGTTTTAAGACCCAATTTTTATGCAATATGACATAAAAAACAGTGTTATTCTGTCGATTTTAAAATATTTTAGGCGGTATACAGGAAACTTTTCCCATATTTTTCTTGTATTTTGCTTGTCTTATTTTTATCAGTTTTTCCTATATTTCTCTTATTTTTCTCCTGATTTATCCATTTCATGCTGATATTTTTATATTCTTGTATACATTTACATTGAATTTTATTCTATACCATAGGAAAACGCTTTTCTTTTTTTCTTATTTATCTGAATATAAAGACATAATTTCTGAATATATCCTTTTAAATATTGACTTTTTTCACTTTTTATTGTATAATTTTAAAATTCATGTTCAATAGTGGCCATCCATTTCTTTTATTATCTCTTGTATACCGATGGTTTATTCTTTTTCATGTAGAAAATATATTCCATATGATTCATTTCTCATCAAAATATTATAATCTAGCACGTGATTTCCTACTAAGTTTATCCATTTTTTCTACAACTCATAACATAAATATGTTATAATATAAAAAACCATATATGAATTTTTTATATTCTTTAGTAAAACGATGAAAAACAGCTTTGCGAGTTTTTCACGTTGGCGAGCAGTGGTCATATAAGAGCATCACTGTTATTGTATGACTCGTTGCCTTTGTATAAAAAAATATAGAAAGTGTTGGAAAGCATTCCTTTCTATATGGGAAGTAATAAAATGCGTTTTCCATCATTTGGTGGTTCACTATTATGATATGAAAGATAAAAAAAAGCAGGTAATTAATATGAGCGACTCAAGACAAAAAAAAACCTTTCAGGAATCAAAAGGTAAAATCCCCTATTTAAAACGTACCACATCAGAAATCGTCTATCATTCTTTAAAAGACGATATTTTACATCTAGTTCTTCCTCCTGGAAGTGCAATTAGCGAAATTGAAACAGCAACAAAATACAATGTTTCAAGAACACCAGTGCGTGATGCGTTTAAAGCATTGGAAAGTGAAGATCTGTTGGAAGTTCGTCCTCATATCGGCACATTTGTATCCTATATTGATTTAAACAAAGTATCGGACATGATCTTCATGCGTGAGTCTTTAGAACAAACCGTTCTTAGAATTCTTACCAACTCTTGTACACAATCTCAGATCTTAAAGATCCGTCTTTTACTAAAAGAACAAGAAAATCTTCTTGCTAATGTGACTGCTATTTCGCCAGAAGAACATAATGTACTGGGGACTAAATTCTTAAAAATGGATAATGAGTTCCATTTCACACTCTTTAAGTTGGCAGGAAAGAGCAGTATTTGGAATTTTATGAATTTATATAGTACACATTATGAACGTTTCCGAACTCTGATCAATTGGAGTGAAAATAATATGCTACTTTCTCTCTACCAACAGCATTGTGATATGGTAAATGCGATTGCTTCAAAAGATTTGGACGCTTTATCCACGTTAATCTCTTCTCATTTATACAGCGGATTCGCAAGCAGTGCAGATATTCTTCTAAAGAATGCCGAATATTTTAAAGGAACAGAAAATGATTTTTCTCTTTAAAAAAAGATGGAATAGACAATTAGTGTCTATTCCATCTTTTTTTAACGATGTCCTTCTTTACGAAAACGTTCTAATTCTTCTCTTGTTGGTAAATCTTCGTTATCACTACTCACCATCACTTGCATAGAACCAATGGCATTTCCACGATCCGCCATTTCTCTTATACTTCCACCTTCTAAATAAGCACTTAATACACCAACGGCGAACCCATCTCCTGCACCAACGGTATCCACAACTTCTTTTACTGGATACCCATCAAAGTATCCTTCTTCTGTTTCATTTCTCACGTAAGCACCCTTTGCACCAAGTTTTACTACAACGGTTTTTGCACCAAGCCCTAAATAATACTTTGCGATTTCTTCTGGATCTTCACTTCCCATTAAAATCTTTCCTTCTCCGATTCCTGGAAGCACAATATCCGCCTTTGACGCAAGATCATTAATCGTACGAATCATAGCACTCTTGCTTTCCCAGAGGCTTTCTCGTAAATTTGGATCAAAAGAAACGGTTAAATTGCATTCTCTCGCTTTTTCAATAATACGATATACTGCATTTCGGCTACTTAAAGAAAGAGCTGGTAAAATCCCTGTGATATGAAGAAGTTTTGCTCCATGAAAATCGATGGAATTGACATCTTCCTCTGTAATACAAGAAGCTGCACTGTTCTTTCTCAAATAATAAACAGCTGGATCCCCTTCTTTTACATGATTTTTCCATTGGAATCCCGTTGGTCTTTCTTTATCTCTTATAATATTTGTATGGATTCCCTCTTCTCCTAATTTTCTCTCGATATAATCTCCAAATGGATCCGTACCGAGTCTTGTGGCATACATAACATCATATCCAAGTCTTGTAAGCCCCACTGCCACATTCACTTCTGCTCCCGCCAACATTCTCTTAAACTCTGTTGCCTCTGCAAGACTTCCCTCTTCTTTTGCTGCAAACAAAGCCATTGGTTCTCCAAATAGTATTACTTCTGAAGCCATTTTTCTTCCTCCTGATATTAGACATCACTTTTACTTTGATAAACATAATAAACATAAAAACTTTCTTATCTTTATACTAACGATAAAAAGTACACTTTGTCAACTTCTTGCGGAAACGAAGAAAAAGACTGCATGTCCTAAAACACTTCTTGTTTTATCCAGCATCCAGTCTTTTTCTTGCTATCCATTAGTTATTATTTTTTGTAATCAAAATCTGGAATCTGTGTCCATCTATGTTTAAAGTAATGAGCGGCTAATTTTGGCTTTCTATCTCTTGTAAACAGACCTTTTTTATTGCCTTGAACGCGTAATAAACCTTGACTTGTAGCAAAGTCAGCAAAGTTCCATACTTGTTCACCAACTACAATATCATATTCATCAAATACTCTATGATACATTTCATAATATTCTACCTGATATTCTTCTGTATAAAGAACTGGTGTTGTATCATGAAGTCCCATAACAGTATCTGCACCATATTCTGTAAATACTACTGGTTTTCCAAGTTCTTTCCATACTTCTAACTCTTTACGAAGTGCGGATTCACCTCTTACTAAATCAGCAGTCTGTGTATACCAACCGAAATAACGATTTAAGCAAATAACATCACTTAACTCTCTTGTACAGTCTTTTTCTGGTGGTGCAAGCTGAACACTGACTAAAGTACAAGGACGTTTTTGTGGATCTAACTCTCTTGCTAAATCATAAAGTGGTTTGAAATAATCATAAGCTCCTTCTCCAGCTGAATCTGGCTCATTTGCAATACTCCACATAACAACACAAGCATGGTTTTTATCTCTTGCAATTAATTCACGAATGACATCTTTATGATGTTCCTGTGTTTGCACACCATGTTCTTTATCAAAAGTAGAGATTTTTTGTCCATTGAAGTTAGCTCCACCACCAAATTCTAAGTTAACACCAACAGCTGTTGTTTCATCGATAACAACAATACCTTCTTCATCACAAAGACGCATCATTTCTTCACTATATGGATAATGACTTGTACGGAAACTGTTTGCTCCCTGCCATTTCATAAGAGAAATATCTTTTGTGTTCATTGGAAGATTGATTCCACGTCCATTTGGGAATGTATCTTCATGTTTTCCATATCCTTTAAAATAAAATGGTTTTTCATTAATTAAGAAACGATGTCCATCCACACGAACGGTACGAACACCATATGGAAGTGTATAAACGTCATCTTTAAATGTTACTTTTACATCATAAAGATAAGCATTTAATGGTTGCCATAAATGAACATTTTCTACTTTTAATACGCCACTTGTTCCTTCACTCTTTGCAACTAAATTGCCTTCTTTATCAAACATTTCTACGATACATTCGCCTTCGCCAATGGTATCAACAGAATAGATAATATTTGCATCTGCTCCGTTTACTTCTGGAACAAGAGTAATATCTGCAATATATTCCTTTGGTGTTGTATAAATTTTAACTGGACGTGTGATTCCACAGTAGTTAAAGAAGTCAAAGTTTGGGTTATTTTGAGGTTTTACAGGAACGTCTGCTGTATCTTCCATTCCCATATTTCCTCCCATAATATTGTTCTTTCCTCCTACTGGGAGAGTTGTATAATCAATGACATTATCAACAGCGATTGTTAATAAGTCATCATTTCCTGTTACTTTATCTGTAATCTCTACTTCAAAAGGAAGAAATCCTCCTTTGTGATCGCAGAGAAGTTCTCCATTTAAATAAACTCTTGCATGATGAGTAACGGCATCCATACGAAGCATTACTCTTTGTGTTCTTGCAAATGCAGGAACCGCAATTTTTCTTTGATAAAATACCCAGCCATAATGATCGCGGAAATCAATTCCTTCTTTTAAATCATTATAAGAAGCGGGTACTGGCATAGTCATCGCATCCTCCAATGCTCTTGTATACCACTCTTCCTCAAATCCTTTTCCTGTATCAAGTTTAAAATTCCATACTCCGCTTAAATCCATAACTAAACGGGATGGTGTTCCGATAGAATATAACATTATTATTCCTCCTTCAATCAAGCATCTACCACCTTTACTATACTTCACTTGTATACAAGTGTCAATTCTCGTGCATATTTTTTACTTTTTTCACAGAAACCAAGGACACTTTTTGTACAACTTTACTAATACAAAAAAGAGGCTGTCACCAAATGGGTCATGACAGCCTCGGAGGAGTTTATGTCCGTTTCGGACAATGTTATGTTATTATGCTTGATTGCTTGAATGGATTTTATTATCTAATTCGATATAATCTTTCATGTGCTATTGATTTTTGTGGTTCACTAGATAATAAAAAATATATATATTTGGGAACTTTTGGATAATCGCTACCAATCAGTTCCCAAGCATTATTTGGAATGGAGGGTTATAATTAGTTCATTTTGTCAAGGATTTTTAAAAATCTCTTAGCTGACATATTCTTTCTATATAATACAAATCCTAACATTTCTACTGCGTTTAATTCTACCATAATCATATCTTCCTTTCTAATTAACTTACAATTTTCTTAGTTTTTATTTTTAAACAACGATTCTGTTCTGTTGTTCGTTTGTTCTGTCTTGTTGTTTACAAACACTATTCTATCAGATCCTTGCAAAAAATACATTGTATTTTGATTTTATCAGATTGCAATTTGCTCACAAATCTGCTATTCTAAAAAATATTTATATGTTCCTATTGCATAGAATGATTTTTAAGAAAAGAAAGGAGTAATTTCATTGAAGAAACATGAAAAATTTTTAGCGGATCATATCAAATATGAAAAGAAGTATAGCACAGAGAATGGACTCCAATATGAACTTCATTGTCACGATCAATATGAAATCAATTATATACTGGATGGCGATGTGGTCTTTCTTATGGAAGGTATGGAATTTCGCCCACCTAAGAATAGTGTCCTTTTAATCGCCCCTCATAAGTTTCATGGGCTATATACCGTATCCGATCGCCCTTATATTCGATACCAAATTCACTTCTATCCCGATCTCCTAAATGAAGACGAAGAACAACTGTTACTCCTCCCCTTTACCAAAGATAACGTCATGTTTTGTAACGCCGATCGCTTCCATCTCGATCACTACATGGAAGCCATCGATGACTGTCAAATTTTAGATAGTTGGCTTCTTGATATTGCAATTCGGTCACGACTTATATCTGTTTTAACACAACTAAATGCAATCTCTGCCTCTGCCATCTCTGGAGAAGAGATCGATCCGATTGCAAAAGAAGTGCTAACCTATATTAATGATCATCTAACAGAGCCTCTTTATGTGGAAGAAATTGCAAAGAAGTTTTTCATGAGCAAAAATTATCTAACCAAAATCTTTCGTAAAATGACAGGAACTACCGTAGCTAATTATATTTTACACAAACGTCTTTCTATTGCAAAAGGACTGATTCAGTCTGGTACTCCAGCTACGACTACTGCCCTTCAAGCTGGTTTTAGCGAATATTCCACCTTTTATCGGAACTATAAAAAGATTTTTGGATACTCTCCAAACGAGGAGTTTTCTGATACATGATCAACAAAGGGATACGGCATCCATATAGTGCCATATCCCTTTTTCCTTATCCGAATATACTTCTTTCCTATTGATTGCCAATGACTGTATTCCGATAATCATTGGCAGATTTCCCCACCTGCTTTTTAAAAACTCTGGAAAAATGAGCAATATCTAAAAAACCAACTTGCTCTGAAATATCACAGATTCTAAGAGAAGGATCTTTTAGCAGTTCTCTTGCCTTCTCAATTCGAATCCGATTAAGTATCTCTGAAAAATTTTGTTCCATATGCCGATTCAGCAACTTACTAAGATGCCATTGGCTCACATAGACTTGCTCTGCCACATCACTTAACTTAAGTTTTTCTTGATAATGTTCTTCAATATATTGAATAGCATTTTTTACAATAAATTTTCCAGCAGAATTGTCTTCTATTTGTTCTTCCTTCTCTTCTTTTGCTATTTCACAGGCTACTTCTCTCTTTTTTTCCAATTCCCCTGTTACAAAAGACAATGCCTCTTCAATTTCGCTCATTTTAGAAGGCTTTAATAAAAACCTTGTCACCCCTAGATTCAGTGCCTCCCTTGCGTAATCAAAATTGCGATACCCTGTCAATATAATGATGGCTAAGTTTGGAAATTGTGATTTGATACTGGCAATCATAGAAAGACCATCCATCTGTGGCATACAAATATCAGAAATAACAATATCCGGTTTGACTCCCTGCATTCTCTTTAGTCCATCCAAACCGTTATAGGCTATATTCTCCACCTTACAGTCCCACTTCTCCCATGGAACAATTTTTTTAAGACCTTCCACGATAATCGGCTCATCATCAATGATCATAATCTTATACATAGTATTCCCCCCCACTAAGTATAATCTTTTCTTCTTATTCTACCCCTTTAATGCACCTGCCGTCAAACCTTTTACAATGTATTTTTGTAGACATAAATAGACAATTAAGACAGGAATGACAACCAGTGTAACCGCTGCTGCCATCAGCCCATAGTTGGTACCTTCCATAGATGTTAACTCTCCTAAGAGCCTTGTGATCGCCCATTGATTTTTCAATCGCAATGTAAACATCTGCGTAAACAAATCGTTGTAACTCCATAAAAATGTAAAAATAGCCACCGTTGCAAAAGAAGGCTTTGCCAATGGCATTACCACCTTAAAATAAATTTGATACACATTACATCCTTCTATATAAGCTGCCTCTTCCAGATCAATTGGCAATCCCTTCATATATCCCATGAGTACTACAATGGCAAAGGACATATTTCCCGCTATTTGCGGTAATGCCGTCGCAAGCAGTGACAATCCAGTACTTTCTGTATTTACAATGCCCCACGCGTTCATCATGCGAAATACAGGAATGATGGTGGAAAATACCGGAAACATCATGCCAGCGATTACCATGTTATATAGGATTTGTTTCCCTCTAAACTCATATCTCACAAGGGCAAATCCTGCAAACCCTGCAAACAACATAACAACAAACATAACAGTAAGAGAAATAATAAAACTATTTTTATAAGCACCGATAATATTTAATTTATGAAATGCTAGTCTAAAATTATCAAGAGTCGCTACCCCCTTCATAGGAATGGAAAAGGAATCTGTTAATATAAAACGGCGATCTTTAAAGGCATTGATCATCACCCATATGAGTGGATATAATGTGGTAATTGCCCATAAACTCAACACCGTATAGACAATGAGCATTCCCATCGATAGTCTTTTTTTCATAACCTTCCTCCTCCTATTCATATTCTTTTTCTTTTAATATGGTATTTGCCACTTTAGAAAGTAGGATTCCTAAAACTACAATGACCACAGCAATAGCCGAACCGTAGTCCACATTGTTGGCATTAAAAGTTTGATAGTACATATACGTTCCTGTGAGCCATGTTGTGTTAATTGGCATCCCCTTTGGAAACATAATCCATGGTAAGTCAAATACTTTTAACGCTCCTGTTACTGCCAATATAATACAGGTACAAACAACATTTCTAATAAGCGGAATGGATATATAAATAACTTGTTGAACTTTAGTGGCTCCATCCACAACTGCTGCCTCATAGATTTCCTCTGGAATGGTGTTTAACCCTGTTACCAATATGACAAAATAAAATCCAATGTACTGCCAGATAACAGGAATTAATAATGTGATCATGGCATGACTTGTATCTTTCCAATCAATCAATCCTTGATATCCTATAACCCCTAATAACTGATTCAACATTCCTTTATCATAGAGGAAAATCAAGTTAAATAATAATCCCAATGCCGTTGCTGAAATGACAATGGGAAAGAAGTAGACCGTCTGGAAGAATTTTTTCCCCTTTCCAATATTATCCACAAGCAATGCTAAGAGCAACGCCATTCCAACTTGCCCAACTAAAGTCACTCCGATCATAAGCATTGTATTTTTCAGTGCTACCTTCATATTTGGATCTACTATTAACATTTTATAGTTGGTATACCACGGTTCATTAAATCCTTTTGCAGACGTACCAAGTCCTGCTATATTTTGGAAACTGTTAAAAATATTTCTTAGAAATGGATAATATAGAAAGATTGCCATAAAAATAAATGCGGGGAGCAAAAATACAAAAATAGGAGCTTTCTTTTTATAGATATTTGAATTCATAATTTCACCTTCTTATAATAAAAAGGGCTATTGCCTACTTGATCAACAGCCCTTTGTTCTTTTCTATTATTTCTGTTCTGCTAATAAATCCAATACTTGTTGTACCGAATCTTTCACATCGGCAGTTCCTGTTACAATGTTTGGCATTCCATCAAAGACAGGTACTCGGCATTCCGTAGGAATCTGATCTTGAACAGCCCCTGACATTCCCGTTGCACCTTCTACCAGTTTTAAACCATCTTTTGCTAAAGAAGATAACTGACTTTCATCCACATTCACCCCATTTTTCAATGCAGTTGCTGATACTTGTGCAAATTTTGATACCATTTCATCAGAAGTCATATAAGAAATAAAGTCTACAACGGCATCTCTTTTTTCTGGATCATCCCATGCTTTTCTTGTGATATAGTATCCAGAAGACAATCCTCCAATTATATCCGTTGTCTTACGATCATTTTTACCTGGAACATAAGTAACTGTAAAGTTATCAATATCCTCTGTTAATCCTTCAATTCCTCCAACTTTCCATGAACCATCAATTAAAAATGCAGATTTTCCTTCAATAAATGCCTGTACGGTATCATCATCGCTTCCCAATATCCGTTAACAGGTACAGAATAATTCTTTCCATCCACTGGAGAAGCTCCCATCATTCCATCTTTCATATTAGTGGCATAATCAGGATATTCTTTTCGAATCTCCTCAATGGATACAACCTTATTTCCTTCAATTAATGTATTGGAGTCCACCCCATTAAAGAAAAATAAAACATCTGGCTCTGCTCCTGCTTCAAAATCTGCCAATACACGAGTTTTAAATGTTTCATCTGAAGTAGCTGATGAGTCATTTACCTTATTTCCTGTTTTTTCTTCCCAAGCCTTCACTGCATCTTGAAAGTTTTGAGCATTTCCATCATTTCCTGCATAAGTGGTTGTTACTTGGATGGATACGGATTTTTTAGCTTCCCCCTGTGCTGTCGTTCCGTCTGCATCCTTTGGACTACTTGTTCCACCGCCACAAGCTGTCAACGCTACGGTTAATGTGACAGCAAGCACACTTGATACTATTTTCTTCATTTCATATTCCTCCCTTTTTATTCATGAAGCTGGATCAATGATCTACTACTATTAGAATAGTACAAATAACACAAAAGGTTAATGATTAACATTGGTATTTATTGTATAATATTGTTATATATCCCATACTTCCCAATACGAATCAAACTAATTGTATTGTTATTTTGATTATTTTTTATTGTTAAACCGTAGTTTTTTCCGTATAAAATGTTCAAACGTTGATTTACATTTCGTATTCCCAAGTTCAAATTTGTTTCAGAATTAATCTCTTCTCTTTCCAATATTTCATGAATCTTCTTTTTATCCAGCTCTGATAGTGTACCACTGTCCTCCACTTCGACCACAATTCCATGTTCTTCCTCGTATATGGATAACTTAATTTTCCCCTTTCGTAAAGCCCCAATCCCATGCTCCACTGCATTTTCAACAATGGGCTGTATGATCAATCTTGGAACTCGATAGCTTAATAACCTCTCATCAATCTGTTTCTCAATCTCTAACTGCTCCCCAAATCTCTGTTTAATAATATAAAGATATGCCTCCACATAGGAAAGCTCCTCTTCCAACGAAATCATATGCTGATTTTTTCGATTCATGGTGGCATATAACATGGTGGATAGTGCCTCTATCATTCCATTCACTCTTTCATTTCCCGAAAGTCTTGCCTCCCAATTGATGATCTCCAATGTGTTATTTAAAAAATGGGGATTGATCTGAGATTGCAATGCCTTAATCTTAGCATCCCGTAATGCAAGCTCCTCCACATAAATCTTTTCAAATTGATATTGAGGTTCCAATGACATTTGATTAAATACATGGGATAAGTAAGTAAATTCATTGTTTCTCCCATCCCCATCCACTTGATACCCATATTGTCCATTTGCGATTTGATGAGCTCCTTCCACAAGTGCTTTAATGGGTTTTGATACTTTTTGATTAAAAAATCGAATGATTAAAATGATGAGAGGAATCATAAACAGAATCACTAAGAATCCTATGTACTTGACAACATCCAATTCTCGAATAAGAGCATTGGAATCTAATTGTATAACGAAAGCTACCGTATGCTGTTCTAATTTCCGAACACAGTATACAATATCCACAGATTTTCTGTTAAAATACACGCTTTTGTCTGTAACCGTCATAAGCTCTTGCTCTGTCAAAACATTCTCTATGGACGTATTCAACAACTCAATATTCGTTCCCATTTCCTCTGCCCGCTCGAGTGCCTTTAACATACCCACTTTTTTAAACTCACGAACACTAGCATATGTAGATTTTTTTGTATTGCTATACGTATAATAGACCATATCTTTATCATCTAAAAAAATGAGCATGGTGCTTAAGAAATTTTTGTTATATTTATACTGTTGATCTAAAAACTGATTCACAGTATTATAAAATTTTCTTTTATTCTGATCCTTTTGATACGTGTAATAACTCTCCCGAATGGTTGGCATATAAGAAGCATTCCTTGAAGCTAGACGGGCATCTTCTATCTGCATTTGACAGATCTCCACCGCCTTATTGGCTGATGCTAGAATCGTATTTTCCGTTTGCTCACTGAGTTTTGTGGACATAAAAAAAAGCATGATAAATGCCAACAGTGCTAATGGCAATAACCAACATAGCACGAGCATTCGTATCATACTCCATTGTAGGGAATACCTCTTTCCCTTTGTATTTTCTTCTTGTCTTTTCATATTGTCCCTCCCCCTATCACAGAAAGGATACAAACAGGAGAATTGAATCTTTCATTCCCATGTTCATATCATTCCTATGATACTATGATTATACCAACTCCCACCTAAAAAAAGCAATTATCTCTTCTTATAAAGCCATATTCTTCTTTTACAAGCCAAGAAATTCTTCATAAAGAGTGCAAATTCTCTTGGCTTCTTCTTTTGTTGGCATTTCACAAAAGATTCGGAGTAGTGGTTCTGTTCCAGAAAAACGTGCAATCACCCAACCACCATTTTTAAAATACACCTTACTTCCATCTTGGTAAGATACTCTATCGATCTCCTGAGGAAGGTCAGGAAGGAGTCGTTTATTCATCAGTACCGCATACATCTTTTCTTTCTTTTCTTTTGAAAATCCATAATCTCGTTCTTCCATGAACAAGTTCCCAAACTGTTCTCTTACTTCCTTGCTTATTTCTGATAAGGACTTCCCTGTGGTTGCCAGCATTTCCACAAGCAACATGGACGCATAAATACCATCTTTTCCATGAATATGCCCTCGAACAGTCAATCCTCCCGAAGATTCCCCACCAATAATTGCATTCGTTTCTGTCATTTTTGCAGAGATATACTTAAAGCCAACTGGAACTTCATAGCACTCTTCCAAAAATCGATGTGCCACTTGATCTAGCATATGGGTCGTGGCAATATTTCTTACCACCCCTCCTTTCCATCCTTTATACTGTAACAGATAATAATACAATATCACTAAGATTTCATTGGGATGCAAAAATCTTCCCGTATCATCAATAATCCCAATGCGGTCAGCATCCCCATCCGTTGCAATTCCAATATCATAATGTCCCTCCACCACAGTATTTTGCAAACTTTTCAATGTTGTGGCAGAAGGAGATGGCAGTCTTCCTCCAAACAACGTATCATGGCGTTCATGAATGGTTTTTACATCACAACGAGCTGTATGCAATATCATATTAAGGGATGTTTCACTCACTCCATACATCGGATCTAATGCGATTCTAAGATTCTTTTTACGAATCCTGTCCATGTCAATGGCTTCTATAATGCTATCTAAATATTCATTAAGAGGGAAGATCTCCACGATTTTTCCAGCTTGTTTTGCTATCTCGTATTCCATTTCCTCCACTTCTTCATCATTTACCTTTTTTATACACGCTTCTATCTCCTTTGTTTGCTCCTCATTCGCATCCCGTCCTCCATAAGTGAATACTTTAATTCCATTATAAATAGCTGGATTATGACTTGCTGTCACCATCATCCCATAGGGCATTTCATGTTTCATCACATAGTACATCACCAAAGGAGTAGGAACGGAACGATTGATCAGATAGGCAGTAATCCCTTCTTTTGCCAATACTTGTGCCACCCAATACATGGCTTCTTTTGCCAAAAAACGACGATCATAACCAAGAACCATTCCTTTTTGTATGACTTTTTCTTGTTTCATTTTTTCTGCCATGGCCTTTGCCAGTATTTGAATATTTTTCTTTGTAAACTCATCTCCAATAACGGCTCTCCATCCACCAGTTCCAAATTGAATCATTTTTCTTTCCTCTCCTTTTCTTTTTCTCCCATAATCACTTCTACTCTATGTGTTGTATTGGCTTCTTGTACAGGAATTTTCTCCACTTCTTTTCCATCAAGAAAAATTTTCTCCACACCCTTCATAACTCCTTTTTCATTTTGAATGCAAATCTCATAAGTTGCTCCTCGAAAAACACGTGTTACTGAAAATGCTTTCCATGTGCTTGGAATACAAGGATTTATCTCCAAATGATCAAACTGTGGTTGAATACCAAGTAAATATCTGGTAGCAGAAAAATATGCCCAGCCAGCAGATCCCGTCATAAAAGGATGTCTTGCTCGCCCATAGGCGGTGTGATCTGGACCAACAATGAATTGACAATAGGAATAGGGCTCTGCCTGTCTTATTTCAATGGAATCATTTTGATAATATGGGCATAAGGCATTATAAAATTCCATAGCTCGATCCCCTCGACCTAATCGGCATTCCGCACCCCAAGCCCACGGATTTGGATGTGAAAAAATCGATCCATTTTCCTTTAGTCCTGCATACACCCTCGTCACAAATCCGATGGAATCATTTGGTCTTGTATAAGAAGGTGCATTTAATCGCAGTCCATAGGGGGTATACAAATATTCATAGACAGAATCCATGGCTACCATGGCTTTTTCCTCTGTGGCAACGCCCGATAACACCGCCCAAGCGTTAGACTCTAAATGAACCTTTCCTTCTTTCTCTTCTTTTGTTCCAATCTTCACTCCCTCCTTTGTAATACCACGAATAAACCATTGTCCATCCCAAAGAACCTCATTACATCTGTTTGTTATTTCTTCTTTCATCCTTTGATACTTTTCTACATCACTTTGTCTTTTCAAAACAGTAGCCAGTTCCAAAAAGTGTTCCAATGCCCATACATGCAGAAACGATACCATTGCACTTTCTCCACCACCTAAATTCAGACAATCATTCCAATCCGCCCGAAGTCCTTTACAAATCCCTGTCTGCCCCACCTGTTCATAAGAAAAATCTAAGATGGCTTTCATATGCTCATAAACGCTTCCTTCTCCTTTATCTGCATAAGAAATCATTTCATCCACAAAAGCAAACTCTCCTGTTTCTTTTATGTATTCTACAATAGCAGCAATCAGCCAAAGAGCATCATCGGAACAAGCATCTTCAATTCCATGAACCATATTTTCTTTGAAATATTTGGGGACTACCGTAGGAGATTGAAAGGGTTCTTTTTTCTTCGTTTTTTCAAACCACTCCGGTTGAAATAAATGAAGTCCATATCCTTTTGAAACCGTTCCTTTCAATAGTTGAACGATACGTTCTTTGCATTTTTCTGGATTGGAATGGGGTATGGTCATAGCATCTTGTGCGGTATCACGAAATCCTAAACCCGTTCGTCCTCCTACCTCAATAAAAGAGGCGAACCTTGAAAACATAATATTGATTTCTGCTTGATACAGATTCCATGTATTGATCATGACATTCATTCCTTCATTAGGCGTTTGAATCTGCAAACGGTTCAATTTCTGATCCCAATACTGTCGTAATTGCTCATACACAGCATCTACATGATGTAAGTCACAATATTTTTCTCGCACTCGATATCCTTCTTCTCGATTCCCTTCTCCTAACATAAAAATCACACGAATTTCCTCTTGCGGCTGTAACACCAACTTTTTATGGAGAGAGCCACAATGATTATTGCCAAGTTCCGTTGAATTGCTACATCTTCCACGCTCCATCGCAACAGGATTATTTTCTGTATGATACAATCCAAGAAATTGATCTCTTACGCAATCATAGCTATCCGGTTCAAAGTTCGCGGTAAAATATTGGTATCCAAACTCCTCGTAAAATAAATCATATTCAATGATAGAGTCTTTATAATTAGACCCTGCACAGTATAAACTCATTTGATAATTTTGATTATCAATGGCAATATGATGATAAGAAAATTCACAATAAGAAAAGATGCTCAACTCCCTCACCCGATCATCCTCATTTTTTATGACCACATCCCATAGTTCCACATTATCTTCTATGGGAACGACCAATGTCTGTTTTGCCTTGATTTTATCATATTCACATTCATAAACAGAATAGGACATTCCATGTCTACAAGTATACGTATAATCTTTTAATGAGCGATCCGTTGGCTGCCATGAGATACTCCAATACTCTTTATTTTCATCATCTCGAAGATATACATAATGCCCTGGTCGATCCATGGGCACCCCATTCCCACGAAATCTAGTAATCCGATGATATTCTGGGGACTGATAAAAAGCATATCCCCCCGCCGTATGATTTACTACAACACAAAAATCTTTCACCCCTAAATAATTTGTCCATGAAGTGGGCAAATCCACCCTTTCCATACAATATTCCCGATTGGCTACATCAAAATGACCATATCTCATCCCTGTTTCCTCCTCCAATATCTGAACTTTTGGTCTTATATCTAGCTCAATTATAACCGTTCCCTATTATAAAACACAGTGCAAACAATGCGATCATTTGCCCATTTTTGTCAACAATCTTGTAAAACTCATTTTCTTTGCATAAACAAAAAAAGAAAAGAGTCGTTTTCTTACACAACTCTTTTCCTATGCAATCAATTCTGCAATATAATTCTCTTTCTCTGTCCATAACGCTGGATGTATACCATATTCTTTTAATGCTCCCACCGCATCTTGAGATACCTTTTTATCCGTATTTTGAATAAAAGTATATAATTTAGTATCATGTTGACGCCCCTCTTTTGTATCATTCCAAGCAAAGATAATATTTCTTGCTGCATTTAAATCCATATTGTTTACAACTTTTATCAGTCTTTCTGCTGAATTTTTTGAACGCCCAATAGCAAAATCATAGTGTGTTGCTAATTTACTTTTTCCAGTAATACATATATTCTCAATATATCTCACATCATTCTTATCTAAAAAACTTTGTACATCATCTAGAAATACAGACTGTACATTACTTTTAGACAAATAAAACATATCACTTACTTTTACCATACATTGCGCTAACATATGTTTTTTAAATGCCAAATCCCCCATTGTACAATGGATTAATAACTCATTATCCTCAGTCCTTGTTACCCCATGAGCAGAAATAATCGTATCTAATATTTTTTTTCTTCTATCACTACTAGATACATCAAAACCTGCCATCTGCAAATCATTTATTGTAGCACCATCATCTGTAATACAAAAAGTCCCATCTTCCTTTTTAATGATATAAAATTCTATTAAATCATTGTTTCGATCTAAAAAGGGTAATGTCAAACGAAAGGTAGTGCTATTTATCTGGAATTGCTCAATATTTTCTTTTATCCAATTCAAATACAAATTGCAAAAATCTATATTTTTATCCACCTTCATTATATCACCCCCTGAATATTATTTGTTTCTATATTACAGTATTCACAAAATGCGTAAAAAACTTGCATAAAATCTAAAGTTTGAATACGACATGAGATTTCATTAAACGCCTCTAAATCATATGCCCATGGTAGATTACCAGTATCATTCTCTGTTTCTCTATAAACATGAATATGGTTCCTAGAAGTTCTAGTTCCATCTGGATTTAGATGTGGAGGCGAATCAATATCAATTCTCACTAACGGCAACTTTGTCATAGCATATCTATTTTGTAATTTAAATCTAGATAATTCTATTCGCCCTCTTCTATCCACATCAATATAAAACTTATCTTTTGTAGATTCGCTTTCCACATCAAAGATTTGAGATTCTCCATTCTTTGGAAGCATAATATTATCTTGAGTAAACTTCTTTTTTTAATTCATTATAATCCTAAATTCTTCGTTGGACATAGCCTCATCCCTTACTCCATATTTGTTTTAACTATATCACAAATGAACCTAAAATTCTACTCTCAGTACAAAGAAAGCTACTTAATATATGACAAAAAGAGCTGTTATACTGCTGCATATCATCAGCTTATATAACAACTCTTTTTCTCAAGAATTTTATTAATATTCTTAATCAATCGCCATTTTGTCGATTGTTATGATTTCTTATTTAGAACGAATGTCAGCAACTAATTTTACTGCTTCTTCTGTCATAGCTTTGATTTCGTCAAATTTGCCAGCTTCTACAAGCTCACCTTTTACCATCCAGCTACCACCACAAGCTACGATTTTTTCGTTGCTTAAGTAAGATTCTAAGTTCTTTGCATTGATTCCGCCTGTTGGCATGAATTTTACATTTACATATGGAGCAGCTAATGCTTTGATTGTAGAAACTCCACCAAACTGTTCTGCTGGGAAGAATTTAATCACTTCTAATCCTCTTTTTACAGCCTGTGCTACTTCAGATGGTGTAATACATCCTGGGTAAACAGGAATATCTTTTTCAAGACAGTAGTCTACGATTTCTGGATCGAATCCTGGACTTACGATAAATTTTGCTCCTGCTTTCACTGCACGATCTACCTGTTCTACTGTTAAAACAGTTCCTGCACCAACAAACATTTCTGGATGAGCCTGTGTCATAAGACGGATAGATTCTTCTGCTGCTTCTGTTCTAAATGTCACTTCTGCACATGGAAGTCCACCTTCACATAAAGCATCAGCAAGAGGTTTTGCATCTTTTGCATCGTTTAATACAACAACAGGTACTACACCTAATTTTGAAATCTGTTCAGATACTACGTTCATATCTCTATACCTCCAATATGAGTCTTTCCTTGCTTGTATACTGCAAGATCATTATAACAAATTAGTTTCTAATTCAAAATTATACACTTTGATACTAAAAAGTCAAGCCTTTCCCCATAACTTGTATACAAGATCCAACTTTTATTTACGCAAACGCCAAACAGACAACTTATTTTCATCCCTGATTCAATCTTGCCACAAAAAGCAATTCATCCATCTTTTGTAATTCTTTTACTCCCTCATGCAATGTCAGTGTAGAAACTTCCTCTATTGTATAGTATACATTGCCATGAAAAACTTCTGCTGTCTTCACATGACTTCCAAATACACTTCTTATATCTTCTTCTGTTGCTGTTGTACGAAGCACATAATTTTTTATTACTTTATTATAGCAGAACTTCACATCTTTTGAAAAGTCAAAAGCAGTTTCTTCTTCTCCTTCCATAATATCTATAATATCTTGAACGATAGCATTTCCCGTTGGCAACTTTCCAGCCCCTTGACCGTAAAATTTTAATTCTCCAATGGTTGTTCCTGTCACACTTCCTAAATTAAAATTATCTGGAACACTGGCTTCCATAGAATCTTTGGAAAAGACCACAGGTTCTACACAGCAACTTAAGAACTCTCCTTGCACCTTAGCCTCAGCAGTCAATTTGACAACTTGATCTTTTTCTCTAAAATAATCAATATCTGTCTTTGTAATCGTTCGGATTCCAAACACTGGAAAATCTGCTGGTGCAATGCAGTCATACGCAAGGGATGTTGTAATTTGCAATTTATTTGCCACATCAACTCCATCAATATCAGCGGATGGATCATGCTCCGCATAGCCTAACTTCTGAGCTTGTTTTAACACATCATCAAACTCCGACCCATCTTTGTACATCCGATCTAGAATATAGTTTGTTGTTCCATTAAAAATGCCATGAAAATCCGAAATTTTATCGATTCTCTTTACTTTTTCCACAGAGCGAATCCAAGGAATTCCTCCTCCTGTTGTCGCCTCAAATAAAAATTGAACGTTGTTTTCTTTTGCTACATCAAGAAATTCTTGTAAATACATGGCTGTTACTTTTTTATTGGCTGTTACCACGTGTTTCCCTGCCTTTAACGCTTCAATAATCATCGTATGAGCTGGTTCTAATCCCCCTAAAACTTCTACAACAACATCTACGGTTTTATCTTCTAAGATTATGTTGAAATCATCACACATTTCAGGAAGAATTTTTTCTTTTCCTTTCCGAATCCATATATGTGAAATAGACATTCGATTGGTATAAGATGTAACCGGATTCATAATAATCTCACATACTCCTCTTCCAATTGTGCCATATCCTAAAACTGCTACTCTCATTCTTATGTTCTCCCTTCCTGATAATTTCAATGCAATATTATTTTAACATAATCTTTATACTTTAATATAGGATTTCTACGAAATAAAACCAATGATTTCCAGAAAATATGATTTTAAAATTCCCCTCATTTTTTAGAAGATTTGATCACGCATTTCCTTTATTTCAGTCATTTTCATAGGATAAATAAGTATCACACTGACTTAATAAATTTTTGTATTTTTCAAAAAAACACTTGTTTTTAAGTTGCGGACATTGTATCATGGTATTTACTATAATGCAAGGAGAAAAGGTGATCTTTATGAAAAATTTTTTTAATAGCACAAGAAATCAAACACTCCGCTCCTCTGTAAAAGGAGCTATTTTACAAGGACTTGCCCCTGATGGTGGTCTTTACGTATGTGAAGATCTTGGCACATCCCCAATTGATTTACATACACTTTTAGATCTTACTTATGAGGAAATGGCACCTATTATTTTATCTTCTCTTCTTCCAGGTTTTACAAAAGAAGAGCTAAAAACAGCTGTTTCTAATGCCTATGGCAATTCTTTTTCCACAAAAGAAATCACTCCTTTACAGTCTGTTGGCAACGATTATGTATTAGAACTATTTCATGGTCCTACTTCCGCTTTTAAAGATGTAGCGTTACAAATGCTTCCACAGCTGATGTCCCTTTCTTTAAAAGAGGAACCGGACAAAAAAGTTATGATCTTAACTGCTACAAGCGGTGATACGGGAAAAGCTGCCCTTTGTGGATTCCAAGATGTAGAACGAACAGGAATTATTGTCTTTTATCCAAAAGATGGAACGAGTAAAATTCAACAATTACAAATGGAAACACAGGAAGGGAAAAATACTGGTGTTTGTGCCCTCTATGGCAACTTTGACGATGCCCAGTCACAGGTGAAATCTTTCTTCCAAAGTTTAGGAAAAGGAGAAATTGCCCATGATGAAAACCTTCTGTTTTCCAGTGCCAACTCCATTAATATTGGTCGTCTAGCACCTCAGGCTGTTTATTACTTCTATTCCTATATGCAGCTTGTAAAACAAGGAAAGATCTCCCTTTTTGATGAAGTGGATTTTTGCGTTCCTACGGGAAACTTCGGAGATATTTTAGCCGGATACTATGCCAAACTGCTTGGACTCCCTGTACATAAATTAATTGTGGCATCCAATGCCAATCACGTGCTGACGGATTTCTTCCAAACAGGAGTATATGATAGAAATAGACCATTCCATAAAACACTTTCTCCATCTATGGATATTTTAATTTCTAGCAACTTAGAACGGCTCCTTTACTATATGAGCGGAAAAAATGCTCCATATATTTCTGAACTAATGGATTCTTTAAATACAAAAGGCTCTTATGAAATAAAGCCAGAACTTTTAACACAATTAAAAGAGCTATTTTATGCAGGATACAGCACCGATGAAGAATGTATGCAAGAGATTCATCATGTATTTAACACCTATGGATATGTCATGGATCCTCATACTGCCGTTGGCTATCATGTGATGAAAGAATATCAAAAACAACATAATGACCATCCTTGTATCCTTCTTTCCACTGCTAGTCCTTATAAATTCAGTGCACAGGTATATGAGGCTATCGAAGGAACAAGACCTACGGTTGATGAATTTGAACTCATGGAACTGCTTTCCAAAAGAACAAATACATCCATTCCAAAGAATTTAGCACAGTTAAAAACAATGCCTGTTCTTCATGATGACATCGTAACGAAAGAACAGCTAAAAGACTATGTACTTTCAAAAACAGAACAATTGCTCAGCAAATAACGAAGAAGAAAGGAGAACTTTTATGTTTCTTGTAAGTGTCCCTGCAACAAGTGCCAACGTGGGAGCTGGTTTCGATTGCCTCGGGCTAGCACTTTCCATGCGTGGTAACTTTATATTTCGACAGATAGATCAAGGTGTATCCATTAAAGGTTGTGATAAATCCTATTGTAATGAAGACAATCTTGTCTATGTGGCTTTTAAAAAAACCGTTGAATCCATTCAAGGCTCCATCTCTGGAGTGGAAATTACCATCGACTGTAATATTCCGTTACAACGAGGACTTGGAAGCAGTGCTGTTTGTATTGTGGCTGGCTGTGTTGGAGCAAACGCTCTCTTAGGCTTTCCTCTCTCTCTTGATGATATTTTTGCCATCTGTACCGAAATAGAGGGACACCCTGATAATGTATCACCTGCAATTTTTGGCGGACTGACTCTTTCCTTTATGAGCAATGGAACACCAATTACCATTCCCTATGAAGTTCACCCATCCTTGCACTTTATGGCAGTTGTTCCAAAGACTACCATTTCCACAAAAGAGGCAAGAGCCATTCTTCCAAAGCAACTTTCTTATGAAGATGCTGTTTTTAATATTGGACATTGTGCTGGCTTTCTTCGTGGACTGGAAACTGGAAACCCTGACTTAATAAAAATCTCTTGTGGCGATCGACTTCATGAACCATATCGCAAGCAACTGATCCCAGAATACGAGCCTTTACATAAATTATGTCAACAGTTCCATGCTCTGGCTTTATTAATCAGTGGAAGCGGATCTACCATGCTCGTAATCAGTGATACTTCTCATTCTCTGGAACAGATAAAGCAGAAACTCTCTCTTACTTGTGATGTGACCTGCCACCTGTTATCTGTGGAACAAAAAGGAGTTATCGTAAAAGAGGTTATCTAACAAAAAAAGACTAGGAAGTCGTAAAACTTTTCCTAGTCTTTTTTATTTGCGTGGAAGGCATACTTATATTGTTTCACATTTTTTCAAGAACAGACTTCCACCGAATAGAAAATAGAATCACCAAAGAAATGAGTGCTGCCATATAGTTGGAGAAAAGATTACCCCAAAAGACAGAATAAAAACTCAAAAACGATTCGGTCACAAGGATAAAAATATAGCGTAAGAGCCAAATTCTTAAGAATCCAAGAACCAATGGAATCTTCGTTCTTCCAAGCCCTATCATAGCCCCTTGTACCGCGATGCAAATGCCAAATCCCACCACAGAATAGGTGTAGATGTGAAGTGCTTTATTGGCAATTTCTAACACCTCTGGCTTTCTTGTAAAGAAAATGGTCAAATGGGTAGAAAGAGGCACAATGACTAAGATAACAAACACACCTGTAAGAGCCGAAGAAATACAGCCCTTTAATGCACTCTGCTTTGCCCTTTCTGGTCGACCAGCTCCAATATTCATGCTCACCATGGTTGTCACCGCAGAACCAAAAGAAGCTGGAAGATTAAAGCAAACGCTGGAAATATTATTGGCAATTCCTTGCCCATTTAACACAATAGCACCATATTTTTGCGTTTCATTGTTGATCAAGACAAATCCTAGGCTTAACATCATTTGTGTAATCATGGATGGAATCCCGATCTGAATTAATTTTTTAATAATCACAGTATCAAAGCGAAACCCTCGTAACGTTAACTGCATTTTTCCTTTGTGAATAAACAGCTCGTGAAACATCCAGATGCAGACGATAACATTTGCCATGAAAGAAGCTAGCACACATCCTACAATTCCAAGCTCAAATCGTACAATAAAAATATAATTTCCAATAATTTTTAGGATTAACATGATGACCATTCGAATCAAAGGTGCTTCTGGTCGCCCTGTGGAATTCATGATACCATTATAAATACTTTCCATAAAAGAAAATGGCAACACAATGGCATATAAAGCGATATACAAACGAACATTGGAGGAAATTTCTTGTGTTACGTGTGCACTGATTGGAATGGATAATAGTGCAAGAATTGGAGCAATACAAATACCAGCTAAAAATCCAACCACAACAGTTTGCACCGCTATTTTTTTTACTTTTTCAAAGTTTCCACTTCCAAACGTCTGTCCGATGACTGCCATTGCTGCTACACTAAGCCCTTGGGCAAGGGCTAGCACAACCATAATGACAGGTTCTGAAAATGTGACCGCACTGGCTACCAATGTTCCCGCCACATTGTTGATAAACAACCCATCTGATAGTGGCATAAGGGATTGTACAACGCTCATCATCAATGTTGGCAATGCTAACATCCATAGCGTTCTCCACATATTTCCTTCCACGATCATTTCTCTTCTTTGTTCTTCATTCATTTTTAATAGATTGATTTTCATTTCTCTATCCCCTACTTCTTATTTCTACTAACACATTCTCCCTCCATCCTATAAAATTGCTCTCCATCATAACAAGAACCTTCTCTCCTGCTTTTTAAAAATCATCTTGTAAATTATATGGGGTACATTGATATACATAATAATTAATCCAATTGGAATAGACACAATTGGAATTGGCTCTCCATGTGAGCAGTGGCTTAGTCATTGGATCATCCTTTTCATAATAATGTTCTGGAACATTGGGATTCAAACTTCGTTCTACATCTCTTCGATATTCTTTATCCAATGTCATACGATCGTATTCAGAATGCCCTGTAACAAAAATACGCCGTCCCCCATCTCCAATGATAATATAGCTTCCTGCCTCCTCACTCTTTGCAATTACTTGTAGACGCTGATCTTTTTGAACCGCTTCCTCATCAATACCTGTATATCGAGAATGAGGGGCGTAAAACACATCATCCATGCCTCTAGCAAGCATTACTTTTCTATGGAGCAATTCATGATGATAAATTCCACTCAACTTTTCTTTTAACATTACTTTTTCAATTCCATAGTGGTAATAAAGCCCAGCTTGTGCTCCCCAACAAATATGAAATGTGCTAAATACATTGGTCTTTGACCACTCCATCACAGTCTTTAACTCTTCCCAATAGTTTACCTCTTCAAAAGGCATCTGTTCTACTGGTGCACCTGTGATAATCATGCCATCAAATTTTTGATCTTTAATTTCTGAAAATGTTTTATAGTGCTTGTTCAAATGAGAAGCTGGGGTGTTTTTTGAAATATGGGTTTCCATATGACAAAATGTCACATCAATTTGCAGTGGTGTGTTGGATAACACCCGAAGCAATTGTAGCTCCGTTTCTTCCTTTGTTGGCATTAAATTTAAAATAACAATACTAAGCGGACGAATATCCTGTGATAACGCCCGACTTTCATCCATAACAAAAATATTTTCTTCCTCTAAAATCGCCTTTGCAGGCAGATCGGTCTGAACTTTAATCGGCATATTTTTACCCTTCCTTTCCTCTTTGCTTTATCCCTTTAATTAATTAGTATACTTCCAAATTTCTCTTGTGCCAAGCCCAATCTTTTGTTATACTTCTTTAAAACACTACTTAGTGAAAGTAAAACGTATAGAGGAGGTCGCGATGAACAATTCTTATCATATCGAAACAAAATGTATTCACTCTGGTTGGGAGCCAAAAAATGGAGAGCCAAGACAAATTCCAATCTGTCAGTCCACCACATTTAAATACAGCTCTGCTGATGAAATGGGAAAATTATTTGACCTAGAATCCAACGGATATTTTTATACTCGTCTTCAAAACCCAACCAATGATGCGGTTGCAAGCCGAATTGCAGACTTAGAAGGCGGTGTGGGAGCTATGCTCACTTCTTCTGGTCAAGCAGCCGTATTCTTTGCCATCACCAATATTTGTGAGGCAGGTGATCACATGATCTGTGCCTCTGAAATCTATGGAGGAACTTTAAATCTAGCCGGTGTTACTTTGAAAAAATTTGGCATTGATTGCACCTTTATTAGTGTGGATTCCACAGAAGAAGAAATAGAACAAGCCTTTCAACCAAATACAAAACTTGTCTTTGGAGAAACCGTATCCAATCCCGCTCTTGCTGTATTAGACATTGAGAAATTTGCCAAAGTTGCTCATAAACAAGGCGTTCCTCTTATTGTTGATAATACGTTTGCCACTCCAATTAACTGCCATCCATTTACATGGGGTGCTGATATTGTCGTCCACTCTACTACAAAATATATGGACGGACATGCAGCTCAGGTTGGCGGTTGTATTGTGGACAGCGGTAATTTTGATTGGGAGGCTCATGCTGATAAGTTTAAAGGACTTACCACACCAGATGCTTCTTATCATGGCGTAATCTACACACAACGATTTGGAAAACTAGCTTATATCACAAAGGCTACCACCCAGTTAATGCGTGACTTAGGGGCAACCCCTTCTCCACTCAGTAGCTTTTTACTTGGAATGAGTCTTGAAAGCCTTCCACTTCGTGTAGAAAGACATTGTCAAAACGCCCTTGCAATCGCAAAATATTTACAAAGTCACGAAAAGATTCAATGTGTCAATTATCCAGGACTCCCTGGAGATAAATATTATGAATTGGCACAAAAATATATGCCAAATGGTGTATGTGGTGTTATTTCTGCGGAATTAAAAGGTGGTAGAGAAGCAGCGGTGAAGTTTTTAGATCAATTAAAACTTGCCTCCATCGCCACCCACGTTGCGGATGCAAAAACTTGTGTCCTTCACCCAGCTAGCCATACTCATCGCCAATTGACCGATGAACAATTAAAAGAAGCTGGTGTTTCCACAGGCTTAATTCGTCTTTCCATTGGAATTGAACACGTGGATGACTTAATTGCTGATATGGAACAAGCGCTGAAAAACGTATAAGATGATGAGAAAAATGCCATAGGATTAGGAATACTTTCCTATGGCATTTTTTACTTTTTTCTCTATTTTTCTATTCATATTTTTAAAAATATATTATAATAAAGACGAATTTAGATTTCAATATTTGCTTTATACTTGCTAAAGCCACTACGCATGGGCAGTCATATTTTATGAAAATAACTGAAACTACTCCTATCTTTTGTTATAGGATACGAGGAATATATGTTGATGGAGGTGATAAAAATTGTATGAAGTGTTAAGACAAGAAAATAAATATCTAATCTCTTTAAGTGACTTCTATCAGTGTAAATCTTTATTAGAAAGAGTGATAGAACCAGACAAACACACTCTTGAGAATAACTACTATAATGTCTGTTCTCTCTATTTTGACTCCATTGATGATAAAGATTATACCGAAAAATTAGATGGTGTAGAAATCCGTAGAAAAATCAGGCTTAGAAACTATGGAGCTCACAACGATTTTGCCCTTCTTGAAATGAAACAAAAACAAGGAAATTACCAAAAAAAACGTTCCTTACGGTTGGGAAAAGAAGATGCTTCCCGTTTGATAAAAGGAGATTATTCCATTTTGCTAAAATACACTGCTCCATTTGCTTTAGAATGCTATGCCATTATGTCTATGCAGTGCTATCGCCCAGCTACGGTTGTTCGCTATAAGAGAACTGCCTTTATAGCAAAGGAGAATAAAATTCGCATTACCTTTGATCATGATGTAGTAGCATCAGAAAGTGACTTTAACATCTTTTCAAATTCACTCAATCTATTCCCAGTCTTAGATCCCTATATGGTGATTTTGGAAGTCAAGTATAATGGCTTTTTATTGTCTTACATCAAGGATATTCTAAATCCTTATGCCAATAGCCAAATCAGCGTTAGCAAATATTGCTTAGCAAGAAAAATCAGTAAACACTTTGTTTTTTGAAAGGAGTAAATCTATGAATGATGTTCTAAGGGGGTTATTAGAGCAAAGTACCACCCTATCTGTGGAAGAAATCATCCTTCATATCGTTTCTTCTGCACTGATCAGTATCGCAATTTATGTTTCCTACTGGTTTACACATACAGGTACTGCTTATAGTAAAAAATTTAACGTTTCACTGGTCACTTTGACCATACTGACCGCAACTGTCATGACCGTTATTGGCAATAACATCGCTTTATCACTAGGTATGGTTGGTGCGCTCTCCATCGTACGTTTCCGAACTGCAATCAAAGATTCCAGAGATACCACTTACATCTTCTGGACAATCATTGTAGGAATCTGCTGTGGTGTGGGGGACTATATCGTAGCTGGTGTTGGAACATTTACGGTATTCATCGTACTGCTAATTACAGGTCGTGTACGAAATGAAAACCGTATTTTACTCATTGTCAAGGGTTCTAGAAATAACGAAATGAATATTGAAAGTGCCGTATTTGAATACTTTGATAAAAAGGCGTTACTGCGTGTTAAAAATTCAACCCATGACACAATCGAATTCATTTTTGAGATGTCCAGAAAAACCTATAATCTCTCTTATAAGAGAAGCAAAAGTATTGTGGAAACACTCTATGATCTAGGACAAATTGAATATGTAAACATTGTAACACAAAATGATGAAATCAGTGGTTAATGATTATGAGAAATAAGCTATTCTATGTTGGTACTGGTATTGTTGCTCTAGTCCTTTGTATTAGCTTAAACACTCTATATGCCAATACACAAAAGACTAGAGTACATCAACACTTAACCGTATCAAATACCGTAACAGACAAAAAAAATAAAAATGGTGTGGTTTCTACTCACCTTCCAATTATTCATATCAATACACATGGGCAAAAAATTCCCGGAAGTCCAATAGCGAGAACGGATTCAGGCGTAAAATATGAACTGGCAGAAGATGGCACTGAAGATATTACAGCAGAAATTGGAATTATCGATCACAAAAACACATCCAATAAAAGCACCGATACCTTCACCCTATCTTCTAATGCCCAAATCCATTATCGTGGAAATTCTTCGCGGCACTTTGATAAAAAATCATATGCCATCACCTTAGTAAATGAGAAGGGAGAGGACAATCCACAAAAACTTTTAGGAATGTCCTCCCATCATAAATGGGTTTTGAACGGCCCTTTCCTAGACCGTTCTTTAATTCGAAATTATATGGGCATGAATATCGCTGGCGAAATTATGTCCTATGCACCAAATGTTCGATATTGCGAACTATTTGTAGATGGGAACTATCGCGGAGTCTATCTTCTTATGGAAACGATCAGTGTGGGAAAAGGCAGGCTAAATCTGACAAAGAGTGAAAAAAATAAACCTTATACCAGCTTTATTGTCAATTGGGACAGGGCTGCGAAAACCGATATTCGGTTAAATAACTTCACGTATTATACGTTAAAAAGCGGTGTTTCTGCACTTGATATTCGCTATCCTGGCACTTCTAACCTAACCCAGTCTAAACTAAATTATATCACAAATGAAATCAGCATAGTAGAAAAAATGCTATATTCCAGTGATATTTTCTATGAGGATACCTATACAAACTATTTGGATATTGATGAATTTGCAAACTACTTTATCATCAATGAATTTTTTCGAAATGCGGATGCAGGATATTATTCCACCTTTTTATATCGGGATCTACGTGAAAAGATCAGACCAGTTGTATGGGATTTTAACAACAGTTGTAATAACTTTATTACAGACGAATTTGATGAATCTGGCTTTTCCTTAACCGATGCACCGTGGTTTAATCAATTGCTCAAAGACAAAGAGTTTGTTTCCCTTGTGATAGGGAAATACAAAGAACTGCGTGAAACCGTTTTATCCCAACAATATTTGACCGATTATATCGACTCTGTGGATCAATGGCTTGGAAAAAGTATTGAACGAAATGATGAAGTCTGGGGCTATGTCTATGACTTAACCAATTATGACACCTATAATTATTTATCTCCTGCCAAGAGAAATGTGACCAGTCATGAAGAAGCCGTTGCACAGCTTAAGGATTATATTATCAGACGTGGAAAATGGCTTGACCGAAACATTGATATTCTATATCAATATTGTGCTGAATCCAAAAACGCTGGCAATCTCATACGCTAATCATATAAGAATCTTATTTAGCCTGCAAATAAAAAGTCAATAGTAAATTGATGATTTCAGGCAAAAAGTTTTATGCAGCATTTTGAACATAGGAAAAAGACCACCGTTTATCGCTGGTCTGAAATAAGGATATGTAAGTATTCGTTATTGCGGAAGAGATGCTAAGTATTCTTTTACTCGTCCATAATAGATCCTAAGAAATTTATTCGCTCCGGCGGTCATGTAAACGTAGTAAGCTTTGCCTTGGGCACGTTTCTTATCCATAAATAAATATACTGGGGCATCCTGTGGTTTTGTCTTAATAAGAACATCCATGACCTGAAACAAAGTCTTACGAAGCATAGGCGTGCCACGCTTTGAGGTATGTACGCTTTTTTGGTCATACGTTCCCGATTGATTCACACCCGGATCCACCCCAGCAAATGCGGTGATGGCTCCTTTATGAGTGAAACGTGTTACATCTCCGATTTCAGCCATGAGTTGAGGACCGAGGGATGTACCAACACCTTTCATTGCCATAACAACTGGATATTCTGGTAGTTTTGAAGCAGTTTCATTCATGAAAGAACGAAGTTCTTCGACAGTACGAGAAGCGATATTTAACTGGTCAATTGCCTGTTTGATGATACGTTTCGTTAAATCATCCTTTGGAAGTACAGGAACAAGTTCCTTGGCTTTTCCATAGATTTCTTCAGCTTTGGAAGAACTGAAGTTGTACTTCTTTCGTTTGCACCATTTTTGATAGTGGTCTGTAAAAGCATGTAAAGATTGTTTACGAACTAAGTCTACGTGCCAGTAGGTGGTTACAAAATCAACCCACTTCTGGCTACCATCTTCACGAGCGGGGCTATCAAAGTAAGTGTTTGCACCCGGATAAGTCTGGTCGAGGAGGCTAATGAGATTGTTTTTCATAGCAGTCTTGTGTTTCATGTAGAAATCAAACTGGCGATTCATGGTTTTTAGTTGGTTACGAATTTCATCCATAAGACTATACTGTTTCAAATCCGTCCAATTGTCAAGAGCATAGCGGGCGATTTTGATAGCATCCACCTTGTCAGATTTGACTTTACGAAGAGAGTTATTGCCGAAGTCTTTTATAAGTTTAGGATTTACGGCACTTACAAAAAGTCCAGCTTTGGAACATTCGCGGATGAGAGGTTCATAGTAACGACCCGTATGTTCCATGACAATCCGGGAATCACCATCCATAGATTGAATGAGCTGGATCAGAGAATGGATTTCACTGAATGAGTGGTGGATCTCAAACGGTTTAGAAACAATCTGACCATAGGGACGAAGAATCGCCACCATACTTTTACCTTTAGAAATATCAATGCCTACTGCGTTCATAAAAATGTCACTCCTTAAAATTTATTGCAATGGATAAGTACCAGTTTTACTCATTGCCTATTCAATCTACTGTGGTGTGACCCGAACGTACCAGGAGGCAGTTCAACCTGCATAAAACGAACGCTGCAAATGAGGAGCTGGTTATCAGTCTAAAAAACGGACGCTAAGTCCAAGAAAGGAAACCGATATACCGATTGCTCTATCATTATACAGCTTAAGCAACAAGACGGGTAATTCCTTACTGGCTGTAAGGGATATTAACCATAAATATATTGTAGTAGAAAGGAATGGATAAATGAAAAAATATTTAATGACCATGTTCTGCATTATCTCCTTTAGTGCAATCAGTATTTATATGGTTTATTTTCAGGGTTTTTATATTCCTTTTCCCAAGCATTCTCCATTAACTGTTTCTAGTACCATCAGTGAAAATACGATTCGTATCAAGAAAAACAACCAATATGAAGATTTTGTTATAAAAGGAGTGACACTACCTTCTGGCATTGCCGGTTATCGAAATTCTGATTTTGCCATTGATAAAGAAACATATCTTAGGTGGTTTGATTTCATCCAGAAGATGGGAGCGAACACCATTCGCACTTATACGATTTATGACAGCACGTTTTACAATGCTTTTTTTGAATATAATCAAAATTCGTCTAAGCCTTTATACCTCTTACAAGGCATTCAAGTCACAGATTACGCAAACAACTCTAAAAATGATGCCTATGGAAAAGATTTTTATTATAGTTTAAAAAAAGATGCAAGAGATATTGTAGATGTGATTCATGGGAAAAAAATTATTAGTATAAACAAAGTAAAAGGAAGTGGCATCTATTCCAAAGATGTTTCTCCGTGGGTTCTAGGATATATCATCGGATCCGATTGGAACTTGGATACTGTTGCTTTTACGGATCATAATGAACACCCAACCTCCTTTGAGGGGGCGTATTTTAGCACCTCAAAAGATGCTACTCCATTTGAAGTGATGCTTGCAAAAGTTATGGATACCTTAATTTCCTATGAAACCGCAAAATATAACACTCAATCTTTAATTACCTTTTCCAATTCTACCTTAAGCGATCCATTGGAATCCGAAGAAGATTCTCTTTCTCAAAGCAACCAATATGTTTCCATTGATCCAAATCATATCATTGCATCCGAGAATCTAAAAAGTGGATACTTTGCCTCCTATAAGTTAGAATCCATGAACTCCTCCTTTGCAGATACAACGGAAACAAGGGCGTATTTACAGGAATTACAATCCCACCACAAGATGCCTGTCATCATCAGTGACTTTGGATATTCCACTTCTCGAGGGGTAGATGATATAACCGGTGCTATAAGCGAGGAAGAACAAGGAAAAGAAATTGTAAAACGATACCAAACACTACTGGATAATGGATTTTGTGGTGCTTTTATCAATTCATGGCAGGATTCATGGGATCGTTCCTCTTGGAATACGGTTCATGCAGTGGATAAAACCCAAATCTATCTCTGGCACGATATTCAAAGCAAAAGCACAGGATATGGTATTCTAGGATTTCGTTCCAATGAAAATACCATCAATGGAAGTAAACAAGATTGGCCAAGCACAGTGCAAAAAACCAAGCATCAAAACACATCCATTTATAGTTTTTCGGATGAAAAAGGACTCTATCTATTTTTTGATGAAAAGGATATGAAGGACAAAGAAGAACTGCTTATAGCTTTGGATATCACTCCTAAGAGCGGAAGCAAACAATATGATACAGTTCAATTTAATAAAGGCGTAGATTTTATCATAACCCTTTCTAAACAACAAGGACAGTTCCTCGTTCATAGCCGATATGATCCTACACGGGAAAACTACTTGTCACAAATAAACGGAGAAAATCCTTTTATCAATCCGCCATCTAAAGATGATACGAAGTTTGAACTAGCAACACAGCTTTGTAAAGATCTAAAAACTCCTTTAGACTCTCAAATAGAAGGTCCAACGCTACAAAAAGTATTCAAAACAGGAAATCTAATTTCTGGAAATATAACGAAAAATTCATTGACCGACTACTGTTATTCTTCTGAAGGACTAGAACTTAGAATCCCATGGCAACTTTTAAACGTTTCCAATCCCGTTGATATGGAAATCCATGACGACTATTATGAAAATTTTGGTGTGATACCGCTTAAGATAAAGCAACTTTATTTAGGCTTTGGTGATAGCAAAGACAAAAAAATATCCTTAACCTCTTTCCATTTTAATGAAGAGTTACCAAAACATTTTGATGAATATTTAAAACCATCTTATTCTATCATCCAATCCTATTGGAGGGATGACTTATGATCATTGATTATATTATTTACATTTATGTAGCCACCTGTATTTTACTGCTTTTATACAATTTTATCTATATGTATAAAAGCAAAATTTTGGATTTTATGATTCAAAAATATACGACACAATTTGGAGTTATGTTGAGCAAAGAATTTGAACATTTAAAACAAGACAGGCCGGTGAGTAAGGCACATATAAAAATGCTACAAAAAAAACTTTTATCATTAAACTCCCTCATTGCCTATGTGGATGCCTTAAAAGAATATAATACAAATCCATATTTACAATCCTATTTGTATCAGACTTCTTCGGCACAACAGTATCTGGCATTAAAATATATTAGGAAAAATGATATGCACAAGTCATTTTTTGCCTACTCCATATCTTTATATCCACCAAACTTTAGGAATGAATATCGCCCACTTTTGGAAATCCTCGTCGGCTACTTGGATCATAGTTCCATTTATTGTCGTGAAAATGTGTTAAAGGCTCTCTATTCCATTGGAAATATTTATGCGGTTGAGATGGCATTTCAATTTATGAATGATCATAACTTATACCATCATCCAAAACTTCTAGCAGATGGTCTTGCCACATTCAATGGAGATAAACAAGCATTGGGATCTACCTTATGGAATCATATAAAAGATTGGGATGAAAATTTGATGCTGGCTATTATCTACTTTATTTCCACAAGTTCTAGTAGCTTTAAGGAAGTCTTTTTTCCCTATGTAACTTCAAGCCATACGCATCCGGAAATTCGTCTTGAAATTTTGAGATACTATCGAAGACATACTTATGAACCGATCAAAGAGTATCTGTTCCAACTATTAGAATCCGATGAAAATGTCAATTTAAAAATTGTGGCATCTTCTGTTTTATCGCAGTATCCTGGAAAAGATACCATAGACCACTTAAAAAGAGCATTATGCCATCAAAACTGGTATGTGAGATACAATGCCGCTCAGTCATTGAGCACCTTAAAAACACCGAAAAAAGAGCTTTTGGATATTTTACATGGTACGGATCAGTATGCAAAAGAAATGCTACAATATATGTTTGAACATGAGGGGGTGAAATCTTGATATTCGTACTCGATATTGCCAACGTTTTCTTCATCACCTACTTACTGGCATATTCCACTTTTTTATTTATTTCCGTTTTAGTAGGTGCATTCAAACTATTTGAAAATGAACAACGCTTTATTACAAACAGCCAAATTAAACACTCCTATTATGTGCCTGTCTCCATCCTAGTTCCCGCATATAATGAGGAAGTTACCATTGTAGACAGCATTCACTCTCTTTTAAAACTGGATTATCGGCTATATGAAATCATCATTATTGATGACGGTTCCAAAGACAATACCGTTAAAGTACTGATGGACGCATTTGACTTTCGAAAAACCAACCGTCCCATTTATAAAAAAGTGAAGAGCAAAAAAGAAACGGCAATTTATGAGACTCAGGTCGGAAATGTCCGTATTACTTTAATCAGCAAAGAAAATGGAGGAAAAGGAGATTCTCTCAACATGGGAATCAACGCTTCTAGGTTCCCATACTTTATCTGCATTGATGCGGATTCCTTTTTACAAAAAGATTCGTTAGAAAAGATTATTCGCCCTGTGTTTGAGAACCCATCCATCATTGCAGTGGGGGGATTGATTCAAATTGCGCAATCTGTGGAAATTAAAGATTCTGAAATTGTAAAATATAAAATTCCTTCTCGCCCCGTTTTAGGAATGCAGGTGATGGAATACGCTAGAACTTTCCTTGCCTCTCGAATCTTAAAAGATCTATACGGCGGAAATCTGATCATCTCAGGTGCTTTTGGACTCTTTAAAAAAGATTATGCCATTGCTGTTGGAGGCTATGACAATTCCACCCTCGGAGAAGATATGGAGCTTGTTATGAAACTCCATGTTTTTTGCATAAACAATCATATCAAATACAAGATCGCTTATGAACCAGAGGCCATTTGTTGGTCTCAAGCGCCAGGAAATGTACGAGATCTTATGAAACAAAGACGAAGATGGCATCTAGGATTGTTTCAGTGCATGACTCGCTATTATTATATCTTTGCTAATATTCGATTTGGCTTACTTAGTTTCGTATCCTACTTGTACTATTTATTCTTTGAATTGTTATCTCCAATTATTGAAACCATGGGATTGGGAATCATGATCATTGCACAACTTTCTGGATTGTTAAATGTTACCTTTCTCATTAACTTTTTTATTCTATATTCCCTCTTTGGGACATTTATTACCTTAACAGCATTCTTCCAGCGAATTTATACGAGGAGTATAAAATTGAGTTTTATGGATGGACTAAAAGCCATAGCCCTTTGCTTGATGGAATGCCTATTTTTCCGCTATTTACTGTCCTTTGTGCGAATTACAGCCTTTATTGGATATAAAAAACGGAAACATTCATGGGGATCTATTAAGAGAGAAAAGATGAGTTGATGAAAAGATACTCTATATATTAAAATCACAAAAATGGAAAATATCCTTAAAAACTATTTCTAAGGATATTTTCCATTTCTATTTCATTCTTCTACTTAAGCAATAGCCTGTTCATTTTCGATTCCTTTTTCAGGAAATAATTTTCCAAACACCAATCGAACAACTGGACCCGCAAAGAAAATCTGCCATCCAAGTGCCATAGGGAAATTCATTACCGTTGTCTGTATCCATTTTGCCACTACTTGGGCATCCAATCCACCTTTAAATAATACTGTGGCAATGAAACTCATAATTGGACACATAAAGCATACTGTCATAATAGAAATAGCTAAAATAATAACAATAGGTCGATCACTTCTTGGATTTACCATACGAAATGCCATTTTTTGAGCCAGTTTTCCAACGAAAAGTAATTCTAATAAAAATGCTACAATTCCCATAATCCATAATTCTCCTAACGCGATTACGAACACTTGATTTGTCAGTCCTCCCATATCTAGTGAGATATTATAGACTACCATACCATAGACCATAACGATCACCATCATTACTGTAAAAATAATTTCTTGAATTTTTGTTTTTGGCATTTTAATTCCTCCTTCGCCTCTTTGGAAAATGGACGAAATACTATGATAGAAAACGCAAAAAAATCGCAGTAAAAGCCATTTTATAACTTTCACTGCGATCCTATCTTTTCCTCTATCAAATTTGATAAAATCTCGTTACCATTTTCATCTAAATATAATTATTTTGTTTGCGTTGAATATTTTATCATAAAATATTTTTTTATGCAAGTTTTTCCAATTTATTCTCAAAATCTTTTCTAAACAATGAAAGTATATCCGTTTGACTCATACCTTCATAAAAAAATCCGCAATCTCCTGTTTCCAGTCGATTGCGGATTTTATTCTATACTTGCTAATCTTGCTAAAGTTAGGACTTAAATTATTTAAGTGTAACTTTTGCTCCTTCAGCTTCAAGTTTAGTTTTGATTTCTTCAGCTTCTTCTTTAGATGCAGCTTCTTGCTTCTTCTTTAGATGCAGCTTCTTTTAATACTTTAGGAGCTCCGTCTACTGCTTCTTTAGCTTCTTTTAATCCTAAACCTGTTACTTCACGAACAACTTTGATAACTTTAACTTTGTTTGGACCAACTTCTGTTAATTCAACGTCGAATTCAGATTTTTCTTCTCCAGCTGCTTCACCAGCACCTGCTGCTGCAACTACAACACCTGCTGCTGCAGAAACACCAAATTCTTCTTCACAAGCTTTTACTAATTCATTTAATTCTAATACAGATAAACCTTTGATTACTTCAATAATTTCCTGAGTTGTCATCTTAAAAATCCTCCATTTAATAATTTAATTTCAATTTCACTAAAAGCAAAGCTGATAATGGTAAAAAACATACGCTATGAGTTTATACCGAAAATTAAGCCTCTGCTTCTTTAGATTCAGCAACTTGCTTGATAACACGAGCAAAGTTTGCGATAGGTGACTGAATACTTCCAAGGAATTTGGAAAGTAATTCTTCTCTTGATGGAATTGTAGCGATAACCTGGATACCAGCTTTATCGTAATATGTTCCTTCTACAACACCTGATTTTAATTCTAATGCTGGAGCTGTTTTAGCGAATTTTGCTAAAATTCTAGCTGGAGCAGTAGCATCTGTTGAAGAGATAGCGATAGCTGTTGGTCCTTCTAAATCTGGACTTAATGCTTCGAAATCTGTTCCCTGAGAAGCTAAACGGATCATTGTGTTTTTGTATACTTTGTATACAACACCTGCTTCTCTTAACTCTTTACGAAGAGCAGTATCTTGTTCTACTGTGATTCCACGGTAGTCAACTAATACAGCAGACTGAGCATCAGCAAGTAATCCTTTGATCTCTTCCACGATAGGTTGTTTTAATTCTACTTTAGCCACGATTGGTGCACCTCCTATATTATTTGTACACCGCCGATCATAAAAAAGCTCTGTATCCAAAGACACAGAGCATCTATCATTCTTAGTTATTATAAGAAAGTGATATTCCCTCGGTAGGCGTTTAGAACCTTATGCTTTACAGCACCTACTGTCTTCGGCAGTATTTACACTAGAACACTTTACCATGCGTATCATTAAATGTCAAGCAGTTTTTTACAATTCCTTTTTTTACCGTTTTTATGCTATACTGTTGTAAATAGATTGCATTTAAAAAGTTCAATAAACAACTGACATAGAAGAAGAAAAATATATTTATAAACTATAAGAAAGGAATATCTAAAATCATCCTTATTGCTCTATAAAGGATGAGCATTTTAGTGGAATATGAAATGAAAATTCGAGAAACTTATACTTGTCCATTGGAACTGACACACGATATGATAAAAGGAAAGTGGAAACCCATTATACTATGGCGACTGCGGTTAGGCCCTACTTCTCTTTCCAAATTAGAACACGATATTGATGGAATTACTCAAAAAATGCTACTGGAACATTTAAAAGAACTGATAGAACTTGATTTTGTGGAAAAAAAAGCGTATGAAGGCTATCCTCTAAAAGTGGAATATTCTCTCAAAAAACCACAAGGAGAAAAAATACTCTCTGCATTAAAAATCATGCAAGAAATTGGTATTGACTACATGATAGCACATGGAATGTCAGATGTCCTAAAAGAGAAAGGAATTTTATAAATAAAAAATACCCACAAAAAAGTAAGTAATTTACACCTTTATTTCCATCCCGTATAATGTAGCTACAAAGAATTACACAGTAGGAGGTCGTTACGATGCAAATTATCAGTCATGGAATTATTGATGGAACAATAGAAGATAAATATGGAAAACATGGAAAACATTTTAATGAAAATGGTGTGCCAACCTATTCTCTACCATTTGAGATTTTGGACGCTCCAGAAGGAACAAAAAGTTTTGCGTTACTTCTTGAAGATAAGGACGCTTTTCCAATCAGTGGTGGATTTTCTTGGATTCATTGGGTGGCAGCAAATATTACGAAAACAAAGATCGATGAAAATGAAAGCCAATCCACAAACGATTTCGTTCAAGGAGTGAACAGTTGGATTAGTATGCAGGGCGGAAATCAAAGCAAGGAATTATCATCTTATTATGGAGGAATGGCTCCACCAAATGATCCTCACACTTATGAACTTCATATCTACGCTTTAGACTGTATGTTAGACTTAGAAAATGGTTTTATGATGCACGAAATGTTCCGTCAAATGGAAGGACATATATTAGAACAAGCTACTTTAAAAGGAACTTATCGTCATTAATCTCCCTTCCGTTTCTCATTTCATTATAAGAAACTTGCTCTTCTAGGAAAAACTGTCATCTATTATATATTTTTACATAAAAATTTTCTGTGCAATGGCATAAACTTTACCATTGCACAGAAATCCCCATAAATCTTTCTTATAAAAATCTTTTATTTTCTATAAGGCATTCTTCTCATTTCCGAATGTCCCCTCATTTTATCCAGCTGAAAATGGAATCCATTTTCCCCCATAAATAAATGGTCTTCCATTTCTTGCACATTTGTTTGCTACATCACTTTTGTATCACGAACACTATCTTATTTTTTCACATTATTTTCTTCTCTCATATACTATTTTTTATAATAGCCTAATCCCCATTTTTTCTATTAACTAACTAATCTTCTCCCCATTGTCATCCTTACACATCTGTATCAGGAATATAGGCATGTGGCAAATCCCATGCACGATGATCCGTATGTAATAATTCATGAGCCAGATGAGATAATGGTTCACCAAGAAATTCCTTATAAGTGGCAACAACTTCTGGATTCTCATGTGAGAACCGGATCTTTGTATTCTTATCCAAATGGTATAAGTGTTCTCCACGTTCTCCTGCAAGTTCTTTTCCATCGTGAATTACCTGTCCGCCTCCGCCGACACATCCACCTGGACAAGCCATAACTTCCACAAAATCATATTCTACTTCGCCACGTCTTAATGCACGCACTAATTTTCTCGCATTGGCAAGACCACTGGTAACCGCTGTTCGAACGGTGATTCCAGCAACATCAAAGGATGCTTCTTTCCAACCATCCAGTCCTCTTACTTCATAAAACGCATCTGGATCTGGTGTCATTCCCGTAGCTAAATAGTAACAAGAACGAAGAGCGGCTTCCATAACACCACCTGTTGCTCCAAAGATAACACCAGCACCAGTTCCTGGTCCTAATGGAGAGTCAAATTCCTCTTCTGGAAGACTAGCAATATCAATTCCTAAAGAACGGATTTGTGCCACCATCTCTCTTGTTGTAAGCACCACATCCACATCTTTTCCTGCACCAGAATCATTAATGGACGGAATATCACACTCGGCTTTTTTTGCCACACATGGCATAATGGATACACTGAAAATATCATTTGGATCGATATTCATTTTTTTAGCAAAATATGTTTTTATAATCGCTCCTTGCATCTGCTGTGGAGATTTTGCTGTTGATAAATCATCCACCATATCTGGATATTGGGATTTTAAGAAACGAACCCATCCTGGACAACAGGAAGTAAACATCGGATATTTATAATCATCCTTATGTTTTAAACGCTCTAAAAATTCGCTTCCCTCTTCCATAATGGTCAAGTCCGCACCATAATTGGTATCAAAGACATAATCAAATCCCATTCTTCTTAAAGCCGCAGCAAGACGTTTTGGCGTTGCCACCTCTCTTGACACACCAAATGCTTCTCCCCAAGATGTACGAACAGATGGTGCTACTTGCACAACGCTGACCTTTTTATGAGTGCTAATTGGGGCATCAAAAGCAAATACTTTTGTCTTGTCATTTCTAGCTGAAAGGGCTCCAACAGGACAATGGGTAATACACTGTCCACAAAGCACACATTCAGAATCTTTGATCTTGCGGTTATAGGATACATCCACTGTGGTTCTTGAACCAGTTTTTGCAATATCCCAAATATGAATGTCCTGTACTTTATCACACACTTGTACGCAACGCATACATTTAATACACTTACTAGCATCCCTTACAAGTGGGAACTTAGAACTCCATGGAGCATAGGTCACTTCTTTTTTATAGGTTTCTGTATTAAGTCCTAATTGATAAGCGATTGTCTGCAACGTACAATTGCCATTTCTCGTACAAGTTGGACAATTACAGTTATGTTGGGATAAAATAAGCTCTACGTTTGTTCTTCTCGCTTCCCGCACTTTTGCAGAATTTGTGAGAATCTCCATTCCTTCACTTACCACATTGTTACAGGAAGTGACAAGGCGATCTACACCTACCACTTCCACTGAACAGACGCGACAAGCTCCAATATCATTAATCCCTTTTAAGTAACAAAGGCTTGGTACTGGATAATGTGCCTGTTTGCAGGCTTCTAAAATTGTTGTCCCTTCTAAAACCTCAAGAGGCTCATTGTTGATTTTAATATTTACCATTGATCCACTCTACCTCCTTTGAAAATTCCATATCCGAAGTGATCACAACGTAGACATCTTGAAGATTCTTGTTTTGCTTCTTTGCATGAGATGCCTAATTCCACCATTTCAAAGTCTTTCTTTCGTTCATTGGAATCACGTTCTGCCATAGTCACACGACCACAAGAAGGGCGATCTGCAATTCTTGGATCTGGAACTTTTACATCCACTTTAATGATATGGTTAAATCCTAAATAGTTATCAATGTTAGCCGCTGCCACTTTTCCGTTAGCAATGGCACGAATCACTGTGGATGGCCCTGTTACACAGTCACCACCAGCAAAAACGCCTGGCATATTTGGCACTTCACTAGCAGAATCCGCACAGATCATATTTCTTGTCACAGGAATACCAGCAGAATCAAAATCAGCGGATACAATATCCTGTCCGATAGCTACAATCACAATATCACAAGGGATTCTAACAGCTTCTCTTCCTGAATCACTTGGACGAGGTCTTCCATTGCTATCCATGTATCCAATAATCTTTGGATCTGCCCAAATAGCAACCACTTCTCCCTTGTCATTTTTCTCAATGGCTTTTGGTGCATGAAGTTCTAAAATATCAGCTCCTTCTGCAATTGCTCCTTCGATCTCTTCTTCTAAAGCTGTCATATCCGCTTTTCTTCTACGGTATAATACACTGACTTTTTCCGCTCCAAGACGGATAGCAGAGCGTGTAACGTCCATGGCAACATTTCCACCACCGACAACAACTACTTTCTTACCAGTAAAGTCTGGCATATCGTTGTCACCAACTCTTCTCAATAAATCCACCGCTGACACAACACCTACTGCATCTTCGCCGTCGATTCCTAATTTTTTATCCGTATGTGCTCCAATGGCTATGTACACTGCATCATATTCTTCTCTTAATTTCTCAAATGGAATCTGTCCTTCTCCTTTTCCAATGGAAACTTCTTGTTCCACTTTAACCCCTGTGGAAAGAATCGCATTTAAGTCTTCATCAAGACGTTCCTTTGGTAGTCGATAATTTGGAATTCCATAATGAAGCATTCCACCTAAATGTTTTCTCTGTTCAAATACCGTTGTCTGATGCCCCATCAACTGTAAATAATAGGCAGCACTCAGTCCACTTGGTCCCCCACCGATAATGGCAATCTTCTTACCTGTGGATTCCATACACTCTGGAACAGGAACTTCCCCGCAGTTATCAACCGCATATCGTTTCAAACCTCGAATATTAATAGAAGAATCTACCATATTTCGACGACATCTCGCTTCACAAGGATGTTCACATACAAGAGCACAAGCCGTTGGGAATGGATTGTCTTTGCGAATTAAAGCCACTGCATCCCCATATCGTTCTTCATGAATCAACGCAATATATCCCGGAACATCCACCCCTGCTGGACACATAGCAACACATGGAACTGGTTGTTCTAAATGGCAAAGACATCTTCCTGTTTTTACATGTTCTTCGTAATCATCCCGAAATCCCTGCAACCCTTTTAATACCATATTGGCTGCTTCATAACCGATGGCACAATCGGCAGTTTCGGCAATCACACGAGCTGTCCGTTCAATTAAATCAATCGTATCTAATGTGGCATTGCCATCCAATACGTCTTCGATAAGATTTTGAAGTTGAGAAAGTCCTACACGACAAGGAACACATTTACCACAAGTCTGTGCATGACAAAGTTTTAAAAATGATGATGAAATATCAACAGGACAGAGTCCTGGAGGGCTGGCAACGATGCGATTCTCCAAATCTTTATATAACCCTTCCACCACTGCCTGAGCCTTACTTTTTGTAAAAACATTGAGTCTGCTCATTTCGCATCCTCTCCTTTCGATTGATTGAATAATCTAATTTTATGTTATTTTTGAAAGTTTTGCAATAATTATCTATTTTTTAACGAATATTTTTATGCTATTTCACTATATTTTTTTGTACTCATATTCTTTTCTATATGCAGTTTTCCTCTTTTCCTTCCACTTTCCCCCGTAGTTTCCTCTCAATTGCCTACCCTTTTAATATAATTTTAGTGGAATTGATACTTTATCTTCTACCTTTTCGTTATTTTCTCAATATCCATTCTCATTATTTGAATTTAGTTTTTACAAATATAATTGAGAATTTCTCTCTAAAATTTGATTTTTGACCTATTATTGTTTTATTTTTCACAAAATCCCAATACGGTTTGAAAATCCATTTTTCCTCCAAAGAGATCTAATGCACTGCCAATGGTCACATCTATTTTTCCATTTGAAAACTCTTTTAACAGTTTTAAATCCTCATAACTACCAACACCACCAGCATAGGTCATGGGCTTTTCCCCCCATTGGCTCAACAATTTCACAAGTTCCACTTCAATTCCAGATGCCTTACCTTCCACATCCACAGCATGAATTAAAAACTCATCACAATACTGTCCTAACGCATCAAGCACTTGCAAGCTCAATTTCACCTCAGTAAACGTCTGCCAACGATTGGTCACAATGTAATACCCATCTTCTTTTTTGCGACAACTTAAATCAAGCACTAGCCTTGTTCCGCTTTCATTGGATGTGACGGCACATAGACCTTTTAACCTTTCCCAATGAATCTTCCCGTCGTAAAAAACATAAGAGGTAACAATGACATGAGAAGCTCCCTGATCTAAAAAGAACTTGGCATTGTCCTTTGTAATCCCTCCACCAATTTGCAAACCATTAGGATATGCCTTTAACGCAAGAACTGCCTGTTCCACATCTTTCTCATAATATTCAGAATCCTTGGAATTTAATAAAATAATATGTCCCCCTAATAGTCCAGCCTTTTTATATAACGTAGCATAATAATCCCCGCCTTGTTCTGAAACAAAATTTTCTTTGGCTTGATTCCCTTCATCCAATAGGCTTCCACCTATAATCTGTTTTACCTTTCCATTATGAATATCAATACATGGTCGAAATCGCATTTTCATCCTCCTTATCTTAACATTTCTTATAGAGATAACATCTCCTTTAATCTCTCAACATCTTGAATAGTCACTCTTCCATACTGCACTTTTATCACCTTGCATCGCTTTAAATAATTGATCTCTCGGCTTACGGTAACTCGGCTAGCCCCGATTAATGCCCCTATCTCTTCTTGTGTATAAGAAAGTGTGCTATTCTTCTTATTCCATTCCCCAATTAAAAATTGAATCAACCGTTTTCTTGCACTCAAAAACGTCATTTCATTAATTTGTGTTGATAAGAGTCGTATGGTTTGTGAAAGATAGCCCATCACTGACCAAGCGAGCAAAGGTTCTTCCCTAAAGCACTCTAAAATATTTTCTTTGCTTATGACAAGCACTTCACTCTCTTCCATAGCAACAGCAGTCGTCGTTCTTAAATGTCCTTCAAAAAATGCCGCCTCTCCAAATAACCCCTGTTCTTTATAAATAGCCAGTGTCTTTTCCACTCCATCTTCGGATGCTATAAACACACGCACCCTTCCTTTTTTTAAATAATAACACCACCCCGCACTTTCTTCTTGATGATAAATAATTTCCTTTGCCCAGTACACCCTTGTGACCGCAAAGTTAGAAAGAAGATCAAGCATATCCTGTGAAAACCATCTTTCTTGTTGTAGATCTAACTTAGATTGTTTCATTTTTTCATCCATTTTGCAAGAACTCCATATTATTTTTTCATAATTGTATCATAGTTTACATTCTTTTCACAGGCACTATGATATGATCCTTTTAAAATAATCTTTCAAAATATGAAGAAAAAGGAGAGATACCATGTCCAACGGAACTATCTTTAAATTTCACAATGACCTAGATACTGATCAAATTATTGCAAGCCAATATTTACTCCTTCCTAATATAGAAGAAATGAAAATTCACACTTTTGAATCTCTCGATCCGGACTTTCCACAAAAAGTAAAGCGTGGAGATTTCGTTGTCGGCGGTGAAAATTTTGGCTGTGGTTCTTCTCGTGAACAGGCACCAAGCGTATTAAAAGCATTAGGTATTCAAGCGATTATTGCAAAATCCTTTGCTCGTATTTTTTTTCGCAATGCCATTAACATCGGTCTTCCTGTCCTCATTTGCAAAGAACTTCCCGACGAAGTTCAAACAGGAGATCAAATGGAACTGGATTTAGAACATGGAACGATCTATGCTAATGGAAAAACCTATACTTGTACAAAATTAGCTCCCTATATGCAAAATATTTTAAATAACGGCGGATTAATCGCATTTTTAAATAAGGAGGACTAAATCATGGGAATGACAATTGCTGAAAAAATTATTGCAAAAGCTGCTGGCGTAGAAACTGTAAAAGCAGGGGATATTCATACCGTTACTTTGGATCGAATCATGACCAATGATGGCACAACGCACTTGACCATTGATATGTTCCACAACGATCTAAAACATCCAAAAATCGCTGATAACAAAAAGGCAGTTTTTGTTATCGATCATAACGTTCCAGCGGATAATCCAAAAACAGCTAGCTCTCACAAAAAAATGCGTGACTTTGCCAGAACCCATAACATTGATTTTTGGGAAGGAAAGGGTGTTTGTCATCAGATTATGATGGAACATTATGTATCCCCTGGAGAATTGATCTTTGGAGCCGATAGCCATACTTGCACCTATGGGGCACTTGGAGCATTTGGCACTGGCGTTGGATGTACGGATCTCCTTTACGCCCTTGTAACAGGAACTTCTTGGGTACTTGTTCCTGAAACTATCCGCTTTCATCTGATTGGAGAATTAAAAGAAGGCGTCTATCCAAGGGATCTGATGCTCACAATCATTGGCGAGATTGGTGCCAACGGTGCGAATTATCAAGTGATGGAGTTCACAGGAGAAGGTGCTTCCAATTTGAGCATTAACGATCGCATTGTCCTTTGCAATTTAGCGGTGGAGGCTGGAGCAAAAACTGCTATCTTTGAACCCGATGAAAAAGCCCTTGCCTACTTAAAAGAGCATGGTGGCAGAAAACCAAAAGCTATGTTGAAAAGTGATGAAGATGCCCACTATATAAAAGAATACACCTTTGATCTTTCAAAGATTGAGCCAGTCATCGCACGCCCTGATTTTGTGGATGATGTGGTTCCTGCAAAAGAAATTGAACATATAAAAATTGATGAAGCCTTTGTAGGCTCTTGCAATAACGGTAGAATTGATGAATTACGAGTCAGTGCAAAGCTCTTAAAAGGAAGAAAAGTTGCAGAACACGTTCGTTTCCTCATTGCTCCTGCCAGCAACTCCGTGTACATACAAGCCATGAAAGAGGGGCTAATTGACATTTTTATGGAAGCGGGTGCTATGGTTGTCAACAGCAATTGCAGTGTATGCTGGGGTGGATGTCAAGGCGTCATCGGTGACAATGAAGTCTTAATTAGCACGGGAACGAGAAACTTTAAAGGGCGGGCTGGTTCTCCAAGTTCCAAAGTATACTTAGCCTCTGCTGAAACTGTCACTGCCTCTGCCATTGCTGGACGAATTATAACGGCAGATCAACTCACATACTTTAAATAATAGGAGGTTTCTTCCATGAATACAAATACAAGTACCATTTGGGTATTAGGCGATGATATTGACACCGACATTATTATTCCAACGGATTATCTGGCTCTCCCAACCATTGATGATATGAAACAGTATGCCTTTTCTCCACTGCGTCCGGACTTGGCACAAAAAATCAAACCCAATGACGTTATCGTGGCAGGTAAAAATTTCGGCTGTGGCTCTTCTCGTGAACAAGCACCCGAAATCATAAAGGCTCTTGGCATAAAAGCTGTCATTGCAAAATCTTTCGCCCGCATTTTTTTCCGCAACGCCATTAACAACGGATTGTTGCTCATTGAAAATGATCAACTGCAACAGATCGTAATAGAAGGTGAACAATTAAGCCTTCAAATCAATCATGCAATTTCTTATAAAGGAACGGACTATCCAATCACGCCCCTTCCAGACAATCTTCTTGAAATTATCAATGAGGGTGGACTTGTCAATGCCATGCGAAGGAAAAACGGGCTTCCCCCTCTTTAACCAAACAAACTACGATCTTGATAGGAGGACTTCCCTATGGGACAGACAATCATTGAAAAAATTATTAAGAGAAATACCGGTGCTTCTTCTGTTTGTGCTGGTGATATTGTAACGGTTCATGTGGATCGAGTTATGATCCATGACATTTTTATTCCATTTGTGGCTGAGAAATTCGAAGAAATGGGATTTACGAAACTATGGGATGCGGACAAAATTGTTTTGATCTATGATCATCTCGTACCAGCTACCGTAACAGATGATGTTCGCCATTTTAAAATTGGAGATGCCTTTGCTAAAAAATACGGTCTTACACATGTTCACCGCTCCGATGGGATCTGCCACCAACTCATGACAGAGGCAGGCTATGTAAAACCGGGAAATGTTGTATTTGGAACAGACAGCCATACCACAACCTATGGAGCGGTTGGTGCTTTTTCTTCTGGCATTGGTTATACGGAAATGGCGAGCATTTTAGGAACTGGAACTATGTGGATCAAAGTTCCTGAAACAATTAAAATTACCATCAACGGCACACTTCCTAAAAATGTAACTTCAAAAGATATTATTTTGCGATTAATCGGGGATTTGGGGGCAGATGGTGCCACCTATCGTGCATTAGAATTTTGTGGGGATACCATAGAACAATTATCCATATCCAGTCGAATGACAATGGCGAATATGGCAGTGGAAGCTGGTGCAAAATGTGCTCTTTTTACACCGGATGAAAAAACAGCCAAATATTGTGAGATAGAATTAACACAAGAAGAACGCTCTCTTGTTGGAGATCCAGATGCCACTTATTGCAAAGAGATCACCTATCAAGCAGAAGATTTTGTACCGGTCATGGCTTGTCCTTCTCAAGTGGATCATATTGAAGATGTAAAAGATCTCGTTGGAATCCCCATTGATCAAGTCTTTGTTGGCTCTTGTACCAATGGGCGTTTAGAAGATTTAGAAGCCGTTGCCAAAGTGCTAAAAGGAAAAACGGTAGCTCCTTTTGTCAAACTCATTATCACTCCGGCAAGCCGTAAAATTTATGAACAGGCAGTTCAAAATGGCACCATGGAGATTCTGGCTAACGCTGGAGCAATTATCACACATCCAGGTTGTGGACTCTGTTGTGGAAGGGCTGGTGGTATTTTAAGTGATGGAGAGCGAGTGGTTGCCACAAATAATCGAAATTTTTTAGGGCGTATGGGAACTTCCAAAGTAGAAATTTATTTAGCCTCTCCTATCACCGCAGGCTTTTGTGCTTTAACTGGTAAAATCACGCTTCCAGAGTGACCCTATGCTGGAGATACTGTGTGCATGACATACGTTATTCCCCTTGTTTTTCCTATAAAACCATGAGAAGCACGCTTTGCGAACTTCTCTGCCTCGCAGACAGTCGCCATATGCGAGCATAAATGCTCTCGCATGGCTCAACATCATAAACTTAAGGGGGTATGAAGGAATTTATTTATAAATAGTCAAATTTCTTCTTTTATGATAAAATATAGACAGGGATGCATATGAATCAAT
>CASDVE010000022.1 GCA_949284175.1 uncultured Eubacteriales bacterium
TTTCTTAAATTTAGGAAATCCTTTTCTTTTCTTAAAGAAATCTCTAAATGCTTTATCTGCATTCATAATCGCTTGTTTTGTAGCTTTTGATGATACATCCTTTATCCATTTCATCTCTTGATTTTTCGGTATATATTCGTTATTTAACCATTTGGAAAAATCCATACCACTCATGAACTTTCCTTCTTTTTCATAAACTTCTTTATTATGAGCAATATAAAAGTTATATACAAACCTTGCTACACCAATCGTTTGGTGTATTTTAGATTTTTGTTCTTTCGTAGGATGAATCTCTATCTTGTATGCTCTTTTTAAATTACTCATCCTCTCTAATCTTTTTTTGTATTTACTTAAGCCATATATTCTACAACTAAGTGTATGAAGTATTGCTATCTTATCTTGAACTAATTCTTCTTTTGACAAATGACAAAAGACGTTCGTTTTCCATACTCTTCAATCACTTTATCTACTATAATTCCTTTCGCATTCGCATATTGTCTAAGAAATTCTACTTGATTTTTTAAATCATCCCTCTGATTAGAAGTGGAAACTCTTGTATAAATAACTATTTTTCTAAGATTCTCTTCCTTCTGAATACCTTTGTGCTTAAAATATTGCTCATACGTATCATACCTTCTATTTGTAGTCGTTCTGAATGCTTTTAACTTCCTTCAACGTCCCAACGTTGCAAAGTTCTAACAGAAACATGAATCAGTTCTGAAAATTCATTCTGTTTATAGTTATTATTTTCTAATCCAATCACCTCTTGACCATATTTTACTATAATTATCTCTATTTTTAATAACTAAATAATTCCTCCTTCTCAAATAATATTTTTATATGTATCCATTTACTCTATGATATATCCTATTATATAATGTACAAAATACAAATTCAACTTGTAGGGCTATTTTGAAAAAACTTTCATCAATTGTGCAGATTAAATAAAAATCATAGAGATGAATTGGTTGAAATGTGGGGAAAACTACCTTTGAATTGAAAGTACTTTCTTAAATATAAAAATACTTGAAAATAATTTTTTATTGGTTTATAGTGAGCATAAGAAAAAAATAGTTGTGTTCATAAAAAGCAATTAAAAAAATGAAATGGAGAAAGGAATAACAAATATGGAGCAATATTTGGAAAATCTAAAAGGTCATTTAGTTGTATCTTGTCAGGCATTGCCACATGAACCACTTCACTCTTCCTTTATTATGGGAAGAATGGCACTGGCTGCCAAAGAAGGTGGTGCGAAAGGAATTCGTGCAAATACAAAAGAAGACATTGCCGAAATTAAAAAAAATGTGGACTTACCAGTGATTGGAATTGTAAAAAGAGATTATGACGATAGCAAAGTCTATATTACACCAACTATGAAAGAAGTCGATGAATTGATGGAAGTGAAACCAGAAATTATCGCTATTGATGCAACAAGTGATAGCAGACCAAATGGGGTAACATTGGATGAATTTTATCATGCAATTCGTGAAAAATATCCAGATCAACTTCTCATGGCGGATTGCTCCACTGTGGAAGAAGCTCTTCATGCGGATGAATTGGGATTTGATTTTATTGGAACTACATTAGTTGGTTATACGGAGCAGAGCAAAGGGATGAAGATTGAAGAAAATGATTTTGAAATCATTCGCACAATCCTTAAAAACGTATCCCATAAAGTGATAGCAGAAGGCAATATCAACACACCAGAAAAAGCAAAAAGAGTGATTGAACTTGGATGTTTTAGTGTTGTTGTAGGTTCTATTATTACAAGACCACAGTTGATTACAAAATCATTTACAGAAGCCATTGATTCCATATAATCAGGAAGAGCCAAAGGGATGGATACTCTTGCGTAACTTGTGGATTTGGCGTAATATAGAAAGAAAGTGTTGATAGAAAGGGGAAGGTATTATGAGCAATTTAGAAAAATATAGAGGTGTCATTCCAGCATTTTATGCTTGCTATGATGACAAGGGAGAAGTGTGCAAAGACCGAGTAAAGCGTTTGACGGAATATTATATTGAAAAAGGGGTAAAAGGGGTTTACGCTTGTGGTTCTTCTGGCGAATGTATTTATCAAAGCGTAGAAGACAGAAAAAAAACATTAGAAAGTATTATGGAAGTTGCTAAGGATAAGCTAACCGTAATCGCACATGTAGGTTGTAATAACACAAGAGATAGTGTGGAACTTGCACGCCATGCAGAGAGCGTAGGTGTTGATGCCATCGCCTCCATTCCGCCAATTTATTTTAGACTTCCAGACTACGCCATTGCACAGTATTGGAATGCCATGAGTGAGGCAGCTCCTAATACGGACTTTATTATTTATAATATTCCACAATTAGCAGGAACTGCTTTAAGTGTGAATCTCTTACAGGAAATGAAGAAGAATAAAAATGTCATTGGTGTTAAAAATTCCTCTATGCCAGTGCAAGATATTCAGATCTTTAAAGCAGAAGGTGGAGAAAATTTTGTTGTGTTCAATGGTCCAGATGAGCAGTTTATCAGCGGACGAATGATGGGAGCAGACGGCGGTATTGGCGGAACTTATGGAGCTATGCCTGAGTTGTTCCTAAAAGCGGACGAGCTTGTAAAGGCTCATAAAAATGAAGAGGCGTGCCAATTACAATATGCCATCAATGAAATTATCTATAAATTATGTTCTGGACATGGCAATATGTATGGTATGATTAAAGAAGTTCTTCGCATCAATGAAGGCTTTGACATCGGTGGCGTTCGTGAACCTCTTGTTAATCTAACCGATGAGGATAAAGAGATTGCAAAAGAAGCCGCAACTATGATTAAAGAAGCCATCCATAAATTTTGTTAATGAATGGTGTTACATATAAGAAGCGTATAATAATAAGACCGCAGGAGAAATTCCTGCGGTATTTGTGCATAAAGAAGGAGTTTTGTATGAAGCGATATATTTGTATTGATATTGGAGGGACAACCATAAAGTATGGTGTGATTCAGGAAAATGGGATATTTGAAATGACAAAGGAAATGCCGACACAAGCAAAAGAGGGCGGTGGTGCTGGAATTATTGATAAAATAAAACGGATTGTATCGGCATTTTTAGAACAATATGAAGTGTCTGGTATTTGCGTATCCACCGCAGGTATGGTAGACTGGAAGAAAGGGGTTATTACCTACGCATCTTCTTTGATTCCAAATTATACAGGAACAAAAATAAAAGAAATCATGGAAAACGCATTTCATCTTCCTTGTGAGGTAGAAAATGATGTCAATTGTGCAGGTCTTGCAGAGTACTATGCAGGAGCTGGGAAAGGATGTGAGAGCAGTCTTTGTTTGACAATCGGAACAGGGATTGGGGGAGCCTTTGTATCCGATGGTAAAATCTTTCATGGATTTTCTGGAAGCGGATGTGAAGTCGGGTACTTACATCTTCCAGGAGGAGCTTTTCAGGATCTCGCTGCAAGCAGTGTGCTTGTCAAAAATGTGATTCAAAAGAAAGGGTTAAAAGAAGGCGACTTAAACGGTAAAATGATTTTTGACAAAGCAAAAGAAGGGGATCGGGATTGTATTGAAGCGATCGATACAATGTGTGATATTCTTGGAATGGGAATTGCTAATTTATGTTATGTATTGAACCCAGAAATTGTAGTGCTTGGTGGTGGAATTATGGTACAAAGAGAGTATTTGGAGCCAAAAATTCGGCAGAGTCTAAAAAAGTATTTACTTTCTTCGATTGCAGAACATACCAAGTTAGCTTTTGCGCAAAACAAAAATCAAGCGGGGATGTTGGGCGCATATTATCATTTTAAAGAACAACACGCCGAAGGAGTTGACTTGTTGCCTGCCCACAAATCCTAAAATCACAATAGCTTATCATGTGGCATGAGAAAAGGACGAGAGGGGACTTGGCATACAAAAAGAGAATAAAATAGAAAGAAGGAGAGATATGGAGCGAAGTCTTCAAGCGATTGTACCACTGATCGAATCCATTTATGAGAGTTTTACACCATTAGAAAAAACGATAGCCGATTTTTATATGCAAGAACAAACAGAAACGGATTTTTCTGCCAAAAATATTTCTAAAAAATTGTATGTGTCAGAGGCCTCCCTTTCTCGTTTTGCGAAAAAATGTGGATTTAAAGGTTATCGAGAGTTTTTGTTTTATTATGAGCAAGATAAGGAACATCGAGAAGAAGTGCCAGTTCGAGATTATTATTCTACACAGGTACTAAATACATATCAAGAGTTGCTAGATAAGACCCATAGCTTGATGGACGAAGAACAGATGGAGCGAATTGTTCATCATTGTTCTACAAAATCCCGCATTTATGTGTATGGACGAGGAAGCTCTGGGCTTGTAGCACAAGAAATGAAACTTCGGTTTATGCGACTTGGGGTAAACATTGAAGCGATCACAGATGATCATATTATGAGAATGAATACGGTATTGTTGGATAGCCGTTGTCTGGTGATTGGAATTAGTGTAAGTGGAACAAATGAAGAAGTTATTGATTGTTTAAGATCTGCAAAGGCACAGGGTGCTACAACCATTCTTATGAGTGCAAGAAGAGATAAAAAATTTTCTTTTTGTGATGAAGTATTAATTGTGGCTTCCAAAAGATATTTGGAGAATGGAAAGGCGATCTCTCCACAATTTCCAGTGCTTGTTATGATGGATATTTTGTATTCTCACTTTTTAGAATCGGATAAATTCCATCGAGAAGCATTACATGATTTTACATTGAATGTATTGCATGAGAAAAGTCATACCTACGATTCTTAATAAAAAGAAGGAATAGGCTGTTGTAAAGAAAAGCTGAAACAAGAAAAGAAAATTCCTTGTTTCAGCTTTTTTGTATTCTCATGGTTTATCGTTTTCGTAGTTTTTGTTGTTGTCTAAAATTCAATGCAATATCTGGACGATCGGTAATAATGCCAGCAATGGGGTATTGAAGTAATTTTTCAATAAGAGAGGGCTGATTCACCGTCCACACATAGATTGGTATATGCAGTAGTTTCATGCGAAAAAGAAAATCTTTTGTTAAAAATTGATAGTGAGGGCTGATAAAATCCGCATGACATTGATAAAGCCTCTTTCCTGGAAAATATTCACTAAGCCTTGTTTTCATATACATCGTTTCTTTTCCAATTAAAAGACCTGTGGTTATTTTTTTATCTAATTTTTTTATAGATAGTACGGTGCTATCATGAAAGGATTTTATAAAATATTCGGAATAAGAATAATATTTTTTCACTAGAGAAATGACTTCTTTTTCATATCCTGTTTCTTTTAGTTCAATATCTAGTTTGATTTTACCCTGACAAAATGCTAAAACCTCTTCTAATAAAGGCACATGATACCCTTTCTGTTTTGTTATATCATTAATTTCTTGATAGGTTAGAGTACAAAGAGATTTTCCATATAAGTCTGGATTATGAAAGACGACTAATTTTTGATCAAGGGTTCGTCTGATATCAAATTCTACCATATCGGCATGAAGTTCTATGGCAAGACGAAAGGCTTCTATTGTATTTTCGAATTTAGCAAGAGCAGAGGCACCACGATGGGCAATAATGATTTTTTGTTTTTTCAATAGTATTACACCTCTTTTCTTTTTTCTATCATAGCACTATTTTTTTTAATGCACCACTGCTTCTAAAAGAATTTCATAGATTTTTAATGAATCAATGATTTTATTTAGCTTTGGCATTAATATATAGTGACAAATCCCTTTTTGTTCAAGTTGAAAAAAAGGGGAATGATCCGTTATAATAAAAACATAAAAAGAAGAGAAGTTGGCCAATAAATCTTCAAGGTGAATAAAAAGTAGAACCAAGATGAGAGAATAAGAAAAGAAGGAAGGTATCGCTTTATGAAGGAAAAAGTACAGAGCTTTGGGCGTTTTTTAAGCGGTATGGTTATGCCAAATATTGGTGCATTTATCGCGTGGGGATTTATTACTGCTTTATTCTTAGCAACAGGATGGTTTCCAAATGAAACATTGGCAACGTTAATTGATCCCATGTCACATTATTTACTGCCATTATTAATCGCTTATACTGGTGGTAAGGCGGTTGCAGGAACAAGAGGTGGCGTTATGGGTGCTATCTCAGCCATGGGTGTCATTGTAGGATCTACAAACCCAATGTTCATTGGAGCGATGATTATGGGTCCTTTGGGTGGCTTTGTCATTAAACAGTTTGATAAAGCAGTGGAAGGAAAATTAAAAGCTGGATTTGAAATGCTTGTAAACAATTTTTCCATTGGTATTTTAGGTGCTATTTTAGCCTGTCTTGCGTTAGTTGTTGTGGAACCAGTTGTGAATGCTGGTAATGGTTTAATGGAAGCGGGAGTAAACTTTTTAGTAGAACATGGCTTATTGCCACTGACAAGCGTTTTAATTGAGCCAGCAAAAGTGTTATTCTTAAACAATGCTTTAAATCATGGTATTTTCACTCCAATGGGAATGAATCAAGTAGCAGAAACTGGAAAGTCCATTTTCTTCTTATTAGAAGCTAATCCAGGTCCAGGACTTGGGATCTTATTAGCGTATTGTATCGCAGGAAAAGGCTCTGCAAAAAGTTCTGCACCAGGAGCTATTATCATTCATTTCCTAGGTGGTATTCATGAAATTTATTTCCCATATATTTTAATGAATCCAACCTTAATCTTAGCAGCCATTGCCGGTGGAGCAGCGGGAGTTTTTACAAATGTATTATTGGGTTCTGGATTAACAGCTGCTGCATCTCCAGGAAGTATTATTGCCATTTTAGGTATGTGTCCAAAGGGTGGATATCTTCCTGTATTAGCAGGGGTAGCGGTTGCAACCGTTGTATCCTTTGTAGTAGCCACACCACTTCTTAAGATCTTTGGTAAAGATGAAGATGTGGAAAGTGCACAGGCAAAAGTTGCAGATATGAAGAGTCAGGCAAAAGGCGTGACAAGCAATCAGGCAAGCGATGATGCAAAAGTTTCTGGTCAGAAAGTAAAGAAAATTGTGTTTGCTTGCGATGCAGGAATGGGCTCTAGTGCTATGGGAGCATCTGTTCTTCGTAAAAAATTAAAACAAGCAGGGCTTGATCATATTGAAGTTGTTCATGCGTCTGTATCCGAGATTCCAACAGATTCTCAAATTGTTGTCACACATGAAGAATTGAAAGAAAGAGCAAAAACAAGTCATCCGAATGCACAACTTGTTTTAATTACCAACTTTATGAATGCTCCACAGTACGATGAATTAGTTGAACAATTAAAAAATAACAAATAGAATAGAAAGAATAGCCGGGTGCGGGAAGTAGTCATAGGACATAACTTTACACCCGGTTTTCTGGCATATAAAAATGAGTAGCCTAAAACACAACCAAGATGGAGAAAGGTGATAGAAAAGATGAATATTTCACCACGTTTAAAACAAATCTTACTTGTATTGTTAGAACAAGAGGAAGTGATTTCTGTAAAGCAGTTAGCAGAAAAGGTGGATATCAGCAAACGAACGGTGCAAAGAGAGTTGGAATCTATCAATCACATTTTAAAAGAGTACCAGCTAAGTTTTCATTCAAAAACGGGGAAAGGAATCTGGATTGAAGGAAAGGAAAAGGACAAGCAATCTTTGTATCAAAAACTAAAAGAAGTACATCAAGTGGATGTGAATGATAAAAAGCAAAGAAGACGTCAGTTGATTTTTGAAATTTTAAAGGATAAAGAGCCACAGAAGTTATTTTATTATGCCAATCTTTTTGGAGTGAGTGAAGCGACCATTAGCAAAGATATGGAAGCCATTGAAGAGTGGTTTGCATGGATGGATTTAAAAATAGTGAGAAAACAAGGTTATGGGGTTTCCTTGGAAGGAAGTGAAAAGGGGTATCGCCTTGCCCTTCGAAGATTTATGGATGAGAATATCAAACGAGATGTTTGGAGGGAGATGATAAACTGGGGGAGTGATACCGTTTTAAAGAAAACTTATGAATTAGAAAATGAATACTATGAACTGATTGACTTATCCATTTTTGATCAAGTTGTGGAGTGTATGCGTTCTATGCAAAAAACGAAAATTTCGAGAATGGAAGAGTCTTCCTATCTAGGGCTTGCCATGCACTTAGCCATTGCGGTGGAACGCCTTAAGAAAGGGAATTTTTTGGAGCAAGAAGAAGAGGATGAGAGTGACTGGCAGGGGGAAGAAGAATGGATTCTTTCTTGTGATTTAGGGGAGCGGTTGAATAAACTATTTGGAATCCGTATGCCAAAAGAAGAGATTTCTTATATTTGTCTGCATATTAAAGGGGCTAGATTACAGTATGTAGAACCAGAAGAACAGATTATGCCTGCAAAGCAAGAAGAAGTTGAACATTTAGCCAATGAACTAGTTGACGCTTTTGGGGGAGGCGTTGCCTATGAATTAAAGCAGGATGAAGAATTAATGAAAGGGTTATCGGTGGATTTGCAGGCTATGGTTGTTCGAATTAAAAATAAAATACCAACCTATAATCCTTTATTAAAACAGATTAAAGAAAATTATCCTATGGTGTTTCGTCATACAAAACAAGCCGTTGGATTTTTAGAAGAGCGTTTAAAAGCGACCATTCCAGAAGGGGAGATCGCTTATCTTGCCATGCACTTTTCTGCCGGGATTCTTCGAATGGAAGGGCGAAGGGAGAATGTAAGAAAAGTGAAAATCGGGGTACTTTGTGCCAGTGGAATTGGCATTTCTAAGTTGATGGAGTCCAAATTAGAGCAAAGATTTCATGAACGAGTGGAACTTCATTGTTATGCTTTTGAAGATGTAAATGATAGGGTAGAAGAACAAATGGATTTCTTTGTATCCAGTTTACGCCTAACACAGCAGGAATTGAAAACGGAAGTGCTTGATGTTAGCCCACTTTTACCAGAACAGGATATGATTGCCATTGAAGATAAAGTATTTCAATATGCCATGTTGCCTCCTAAAAAAGAAAAGGCGGATACAGAGTTTACAAAACAACTAGAAGAAGTATCGTTGATGGTGAGTCAAATTAAGAGCATTTTAGCCAGTTGTAGTTGTATGCGTGTGGAGGAGCATATTTCTTTTGAAGAATTGGTGCAAGCTATGGCAGAGAAGGCTGCTATCTATCCAGATTATCAATATGATATTCAAAAAGATATCTTAAAGCGGGAGAAGATTGCAACACAAATTATTGGAGATATGGGGTTTGCACTTTTGCACGCAAGAACTAATGGAGTGCTAGAACCTATGATCTTAGTTTGTGTTACAAAGGATAGGACGCCCTTTATCGATCCTTATATGCAAAATATTAGAGCGGTCATTATGATGCTCATGCCGAAGAATAAAAATACAAAGCAAAACGGACAAATATTGGGCTTTGTTAGCAGTAGTCTTATAGAGGAAGAGGAGTTTTTGCCAACAATCTTTGAAGGAGAAGAAACGGCAATCAAGCAATATTTAACAAAATTATTAAAACAATATTTCAATCATTATCTGGATACAGTATAAAAGCGGTGAGAAACATGAAATGCGTGTTTCTCATCGCTTTTTGTCTTTCGTTGGGAAGCAAATTTTTTTGTAATAATTTATCATAGAAGGGGAGATTAGAAAAGTATCTTGTATAAAATTTTACAAACTGGATAAATAAGGAAATCGATATCTTGACTTTCAAAATATCCTGTTTTAAAATATTTTTGTATTAAGATATTGTTAATAAAAGTATATTTACACTAAAAAAATCACTTTTATACAGCAATAATATAAGAATAGAATAAAGAGTGCACTCGGTTTTGCATAAAAGGGAATGTGCAAGAAGAGAACACTTTATATGGCTTATATTCTATGTTGGTAAAAAAGTGTTATTGGAAAAGAGGTGACAAGCTGGTGCAACAAAAGGTTAATCGTTATTTAGGGGAAGATTGCTTTTGGAGTAAAAGTAGAAGGATGGTTTGTCAAATGGGAAGCTCTTATGAAACAGTGAAAAAAGCTATGACAATGTCTTTGAACGGTGTAGGAAAAGAGGGATTGTAACACAGAATTAGGAATTGGTCGTGAATGAAAACGTGTGGGATACGTTTTTAAGTTTTACTGAGTATAAGAAATAATTAATGGATAGGGTTAAAAAATGAAAATACGAAAATGGAAGAAAGCATTTGTGTGGATTCTGACTGTGAGTATTATGATGCAGTCGATACAATCGACGCTTGTTTATGGTATGGTAAAAGGCACTCAAGTTGCGATAAGCAAAGAGATAGGAGAGCAAAATACAGCCATATTTCCAGAGTATGAAAAAGAAAATACACAAGAGAATTCTACAAATGAGATAGGAACAAAAGAGCAAGAAGAAGTTTCTGAAAATGAAATAGGAATAAAAGAGCAGGAGAAAACTTCTGAAAATGAAACAATAACAGAAGAACAAGAGAAAACAAAGACGTTAGATATTTCTGCAATTTATCAAGATGGAAAAATTCGCATCTATCATTTAAAACAGTTAAAAGCCATTGGAACAAATGAGCCAGTGCGGATGACAGACAATGTAGAGGCTGATTTTGGAACTGGGGAACCGGTGACAGTGAACGGATTGGATATTGTATACAGTTTAGATGCCGATTACCAGTTGATGAATGATATTCCTCTTGATACAAAACAAATTTGGACATTGCCAGAAGGATTTACAGGAACATTCTCAGGAGATAAGGTGGAAGAAGAAGCACCTTTATATGATGAAAAAACGGATACGATTTATGTGTATCATAATTATCAATTGTTGACGTTAACATCAAAGAAAAGTGAAACAGAACCAGTAATGTCCAAGGATACGGTACCGGAAACATTTGGAATGGGGAATTTTTTGTACCCAGATGGAACAGAGGATGGGCAGAACTATTTGACATATGATAAAAGTCATCGGTATGTGCTATCAAAGGATTTTACAGAAAAAATGCCATCGATGCTCGCTAATAAAGCAAGTAATGATATGGTTTTAGCAGAAGATGAGCAGTTAGATGGGCGTGATTATCCAGGGCAAGTATATAAAGAAATTACAGAGATAAAAGAAGATGGAACAGAAGAAACGAAAAAGTACATTCTAATTGGAAATGAGTTACAGCTTCGAGCAATTGGAACGAATAAACACGTTACACCTAGAGTCTATACAACGATTCGATTGCTGGGAATTCCGTTGGGAACAGTTCCCTATTATCCGGGAGATGCAGATTTTGGATTAACGAAAGATTATGAGGGTGAATCTTATAGTTATTATGATGACAAGAACAGTAGTCGGAATGAGTTAATGAACGCAGATTTTGGAGCAGATGGCTTATTAGATGGTATTATAAAGTTATTGGAATTAATTTTTGGGGCATTAGCAGGTGCTAGTCTTTGTGGAACGGATGAAGCCGGAAGACCGGATACGAGTAAAGGGCAAGTGCAGCTAGAGCTAGAATATAAAGATTTACTTTATAGTTCTGATGCCAACTATATTATTTTCCGAAACATTGATCTAAGCAGTGATGTGACGACAGTGGATGGAAATGGAGATGGAAAAGAAAACGATTGGATTCCACTCCTTCTTTCCGGCAATATGGAAGGTCGGCTTCAGATGGAAGAAGGAAATCCTATTAAAATTAGTAATATCCATGTAACGCAACAAGGAGAATTAGATCCAACAACAACGAGAGGTTTAGGATTCTTTGGTTCTATTTCCAGTAAAACAATAACAGATGGGAAAGAAAGTGGACGCAGTGCTGGAACAACGGTTGTAAAAAATATTTCTTTAGATCAAGTATCCATTGAGAATCAATCAACCATTGTAGCGGATGTGGATGAAACCTTGATTAGTGGTCTGTTAAAAGTGGTGGGAGGGCTGCTTGGAGGTTTACTTGGATTTGCGGATGATATTTTAGGAGATCTCACTGGACTTATTAATGAGTTATTAGGATTGGATATCAATATTGGCGGTTTAGAAGATCTAGGAGATGTTTTAGAAGCTATTTTAACAGTGCAAAAGGAAAGTGATGATATTTTTGCAACAGGTAGTTTTGCAGGTCGAGTTGTTGGTGATGTATCCATTGAAAACTGTCATGTAAGCAATGCTACGGTATCCAATGTGATGGGCATGACAGGAGGTTTTGTGGGATATACCGAAGGAACAGAAGAATATGACTTGCTTTCTATGGGGCTTGGAGGGGTATCTAATATTTTAGCCAATGTATTGAATATTCTTCCAGGAATTGGTTTAGGCGATTTGATTACGGTATTGTTAGAGAATGGGCTATCAGTGGATAAATTAATTCCAATTGGATATAAAAAAGCTAACTTTATCAATTGTAGTGTTCAGCTAAAGGATGGTACCATTGGCAATGAAAACCAAGCATATTCTGGTGGGTTTGTAGGAGTGCAGATTGCCACAGAAATGGATACTTGTATGGTAGGAGGTTTGCAATCAGTCACAGCAAAAACTGGTGCCGGAGGCTTTGCTGGAATAGAACGAGATGATATTGTTCATGGATTATTGACAGATAATATTGGTGTTACCTTATATGACTTTAATACGAAATCCATACAAAGTAACTGTGTTGCAACTAATCAAGGTGTAACTGTGGTTAAAGGAGTTCAAAGTGTGGATGAAACAGTTATGGCAAGCGATTCCATTGTAGTAAAGGCAATCGGTTCTTATGCAGGTGGTTTTAATGGTGCAATGACAAATAGTGTAAGCCAGTCTTGTTGTATTGTGAATATACAATTGGTAAGTGCAATGAATTATGCCGGAGGTTTTTCTGGAATTGCCACCATTGGATATGAAACTTCATTAGGAGAACAAGAGGAAAAGACGTTATTAGGGGCATTAACAGATATTATTATAAATTTGCTTACCAATAAAGAAATTGAAGACATGACGGAAGAAGAGCAAAAGTATGCTAATTTATTGTTAAATCTTGCAGGTTTAGAACCATCTGAACTTTTTGAATGTCAAGTAGAAGGAAAGGATTTACAAGTAGCAGTAACTAATGAATTTGCAGGAGGATTCATAGGAAAAGGGGAAGGGATAAAAATAACCCCGAAACCTGAGGAAGAGCAACAATCAGGTAAAAAAAATTCTGTAAAAAATCTTTCTTCTGTTACAGCAAAGCAATATGCAGGAGGGCTTGTAGGCAGTATTGGTACAGCCAATATTATCGGTTTGTTAAATCAGACAGTGGGAATTGGAGGATATCTTCCATTTGAAATGAATGAAACAGATATTCAAGGAGTGGAACAAGGATATTCTGTCATAGCAGAGGAAAAATATGCTGGTGGCATTGCTGGTTTAGCCGTTGGTGGAACAGTAGATTCTATCACAGCAGAAAATCTAAGAAGTGTAAGTGCAGGAAATTATGCTGGTGGGTTTGCAGGACGAGCAGGTACAGCGGATTTAACCAATGTGGGTGGACTCAATCTGCTTGGACTAATAAAAATTGATAATCTGTTATCCTTAGCAGAAGGAGTTGCCATAGAGATTACCAATGTAGAGGTGATAGGAATTGATGGAGCGAATAGTGGAAATTCAAATGATGAAGAAACTATAAAGAACGGGTATACAGTTTCTTCTACTGGTCAAGTTTCTGCAATGGATACAGAGGCAGTTATGGCAGGAGGATTTATTTCAGAAGTCGCAGGTAGCACCATAACAAATTCTCATGTAAGAAATTTGCAAATGGTAAAAGCGATAACAAGTGATGAGAAAGAAACTTATGCAGGAGGATTTATTGGTGGTTCTCATACAGGAGGTCTTGTTGGTTTGGCACAAGAAGATGAGGATGGAAAGTTAACACTCCCTGCAATTTTAGATATCAATACCTTATTAGATGTTATACCTTATTTATTACCAGAGTATAACAATTGTACTACTTCTTTTACTTCCAACAACGGAAATCCACAAATGATAGCACAAACAGCCGGTGGCTTTGTTGGAGAGATGGAAAGTGGAGTGGTTGACAATAGTGTACGAGGAGAAACAGACGCTTATGCAGTCTACGGTTTAGAACGTGTGCAAGGGGTAGACTATGCTGGCGGGTTTGGCGGTAAAGTACACGCAGGAGGCGTGGCATCTTCTGATGGTTTAAAACTGTTAGGAGGAGTTTTGGATATCGATCTGAGCCTTGATCAATTGCTCGGTGTATTAAATGTGTATGTTCCGAGTATTAATTCCGCTGGTGTTTCCTCGGCAAAGGACGGATTTACAGTGGAAGCTGCTGCTAAAGATAGCAGTGCTGGAGGATACATTGGATATGGCAGTGGCGTTCAAATTAAAAACTCAGATGTTACTTCCTTAAAGCATACCATCGTCACTCCTCCAGCAGATGGCTTAGAATCTGCTAATGCGGACAATTATTTTGATCAAGGACAATCAACCTATGCAGTACGTGGCGGTCGATATGCTGGTGGTTATATAGGATGTTTGGACATTGATTCTGCTGCATCCATTGGTGGAGGAATTGATTTATTAGGTAATTTACTCGACTTAACAAATGTACTTGGTGCATTGGATGTGGTCGTTTCCACTGTGGAAAACTCCGATGTTAGCGGAGTAGTTGGAGGATTTTCTGTCCTAGCTGATGGAGAAAATATAAATGATGAGCAAATTGGACAAGCTGGAGGCTATGCTGGAAAGATCTCAGGAGGCCATATTAAAAACTGTGATGTGAAAAACTTTAATTACATCATCGGTCAAGAGATGGCAGGAGGCTATGTGGGCTTGTTAGAACCGGGAGATGTTGCCAGTGTACTAGATGAAGGAAGTGTTACAGGAATTGAAGGGCTATTAGAGGCTCAAGGGAACTTATTGACATTAGTACAAGCATTTGTTCCAAATATTAAAAATAGCCAAACCCGTGCTGTTCCTTGTGGTGGTGTAGTACGAGCCGAAGGCTTTAGCATTGGTATGACAAGAGGAATTGCAGGTGGCTATGTTGGATACAATCATGGTGGGCAAATTACTGGAAAGGTTTCTGATATAGAAGGAGCAGAAAAAGAATGTGCGGTCTATCGCCTTCGCTCTGTCTATGGAAAAGAGTTCGCTGGTGGATTTACAGGATTGATGGAAACAGCGGACGTCGGTAGTACAGGCAATCTAAAAGTATTATTTGGGATTTTAAGCACAGATAACTTGCTTGGCTTGTTAAATGCCGTCTATCCAACGGAAAAGAATACGGCTGTCTATGGGCCACTTCGAGGTTTGGATATGGATACATGGAACGCTTGGGTAGAATACATTGGAAAAAATGGAGTCTATGGAGAAGACTTGCCAATGACATCTGTGAGTTCAGAAGAGGAACTAAAAGAACGGATCAATATCTATGCGTATGGCTATACGGTAAAAGCGGGCAGAAATGAGGCAGGTTCTAGCCGAATGGAAGCAGGGATTGCCGGTGGTTATGTTGGAGAGATGTACAGCGGAGTGGTAACAAATGCCCATGCCTATGACGTAAAGCAAGTAATCTCTTATAAAAGTGCAGGTGGATTTGCAGGAGAGATGGTAACCGGAGGTGTTGCACAAGTTGGCAAAGTATCATTATTAGGATTGAATTTAACCGGGACATTGAATGCGGTACAGACTTTTGTGCCAGTGATTAAAAATTCTTCTGTCACAGGTTATCAATCAGGAATTCGAATAAGAGCCACTGGAATTAGTCAGACAGAGCAAAGTGAAACCATAAAAAAAGTTGGATATGCAGGTGGCTATGTTGGATACATGGTTGGAGGACAGATCTGGGGAAATGAGCAAGAGAGATGTTTTGTCCATAAGTTAAGAAGGGTGGATGGAACAAACTGGGTTGGTGGTTATGCTGGAAAGATCGATCCCGGAAGTGCTGTTGCATTGGATTCAGCAAGCAGTGAAGGTTTGCTTGGAGGATTACTTCAACACCTAATTGGAACTCCAGATGACCTCTTATCGCTTTTGAATGCGACCCTTTCAACGATTACATCAGCAGATGTAAAAGCGTGGAATGAATGGGGAATCATCGTAAATGGTGCCTACTTTGATGGAACGGCTAACACAAGGTATGCCAAAGCAGTTGGTGGATTTGCAGGAGAGATCAACGGAGCTGTTATTGGAACATTGGATGACAATACAAAGGTAAGTCAGGTGGAAAACTTGCGAGCGGTTATTGGCGGTGAGTATGCTGGAGGATTCTTTGGACTTGCCGATGTGTCGGCGGTGGCAGAAGTGTCAAATGAGAATAAAACTTCCATCCTAGAAAGCCTATTAACACTTGGTTCTTTGGACGTTTTAGATGCGTTTCGCACTTACATTTATGATTCCAGTGTCATAGGGGCAAAAGAGGCAGGGCTTACGGTGAGTGCCAATGAGGGCAAAAAGTTGGAATATGAGAACAACCCCGTTTTTACAGGAAATGCTGGTGGCTTTGGTGGAACCTTGTTAAATGGTTCTGTAAAAAGAAGTTCTGTCAACAATCTACGTATGGTAGAAGGGCTAAATAATACGGGTGGTTTTATTGGACATTTAGGCAAAAGTGGACTGGTTGATTTGGATTCCCTTAATCTTTTGGATCAACTGCTAGGAGCGAGTGTGGGCGTGTTAGATGTATTCGGTTCTCATGTGGAAGATTGTGTTGTGGATGGAATGAAAGAGGGATTCACAGTGTCCAGTCAAAATGAAGAAATAAAAGCAAACCGTTCAGAAATTGCGGGAGGCTTTGCAGGCTTTGCGGATCTTGCCAAATTGGATGGAAATGAAGTAAAAAATTTAAAACAAGTATACAGTGGCAAAACAGCAGGAGGCTTTGCAGGGGAAACAAGTTTTGCATATTTAGCAAAAGTGAATGCCAATTCAGGGCTTGTGGAACTCTTATTTCAAGTGGTGGCAGGAGTGTTAGAGTTATTATATCTTGGAGAATTACAGTCAGGAAAGCCAATTCATATAGGATTGCTTATTATCTATGTAGAAATTTTAGGTGATGGAGATGTACTAGAACTTAATGTGCTTGGATTGAAGATTAAGATTTCGTTGGATAAAGAAACAAGTGAGGAATACGATCTCGTTTCCGTAGAAATAGGCGATAGCAATATTAAGTTAAAGTGCGATAAAAACACTGGAGAACTGATAGGAGAAGCAAAAGATGAGATTACGATTTCTTTGATCAAAGCAAACCGAACGAGAATCGCCGGTTGCTCTGTCAGTGGAATTGACATCGGGTATGATGTCTATGGCAGTGGAGCTGGAAATGATGAGAATGGCAAGAATGAAGATGGCTATTCAGGAGGTTTTGTTGGATATAACAACGAAGGACTTTTAAAAAATAACAAAATGATTCGAGCGGATGTAATCCGAGGTGAAAAAGAGAGGACAGGGGCTTTTACGGGTTCTTCTTCCTTAACCTCCAATTGGAGTTTTAATCAATTAAATGACATGGAAGGAGAGAATAACACCTATCAAATTTATCGTGATTTAGATCCGAACTACAAGCAATTGGTAGCATGGAATGGTACTCTTTTATCTAGTCAACTTACTACGGATAGCACATGGAATATCTATACAGTAAACCATTTAACAGGCGTTTATGATGGTACTAATACAGGGAGTTTTAACGCTTTTACCATATGGAAAAATGCCTATATGAAGGATGCAAGTAGAAGAAAATCCGTCAATGTATATCAAGAAGATGGACAGATGGCAGTTTTAATGAAGAATACACCGACGGAGCCAACAGAGCTAGAAGAAGGCGAAGAACCAGAGGATATGCAGGATCCATGTAAAGATAAGGTCAATCTTAAGATTAAAAAGGTTTGGAAAGGTGATAGACAAGAAGAGCGTCCAGAAGAAATCACTTTACATATTACTAGAACTTATAAAGATAGCAATGGAGCGGTGATAGAGGATTTGGATTTTAAAGAAATGATCACCTTAACAAAAGAAGATTATAGTTTAAAAAATGTTTGGGAAAAGACCATATCCAGTGATACGTTCACCGCATATAAAGTGATAGGTGATAAAAAATATTATTATACGTATTGGGTGAGTGAGGAAGCATTATCTGGATATACAACAGAGATCACCTATTCAGGGGAACATCAATACAGCATTATGGTTACCAATACCTATGCAAGGCAATCACTATTGCCGGATACAGGAGGAAGTGGCACAAGATTTCTTTATGCAACAGGAATTTTGCTTTTTGGAATTTTTGTCTATATGACCGATAAAAAGCGAAAAAATTCCTTTGATAAGATAGATATAAAAAATAAAGGAGGGTGAAAAAGAAAGGAATCATATAAAAGTTGATAGGGTATTTATTAGGAAAAGGAGAATTAGGAGTATGAAAATAATTAAGAGGATGATGGCAGTTATGTTGTCATTGACAATGATTTTGTCAATGGGGTTTACAACATCAGCTAAAGGAACAGGAAGTTTAACAGTAAAGATTGCAAATGGTTCCAATCAGCAGTCTTTAAACAAGCAAACAATAAAACTATATCGTTTATTTGATATAACATCAGCAGATGCAGAGGATTTAAAAGATCCAGCTAATTATGAGGTAAATAGTGAGTATACAGACATCTTAAAAGGGGCATTAGAGCTTACAGAACAAAATGATACAAAGATCTTTGAAGCATTAAGTAAGATGGAAGATCATGGAATTGGAATCAATGTCTTTGCAGAAAAGTTCACACAGTTAGCATTAGCTCAAAAGATAGAAGCTGATGTAACAAAAAAAATAACAGAAGATGTGACAGCGGTGACGTTTGATAGTCTGCCAATCGGTTATTATCTTGTCTATCAAACAGGAACGAAAAAATTACAATCCTCTTTAGTTACCATAGCCAATCCAAATGGTGAAACAATTGTTTATTTAAAAGGCGATGCTCCAGATGTTGAAAAAACAGTGGAAGAGGATACGGCAGAAGTTGGAAAGGTTGTAAAATATGAAGTAAAGACAGAACTTCCAGATACAACAGGGTATGAGGGATACACATTTAGAATTCATGATACCTTGACAGATGGGTTGGATTTTTCAGATGAAACAGGAAAGGTGACAACAGGGTCAAGCATCCAGTATCCAATGAACGTGAGAATTGAAGGGACAGATGTTAATCAGATGATGGATGCAGAATTTGAAGGAGGTAATTATCGTTCTATCACCCTTGATTTATCAGAATTTGTAAGAAGTCATCAGGAGCATAAAGGAAAGAATATTATTATCACTTACTATGCAAAGGTAAATACTAACGCAGTCATAAAAAATTACAATAAAGCATTTGTTGAGTATGGAAATGATCCAGATAACACAACAGATTCCACACCAGATGTGGTTGTTGTTAATACCTATGAATTAAAAATTAAGAAGATTGATCCAGATGGCAACTTATTAGAGGGAGCAACTTTTGCTTTATATCGTACAGAGGAAGAAGCTAATGCAAATAATACGGATAATGCCATTCGTGTATCTGGAGGAAATGGTTCCTATGTTGTCGATCCATCCGGCACAAATTATGAGATGGTATCTGAAACAGCTGATCTAGGGGGATATAACTTAGTAGTAAGAGGCTTGGATGCAGGAACTTATTACTTAGTAGAAACAAAAGCCCCAGAAGGTTATGCAAGAGGGGACGGTTTTATTCCTGTTACGATTGTGAAGGTGGATGATGATACTTTTACAATTAATGATAAAGATGGAAATGGATATATTATTGAAGTTATCAATAATATTGGAAGTCTTCTTCCAGGAACTGGTGGCATGGGTACCATGATCTTTACTGCCATCGGCGTTGTTTTAATTCTTGGAGTAGCAGGAAGTTTTGTCATAAGCCGTAGAAAAAAATCTGAAGAATAAGTTACATAAAATAATAAAAATATAAAGTTTTTAGTTGGTTGTCTTTGTATGGGTAATCATATGGGATAGGATATTTTAGGATAAGGGTCTTAAGTATCCTATCCTATTATAAATAACAATAGGGAGAATGGAATGAAAGGAAAGAAAAATAAAAAAAGAAGAGTATTTGATAGTATCCGCATATTAGTTCTTTTGGTTGCATTCTCCGTATTGTTATATCCAACGGTGAGCAACTATTTATATGAAAAGAAAAGCACAAAAGTTGTTGCCTATTATGATGAGAATGTAGAAACGTTGGAGGAAAAGGAAAAAGAAACTATCATAAAAAAAGCGGAGGAATACAATAAAAAGTTAGCAAAAGGAACTTCTATCTCCGATCCATTTTCCACTGTAAAAGGAGAGATGGATGGGACGTATAAAAACTTATTAAATATCAATGGTGCTGGCATGATGGGCTATATTACCATTCCTAAAATCAAAGTGGAATTGCCCATTTATCATGGAACAACAGAAGAAGTGTTGCAGGCAGGAGTGGGACACTTTGAAGGAACATCCTTGCCAGTTGGTGGAACAAGCACCCATACCGTCTTAACAGGTCATCGAGGCTTGCCGTCTAAAAAGTTGTTTACAGATTTGGATCAGCTGGGGATTGGTGATATTTTCTATATTAAAATATTGGATCAAACCCTTGCCTATCAAGTGGATCAGATCGTAACGGTAAAACCAGAACAAACGGATGGATTATCGGTTGTAAAAGGAAAAGATTATGCAACCCTTGTTACTTGTACACCTTATGCGGTCAACACCCATCGACTTTTAATCAGAGGACATCGCATCCCTTATGAAGAAGCGATAGAACAGGTAGAAGATGAAGTAAAAGTGGCATTGCCGTTTGAAATTAAAGTATTGATTGGGGCATTGCTTTTATTAGTAAGTATTTTCCTAACAAGTTGGATAGTAAAAAGGAAACGGGATAAGAAGAATGATAGGAGAGAAAAGCATGAGAAAAAATAAGTGGATAAGGGGTTTGCTGTTTTTCATTGCCCTGTTTGTGCTCCTAGTTGAAATTGGGAATGGAAACGTGCAAGCAAGTGGGAAGGAAGGCTCTTTGACAATTGATTATCATGAGATGACAAAAAATAATATGGAAATTCCCCTTGTAAATGCAACCTTTTCTCTCTATCAAGTGGGGACGTATGAAAATGGGGAGTATCAGCTAGAAACATCAGTTCAAAACTCCAATTTTACAACAAAGAAGTTAAACCAGTTGAATAACATGATAGCATCAAAACAGGAGGAACAGGCAAAGGAGTTATTAAGATTTTTATTAGAGAATGACATAAAAGGTCAGGTAAGGCAGACGGGAAGTGACGGAAGGGCTACATTTACAAACTTAGAAGAAGGGATGTATCTTGTGGCACAAACAGAGGAACTGGGATATGAAAAAGGGATTTTTCGTTCCTCTCCGTTTTTTATCAGCATTCCTTTTGAAGAAGAGGGAGAAAAGAAATATGATGTGACCGTCAACACGAAAAATGAGTGGATTCCAGAAGAAGAATTGACAACCATTGGGCTACGTGATCTAACGATTTATACAGGAGGAAATGAAGAGAGCGGGGAACTGGATGGCTTTCCAACACCACGATATATAGGGATTACGCAGGATACAGAATTTCAAGTGGATGGGGAAATATGGAATGTAAAGGAAAAGGGGTATCCTTTTGATGTGATCTATACCTTTGGAGAAGAAGAGTCGGATCTGAGTGTGAAGGATATAAAAAAATATGCAAAAGAGGATACGAAATCAGGGCTTTATGTGGCACATATTATTCCGAAAAAAAGAAGAAGTGTAATAAAAAAAAGAGAAACACCAGTGGAAGAATTTCGCAAGGTTTCTTTTGAAGAGGCAATTCTTACAGTGCGAGATGTGGATAATGAAGAGAGTAACAAACAAGTAGGTGTCATTGTCAGTGAGGCAGAGGAAAAGTCGGGAAATATAGAGTATTTGACGCCTGTACAACAAGAGGAGTTAGAACGTGGGTTAGGAGTGGTATTCATACCAAAAGATTCTAAGATATCAGTGAATGGGGATGATACATTGGGAATGGTAGGTGTTGATGAGTCCGCTTTGTTATTTGACCCGTTATTGTATTACAACATTAAAAATGAAGAAACAGGTAATTATATATTGGAAGATCGGGCAGGTGCCAATTTGAAAAAGCAAGGTATCAGTTTAGAGAATCGAAAATATGAATCCCGTTATCTGGATCTGGTGGAAAATGAAGATGGTAACTTATGGTTATCTTCCACAAAAGGGAGTATTATCTATTGGCCATATCCAGAAGGAACTAATAAAAATACAAAGTTTCATCTTTTTCACTATCGGAATTTATTCAGAGAATATGGAATCAAAGGGAATATGGAGTTAAGAGAAGCTATTCGTGTTGCAACAGAGGAACAGATTGAAGTGAAAAATACAGATTATGGAGTTCGTTTCTTCGTGCCACAAGGAGGGTTTGGACCGTTTGTATTGTCGTGGAGAGAGGAAGGGGAAAAAAATCAAGAAATACCAGATGATGAAAAGACACCAGAGGAAAACACCGTGCAAGTGGAAGAAAAAATACCAGAAGAAAATACAACACAAGTAGGGGAACAAAAGACACCAGAACAGGAAGATAAACCAAACTGGATTCAGGTAAAGACAGGAGATAGAGTACCACTTCTTCTTTTAACGATAGCATTTTTTGCTAGTTTTATTGGGATTATAGTGTCCCTTTACCACAAAAAAAAAGAAAAAATAGAAGGCATCAAGTTATAAACTTACAAAGATTCTGGCACTATCCATTGGCGTCAAACTCATATTTGTTTCAATTGAAAATTCGCTTGGATCCTTTGTATAATAAAGACATCAAAAGGAACAAGAAACAAGATAGAATCTAGGTTCTAAAGTGATCAAGATAGATGGAAGAGTATTTGGAGGTGCACTATGTTTTTTAAAAAGAAAGTGGAAAAAAAGGAAGAAAGCACAATTTTAAAGAGAGAAAACATTCGATTAGATTGCAAGGTCGCATCAAAAGAAGAGGCTATTAAAGCAGTGGGACAGATGCTTTGTGATTCTGGATATGTGGATGAAACTTATATTGCTGGAATGTTAGAACGTGAAAAAACATTTGCAACCTATATCGGAAATGGAATTGCCATTCCTCACGGAACAAATGAAGTGAAAAAGTCAGTAAAAAAATCAGGAATTGCGGTGATGGTTGTTCCAGACGGTGTTGAATGGGGAAGTGATGGAACGGCTAGAATGATTATTGGTATTGCCGGTGTTGGTGATGAACATTTGGAGATTCTTGCCAATATCGCAGAAAATCTTTCCACAGAAGAAGAGGTGGAAGCACTGATTTTGGCTCATGATAAAGAGAAAATTTATAATATTTTTGTAGGAGGTAGTGATGTATGATTATAACCGTTACATTAAATCCTGCAATTGATAAAACAGCAGAATTAGCGGAGTTCAATCATGGGGGACTCAACCGGTTGATGAATGTTATTCGGGATGCCGGTGGAAAGGGGATTAATGTATCCAAAACAATTTCTGCTTTGGGAGGAGAGAGCATAGCCACAGGATTTATTGGTGGAAGTGCAGGAGATTTTATTAAAAATTCCCTTCTTGAAAAAGGAATTAAGGCGGATTTTGTATCGGTAAAAGGAGAAACAAGAACCAACTTAAAAGTGGTGGAAGGAAACGGCTTTGTGACAGAGTTAAATGAGCCAGGGCCAGATATTACAAAAGAAGAAATTGAAGAATTGAAGCAAAAGTTAATACAGTATGCAAGCCCTGATACGGTTTATGTATTTGCTGGTAGCATTCCAAAAAGTGTTTCAACCGATGCGTATAGAGAAATGATTGTATCAGTAAAAGAAAAAGGGGCGAAAGTTTTTCTGGATGCAGATGGACAACTATTCCGTGATGTTATTGATACAAAGCCTGATATTATCAAGCCAAATCGTGTGGAATTAGAGGAGTATTTCCATATGAATTATCGGGCAAGTGAAGAAGAACTTGTTGCGATGGGAAGAAAATTTTTAGAAAAAGGTGTTGGATTTGTAGCAGTTTCTCTAGGACAGATGGGTGCATTATTTATCACACAATCAGAAGTTTTACGTTGTCCAGGACTAAAAGTGGAGGCACATTCTACGGTTGGGGCAGGAGATGCCATGGTGGCAGGGCTTACTTACGGAATTGATTTAGGGCTTTCACTGGAAGAGTGTGTAAAACTTGCTATGGCAACTTCCGCAGGAGCGGTTACAACCATTGGAACAAAGGCACCAGAACGAACACTGGTGGATGCGTTGCAACAACAAGTGGAAATTCTCCCATTATCATAGGGATATAACATAAAATACGATAGAAAATGGAGGACGATATCATGAAAACAAAGGCAGTTAGAATGTATGGAAAAGAAGATTTAAGACTGGAAGAGTTTGAACTTCCAGAAATCAAGGATGATGAAATCTTAGTTCGTGTTATGAGCGACAGTATTTGTATGTCCACCTATAAATTAGTTGAGCAAGGAAAAAAACATAAAAGAGCACCACAAAATATTGATACCCATCCAATTATTATTGGACATGAGTTCGCTGGTGATATCGTAAAGGTTGGAGCGAAGTGGAAAGATCAGTTTAAAGAAGGACAAAAGTTTGCACAGCAACCAGCCCTTAATTATAAAGGAAGTCTGGCATCCCCAGGATATTCTTATGAGTTTTTTGGTGGTGCTTGTACGTACTGCATTATCCCACCAGAAGTTATGGAGCTTGGCTGTTTATTAAACTATGATGGAGAGAGCTATTTTGAGGCATCCCTTGGAGAGCCAATGAGCTGTATTATTGGCGGTTATCACGCAAATTACCATACAAATAAGCAAAACTATAACCATGCTATGGGAACAAAAAAAGATGGCTATATTTTGATTATGGGTGGTTGTGGCCCAATGGGACTTGGTGCAGTAAGCTATGCGTTACAGATGGAAAATAAGCCAAAGAAATTGGTGGTAACGGATATTAGCGATGAACGTTTAGAAAGAGCAAGAGAAGTGATCTCTGAAGAAGAAGCGAGAGAAAAAGGAGTAGAACTTCATTATGTCAACACTTCTTCTATGGAAGATCAAGTGGCAGGGCTTATGGCACTTACCGATGGTCATGGCTATGATGATGTCTTTGTATATGTACCAATTAAATCTGTTGCAGAGGTTGCGGATAAAGTGATGGCATTTGATGGTTGTATGAATTTCTTTGCTGGTCCAATTGATAACCAATTTAGTGCAGAGATCAACCTATATAACACCCATTACACAAGCACACATATTCTTGGTACAACCGGTGGAAACACAGATGATTTAATCGAAGCCATTGATCTATCTGCGAAGGGAAGAATTAATCCAGCGGTTATGGTAACTCATGTTGGTGGAATTGATAGTATCGCAGAAGCGACATTAAATCTTCCAAATATTCCAGGCGGAAAGAAATTGACTTATACACAATTTGATATGCCATTGACAGCCATTGCTGATTTCGAGGAATTAGGAAAGAGCGATCCATTGTTTGCAAAATTGGATGAATGCTGTAAACGCCATAAAGGATTATGGAATACAGAAGCAGAAAAGATTTTATTTGAACATTTTGGCGTAAAACCTTTAGCTGAAATTTGACATTCCCTCATGTCTAAAGTCAGGGGATTTACGGCAAATTTAGCAAAAATATAAATACCACAGTTATATCAAAAACCTCAAAACCAAGAATGGGAAAAAGGGGCAAAAAGAGAATGGTCTTTTTGCTCCTTTTTTTCATGGAGTCCAAAGGAAAAATTCTTACGAATTCATCACAGTAATTGACAAAAGGAAACAATATGGATAGAATGAAAAATAAGTGATAAAATGGAAATATAAGGTTTTAATACCGATTGGAAAAGGAGTTTGGATGTGAAGAAACAAAATACGAAGAAAAGAATGAAGGTACAAAAGTTTCATCTATTGGTCATATGTTTTTTGGTGCTTGGTTTGCTCTGCCAGCCAGTAACGGCAATGGCAAAAAGTAGCAAAAAAACCATTCAGTATAATGGTAAAAGTCATACTTATACAAAGAGTGCAGTCAATGTCGTGATCAATGATTTACAGATCACCACGCCATTTGGAGGGCTGATTCTTGATAATATTTCCATGGTGCCGGCTTATCAGACATATAAAACATCTGAACTGGATGTTTTATATCAGTATGATGCAAAAAAACGAGTATTGACTTTGGAAAACCTTGAGCACAGTGTGAAATTTCCCGTTGGAAAGAAGTATGCGTATGTGGATGGAAAAAAACGAACCATCGATCACAGTGCCCTATTCGTAAAGGATAAAAAGACAGGAAAGACTTGTCTTATGGTTCCAGCTAGGGCATCTGCTGAGGCACTTGGCTATGAATATACATGGAATAATAAAACGGTAACTTCTTCTATTTCTGAACAAGAAGATAAGATGGATGATATGTCACAAGAGGATGAAGAGAACGATATGATTCAGAATGAAGAAAATGATAGTTCTTCATCAGAAGAAGGGACAGTAGATCAGGATCAGAATCATGATACAAATACCGATCAGAATGTAGGAGAGGATGAGGAAGAAACGGACTCTGGTAATATCGATCTTTCTTCCTCATATTCTTTAAAGATTCCAAAGCCACAAGGGCTAGAATTTTATGAAACAGAGGATAACTATTGGGAAAAGGAATTCACGATTGTATTGGATAATGATTACACAGACTTTTATAATGAAAATCTTATCGAAAAAAATAAAAGTGCTATTACAGATATAACAGTGGATACCAATGAAGATGGCAACACAGAAGTTGTATTAAAAACAAGTAAAATTCAAGCCTTTCGCATTACGGAAAAGCAAGATGGACTTTATGTGGAATCAGGAGATCCAAAAGATCTCTATGAAAAAGTTGTTGTGATTGATGCTGGACATGGAGGAAGTGATCCTGGGATGAGTGGCAATGGAATTATTGAAAAAAATAAGACATTGGAGATCACAAAGGCGGTAAAGAATTACTTTGATTTGGATGATTCTTTTAAAGTCTATTACACGCGTCTTGCCGATACAGCACGATATATGACAGCGGGAACAGATGGAATTAAAAATTCACAGATGTCATTAGCTCCTCGTTATAACTTAGCAAATGCTGTGGATGCGGATCTCTTTATTAGCATTCATGTCAATTCATGGAAAGTAGCATCAACCAATGGAACAGAAACGTTATATAGCCCAAAGAATACGAATGAAAATGAATGGGGTATGACTTCTAAAAAGTTAGCACAGATGATGCAAGAAGCTATGGTAGATGTCATTGGAAGAGCCGATCGTGGGATTAAGAGCCGGAATAATTTAGGGGTACTTAATAATACCAAGATGCCTGCCATCATCATTGAAACTGCATTTGCTACCAATAAAGAAGATGCTAAAGTTTTAAATACAAAGGTGGATGAGATTGCACAAGCAATTTATGATGTAACCGTACAGACATTTGAATAGAAAATACAACGAGGTGATATTGCATATCTTATGGCAATATCACCTTTTTATATTATATAGATTCGCTCTTTCGATTTTTTGCCTTACAGATCAACTGAGTCATAGTCCCCATAGGGCAGTAAACGCACCAACTACGGGGCTTGAATAGAATCATGGTAAGAAAGCCTAGTATAGTTGAAGTTAACATCACGCTGTAAAATCCAAAGGCAAACTGTGCAATACCTGGGTGAAGCAATGTGCCATGATAGGCCCAATGCCAAGGGAGTTTGAAAGTCCATAGAAGGGTTACGATGTGTTTTAAATTTTGCATACCGGCGAATACCAGATAAGTATTCCAAAGCATTTGAAAGAACATGATAAAGAAGAAAATCAGAAAACCATATCGAAACTTTTTACTTTTCATCCATATGGGAATATCATGTTTTCGAGATAAACCAAATTGTCCACCTAGCAAGCTAAACAGCTGTCCTCTACCACAATAGCGATTACAATAGGTTTTACTACCTTTTGATATTGCAATTATTAGTGGAATAAAGAAACATAGCAAACCTAGCCATGCAAACAGAATATTAAAGAATCCTAAGACTAGATAGAGTAAAGACACAATCCACAGATAATCATACCAATACTTTTTCATGCCTGCACCTCCTGAATTGTAATGATGGATGCAGGACATTCTTTTGCACATTTCCCACAGCCTACGCATTTTTCTGTATGGACTTTTGCCATGATTCCTTTCCAGATTTCAATGGCATTTATCGGACAGATATTAACACAACAGCCACAAGCAACGCACATATCTGTGGTCACAATAGCTTTTTTCTTTTTTTTAATTGTTGTTTCCATGTTATATCCCCCTAAATTTAGTGAGGTTACTATAACAGGTTTACTAATTCATTTCTGTGATGACATCACAAACAATAATACAAAGCCTACCTTTACCTTTTCTGTTTTGGTAAATAGTCAGGAAAAAGATAAAAAAACTATCTACTTTTATTTTAAAGTAAAAATAGTCTTTGTAATTATAGAATTGTATAAAGTTATAAAAATAGATTTTGTATAGACATAGATTATTGCACTTTTATTAGCCTAATGATACAATGAATACTGAAAAATCAAATAGAGATTATGGATTATGAGTAAACATAATGATTTATTAACTTTAATCCAAACTAGAAGAAGCATTTGAACATTGAAACAAGATATGATACCAAAAGAAATTATTGACCAGATTATAACTGGGGGAATTTTCAGGAACCCAAAATGTCCATTTTAGCTTAAATTAGAGTTGATATAGAAAAATGGAGGGATAAAAATGGTATATTTTGTTGAAGAGGAAAGAGAAAAAGAGCGAGTAGCAAAACATATATTAGCTCAGTTGCCAGACTGGTTTGGGCTGCCAGAAAGTACAAAAGAATATGTAACGTGCAGTAAGACAATGCCATTTTGGATTTATAAAGAAGGGGAAGAAGAAAAAGGATTTATTGTTTTAAAAGAAACAAGTCCTTATACTGCTGAGCTTTATGTAATGGGGGTATTAAAAGATGAGCATCGAAAAGGAATCGGAACGCAATTGTTTGAGGAATTGTGTGCTTATGCAAAACAAAAAGGATATGAATTTCTTCAAGTGAAGACTATACAAAAAGGATATTATAAAGAGTATGATCAGACAAATGATTTTTATGAGAAAATGGGATTTCGGGAGTTAGAATGTTTTCCAACTTTATGGGATGAATGGAATCCATGTCAGATTTATATAAAGAGTTTAAAAAAATAGTAAAAATTATATTGTGTAGGTGACAGGGCAGAGTGAAATTTGTAAGGATTGCGAAACAAAAGAGAGATTGGTATTATTTGTTTTAATTAAAGGCAGAGAAATCATGGCTAAAAAAATCAAGAGGTATCTTTATATTTTGATGAAGAGGATATGAAAATAAAAAGTGTATTTTACTTGCACATTTTAAAAATCTATGATATTTTAGTGTTAGAAAATAATATTTAAGATAAAAACGACAAAGGAGGATAAGAAAATGTTAGATAAACAAACGATAGAAGTAGTAAAAGGAACAGTACCAGCTTTAAAAGCTCATGGAGTAGAAATTACAACGACATTTTATAAAAATATGTTTGAACAGAATCCAGAAGTAGTGCCTTTGTTTGATATGAATAAACAAAAGACAGGGGAACAACCAAAAGCCTTAGCTATGACAGTGTTAGCCGCAGCTCAAAATATTGATCATTTGGAATCACTAAGTACTGTTGTAGAAAAGATCGGTGTAAGGCATTGTGATTGTGGTGTAAAACCAGAGCATTATCCAATTGTAGGAAAACATTTATTAAATGCGATAAAAGAAGTACTAAAAGATGGGGTGACAGAGGAAATATTAAAAGCGTGGGAAAAAGCCTATGAAGAGATTGCGAATATTTTTATTGAAGTGGAAAAAGGTATTTATGCAAAAAGAGCATAGGTGATAAAATAGAAACTTTACATAATGTGATTAGCTTAAAAATTTGGATATAAGCTCTCACATTTTGCTAAAGTTTCTTTTTTTTGCGTGGAAGGCATAAGCCAAGCGGAAATGTTTGCATTTCTATTTTACGCGAAGGCAACGAGTTAGAAACTATGCTTGCATAAGTTTATGACGACTGCCCGCGAACATGTATCATGTTGATGCCGCCCACGAACGTGAGAAGTTCGCAAAGCGTGCTTCTCATCGTTGTACAGAAATGTCTTGCTACAATGAATGGTAAATGTTGTGTTCATCCAGTCGATTTACATTTCTATATAAAATTTGATATAATAAAAATAACAAAAATTTAAAAGAAAAAACGAAGGTGGTACTATGACGGCATTTGTAGAATTAAACAATGTAATGAAAACTTACAAGATGGGGGAAGTGGAGATTCATGCCGTAGATGGCGTGAGTTTTCAAATAGAGAAAGGTGAATTTGTTGTAATTGTAGGTCCAAGTGGTGCTGGAAAGACGACGGTGTTAAATATTTTAGGAGGTATGGATAGTGCCACATCTGGAAAGGTAATCGTTGGCGGTACCGACATCAGCCATTATCAGGCAAAACAGCTTACTGCCTATCGAAGAAATGAAATTGGATTCGTCTTCCAGTTTTACAATTTGGTGCAAAATTTGACCGCAAAAGAAAATGTGGAATTGGCGACACAGATTAGTAAACAACCCCTTGATCCTGTCAAAGTGCTTACACTCGTTGGATTAAAGGAGAGAATGAACAACTTTCCAGCTCAGCTTTCTGGTGGAGAACAACAGCGGGTAGCCATTGCTCGTGCTCTTGCAAAAAATCCGAAACTATTGCTTTGTGATGAGCCAACAGGAGCTCTTGACTATGCAACAGGAAAGGCAATTTTGAAGTTATTACAAGATACTTGTAGAGAGCAAGGGATGACGGTTATCGTTATTACCCATAATTCTGCCATTGCTCCAATGGCAGATCGGATTATTCGAATTAAAAATGGAAAAGTGGATAGCATGGAACAAAATGAAACTCCAATACCGGTAGAAGAAATTGAATGGTAAGGATGGAAAAGTGATAGGAGAAAGGGTGGAGTAAAATGAAGAAGTCCATGAGAAAAGATTTTCTTAGAGAGATTAAGAAAAGTTGGAATCGCTTTCTTTCAATTTTAGTCATTGTAGCACTTGGGGTGGCTTTTTTTGCAGGGATTCGTTCTGCTAGTCCTGATATGAAGTTATCAGCCGATCGATACTATGATAAGGAAAATATGATGGATCTTCGTGTGCTTGGTACATGGGGACTAAATGAGGATGACATAGAAGGATTAGAAAAGATAGAAGGTATTGAGGAGATAGAACCTGTCTACTCCTATGATGTGATGGGGCAAGTAAATGATAATCAATATGTATTAAAGGCGTATTCTGAAACAGAAACTATCAATAAAATGAAACTGTTGAATGGAAGAATGCCAGAAAAAGAAGGAGAATGTGTGATTGATTCTTTGCTTCTTAGGAATGAGGAATTTCAGATAGGGAAAACCCTTACGGTTCAGTCTGGAACAGAAGAGGATATTCATGATGTATTAAAGAATACAGAATACAAAATTGTTGGTGTTGTCAGTTCTGCCATGTATATGGACGTGGAAAGAGGGAGTACTACCATTGGAAACGGCAAGATTGACGGATATTTTGTGATTCCAAAAGAAGAATTTACCCTTGGTGTTTATACAGAAGCCTATATGACGGTAACAGGTGCAAAAGAACAGGTGGCCTATTCAAAAGAGTATGATGCCTGTGTTGAGCCTGTGAAAAAGCAGGTGGAAGACTATGTGAAAACAAGGGAAGAGCTTCGTTATGATGATACGATCAAAGAGGCGAAAGAAAAGATTCAAGAGGGAGAACAAGAAGTAAAAGACGGACAACAAGAGCTTTTGGATGGCAAGGAAGAAGTAAAAAAAGCGGAACAAGAACTTCTTGATGGGAAACAGGAATTAGAGGATAGGAAACAAGAAGTGACAGAAGCTAAGGCTCAACTACTGGATGGAGAAGAGCAGATAAAAAAAGGAGAGGAAAGTCTTCTTACAGCAAAACAGCAGTTAGAACAGCAAAAAGAGCAATTGCTAGATGGAAAAGAACAGTTAGAAAAGGCAAAGAAACAACTAAAAGAGGGAGAAAAGGAAATCAGTAAGGGCAAAGAACAGATAAAAGAAGGAGAAGAGGAAGTTAAGAAGTCAGAAACACAGCTAAAAGAAGGACAAAAGGAGTATGAACAGAACAAACAAAAGGCAGAACTTGCATTAGAACAAGCAAAACAAGAGTTGGACTCTGCCAAAGAAAAGTTAGATCAAGGAATGAAAGCCTATGAAGAACAAGAAAACAGTGCATTAGCTCCTGTTATAAAGGCAAAAGAACAACTGACAGTAAAAAAGGAACAGCTGGCAGAATTAGAAGAGCAGATAAAGGCATTAGAGCAGACAGAATCCAATCATGAGCAGTTGGAAGCGTTAAAGAAGCAGTACGAAGCACAACAAAAAGAGATTCAAAGTGGGGAACAAGTAATCGCACAACAAGAAACAGCCATTAAGGAACAGCTTGCAGCAGCAAAAGCTCCCTTGCTTGAAGCACAAGCAAAATACGAAACAGGACTAGCCGAGTATAACGAACAGAGCAAGACGACAAAGGAGCAGTTAAAAAAGGCAAAGACAGAGCTTTTAAGTGGACAACAAAAGATAGAAGAAGTAAAACAACAATTGCTGACAAGTAAGGAAACAATTGAAAAAAAGGAAGAGCAGTTAAAGAAAGCAAAAGCAGAACTCACCTCAAAAGAAAAAGAATTAAAAGAAGGGGAGGAAAAGTTAACTGCTGGAGAAAATACAATCAGGGAAAATGAAGAAACATTAAAAATTTCCAAACAAGAAATTGAAACGAATCGTCAAAAGTTGTTGGATGCTGAAACGGAACTGGAAAAAGGAGAACAACAGTTAAAAGATGGAGAACAAGAAATAAAAGATGCAAAACAGGAATTAAAAAAGGGAGAAAAGGAATTAGAAGACGCCAAAATCGAGTTGGCCGATGCAAAGGATGAATTGGCTGATTTAGAAGTGCCAGAGTATTATGCTTTTGATCGAGGAGCTATTATCAGTGCGGTTTCTTTTGGAAATGATGCGGATCGCATTAAAGCCATTGGGCAAGTATTTCCTGCGATTTTCTTTTTAGTAGCCGCCCTTGTCAGTTTGACCACTATGACCAGAATGGTAGAAAGCGATCGAACACAGATCGGAACGCTAAAGGCACTTGGATATGGAAAATTTAGCATTGCCATGAAATATTTACTTTACGCATTTTTTGCTAGCTTGATTGGAAGTTTGATTGGAATGGTGGCAGGACAAAAGATATTGCCAAGTATCATTATGAATGCGTATAAAATGATGTATCAGACGTTGCCAGAAACATATTCACCGTTGAATGCTTATTATTCTATCACTTCTTGTTTGGTAGCTATCATTACGATTTTAATTGCCACAAGTTTTGCTTGTATGAAAGAACTCCATGAAGTGCCGGCAGGGCTTATGCGACCGGTAGCACCTAAAATTGGAAAACGAGTAGTATTAGAGAGAATTTCATTTTTATGGAATCGTTTGAACTTCACAACAAAGGTGACAATCCGCAATCTATTCCGATATAAAAAGAGATTTTTTATGACGGTTTTTGGAATTGGTGGTTGTATGGCATTGATTATTGTGGGATTTGGATTACAAGATTCCATTTTTTCTATTGTGAATAAACAGTATGGGGAAATTATTAAGTACGACATGGCAGTATCCATAAAAGAGGGAAAGAAAACAGAAAAAGTGTTAGAAGGACAGAGTCAGATTGCAGATAGTTTAAATACGCATCAAGTGAGTGTGGACGTTGGGACACAAAACGAGGGAAAAATATATGAAGGATATGTGATCATACCAGAGGATAAAGAACGCTTTGGTGATTATATTCAACTTCAAAATAGAAAGAGCAAAGAAACCTATGAACTATCTGATCAAGGTGTTATTCTTTCTGAAAAGTTACAAAGATTATTAGGATTAGAAATAGGGGATGAAATCACAATAAAACAAGAAGGTAAGGAACAAAAAACCGTTGTTGTAGAAGGATTTACTGAAAATTATTTATATCATTATATTTATATGTCCCCACAATTATATGAATCCTTATATGGTGCAAAGCCTGATTGGAATCAGATTTTATTAAAGACGGAACAAGTAAGTGAGGAACAAAGAAATACCCTAGCGGAACATTTATTAAAGCAGAGTGGAGTCAATAGCATAACACAAATTGCGGAATCCAAGAGTTCTGTTAACCGTATGTTGGAAGGTATGGATATTATTATTGTTGTTTTAGTTGTTTCAGCAGGAGCTCTTGCCTTTGTCGTTCTTTATAATCTAAACAATATTAACATCAGTGAAAGAAAGAGAGAGCTTGCCACCATTAAAGTGTTAGGATTTTATGATGTGGAAACAGCGGAATATGTCTATCGTGAAAATGTGATTTTAACTATCATAGGAATTGGAGTTGGTGTCTTTTTAGGAATCTTCTTGCATCGCTATGTGGTTGTAACAGCGGAACTGGACATGATGATGCTCGGTAGAGAGGTGAAACCTTTAAGTTTTGTGTATGCAGGACTTCTAACGATAGGTTTTTCCATGTTTGTAAACTTCGTGCTTTACTTTAAACTAAAGAAGATTGATATGGTAGAATCCTTAAAAAGTGTAGAGTAATCGTTGATAAAAACTTAGAGGCAAGTGCTAACATATACTGGGGGATAGCATACAATGAGGATGATTCATAGGGAATGAGAGGATGGAAAAGCTAGGACTAGGATACAGTAGAAATATAAGAAACAAAAAATAAAATGGAGGAAGAGTTGAAGACAAAAACGTATACACCAAAAAGTTGGCATATTATTTACTGTTTATTTGCACTAAAAATAGTTATTTTTTATCAATCTGTGAAATTGGAAGGTGCAGTCCGTTTCGTAGGACTGCTTACTTTTGCCTTTATTACCATTTTCTTTGAATTTATGAGGCAAAGAAGAAGAAAGGCGTTATCTGCAATGCTATTTGGCATTGTTTATGGACTCTCATCTTTAATTATGATGGCAGATGCGATGTATTATGGATACTTTGTTCAATATCCATCAGTAAATCAGCTTTTCCAGCTTGATGATTTGATTGCAACAAGTGGAGCCATTGAATTACAAGGCGTTATATCAACCATAGGGATTCTTTTATTTTTATGGGATATTCCCTTTGTCATATATTGGTTTATAAAAAGTCAAAAAGAGGTACGGAATAAAAAAAGAAAATCCTACTCTTCTTTCTTTTTCTTGCTTATGCTCATGATAATTGGAGTTCTTGTGTGGAATCCATTGAAGGATGACAAGGTTTTAGGGGTGACACGTTTAGAAGTTATCTCGTATCATGTGAGTGATATTGTCAAATTCATAGGAGAAAAAATGGCACGTTCGTCTATTAAGGAAGAAGAAATACAAAAAGAACTAAAAGAGCTTGTTCCAAAAGCGGAAGGAAGGAAATACCGAGGCATTGGAAAGGGAAAAAATCTGATTGTGATTCAAATGGAGAGTTTTCAAAACTTTCCCATTGGTAGGACGTATAATGGACAAGAAATCACACCAAATATTAATAAGCTACTAAAGTCTGATACCTTATATTTTAATAACTATTATCAGTCTTTAGGGAAAGGAAATACAGCGGATGCGGAATTTGCCACATTAAATAGTTTTTATCCAGTGACAGAACGAGAGGCTTATCGCCTTTATGTGGAAAATAATTATAATGGTCTTCCATGGCTTTTACGTCAACAAGGATATGGCACTCTTGCTTTTCATGGCAATGTGAGAACCTTTTGGAATCGAGGACAGATGTATCCACAAGAAGGGTTTGATTTCTTTTATAGTCAAGAGTATTTGAATCCAACAGAAATTTCTGGATTTGGAATTACAGATAAAGAGTTATTTAGACAAGCGGTGGATATTTTAAAACAACAAACAGGACAGACCTTTAGTTTTATGGTGACGGTGACGAATCATATTCCGTATGATTTAGAGGATAGTCTTGTTTCTCTTAAGTTGAAACCAGAGGATGAAACGTTGTTTGGACATTATTTACAAGCGGTTCATTATGCAGATGAAGCCATTGGGGAGTTGATAGAACGGTTAAAAGAAGAAGGGTTATATGAGAATACAGTGATTGCCATGTATGGGGATCATCATGGGATGCTGATCTCGGATGATGATTTTTATAAGTCCATCCAAGAAGAAGTGCCAAAGTATATTGGAAGAGAGTATGATTATGACGAAATGTTGAATATTCCATTGATTATTCATGTCCCAAACAGTGGGGTGAAAGAAACCATTGAAACCACAGGTGGAGAGGTGGATTTTCTGCCTACTATCGCAAATATTATGGATTTGACCATTCCACAGCCTTATATTTTTGGAAAAGATATTGCCAACGTAACCGAAGAAAAAGATGATTTTGTAGCCTCTGTGACCTATCTGTTAGAAGGTTCTTTTGTATGGGGCAAGACGATGTATCAAATCGGACGGGATGGAACATTTGAAAGTGGACGGGCGTGGAATACGGACACAGGAGAAGAAATTCCTTTAACAGAGGAGTTAAAGGAGCAATCTAAGAGGGCGAAGCGATTGGTGCAACTATCAAAAAAAGTATTGGATTATAATTTGATGTCCGATTATGCAGGACAAAACTATTTAGAACCATAAGAAAGAGAACAAGAGTGGCTTCTCATCGGTGGTTCAAGATAAGGAGTTTTTGAGAATAAAGGAGATGAATAACTATGATTCAACATGAAATAAGTCCCATTTATAATCGGAATTCAAGGATTTTAATTCTTGGAAGTTTTCCATCTGTGAAGTCAAGAGAAGGAGGATTTTTTTATCATCATCCACAAAATCGGTTTTGGAAAGTGTTAGCAGGTATTGCAGAAACTAAAACGCCAAAGACAATCGAAGAGAAAAAAGAGTTTTTGCTCTTTCATGGAATTGCAATCTATGATGTCATTGCCAGTTGCAACATTATAGGTTCTAGCGATAGTAGCATTACGGATGTGGTTCCATCGGATATTAAAACGATTTTGGAGAAGACAGGAATCACAAAGATTTATTTAAACGGCAATAAAGCATATGAGTTATATGAAAAATATCAAAAAAAGGAACTAGAAAAAGAGGGAATTGAAGTGGAAGCCATAAAACTTCCATCTACAAGTCCTGCCAATGCGGGAAAATCATTGGAACAACTGCTTTTAGAATGGAGTGTAATAAAAAAAGAGATCTACCGCCCTATAAAACCTTTAAATGAGGAAATCTGTGATGCCCTTTTAAATTGGTATTACCATCACGCACGCATCCTTCCTTGGAGGGAAGAACCAACGCCATATCGAGTTTGGATTTCTGAAATTATGCTTCAGCAGACACGAGTGGAAGCGGTAAAGCCATACTATGATCGCTTTATGGAAACGTTACCTACCATGAAAGATCTGGCAGAAGTGGATGACGAAATCTTGATGAAATTATGGGAAGGATTGGGGTATTATAATCGGGCAAGAAATCTGAAAAAAACTGCTAAGATTGTGATGGAACAATATGGAGGACAGATGCCAAGGGATTATGAAAAGTTATTAGAACTTCCAGGCATTGGAGAATATACGGCAGGAGCCATTGGCTCAATCGCCTATGGATTAGATGTTCCTGCTGTGGATGGAAATGTGCTTCGAGTTATCACCAGATTGACAGAATGCTATGAGGATATTTTAAAACAAAAAACAAAAAAAGAAGTGATGCTCCGTCTATCAGAAATTATGCCAAAAGGGAAAAGCGGAGATATGAATCAAGCGTTAATGGAATTAGGTGCAACGGTTTGCATTCCAAATGGAAAGCCCCATTGTGAAGAATGTCCATGGGATACAAGATGTCTTGCTTATAAAAAAGATTTAACGGATCAGATTCCAGTGAAGACACCGAAAAAAGAGAGAAGAAAAGAAGAAAAAACGGTATTTTTATTGGAGTATCAAAATAAAGTGGCTCTTCATAAAAGACCAGAAGTTGGACTGCTATCAGGACTTTGGGAATTTCCAAATGTAGAGGGGAAATTGAATGAAGAAGAGCTATATCATTTCTTAAAACAGCATGGAGTAAAAGAATATGAGATGATTGGAGAGTATGAAGGAAAGCATATATTCTCCCATGTGGAATGGCATATGAAAGGAAAAAGAGTCCGTTTGCAAGAAGAAATAAAAGGGCTTGATTGTATTTGGGTTTCAAAAGAAGAAATGGAAGAACACTATGCGATTCCTTCCGCTTTTGAATGGCTTAGAAAAGAATATTAGAAAAAATTGGAAGGCTCTCACGATTTAGTGAGAGCCTTTTATAGTGAAAGAAATAATTCAAAAATTTTGAAAAAGGAAAATAAAAGTAAAAATACACAAAAAATAATATTGATAATAGTGAAAAATGTAGAAAATAACGAATATTCATAGAATTTCATTGACAGAAAAACGTTTTTCTAATAAAATGATTACAACATCAGAAAAACGTTTTTCCAGTGCAGAGAAAGGAAAGTGAGCAAATGCAGATTGTAATGAAAGATATTCAAAAATCATTTGGTTCCAATCAGGTTTTAACTGGAGCGTCTTTGGATTTGCGAGAAGGGGAAGTACATGCTCTTATGGGGGAGAATGGTGCAGGAAAGTCCACTTTGATGAAGATATTGACCGGAGTGTATACGAAAGATTCGGGTCATATTCTAGTAAATGGTAAAGAAATGACGTTCAAGGGAGCAAAAGAAGCAGAAGAAAATGGTATTTTGTTTATTCATCAAGAACTGAATGTTTTGTATGATTTGACGGTGGAAGAAAATCTTTTTTTGAATAAAGAGATTAAAAGTAGGTTTGGTTTTTGTAAATCAAAAGAAATGCAGAAGAAAGCAAAAGAGGCATTAGATATTTTAGGGGTGGATATTCCGCCAAAGACCATTATGTCAACATTATCAGTGGGACAGCAACAGATGATTGAGATTTGCAAAGCATTGATGTTGGAAGTACAGGTTATTATTATGGATGAGCCAACCGCAGCATTGACAGAGACGGAAACCGAAGCCTTATTTAAGGTCATTCAAAATTTAAAAAGTAAAGGTGTATCCATTGTCTATATTTCTCATAGAATGGAGGAAATTTTTCAGATTTGTGATCGGATTACTGTCATGCGAGATGGTCAGTACATTGGAACTCGAAGCATAGAAGAAACCAATATGAATGAATTGGTGAAAATGATGATTGGAAGAGAGATCGGAGAACGGTATCCTCAAAGAGAAAGTAAAATTGGAGATGTGGTATTTGAAGCAGAAAATCTTGGATTAGATGGGAAATTCCAAGATGTATCTTTTAAAGTGCATGCGGGAGAAGTACTTGGAGTGAGTGGGCTTATGGGTGCAGGTAGAACGGAGATCATGCAATCCATTTTTGGAAATATCCCATATCAGAGAGGTAGCATTAAGATAGAAGGTAACGAGGTACATATAAAAAAGCCAAAAGATGCTATTCGATACGGAATAGGATTTATTACGGAAGACCGAAAAATAGAAGGCTTAATGTTAGATAAGAGTATTCGAGAAAATATTTCCTTGACCAATTTAGAAGCAATATCCAGTCATTCTTTTCTTAAAAAAGAGAAGGAAAAGGAGTTTTCTCAAAAAGGAATTGAGGATTTTAATATCAAATGTTTTGGAGAAGAAACGTTAACAGGAAATTTAAGCGGGGGCAATCAGCAAAAAGTTGTACTTGCAAAATGGATTTTAAAAAATCCTAAGATTTTGATTCTGGATGAGCCAACAAGAGGAGTTGATATTGGAGCAAAAAAAGAAATTTATAATGTTATTAATGCTTTAGCGAAAAGGGGAGTTGCTATCATAATGATTTCCTCAGAATTGCCTGAACTTCTTGGAATGAGCGATAGAATTATGGTTGTTTGGGAAGGAAAGATAACCGGAGTACTTGGGAAAAAAGAGGCAAACCAGGAAAATATTATGACGCTGGCAACGGGAGGAAGGATTTAGATGAAAATGGAAAAAAGAAGTGTAGCAAATATTTTACAAGAGTATGGGGCTTTGATTGCATTGGTTTTTCTAATTGTGGTAATTGGTGCAATCAGTCCAGAATTTAGAACCGTTAATAACTTTCTTTCATTAATTAGACAGTCATCCATTAATGGATTTATTGCATTTGGAATGACTATGGTTATCTTAACGGGAGGAATTGACTTATCCGTTGGTTCTACATTAGCATTGAGTGCAGCATTATGTGCGGGGATGATTACAAAGGGGATTCCAGTTCCAGTGGCTATGTTAGTTACATTAGCGGTAGGATTGGGACTTGGTATGTTATCAGGAGTTTTAATTACAAAAGGAAGATTACAGCCTTTTATTGCAACCTTGATCACAATGACGGTATATAGAGGTATGACCATGATCTATATGAATGGACGTCCCATTTCCAATCTATCAAAGGAAGAGTATGCCATGTCCAATGTCTTAGTCTTTTTTGGGAAAGGAAGTATCCTAGGGATTCCAGTTCCAGTTATTTTGTTTATCATAGTTTTTGTTTTTTTCTTTCTATTATTAAATAAGACAGCATTAGGAAGAAAGATCTATGCCGTAGGTTCCAATGCTGAATGTGCCAAATTAGCAGGAATCAGTATTATAAAAATTAAGATGTTCGTATACAGTATTTCTGGTTTGATGGCTGGGTTATCGGGGCTGGTACTTCTATCCAGATTGAACTCTGCACAGCCAACATTGGGAAGTGGATATGAATTGGATGCCATCGCATCCGTTGCCCTTGGTGGCACCAGTATGAATGGGGGAAGAGGAAAAATTACAGGAACATTAATTGGTATTTTAATTATTGCTGTATTAAATAATGGTTTAAATATTTTGGGAGTTTCTTCTTATTATCAAGATGTTGTAAAAGGAATTGTAATTTTAATTGCAGTTCTTTCTGATAAGAACAGATAAACAGTAATTGACAAGGATTTATTTTTTAGAGGAGGAAGTAAGAATGATAAAGAAAAGAATGTTAAATGTTTTATTGGTTGGGTTAATGGCTCTTTCGTTAGCTGGGTGCAGTGTGGAGGGAGAAAGTAAAAAAACAGAGAATAGTGATACACAGCAAAATGAAATTGGGAAAGTTGGTTTTGCCATCTCTACATTGAATAACCCATTTTTTGTATCTATGGCAGATGGAGCGGAAAGCAAGGCAAAAGAGCTTGGCATTGATCTTACTGTTATTGATGCAGGAAATGATACCGCAAAACAAAGTTCTGATATTGAGGATTTGATAGCAAAAGGAATTAAAGTATTAATTGTAAATCCAGAAGATTCCGCTTCTGTTGCACCAGCAGTTAGTGATGCCATGGAAGCAGGAATCAAAGTGATTGCCGTAGACCGTTCTGTGGATGGAGCAGAAGTTGATTGTTTTATTGGAACAGATAACGTAAAAGCAGGTGAACAAGCAGGAGGATATTTGGCAGAAAAATTGGGAGATGGTGCAAAGATTGCAATTTTGGAAGGGATTCCAGGAGCATCCAGTGCATTGGATAGAAATGAGGGATTTTTGAATGCTGTGGATGGAAAATTGGAAGTTGTAGCATCCCAAACTGCTAATTTTGACAGAGCAGAAGGTTTGAGTGTAACAGAAAATATTTTACAAGCCCACCCAGATATCAAAGCGATTTTATCCGCAAATGATGAAATGGCGTTAGGGGCAATTGAAGGAATTGAATCAGCAGGAAAGATTCCGGGAAAAGATATTCTTGTTACAGGGTTTGATGCTGGTGATGATGCTATTGTGGCTGTAAACGATGGAAAAATGTTGTTTACAGTGGAGCAAAAAACAACAGAAATGGGCGAAATGGCAGTAGAATCTGCTTTAAAAATGATGCAGGGTGAATCCGTAGAGAAAGAGATTCCGATCGACATTACATTATTGGATGCTGATGCACTTAAAGATATGGAATAAGGGACTTCTGTGATATAATAATCTGAAAAAGATAGTATATCAGAATGGAGGAAATATGGTCACAATTCGAGATGTAGCAGAGAGAGCAGGAGTATCAATATCAACAGTTTCCAATGTATTAAATCAGTCAAAGTATGTTGGTGATGATTTAAAAAGAAAAGTATATGAAGCAGTGGAAGAATTAAATTATGTAAGGGATTCTGTCGCAAGCAATATGAAAAGAGGATATACAAAGACGATTGGAGTTATTACATCCGACATTTGTGGTCTTTTTTATCCCTATATCGTGAAGGGAATTTATGAAACAATCAGTAAATATGGGTATAGCTTAACCATTTATGACTCCCATGTATTAAAGAATGAAAATGGAGTCAAAAAAGAAGAGGAAAGTTTTAAACATCTTTTTTCAAATAAAGTGGATGGTGTCATATTTGTATCAAATGTTTCAAAGAAAAAAGAAAAACAATATATAGAGAAGATAAAGACAGAAGCATGTATGCTAAAGGAAACTCCATTGGTCAGTTTGGAGCGAGATTTTTCCAAATATGGAGTGGATTCTGTTTTTTATAATAATAAGAAGACTGCTGAAATGGCAGTTAACCATCTGATTGATTGTGGTTGTAAGAAAATCGTTTTTATAGGAGGACCTATACAAGAAGAGGTTCCAGAAGAACGTAAACAAGGGTATTTAAAAGCGATGAAAGAGGGCGGATTTAAAGTCGATAAAAAGATAATGATGGAAGCTGGAGATTATACACACGAAAGTGGATATATGGCTATGAATGCGTTATTAAATAGAAATGAAGGGATTGACGGTGTTTATGTTGCCAATGACCAGATGGCGATTGGTGCGTTAAAGGCTTTAAAGGAATGCAATATCCGTATTCCACAAGATGTGAAACTCATTGGAACAGATAATGTTTTCGTTACCAGTATGTTAGAACCACCTATTTCAACTGTGCACATTAAAAAAAGATATATGGGAAGAAGAGCAGCACAGATTTTATTGCAAAGGATTGAGGAATTGCAAAATGCTCAAGGAGAAGCGAAGGCAAATTCAGGTCATCAAGTGATTGCAGAAGAAATGGAAACCACATTAGTAGTAAGAAAATCAACAGATTTGACAGCAAAAGAAGAAATGGTATTTGTAGAATGATAAGGAGGACAATATGCTAAAAACAATACCAACAATAATTTCACCCGAGTTTATGAAAGTGATGATGGAAATGGGGCATTCTGATTATATGATTTTAGCAGATGCGAATTTTCCAGGAACATCCCATGCAAGAAGAATTATTCGCATGGATCAAGTGGAAATACCAGAGTTATTAGAGGCAATTATGAAGTTTTTCCCACTGGATCATTTTATTGAAAATCCTGTGAAATTAATGCGAAATTTACCGGAGGAACCGGTGCCAGAAATATGGGAAGAATACAGAAAAATTTTAAAAGAACATAATGAGGAACGAGCATTTCACGATTTTGAATTTTTGGATAGACTGTCCTTTTATGAAGAGGCTGAAAAAGCCTATGTGATCGTGCAAACAGGAGATACCGCACGCTATGCCAATATTATGTTACAAAAGGGTGTTTGTTAAGTAAAAAAATAGAAAACATGATTGGGAGAATGGATTATGAGAGAAAAAGAATTAACAATGAAAGCAAAAGATGAGCTGGACAAGCGTTTGGAAGAAGCGAAAAGAACAGGAAATTTGGTTGAGAAGAACACAACAGATGATAGCCATATTATTAGAGAAACATTTGAAAAAGGAGAAGGAGTACTTCGGTTGTTTCCAGCTTTTGTCCCAAGACGATTTGGAAAAGCAGGACATCGCTTGAAATTACATCCAGATGATTATTTTGCATTTGGAATGGAAAGAGGCTCCATTACGGAGAGATGGTTTTCTTCTACAATTGCAGCACAAAATGGAGAAAAAGCAAAAGCTGATGAAGGATTAAGCTATGTATGTGTTGATTATGATACGGATTTGAAGTTCTCCTTGAAAGATGCTGTTAAAGTATTAGGAGCGGAATTAGTTGGGGAAGAATTGATGGAAAAATATAATGGATGGCCAATGTACTCTAAGTTTTTTGATAATGAAAATCCGTTATTCCATCATTTACATTTAACCTTTGAAGCCGCTGAAAAAGTAGGAAAATTAGGAAAGCCTGAATGCTACTATTTTCCAAAACAGCTGAACAACCATTTTGGTGAGGCTAACTATACTTACTTTGGATTTGATCCAGACGTAGAGCCAGAAGAGATCAAAGAAAGAATTCGTCATTTTGCAGATGATGATACGAGGATTACAGAATTATCCAGGGCATACCGTGTACAACTTGGAACTGGATGGTATACACCAGCAGGAGTGATCCATGCACCAGCATCTGTTTTAACTTATGAACCACAGTGGAATTCCGACGTAAACTCTGTCTATGAAAATATTGTATCTGGAGAAGTATATCCACCAGAAATGTTGGATGAAGAGTGTCCTGAAAATAAAAAAGGTGATATTGATTATGTATTCAGTCTTTTAGATTGGGAAAAAAATGTAGATCCGCATTATAAAAAGCACTATTTTAGAAAACCAATTGTAGAGGCAGAAACAGAAGCGTATTCACAAAAGTGGATTACATATGGAAATCCATATATTGCGGCAAAAGAATTAACAATAAATCCCGGGCAGACAGTAACCATAAAAGATGGTGCTGCATATGGATGTATCTTCGTACAAGGACATGGAACATTTGGTGTCTATGATGCAGAAGCCCCAACATTGCTTCGCTTTGGACAACAAAGTGCTGATGAGTTCTTTGTTTCGGAAAAAGTTGCAAAAGAGGGAATTGTGATTACAAATACAAGTAAGGTAGAACCATTAGTTGTATTAAAGCATTTTGGTCCAAACTGTCCAAATGTGCCACAAGTAACAAGAGAATAAAGGAAGTTGATTCGACCCGGAATATGGTGAGGACAGCCACCTTCCGGGTCATTGTTTATATAATGGAAGGAAGGGATGAAGGGTGAGATATTTAGTAGGAATTGACAATGGAGGAACATTTTCTAAAGCGGCAATTTTTGATGAAGATGGAAAGCAGATTGCAGTGGCTCGGGTATCCATGACAACAATTACTCCAAAACCAGGGTACACAGAGCGAGATATGGATGAATTATGGGAAGGAAATGTACAGGCGGTTCGCACAGCAATTAAAAAAAGTGGGATTGATCCAAAGGATATTGTAGGTGTATCTTTTTCTGGTCATGGAAAAGGATTGTATTTAGTTGGTGAAGATGGAAAACTTGTCTATAATGGCATTGTTTCTACGGATACAAGGGCTTGGAAGTATGTAGAGCAATGGGAAAATGATGGAACAAAGGAGAAAGTATTTGAAAAATCTTGTCAGACTATTTTAGCTTGTCAACCAGTCAGTCTGTTAGCATGGTTGAAAGAGAATGAACCAGATGTTTTAAAGCACACAAAGTATATTTTTTCAGTGAAAGATTATATTCGTTATAGAATGACAGGTGAGGCATATGGGGAATATACGGATTTTTCAGGAGGAAATTTATTAAACTTAAAAACCAAGTCTTATGATAAGGAATTATTAGCATTGTTTGGATTAGAGGAAGTGTTTGACAAACTTCCACCGTTAAAACGTTCATCGGATATTTGTGGGTATATTACAAAAGAAGTGAGTGAAAAAACATTGCTTCCAGAAGGAATTCCAGTTGCAGCGGGAATGTTTGATGTAAATGCCTGTGGGATTGCCTCAGGACTTTGTAATGAAGAGCAAATGTGTATGATTGCAGGAACTTGGAGTATTAATGAATTCATTCGAAAAGAGCCAGTATTAAATGGTACTGTTGCATTAAATTCCATGTTTTGTATTCCAGGATATTTTCTCGTAGAAGAAAGTAGTCCAACATCAGCAGGAAATATGGAGTGGTTTATTCAAAATCTAATGTCGGCAGAAAAGAAAGAAGCGGAAGAAAAAGGCATATCAATTTATGATTTGACTAATGAATGGGTAGGAGCTATTGAGCCACAGGATAATCATGTGATATTTCTTCCATTTTTAAATGGTTCTAATGAAGATGCGTTAGCAAAAGGAACTTTTGTAGGGCTGACTGCGTATCACACAAAAAAACATATGTTAAGAGCTGTATACGAAGGAATTGTTTTTTCCCATGCGGTTCATATAAAAAGACTGCTTAGAAACAGGAAAAAACCAAAAAGTATTAGCTTTTCTGGAGGAGCTGCAAAATCAGATGTATGGGTACAGATGTTTGCAGATGTTTTGCAGATTCCAATTGATGTGATTGAAGAGAAGGAGCAGGGAGCACAAGGAGCAGCTATGGTAGCTGGTATTGCGTCTGGAATTTATCAAAATTATGATGATGCCATTGCCAGAACAGTCAAGATCACAAAGACAGTAATGCCACGAAGAGAATATAAAGAGATTTATGAGGAAAAATATCAGACGTATCGCTCTATAATCGAGGGATTATCTAAAGTATGGAAACGATTTGAAAATTAAGTAAGGAGAAACATAATAATGATTAGAATTGGGATAATGGGAGCGGGAAGCATTGCACATAAGATGGCAGATACTATTATGAAGATGGATAAAAGCCGAGTAGAAGTATATGCTATTGCAGCAAGAGAACAAGAACGTGCAGAAGCATTTGCAAAACAGCATCAGATAAAAAAAGCCTATGGCTCTTATGAACAGATGTTAAAAGATGAAGAAGTTGACTTAGTATATATTGCTATACCACATTCTTTGCATTATAAAGGTGCTAAAATGTGCATTGAGGCAGGAAAGCATGTTCTTTGTGAAAAACCATTTACGGTGACAGAAGAGCAGGGAAGAAAACTGTGTTTTCTCGCCTCTCAGAAAAACGTTTTTCTATCAGAGGCTATGTGGACCAGATATATGCCTTCCAGAAAAATTATTGATGAAATAATACAAAGTGGAGTTATTGGTGAGGTAACGTCTTTAACTGCAAATTTAGGATATGATTTGCGAGATATTCCAAGACTTTGGGACACAATGCTAGCAGGAGGTGCTTTACTGGATGTGGGAATCTATCTCATTCATTTTGCAAGAATGGTTTTCGGAACCAACTTACAAAAGGTAATTTCCCATGCTGAATTTTCCAAAGAAGGTGTGGATTATTCGGATAGTATTGTGATGATATTTGAAGGTGGAAAAGAAGCAGTAACACATTGCAATGTGGCATCCGTATTAAATAGAAGTGGGGCAATTTTTGGAACAAAAGGATATATTGAAATTGTAAATATTAATAATCCTGAAAGGATTCAAGTATTCGATAAGAATTATAATTTGGTAAAAGAATATTCGATTCCAGATCAGATTTCTGGATATGAGTATGAAGTGGAAGCAGCGGTTTTAGCAATTGAAAATGGGAAGAAAGAGTGTAAAGAGTTGCCACAGGAAGAAACACTGGAAGTTTTGAAAATTATGGATTCTATAAGAAATGAATGGGGATATGTAATTCCAGAAGGATGAATATGGAAAAGGAAGTGCTATCTATGAAAAATTATACATTAGGTATCTATGAAAAAGCCATGCCATCAGATCTAAGTTGGAAGGATAAAATGCGGGTTGCAAAAGAAACAGGATATGATTTTATTGAAATTAGCATTGATGAAACAGAGGAAAAACTGAAGCGGTTGGAAATGAGTAAAGAAGAGCGTGCAAAATTAGTGGCTTTGATGAAGGAAGAAGAAATGCCGATTCGAACGATGTGCTTAAGTGGGCATCGGAAATATCCAATAGGAAGTGAAAATTGGAATACAAGAAAACGAGGCATGGAAATCATGGAACAGGCAATTCAGTTAGCCGATGACTTGGGAATACGAATTATTCAGCTTGCAGGGTACGATGTATATTATGAAAAAAGTAATGATAAAACAAGACAATATTTTGAAGAGAATTTGAAGAAGGCAGCCATGATGGCAGCAAGTAAGGGAATTTTACTTGGATTTGAAACAATGGAAACAGAGTTTATGAATACAGTAGAAAAGGCTATGTATTATGTAAAAGAAGTGGATTCCTTGTATCTAAATGTCTATCCGGATTTGGGGAATATTACAAATTCGGCTATCAAATATGGAACAAAAGTAACAGATGATTTAGAAATGGGAAGAGGAAGAATTGCTGCATTGCATCTAAAAGAAACAGTTCCAGGAAAATTTAGAGAAATTCCATTTGGAATGGGGCATGTGGATTTTAAGAAGGGAATTCAAAAGGCTTGGGAGCTGGGAGTGCGTAGATATGTGACAGAATTTTGGTACACAGGAAATCCGGAGTGGAAACAAGATGTAGATTTTGCTTTCCATATGATGGCTGATCTTTTAGATAGTCAGTGTTAAAAAATATTGAGAATAGAATGTTTTAGAAAGGAGAAGCAATGCTAGAACAATTAAAAAAGGAAGTTTATGAAGCGAATCTATTACTTCCAAAGTATGGTCTTATTACTTTTACTTGGGGAAATGTCAGTGGAATTGATAGGGAAAAAGGGTTATTTGTTATCAAACCCAGTGGAGTGGAGTATGATAAGATGAGCTGGGAAGATATGGTTGTATTAGACTTAGAAGGAAATCTGATAGAGGGGGATTTAAAACCATCTTCTGATATGCCAACTCATTTAGAATTATATAGAGCGTTTACAGGAATAGGGGGGATTGTACATACCCATTCACCGTGGGCGACAAGTTGGGCTCAGGCTGGGCGAGAAATTCCATGTTATGGTACAACGCATGCTGATTATATGTATGGGGATATTCCTTGCATACGAAATCTTATGAAAAGTGAAATCGAAGAAGCATATGAAAAAAATACAGGGCGTTTGATTGTAGAGTATTTTAAAGGAAAAGATTATCATTCTATGCCAGCAGTCTTGTGTAAAAATCATGGTCCATTTACTTGGGGAAAGGATGCAAAAGAAGCAGTACATAATGCAGTGGTATTGGAAGAAGTGGCAAAGATGGCAGCAAGATGTGAGATGCTTAATTCTCAAGTTAAGGAAGCACCACAAGAATTGCAAGATAAACATTATCAGCGAAAACATGGTGTGAATGCTTATTATGGGCAATAAAAAAAGTTGGGGTGGTTTTCCACCCCAACTTTCAGAGTGTAGACAAAGTCCCCGCAAATGCTGGGACTTTGTCTGTACTTATGACCGCTTTTTTGATAGAATAAAACTATTAGAAAGGCGGTGTTTTTT